>CALUJO010000091.1 GCA_944320965.1 uncultured Bacteroidaceae bacterium | reverse complement strand
ATTTCTCCTTATTTCTCCAATATTTTGTATAACTCCGTAAAATCCCGTAAAATGGCGTAAAAGTTCTCCACGACCTTACCAACGAAAATCCTCAGATTTCGTGGTGAGGTACACAGGAGGTACAAAAAATGGCGTAAAAAGGCTTAGCAACGATTATCAACGATACTTGAGCAACAAAAAAGGCGCCCGTAAAGAGCGCCATATCAATCGATTGTAATCAATTTAACTATTTGATAATCAAGTATTTACTTACCGATGCAGAAATTCCTGAATATGTTTCCCAAAACATCATCAGTAGTTACTTCACCAACGATATCTGAAAGGTGGTATATGCATTCACGGAGATCCTGTGATACAAGGTCGCCGGAAAGTTGCATAGACAATCCGTCTTTCACACGACGGATTGATTCAAGTGCACGTGTCAAAGCTTCATAATGACGGATATTGGTTACTATAACATCATTCTGTGATATTGAAGGCAAGTTTGCCGCTTTGACCAACATTCTTTGCAGCACATCTATATTTGTCTTCTCCTTAGCAGAAATCCTTATTACTTCTGCTGAAGACGGTATTCCATTCAAGACCCATTCATTACCGTCATTCAAGTCTGATTTGTTTAGGACGAATATCAGATGTTTGCTTTCACACAACGGAAGAACCTTGTCAGATAACTGTTTAATTTGCATATCAGCTTCCAGACTGTCAAGTACCCAAAGTACAATATCCGCCTGTTCTAGTTTACGGAATGTGCGTTCAATACCAATTGTTTCTATTTCATCATGTGTTTCACGAATACCGGCAGTATCAATAAAACGGAACAATACTCCGTCAATATTGACAGTATCTTCAATCACATCACGGGTTGTACCGTGAATACTGCTTACAATCGCTTTTTCTTCATTCAGCAAAGCATTCAACAAGGTAGATTTACCGGCATTTGTCTCACCTATAATAGCAACAGGTATTCCGTTCTTTATTGCATTTCCCAAACTGAACGAATTGCACAGACCGTTTATAGTATATTCAATTTTCTCTGCCAATGACATAAGTTCAGAACGGTCAGCAAATTCAAGTTCTTCGTGGTCGCTGAAATCCAATTCCAGTTCCATCAGTGAAGTTATATGCAGCAGCTTGTCACGCAGCAAGGCAAGTTCCTTACTGAATCCTCCACGCATCTGATTCATCGCCATACGGTGGGTTGCGCTTGAAGTGGAAGCAATCAGGTCGGCAACAGCCTCAGCCTGGCTCAAGTCCATCTTTCCGTTCAGAAAAGCACGCTGCGTATATTCTCCTGGTGCAGCAAGTCGGCAACCTTTTCTTATAAGCAACTGAAGAACTCTTTGCAATATGTATGAAGAACCGTGACAGGATATTTCCACTGAGTCCTCTCCTGTATATGAATGCGGCGCACGGAACAAAGTCACAAGCACCTCATCCAAAATCTCTTCTCCATCCTTTATCACACCGAAAACAACACTTCCAGGCTTTCTTTCAACAAGTGCAGAACCTCCAGCAGGACAGAATATTTCATTTGATTTGCTAATCGCTTCCGGTCCAGAAACACGTACAACACCAATTGCACCTCCTTGAGCCGTAGCTATCGCACATATTGTATCTTCAAAAATCATTTGTCTATCTTGATTTTTCTTTATTTCTATGCAAAAATAGTAATTTTAGATTGTATGATATCAAATTACAACACTTGTATTTTCCCAATTACTATTTAAAGCTATGTCTAAGATAGAATCTGACAAAGCAGAAAACGATATACTATAATTTCATGACAAGCAATTCAACAACTTTTTCCAACCCCACTCTATCATCATCATCAAACGCTGCAAGTCGGTCACTGTCAATGTCAAGTACACCGATAACAGTCCTATCCTTTATAATCGGAACTACAATTTCCGAACGTGACAAAGAACTGCAAGCAATATGACCCGGGAATTTGTCAACATCAGGAACAAGTTGTGTAACAGCCTCAGCCCAAGCTGTACCACACACTCCCCTACCCTTTGCTATTCTGTAACACGCAACACTCCCTTGAAAAGGTCCCAGTACAAGTCTGTCTTCCTTAACCATATAAAACCCTATCCAGAAAAATCCAAAAGCATCATGAAGTGCCGCAGCCGTATTGGCAAGCAATGCAGTAGCATCGCGTTCTTCCTCAATAAGTCCCGAATACATTTTAAGGAACTCTTCATACTGTTCCTTTTTACCGGAAATCCCGGAAACCGAAAAACTATGTTCCATACAAGCAACTGTCTTTTTGTTTTTGAATGAAATGCAAATATAAAGGTATTAGCTGATACTTTGACTCTTACGGCTCATATACTTTGCACAAACAAAAATATTTCCGTAAATCTGTATAAGGAATATACCTCTTTGAAATCAAGAGAGTTAGAAGAATTACCTCGTTTTCGGGTAATGAGTTGGTAACCGTTCTAATTGCCGTGGTCTGCATCGCTTTGCTTGTTCGGGAAACTCTTACGGTACAAAGGTATGAAAAATATTCAGACTG
>CALUJO010000090.1 GCA_944320965.1 uncultured Bacteroidaceae bacterium | reverse complement strand
CAGAAAATAAAGAAACGGACAGGATTGCGCAAAAACAATTCTATCCGTTTCTTTTAGCTTTTCATATAAGCCTTAGGAGACATTCCTGTTTTCCTCTTAAAATACTTTCCGAAGAAAGACTGATTGGCAAAATTCAGCATATCACACACCTGCTGTACCGTATATTTATTACTTTTCAGCAATGCTTTTGCTTCAAGTATTACATAATCGGAAATCCACTCACCGGCAAGTCTTCCCGTAACATTCTTTATTACCTGCGAAAGATATTTTGGCGAAATACATAACAAATCCGCATAATACGTTATACTTCGTTCTTGGACGTAATTCTTCTGAACAGCCTGAATAAAACGGGAATAGATTTCCTGGTTCCTGTTATATTCAGAAGAGCTATTCACATTATTCTTCATTTTGGTAAAATAATAGTAGGCATTGAACATCAAAACCTGAGTATAACCCTGAAGAGCTCCTTCGCGAAATATATTATCAACTTCGGACAATTTTGATTTCATTTTTTTATATATGTCAAGCGAATCTTCAAAGAATCCCTTTTCAATGTGCGACACCGGGTTTGTATAAATCTGCTGCTGTATGGAAATGGCAGTACCAATATGCTTCATCACATTGAAAAATTCATCAGAAAAGGCAATAACTGCAATACGAGTATTTGGCAACAGGCTGCAGAATTCACCTATATTCCCTTTGAATACGGTAATGGCATCACCCGCACCCGCCTCAAAATCTTCCAGATTAATCTTGACTTTTATTCCTCCTGAAACAATAAGTATAACTATTGTAAAAGATAATTTCATAGGATAATTGGCAAACGACAATCCTTTAGTGTTCTCATCATTTTCCGTATCATCAAAATTATCAATAAGTATGAACTTATTGTCAATATGAATGGCATCCGGCAATGCTGACAAATCACTGAGATTTAAGTTCAAAAAAATATTATCGTTTTTCATAACAAATCATATTATACCTTTTGAAGAACAAATATATACAAATTAAATGATTATGCACCATTTATCAATCCTTTTGACCAATTTGCCATCCTTTTTGATAACATGAGGGAATAAATAAATCGGCAATTTTGCACAATAAAAAGAGTATATTATAAACATAAAAACATATTAAGTATGAAAAAAAAGAATTTAGTATGTACATCTACATTATTAATATGTATATTATGCTCATGCGGCAAAACGCAAAAGAGCTCTTTACCTGTTCATAGTGTTGAAGTAACATGTCCCTCACCATCGTGTAAAACTGTTACAAAAAGTTATTCAGGAATAGTCCGTGAAGCACACGAAATCAGCTTAGGATTTAAAACTGCCGGACAGATAAAATACATACACGTAAAGGAAGGGGATCGTGTAAGGAAAGGCGAGCTTCTTGCAGAGCTTGACGATGCAGATTATAAATTAGGCGTTGATGCTCTTCAAATCCAATATGACCAGTTGAAAGATGAAGTGGCAAGAACAAGAAAGCTGTTTGAACAGAAAAGCGTTTCGGCAAATGATTACGAAAAAGCTAATGCCGGGCTGAAACAACTTGGAATTCAACTTCAAGTAAACAAAAACAAGCTTGAATATACAAAACTATACTCACCAACTGACGGATACATACAGACAGTAAATTTCTCGCCTGCAGAGATGGTTGATGCAGGTACACCATTATTTACATTCCTTGATGTCTCGCATCTGGAGGTCAATACCGATTTACCGTCAAGTACATTTAAAGTCATCAATAACGTGATAAGTTATGACTGCAGGGTTTCGTCAGAAAAAGAATCACAAACATATCCTATGGATTTCATAAGCATATCACCAAAAGCAGACGGGAACCAGTTATACCAACTATGTCTGAAATTTAAAGAAGACCCGAAAAAACAAATTACTCCGGGCATGAACATAGAGGTATGTTTGACTGTAAATGAGAATACTGATAGTACCGGAAACTTTAATATACCGCTATGTTCAGTATTCAAGAGCGATGGCAACTCTTGCGTATGGGTCCTGAAAGAAGATTCAACGATAGAAAAAAGAATCATAACCATTGACAGCAATTTCTCAGGAGAGAAAGTAACTGTCAGCAACGGTCTGGACGGCTCAGAAAGGATTGTACGTGCAGGAGTGAACTCATTGCTGGAGGGAGAAAAGGTAACAGTAATAGAAGAACCGGAAAAGAGTAATGTCGGAGGACTGATATGACAAGAATTACAGAATACTTTATGAAACGACCAATGCTATTCTGGTCGTTCGTAACAGCTATAATAATTGCCGGAATACTGTCATTCATACAGATGCCAAAACTTGAGGACCCTGCGGTCTCTGCCAAGCAGGCAATGGTGATAGTGCCATATCCGGGAGCAAGTGCACACGAGGTTGAACTCAAAGTGGCACTCATGATAGAAGAAGAATTACGAGCTCTTCCAAACGTAAACAAGATAAAGACAGAATGCCGGAACGGAATGGCTATGTTTACCGTAGAATTCCAGATGACAGTCCTTACAAAAGACCTTGAACAGCACTTCGACCTG
>CALUJO010000089.1 GCA_944320965.1 uncultured Bacteroidaceae bacterium | reverse complement strand
TCGTAAAGGGATTGCGACAAAGAAAAAACAGCGGAAAAACGGCATTTGATTCTTCCGGCAAAGGTAGCCCGTGCCTTCACTGCTTCTCTACCAGTGACAGCATGAATGACAGAGAATCATAGTCCACATATACGACGGATTTCATAAAAGACAAACGGTTTGTAAGAGGAAATAAAAGGGGACGTATTTCCCGATAACGCAACAAATGCTGATACAAGAAAAGTGGGCTAATGAAAATTCTGTGAACCAAACAGGAATAAATCATAAAACACTTGGTCATTAAAAAGAAATTCGATAATTTAGGGACGTATTTTGATTTCTTGAAGTACTAATATGAACTTTTGTTGGATATTTTCTATAGAAAATTATGTATCTATAAACCAAAGTGATATGAAGACAAAGAATTTATTTGGAATACTTATGCTGTTCCTTTTGACATTCAACTTTATCAGTTGTGATAAAGAAGACGAAGATGGCAGAAAAATAACGGACTACAAAGAGTATGTTTTAACTGTCGCATCGGAAATGAAGCCTGGTGTAATATGGTCAGAAGGAAATAATTTTCTTAAAGAAGTTTATGTAGTAAAAAAAGAAAATGCCGAAGACTGGGAAGCCATGGGGTATATTGACGGATTTGAATTTGAAAAGGGATATGAATATAAAATAAAAGTAAGCGAAACAAGTTATTTGGATCACAGCATGGGGCAACCTGCATGGACAGAATATGATTTGCTTGACGTTCTGTCAAAAGAAGAAAAAAATTCGGAAAATCTGCCGTTACATTTTATACCAGAATGGTTTTATGAAGAGCATGTTTTACCTAAATATAAATATGCTGTTGAAGCTGATAAGAAAGAAGTAATAGAAACAGATTTGAAAGAGAGCTCCATCATTCCATTGGATTATCATTATTTGCTGTACAGAGGTGGGGATGCATTACTCAGATGGTTTGCAATAAAAGATGATAAAAATACACTGGGGCCGTGTATTATAAAAAGCGAAAACAAAGATCCGGAAAAAATGCCGGAATCCTATAAATTACTACCTCCAGAAGGGAATGTTGAAGGATTTATAGGATGGTCATTCTTAGACGAAGAAGGTAACGAAACAAACTATCCTTCATTTGACGTATTTGTGGGTCGTTCAGCCAAATCAAAATCTTTCAATCCAGCCCCCAATATAGTGTATCTATATAAAGACCTTACTGAATACTATAAGAATAAATATCCCGAAATTGGTGTAAAAACGGTTGTGGCTTCTTATACTGTTGGTATTAACTAAAATATAACCACCGGCTATAATCCTTGTCTGTGGTATTATTGTACTATAAAGAAGAAAATTTGTAACGAGTAATCATACCTAAAATTATAACTGGTATGTAATATAAATAGAAAACAATAGGAAAAATAAAAGTAAATAAGAACTATAATCTATTGAATCAAAGCAATATGAAAACAAAGAACTTATTCGGAATATTAGTATTATTCCTTAGTGTGCTTAGCTTTACAAGTTGCAACAAAAACGAAAAGGGATTTTCTAAAGAAGAAGTACAGCAAGCTCTATTTGACATGAAAGGAACTTATCACGGATCTGTACAAGTAGCCTATTATCAAGGTTCAAATATAACAGAACTGCAAAATGCAGTAGCTGTTTCGCGAGATTCACTCAAATTCAATATGTCATTACAGCCCCTATCGGATCTGATTTCAGACGAAACAATTGCAGAACGTTTGCGGGAGATAGGTGAAGTGCCTATTATGGCCGGATATGAATTTTTACAATGGGATTCTGGTTGCATTCACTTCGTATTGTATCCAAAAGATGTCACTATATTAGGTGGATATGGAGCGCCTCCTTCCATTCGTCTTGTATTTTCCATGAACTATGGTGGTGATGCAGTGACTTATATGAACTCCATGAATTTCAATATGTCACCTTTGGAGTTATGGGTGGACGGAAAGAAATATGATGACTTCCCTCGCCTTGTTTATCATTTCGAAGGAGAATATGAATAATAATTAATAGAAAAACATGTAAATACAGAATTATAAATTTCAAATACAATTAATCCAATATTATACATAAATTGGGATATAAATCCTGTTATATTTAGCCTTGGTCCAGTTAAGATTCAATATTATGGTTTGATTTTTGTTACTGGTCTTGTCATTTGCTATTACATTATTGGGCATATATACAAGAAGGAGAAGATTTATACTCCTGAAGCAATGGAGAACCTTTTTATATATGCGGTTATTGGCATTTTTGGAGGTGCAAGACTTGGGCATTGTCTATTTTATGATTTTGAATATTTTTCTTCTCATATAATTGAAATATTCATTCCTTTTAGAGAAAATGCTAATGGTGTTTACGAGTTTATAGGATACAAAGGATTGGCAAGCCATGGTGGGGCGATTGGTTTGTTTATTGCCATGTTGTTATACTCACGGAAAGTTCACATTCTATTCCCGAAGATAATAGACATCATAGCTATTTTGGCTCCATTAGGGGGAGCTTTTATAAGAATCTAAAATTTAATGAACTCTGAAATTATTGGACGTCCGACAGATTT
>CALUJO010000088.1 GCA_944320965.1 uncultured Bacteroidaceae bacterium | reverse complement strand
AGACTCGACCACTGAATACACAATGGTCGAGAGGGATATTTTTATATTTTATCGAGTTTATCGGACAGCAATAATTACAAATATATATTTTTAGAGATGACAGAGGATATTCATATTACTTGAGTTCAGAAACCGAGAACGATGAGGTACAGCTTCAACAAACAGCTCCTGACATGCTTTATATGGCAATGAGCGCATCTAAAAATATTGAACATGAAAACAGCAGATACATTAATTGGATTGATGAATATGATGCATGTCTAAGTAAAATCAAGAACAAAAGATACAGGGAGGCATCTGTGAATATACGTTCAATGGCTTCAATACGGAATACGATGCCTATATCATTCGAAGAATTGCTTATGCAATCATTCCTTAAAGTTAAAAATGAAAATATATATTCTCCAACCGAAAGAAACGATGATTTTGATTTTCTGTTGAAGTGCATATATTATTTTGATAACAAGAAAAAAGAAAGTATGGATGATGATTTCCAGAACAGATTACTGAGCCTTGATAAAGAGTATGAGTCTATATGGAAAAACAAGACAAACTTGTATCTGTTATTTTATAATCTGCCGGCAACATCACTTGAGCAAAGAAAACATTACAAGGAAACGATTATAGAAAATGCTGAAAAATATGACCAAAGTATAGCCAATACTTTAAGCGGTTGGGATTTTCATGAATATATGTACAAAGTATTATGCCATTATGATAATGAATATAAGGACTTGGATGGTAACGGAAACAGAGGAACGAATCTGCGTATAATGGGACATGAAGAAAATCTAAATGATTCAGAGTTTGGCGGATATGATGGTGTGTATAATCTGATGAAAAAGAATAATTTGTTAAAGGAAAACAAGGAGCAACTTGTACTTGTATTCATAACAAAAAAGTATATGGGACTTACCAAGCAGCATAACCTTCTGATATTAGAGAAAGACAGATGTACCATAAGTACCAATATAACAGGCGACTGGGAAGAAAAATATACATATTCGGCAAAATATGATGAAATACAGTCAAATCCTAATAACATTACATTCAAAATAGGAGAATATGAGTGGAAAGACAAAGCCATATCTAATTTGATAAGAGACATAAAGAACAGTCAAAAATATGATATTGACTATAATATCAATAAAATACTTGATGATATCAGCGACAACATAAGTGAGAAAATATATATAACATGTATACGACCATGAAAAGTTTATCGGATTTAGGAATAATATTAGGAGACTCTTCTCCACTGAATATATCAAAATTTATTACAGCTTGCGTAAACAACAAACTATCTGCAGAAGCTATTCAATCGTTTGTTTTAGCATCAAAAGGGGTATTATCGGATATAGACCAGGTTTTAAAGATGAATATTGCGACAAACAATAAATTGAATGAGGAAAGTTTGTCTAAAATATCTAGGATTATAGAAAGCTCATCAGGGCAGGAGCTTACATCAGCCTTACTGATTCAGCAACTTGTTCAGATAAATTCTATTGTAGCAGCCCAAAAGCATACACAAATGATGAATTTTCTTTCTGTTGCTTTAAAAGTAATAGGTGTACTTTTGGTTGTATATTTAGTATATCTGCTTGTCTCCACAATAATCAACTGGTTGGGAGTCATCATATTGGTTTTGGTTATAGGAGGTTTGATTCTATTTGGATTAAGCCGTTCATAAAACTATGATTCTCTCTGAATATAGAGTTTGAAGCCAAACAGACATATTGGATTTTATTTAATGACTTTTATAAATAGAGCTTGCCATACTTTTCTGAGCAAGCTCCATTTATATTTGCCGCATATATTATTAATATAAAGACTAATTAAAAATAATAAGTATGAAAACATTTCTATGTTGGGGTATCTCCAAATTGGAGGGGTTATTTGCATTGTTGGTATGGCCTGCAATGTTTATTATCGGTGATAAAGAACAGCTTGTGTTTAATCAGCAAGGAAACTTGAATGCAGACGGATGGATTTTATTTTTAACGGCAATTATCGGTGCTGCAATTCCGGCTATTTTTACAGCTATATATGCCGTAAAGAACTTTGATGAAGTAACTTCGCATTCCATGTTGTTTCGTTTAAGTCGGACCGGAATGCTGGATTCTAAAATAAAATATTTCTTTCGTACCATGTTTATTGCCGGACTAAATTGGACTATGGTTATTTTTACAGTCGGACTGTTTTTTGTTTAAATAATTGTGATAGCAATATATATAATGCTGTAATGGTATCAAAAACTATAATGTCTTTTATGGCTCATCTGTATTTTCAGGTGAGCCATAATTTTTATGTTTTATCTGATTGAAATAGGGGGCTTTATTTTAAATATCTAATTGGGATAACAAAAAGAAGGTGTGTCAAAAAGCACACCTTCTTTTTTGTACCCACCGTCAAGTTAGAAGTGCAACTCCGCCACCGCCTTTCTCCGTCCTTGGAGCGTAGCGGAAAGGGCGGAGAAAGGCGGTGGAAGCCGGGCTTCGGGTCATCCGGCAATACAAAATAAAAAAGGGAGACCGCTGTCTCCCACGGATTAATTACTTTTGTATTGTCAATTATGTATAAGCACTTAACCCGTGAGCAAAGGTACGGAATTTACCTGGGAAAACAAAAGGGTGAGACTCTGGAAATGATTGCTCGTTCCATAGGGGTCCACAAATCGACGGTAAGCCGTGAGATAAAGCGTAACTCTACGCCGAACGGCAGGTATGTATGGAACAAGGCGCATGACATGGCGGAATCCCGCCAACGTCATGCGCCCGGGAACAGAGGTCTTGCCGAGACGTTGAAATGGCGCGTCATCGAACTGCTAAAGACCGAGCAATGGTCTCCCCGGCAGATATCCGGACGTTTAAGGATGGAGGGTATAAACGTTGCCCATGAAGCCGTTTACGGCCTTATACGCAAGGATGAAAGCGGAGAGTTGGCTTCCCATTGCCGCCATAAGATGAAA
>CALUJO010000087.1 GCA_944320965.1 uncultured Bacteroidaceae bacterium | reverse complement strand
GTATGATTCCCGCTATTAGGGCTCATTGGGGACTTGCACCCGTTAGCTAATACTCATGCTGAGCGTACATAAAAAAGAGACTGTCTCAGTATCAATGTTGAGACAGTCTCTTTTGCTTTTTTGTTGTATTCATTTATTTCATCTTTCAGGACCCGTACCAACCGACTTGAGTCAATTCAAGTACGAGGCTAAATCACCGGCCGAAACATTCTTTGCCACTATCACTCCATCATTATCTATCAGATAATTGGCAAATCCTTCTCTCAGGCCAAACTCTTTATAGAGTTCGGATGTCCTGCCGCCTGTTTCATTGTAACAAAGCGAAGATTCCAGACAATCTTGTTCTACTACCGCATTAAATACAGACTCATAACGGTCCAATGAAACAGATATCATCTTTATACGGTCCGAATTTTTCAATGCATGACATAACTCAGCATTCTTCATTCTTGACATAGCGTCATATCCGGCCCAAAAGCTCAACAAAGTATATTTGCCTTCACCGGCATGCAGGTCGAGCGTCTGCTTTTCATTTTCAAGAACTGGTATTGGTGCCTTATCGCCTGGTACCAGTTTCTCTGTAGGATCTTTCTTCTCAATAAATGAGAAAGAAATTAAGGAACTGAATACTAATACAACAAAAATCGGCTTTACACTTTTAATCATGTAATGTGATTTTGGTTAATACTATCCGAGCCTGTCCTTAACAGGGATTTCACCTCGGAACATTATTTTCACGCTGAATTTCCATCACGGAAACCTGTAAACCAGCATGTTTAATTTTTGAAATCGTGGCAAAGATAAGTATTTTTTACCAAGAGGCATAATATTTACATTATTTTTTATGTTGTTAAACATATTTCTATGATATAAATCAATTCGAAGGTGCATTTAAAACAATATCAAAATGTAAAAAAATCACGTTTATATGGCTTGTAAAGCATATTTTGATTAACTTTGCGGAATACTAGTAACAAGAATAAATATTCTCTAAAAGAATATCATAAAACAATCAATTTTAATGGAGTTTTCAGAATTGGATTTAGGCGAAAACGTACTCAGCGCACTTGACGCCATGAATTTTAAAGAGTGTACTCCGGTACAGGAACATACAATACCGGTGTTGTTGGAAGGTCATGACCTGATTGGCGTAGCACAAACAGGTACGGGAAAAACTGCAGCATACCTTTTGCCTGTACTAAGCAAACTATGCAGCGGTGGATACCCTGAAGACTCCATAAACTGTATCATAATGTCCCCTACCCGCGAATTGGCTATACAAATAGACAGACAGATGGAAGCGTTCTCATATTTCATGCCTGTATCAGGAGTAGCCGTATATGGCGGGAATGACGGTGTACGATTTGAACAGGAGAAAAAAGGTCTGACTCTAGGTGCAGACGTGGTCATTGCCACACCGGGACGCCTGATAAGCCATATCAGCCTTGGATACGTTGACTTGTCCAAGGTTTCTTTCTTCATTCTGGATGAAGCCGACAGAATGCTTGACATGGGATTTTATGACGACATTCTGCAAATAGTAAAGCATCTGCCAAAAGAAAGACAGACAATAATGTTTTCGGCAACAATGCCGGAGAAAATCAGACAACTGGCAGAAAATATTCTCAACAATCCTGTAGAAGTAAAACTGGCGGTATCAAAACCTGCCGAGAAAATAATACAAGCGGCATACATATGTTATGAAGCGCAAAAGCTAAACATAATAAAAGACCTGTTCTCGTCGCAGAAACCCGAAAGAGTAATAATATTCGCATCATCAAAAATCAAGGTAAAAGAAGTCGCAAAAGCATTGTCGCGTATGGGGCACAGTGTCGGCGAAATGCATTCAGACCTTGAACAAAGCCAAAGAGAAGAAATCCTTCACGAATTCAGAAACGGCAGAGTAAACATACTTGTGGCTACTGACATTGTGGCCAGAGGTATAGATATTGATGACATAAGACTGGTTATCAATTATGATGTTCCTCATGACTGCGAAGACTATGTACACCGCATAGGACGTACCGCCAGAGCAAATAACGACGGATGCGCAATAACATTCGTAAACGAAACGGAACAGACAAAATTCTATCAGATAGAAAAATTCCTTGACAAGACAATATACAAGCTGCAAATACCTGACGAACTGGGAGAAGGTCCGGAATACAAACCTCAAACAGCCAAAAAGAAAACTTTCTCAAGAAAGGGAAATGGCAAAAAAACCGGAAACAAAAGAAAGAATTTCAAGAAGAAAGATACAAATACAACAAATAAACAAGGAGAGTAATTCATGATAATAGCTGTAGATTTTGACGGAACAATCGTAGAGCACAAATATCCATACATAGGCAAGGAGATACCATTTGCCATAGAAACGCTCAAAAAACTGAAAGAAGAAAAACATACTCTGATTTTATGGAGCGTAAGAGAAGGAAAGTTGCTGGAAGAGGCTATAAACTTCTGCAAGGAAAGAGGGCTGGAGTTCTATGCCGCAAACAGTAATTATCCGGAAGAAAAAACAACACACGACCATTTCTCAAGAAAACTGAAAGCTGATTTATTTATCGACGACAGAAATCTTGGAGGATTACCCGACTGGGGTACTATATACAAGATGATAAAAGAGAAATTGACATATGAGGATATTTACAATGAATCCGATAACGCATATGAAACATGTCCTAAAAAAAAGAATGGAATATTCAGCAGATTTTTTAAATAATAAACAATAATATAAAGCCTCCGGTAGAACATATTAAGATGCCGTGAAGCTTTATTATTTAGTAAACTTCCAAAATTGGCGTATTGACTAGCATTGCTCTTTCCCATACCTTCGTGCTAAACTTAAAACTTGAAAGATTATGTTTAGCGAAAAAGACTTTGAAAGACTGTGGTTCCTCTACAAGACCGAAGGTGAACCCAAAGGGGTTTCCATCAACTCATTCTGCATTAGCAACAATATTCCATACACGGCATTCTATGACTGGTTCAAGAAGACACAAAAGAAGGTTGTAGCTGTAGAAGTGGAAGGAATTCCTGAAGAGTTGATTCAGGCTGGTAATGAAGAACAGCAGGATGTTGCTAAAGACAAGCCCAAACGTACAACTCCCCATAAAGGAAGCATCATGGTGACGATAAGAACCCGTGAGGGCTTGTGCATACAAAAGAAAGGCTTAGACTATCAGGGGCTGAAAACACTGGTGGAGAAACTGGAGGGCTTATGCTAAGTATAAACGGACTG
>CALUJO010000086.1 GCA_944320965.1 uncultured Bacteroidaceae bacterium | reverse complement strand
ATGGTCAAACCCCGCTTAAATATCAAAGATATTCCCAAATGAAGAAGTATATACAACTTACAGCCGGACGAGGGCCGGTGGAATGTGCCCGTTGTGTTGCACTTGTGGCCCGGGAACTATTGAAAGATTTCCCGGATGCAGAACTTGTGGAAAGCGAACCGCACAATACGGAGCCGGATTGCTATATGTCGATGCTGTTTCTTGCTGAAACCGATGACGTTAAAGAGCTGGAGTGGGCGGGGACTATACTGTGGCGGGCGACGTCAAACCGTTACCGTCCCGGCTATCCTCGTAAAAATTGGTTTGTCGGAGTGGAATTTATCGAACCAGTTACACTTCCGGAAGTGTCTGATAAAGACATTGTTTACGAAACGATGCGCTCCGGCGGGCATGGCGGGCAGAATGTCAATAAAGTGGAGACAGCGGTACGTGCCACTCATCTTCCTACCGGGCTTTCAGTCAAATGCGGTTCCAGGCGTTCTCAGTACCAAAACCGGGAGACAGCCCGCAACCTGCTTCTTATCAAATTGCAGCGTTCACAAAACGCTGCCACAATAGCCTTCCATACTGCCAATTGGAGTAAACATTCTTCGCTTCAGCGTGGTAATCCGGTGAAAACATTTTCAGGAGCATTATGAATTTTCACAACTGATGTCAACAAAAAGCATATCTTCTATTCTTGCGATTTTTACCCATAACACATCATTAAATAGATGAAAAGTAGTATATTTGGAGCATGTCGGGGTTTATTTCGCCAAAATGGGCTGTAAAATCGAGGGTGAACTCACGGATATTTTCGGATTCCAAGTGAGGTATTTTGTACTTGATTGGAGTGACCGTTGGGGACTGACCTTTACAACCGGATTGCATATAAAATTTGCAGCCAAAAGAGAAAAATGGCTGAGTCCATTTTCATGGCGCAGCCATCTCTTTTCTTCCCTTATTTTGACATTACTTTAATGAACGTATATATGAATACGGGGATAAAGTAAAGGTAATATAGCGAATAATCCAATATTATTTTCATTATAATATCCAAAAAAGGTAATTTATTTACAAAAAACTAGAATATAATATTGCGTTTTCTCGTTTTATTTGATATTTTTGCAATCAAAGAAGAAATAGATTGATTATGATAGCAGAATTCACAGTAGAAAACTTTTACTCAATAAGGTCGACTCAAAAAATAAGCTTTGAACCTTCATCAGACAGTTTCATGTCGGATGAATACACTTATGAAGTTAAGGATGGTGTAAGATTACTGAAAGTAGGAATAATATATGGGGCAAATGCATCTGGTAAAAGTAATGTGCTGGGAGCTATAGAATTTTTCAAGATGCTGGTGTTAAGGGTGCCGAAAGGTCGTAATGATACTACTAGAGCTGTTCCCTTTTTATTAGACAAAGCATCAAAGACTAAAATGACAAAGATGTCTATGTCCTTTTATGTGAACCAGTTGAAGTATATTCTTAGCTTTGAACTTGATAAAAAGCGTATATATTCCGAAACATTAACTGTATATGAATCTATACGTCCTACAAAACTTTATAGCCGTAGCTATAACCCTGATACAGATTCTTCAGTTATAGAATTTGGAACAAACCTGAAAATGGCAAAGAAAAATCAGGATGCCATAGCAGGAAACACCATAAATAATTGTAGTGTACTTGCTGCTTTTGGCAACAGTAATGTAGAGAAGACTAAGCTAAATGATGTCTATGACTATTTTGCAAAGCAGGTAAAAGATGTCCTTGCTCCTGGAATGCTTTTGTCGGGATATGTGAAACGTCATTTGGATAAGGACAAGGATGGAGATCTGAAAAAATTTATTTTGAACTTTTTAAAGGCTTCGGATTTTAATATTGAAGATGTTACTCTTCATGAAGAAGAGGAGCTTATCACACCCGAATTGGAACAACTGATTCAGAAAGCCCCTATTGATGATGATGCAAAATCAAAAATGTTAAAAAAAGGCAAAATTACAAATACAGAATTAACATTTACTCATAGGGCTGGGGATGGTTTGTATGAATTATCTGAAGAGTATGAATCAAACGGTACTATGAGATTTTTAGGAATGGCTGTAATACTGAATTTCCTTCTGAAAAAGAATCAGTTTGTACTCATAGATGAAGTTGAAACAAGCATTCATTATGAATTGCTATCTTATTTCATAAAAGTATTCTTGGCTAATAGCAATCAGACGTCACAAATGTTATTGACTACTCATGACATTAACCTGTTAAATGAGGAATTTATACGCCGTGATACAATATGGTTTACGGATAAAGATGAACAGGGAGAAACAAATGTAGTTCGTCTTTCAGCTTTAGGGCTACATAAGAATCTCTCTCCTTATAATGCATATAAACAAGGGAAATTAGTGAAACTGCCATTCCTGGGTAGCCAGTATTTTGATTTAAATGATTGATGCGATGGTACAAACAGTAACAAAAAGTATTGCTATTATAGGAGAAGGAGAGACAGAATGGTTTTATTTTGATTCTTTGAGAATAGCATGTCGTTATCCATTTAAAGTGGCTCCTGATTTTCCACAGCATAGCGATATACGCCATATCTTGAAATTGGTTGAATCCTGTTTGGATAAGCAATATGATTATGTAGTATGCCTGTTCGATATGGACAGGCTATTGCAGTTTCCTTCTGAAATGCAGCTTTATAAAAATGCCAAGAAGAAGTATTCTGCCCAAAAGTATGGAGATAAGGTGAGATTCATTGAGACTAACCCCTGTACGGAGTTTTGGTTTTTGCTGCATTTTTTGCCTAATGTGGTTTGCCGTAAATATGAAAGTTACGAACAACTACTACCTGAACTACAGAAGTATATGCCAGGATATGAAAAAACAAAACGCTATTTCATTAAGACAAACCTCTATAAATACTTGACAGAGAATGGCGATTTGGAAAGAGCTATGAATAATTCGGAAAAACTGTGTCTCTTATGTCAAGAGACTCCGGAAGATTTGAAAGCTTATTCTGAAATTCATAAGATTATCGACTTGCTTGACAGGATTCGAAATAATAAAGCATATTAGAACATTTTTCAACAAGTGCTTATATTTGGTATCCGTAAGTTCGATACGTAAAAATACTTGGTGGTATTTCGTGAGGGAAAAATGTTATGGCAATAAACTCTTTCTTATGAATAAAATATAGCAATCAAATATCTTTAGATTAAATAAAATAAAACAGTCAACTTTTTATTTTAGTTTAAAATATTGAAGTCCCATCAACTGAAATAGTGAGATACATTTTGGAAAATTAAAGGTTAAAAAATAGAAGAAATATGAATCACGATCAA
>CALUJO010000085.1 GCA_944320965.1 uncultured Bacteroidaceae bacterium | reverse complement strand
ATCAAGGCAGTAGGTGGTAACACAACTATAATCTAAGTAAATGAAAAAGTTTATAGAGACACTGAAGAACTGTTGGAAGATTGAGGATTTGCGTCAGCGAATCCTCATCACCATCGCGTTTGTTGCAATTTACCGTTTTGGGTCTTATGTGGTACTTCCCGGTATAGACCCTTCAATGCTTCAAAAATTGCAAACGCAGACCAGTGGCGGCCTTATGTCGCTGTTGGATATGTTCTCCGGTGGTGCTTTTTCTAACGCATCTATTTTCGCGTTGGGAATAATGCCTTACATCTCGGCATCGATTGTGATGCAGCTTCTTGCCGTTGCTGTGCCTTATTTTCAAAAGATGCAGCGCGAGGGTGAAAGCGGACGTAAGAAGATCAACTGGTACACTCGCGTGTTGACTGTTGCCATTCTCTTGTTCCAGGCACCTTCGTATTTGATGAATTTGAAGATGCAGGCATATGGTGCTTTGGCGTCTGGTATTGACTGGTCGTTGTTCATGATCCCTGCAACAATAATCCTTGCTGCCGGCAGTATGTTTGTCCTTTGGTTGGGTGAGCGTATAACGGATAAAGGTATCGGTAATGGTATTTCACTGATAATCATGATCGGTATTATTGCAAGGTTGCCGCAGGCTTTCATTCAGGAGCTGAGTTCTCGCTTCACAGCCATTTCTGGTGGTGGTCTGGTTATGTTTATTATAGAGATTGCCATTCTTTATGCTGTTGTGTGCGCATCTTTGCTTTTGGTTCAAGGAACAAGGAAAATCCCGGTACAGTATGCAAAACGTTTGGTAGGCAATAAACAATATGGCGGTGCACGTCAGTATGTTCCGTTAAAGTTGTTTGCTGCAAATGTGATGCCAATCATCTTTGCACAAGCTTTGATGTTCATACCTTTGGCAGTTGTTCAGTATTCAACCGATCAGACAGGTTATGTCATTAGGGCACTTATGGATCATAGGAGTTTGTTGTATAATATAGTGTTCGCGGCTCTTATTATTGCGTTTACATATTTTTATACAGCAATAACCTTGAATCCAACACAGATGGCAGAGGATATGAAGCGTAATAATGGTTTCATTCCAGGAGTTAAGCCTGGTAAAGCCACGGCAGATTATATTGATACAGTAATGTCTCGTATAACTTTGCCTGGTTCGCTGTTTATTGCTTTTATCGCCATTATGCCGGCTTTGGCAGGTTTGTTAGATGTGCAGGACGCTTTTTCTCAGTTCTTTGGAGGGACATCACTACTCATTCTTGTGGGTGTTGTGCTTGACACACTCCAGCAGATTGAGAGCCACTTGATGATGCGCCATTATGACGGCTTGCTCAACTCTGGGCGTGTCCGTGGGCATGGCAACACCGTTTCGGCATATTAAGCCATGTTTCTGGACTGATGAAGATATTTCTCAAGACGGAAGATGAAATTGAACTGATGCGTAAGGCCAATCGGTTGGTCGGAAAGACTCTTGGTGAAGTGTCAAGGCATATAAAGCCTGGAGTCTCTACGCTTCAGTTAGATACGGTTGCAGAAGAATTCATAAGGGACAATGGTGCTCTACCGGCGTTCAAGAATTTTCCAAATCCGTTTGGTCGGCCTTTTCCTGCCAGCATTTGTACATCGGTTAATGATGTCGTTGTACACGGTATCCCTGATAGCAATGTTCTTCTGGAAGAGGGAGATGTAATATCTGTGGATTGTGGCGTTTTATTGGATGGATATAATGGTGACTCATGTTACACTTTTTGTGTTGGGGAAGTTAAACCAGAAGTAAAGGCGCTGCTTGATGTTACGAAGAAATCTTTGTATCGGGGAATTGAAAATGCTATTGCTGGTAAACATATCGGGGATATTAGTTGGGCAGTACAGTCTTTTTGCGAAGCCAGTGGCTATGGTATTGTCAAGGGACTGACAGGACATGGTATTGGAAAGCAAATGCACGAAGACCCGCCCGTCCCTAATTATGGAAAGGCTGGAACAGGCATTCTTCTTAAAGAGGGAATGTGCATAGCGATAGAACCAATGATTACGTTGGGTGAGAGTTTAATTCGCTTGATGCCTGATCGTTGGTCGATAAGAACTCGTGACGGAAATATAGCAGCTCATTTTGAACACACTGTAGTTGTGCGTAAAGGAAAAGCTGAAATTTTATCTTCGTTTGATGAAGTTGAACAATAAAGCAAGAAATAAAATCATATGTCAAAACAAGATGCTATTGAGCAAGACGGGACGATAGTAGAGGCGTTGTCAAATGCTATGTTCCGCGTAGAATTAGAGAACGGTTGCCCAATAACGGCGCATATCTCTGGAAAGATGAGAATGCACTACATTAAAATCCTTCCGGGGGACAAGGTTAAGGTCGAGATGAGCCCTTACGATTTGACAAAGGGCAGAATAGTGTTCAGATACAAATAATTAATATAGAGATATATGAAGACGAGAACATCAATTAAGAAACGTACACCCGACTGTAAGATTGTACGTCGTAAAGGTCGTTTGTACGTAATCAACAAGAAAAACCCTAAGTACAAATTACGTCAGGGCTAAACATTAATTTTTAATTTATAGTTAACAAAATGGCAATAAGAATTGTTGGAGTAGATTTGCCCCAGAACAAGCGTGGCGAAATCGCATTGACTTATATCTATGGTATAGGTCGAAGTAGTTCAGCAAAGATATTGGATAAAGCCGGCGTGAGCCGTGACCTGAAGGTCTGTGAGTGGTCTGACGACCAGGCAGCCAAAATCCGTGAAATTATCGGTGCTGAATACAAAGTTGAAGGTGATCTCCGTTCAGAGATCCAGATGAACATCAAGCGCCTCATGGATATAGGTTGCTATCGTGGAATACGTCATCGTAACGGTCTTCCGGTTCGCGGTCAAAGTACTAAGAATAACGCACGTACCCGCAAGGGAAAGAAGAAGACTGTTGCTAATAAAAAAAAGGCTACTAAATAATAATTAGTTATGGCAAAGAAATCAGCAACATCTAACAAGAAAAGAAATGTGAAAGTTGACGCTATGGGCCAACTTCACGTTCATAGTTCTTTCAATAACATTATCGTGTCTTTGGCCAACAGTGAGGGACAGGTTATTTCTTGGTCTTCTGCAGGAAAAATGGGCTTCCGTGGTTCAAAGAAAAACACTCCCTATGCTGCCCAGATGGCTGCCGAGGATTGTGCAAAGGTTGCTTACGACCTTGGTCTGCGTAAGGTTAAGGCATACGTTAAGGGACCGGGTAACGGACGTGAGTCTGCTATTCGTGCCGTTCATGGTGCGGGTATCGAGGTAACTGAAATTATAGACGTAACACCGTTACCGCATAACGGATGCCGTCCTCCGAAGAGAAGAAGAGTTTAATTCAAGTACACGTAAAATTATCGCCTTACTCTGTGTCAGACTTGAGGGCGTAAGAAAAAGCATTTAAATATTATGGCTAGATATACAGGACCGAAATCAAAAATCGCACGTCGTTTTGGTGAACCAATATTCGGTGCGGACA
>CALUJO010000084.1 GCA_944320965.1 uncultured Bacteroidaceae bacterium | reverse complement strand
TGCCATGTATCAGCTGTTATCATGTACTGGATGCCAGTTATTCCCTTTGTACTTACTAACGCAAACGATTCATCCAAGCGAATATCAAGAATCTTCTTCTGCATCATCAGCTTTTTTATCTGCCTATGGGTAACTTCATTGTTATGGGCTGTAAAGTATATCATTCTCACTTGGGGATTAAAAGGAGGGATGGGGAGTTCACCATCCCCCTTATTCCTGTTATGCAATATTCACATTTGCTGCCTTGAGTTGTGTGTTGGCTTGATTATCATTTGCTTGGAAGTAGAACTTAACCTTTCTGAGATAACCTAACTGGAAGACGACCTCTATAAGCTGCGTTTCATTATCTCTTAGGTTAATATTTCGCACTTGTGGTTTTAAGTCTTTTACAGCCAGGAATGAAGTAAGAAGATCATATTTGAGCCCACTGCCTTCCTCTGCATATTGATTGGTAGGGTCAAAGCTCCTAAGTTTTTCCAGATTTCCGGTCATAGCTTCCAGCATTGCGTTTAGGAATTTCTCGTTAACTCCAAACTCGTCAGAGAATGGAAAGCCAATATTCTGGATGGTGATTTTTGCGGCAAGCATGTTATCGCACTCCTTAAAACACAATTCTATCATACGTGTTTCGTCTTTAATAGAATTCTTGATTTTTTCAACTTTTGCTACATTCATTTTATATGCAATTTTGTTCTCAGTAGCAATTTTAGTAAGAGCATCTAATTTAATCATCTTTTTATGTTTATCCGCTCCTGTGGGCGGAGGTCTTAAGTTAATAACTGTGTCTGTCGGTAACTACTGAAGCTATGCGCACTTGCTCGTTTGTTCCCTTTTGACGTTGCAAAGGTCGGGATTTTCATGTCTTGTTATCAGGAGTAAAATCTGATGGATTTTTATTCCCCCCTTTCTCAACTGTTTCATGGAACTCTTGTCCTTTGACAGTGCAAAAGTAGAAAGGATAGCATTACGTTATGGGGAATAAAAAATCCCGTTATTCTATTCCTCTTAAATGGAAATTGAATAACGGGATATATTGTAAGATAAAGATGTCAGATAGAAAACTCTGGATAGATGTTGCTTATATTATGTGGGTATCTGTAGGCTTTATATTGTTTGAGAAAAGCTTTGAGCGTTTCATTTTCAATATCAGTCCATGTATCTTCTTTCATAGACAGTCTGATAAAGTAGATCAATCGACTGACCAGCTCCATTTCTTTGATAGAATGGTTAGCCCCTGCTCTTCTTTTAGCTCTGATTTGTTGCTGTGTATTGAAGAAAGTAAGAAGCATCTTAGCAAAGTAAGCGATAAACGGTGAGTCTTTCAACATGGTTGGTACTTCTTCTTCCTGCCTTCTGCTTAGATATTTGAACATGTCAATATCAGCCTCGCTTAGATATTTGTTTATGGCTTCCGATATTGCCTTTATTGCCCTTATATCTTCCAAAACAATTTTCTGCTTGCCTGCCTTGAAAGTAAGAATTGCGGTATCATCTGTATGGTTGATGGCAGATTGCAATTGTTCTAATTGCTCCAAAGGGGTAAGCTTCATTGTTGTGCCTTGATAGAACATACTTTCGCAATAATCACAAACAAAGAGAATCAGTAGCCAGAATTTATCCGTATTCAGTTCAAGATAGCTAATGAGTTCTTGGATTTCACGTTCACTTATATATTGGGGGTATAAATTCTGTTTACTTAATAATTCTTGGTTAAATCTGCTTTTGAATATGACCATACAGTCTGTAGCACCAAAAGGGATATTTCTTGCTTCTTCTATAGCTTCTGCTGATGTTTCACATCTGGTTACATTTATTCTATAATCATAATCGTCTAAATCTGGAATATAAATAGATTCAATTATGCCTATGTATTCCATTAGTGACAATGCGTTGTCGTTCCATTTCAGCTTATCCATATTTTCTTTTGTTAGTTATATGCGCAAATTTAATGAAAAGCTCCCACTCACAATAATTGCAAGTGGGATAATCTTTCTAAAGCAGGTTCTTCATTGCATCATCTACTTGTTCATTATCAAAACAATCCAAATAAATTTGAGTTACCTTCTCAGAGCTATGCCCTAAGGATTCACTGATAATAGCCGTAGAAACTCCTGCACGCTTAAGCACCGTAGCATACGAATGTCTGGCAACATAAGTTGTTATTTTCAATTTCAGCCCTAATGATTTACCAATTTCATTCAAATGATGATTAACATTAGCAAGCACATCATAAATACGGTCTTTCACCTGAGTTGCAGTACGACTCTTATTATCAAGAATAGGAAACAAATATTTCCTTTGGGAGTCACGATATTTATCTATTATCTCCCTCGCCTGTTCAGACAAGGGTAGAATAATTGTCTTTTTTGTTTTCTGACGTACATAAATCAACCTATCGTTATCAATATTATCATTAGTCAGCAAAGACATATCTGTGAAATTAATTCCTCCCATCAAATAAGAAAAAGCAAACATATCAACAGCCAGTTTCTTATAAAAGCAGGACGAACCAGTATTATAAGACATTATTTGCTTTACTTGTTCTTTCGTAATAGCACGTTTAGCCGTTATTGTGTGTAGCCGTGAAACTTTATATTTTCTGAAAGGATAATTATCTGATTTTACCAATCCTTCTGTTACAGCTAAATTATAAACAACACGTAATGTTCTTAAACGTATGCCTATCGTATTCTCTGCAAGTTTCTGACCACGTAACCAAAACTCATAGTTTTTCAGCCAGTTCACATCTATTTCTTGAAAATAAATATCCAAATGCCCATTGAATTTTAACAATGAAAAATAAACCTGGCGAACAGAAAGCGCATAACCAATCCTATTCTCCTTTTTCAGTTGCTCAATATATTGAACAAACAAGTAATTAACTGTTTTCGCTTTTACAGGTGAATCAACTGTTTCAACCAATGTGGTTAAAGTATAATCCTTATTTCTGGAAGAAAAATCAAGAATCTGCTCTGAATATTTTTGTTCCTTTTCCTTTATCAAGGTATTTATCTGCTCCTTATTAGGACAATTCCTTTTAGGTCTATTCTTCTCAAAGTCCCAATATTGAAGTTTTACAGAGACACCAAGGCTCACATATTTCTTTTTACCGTCTTTACACACACGAATCATCAAAGGATGTTCGCCATTACTTAGAGTTTTTGACTTGTAACACAACACATTAACTGTAGCATTCATAATCAATTTTGGTTTAACTCTTGGTTTAACTTTCGGTTTAACTTAGAGCCTCAGAAACACATAAACTGAATATAATTAAGATAAAAGCACAGTGTCGTGTACATAAAGAAAAAGCTCCGTAAATCATTGATTCACAGAGCTTAATATCGTACTCGAAGCGGGACTTGAACCCGCACAGCCGCAATGGCCAAGGGATTTTAAGTCCCTCGTGTCTACCGATTCCACCATTCGAGCATCCATAAATAGGAAGGGGAACAAATGGAGCGGAAAACGAGACTCGAACTCGCGACCCCAACCTTGGCAAGGTTGTGCTCTACCAACTGAGCTATTTCCGCAGG
>CALUJO010000083.1 GCA_944320965.1 uncultured Bacteroidaceae bacterium | reverse complement strand
TTGTCGGGGCCTCATATCCGGGCACCCCGGCAGATTTTTTTTGTACCATCATAGCAATAATTGTTAATGTTGACAATTTATGATTATAATTTATATGTGCCTTTGGATTTAACGATTTTCAAAGATACAGGGTTTCAGCATAATAAACAATAAAAAATCTGTTAATTTTTATTGAATTCATAAACGGGCGAATCCTGTGCGTCTGCAGCGGTGACCGGCTTCCGTCCTGCCTAAATTATTAGGTGTCAACAGTCGCTTGTTTCCGGGAGCACAATCACTAATTGTCAACCTTGTGCCGTCTTTTCCCTTATTGTCAACATTAACAACAATTATCATGAAAAAGACTGATTTGCTTGGCGTCACAGGTTACGTGACTCCTGAATTGTCGTACACGGAAATTTCCGTAGAGAACGGCTTCGCTGCCAGCAGCGAGACTGAGAATATGTCTCTTGATGCACCGGATTATTCCGACGGCGTAACACTTTAACCGAAAATGTCTGTTTTGAATTTATTGTAAAAAAGAAAACCATGAAAAAAACAATAATCCCATTAATGGCAATCGCTGCTTTCGCTACAGCCTGCCAGGTAGAAGACCTCAACGAGGCAAATCAGGGACAGCAGAACGGTGAACTTTTCACTATCGAGGCTGCAATCACACCATCGACCAAGACATCACTGACTGTCGAAGGCAATGCCTACAAAGTGGATTGGGACGCTGACGATGCACTCTCAGTCGTCGCAAAATATTCCGACGGCTCTTACAGCGGCAACGAGTTCACCAAAGGCGAGGGAAACACCTTCTCCGGCACAGTGACAAATCCTGGCGATATTACAGAACTGAATGTTGTATATCCATACGATGACTACATTAAAGACATTGACAGTGAAGGATATTTCAATGGCTACGTCTATTTCGGATCAAGAAGTGACGAGTCACAGAATCAGACAGGATTAAACAGTGCGGCGCATATCAACGGGCCGCTTTACGGTTATGCAACTGTTTCGTCTGAAAATACTGTGGTACAGATGAAACATGCATCGACATTGTTTGAAATAAACGTTACCAACAATTCAGGTATAGACATCAATGTATCCAATATTAAGCTGACCAACAGTGAATCAAAGAATATGGTCGGTACATTTTACATCAATCCGCAGACCGGTGCATTGAAAGAAGGTCAATATGTAGCATCAACAGTTTCTCTTAATGCCTCCAATGCCACAATAACAAACGGAGAAACCGGAAGTTTCTACATCACCTCCGCTCCGTTCGAACTTGCTGCCAACTCAAACATAACAGTTACCGTGACAGCAAACGGTCAGGAAACCGAAATCGTCAAGACCGTATCTGAAGCTACAAGTTTTGTCGCAGGTACAGTTAATCATCTGAATGTTACTATCAAAGAAGCCCAGGAAATTCAGCCGATCGAAGAAGGCCAGTATCTCATCGGAGCTTATGCATCTTCAATATGGCATCTAATGTCAAGCGAAAATTCAAACAATCGTTATACATCTACAAAAACTGTTGTCAATGCTCCGATAGACGGCATTAATTGCAACGAATTTTATTACATTGCCAACATTGACGATTACATTTGGACAATAGAATCATACGAAGGAGGCTACACTCTTCAAAGCAACAAGTCCCAACTTTATGTAAGCCCGAACAGTAAAGGGAATGCTTCTGCCGAAGATGCCCCTGTAGCATTATCTATTATTGCAAATACTGACGGAAGCCATACGATAACAAAAGTCGGGAATTCGTTTGAACTGATGAAGAATTCATCATCTGACTTTTTTGCCGCATACGAAGGGACGCAAACCAAAATCGCTCTTATTCCGTGGATTCCTGACACCACTCCGAGAATTTTTGTTGAAGAAACAGCTATAAGTGCTCCAGCAGGGTCTTCAACCGGGTCTTTATCATATAGAGTCCGCAATGCAAATGCTGATGACCTCACAGTGAGCATTAAAGAAAGTGCGTCTTGGATAACCGCAGAGAATGTACCGGCAGATAATAAAATTTCATACGAAATCCAGGCAAACGACGGAATTGAAAGGACTGCGACAATAATACTCTCATTATCCGGGACCGAAGATATAGAAATCCCTGTCACCCAACTTGCAGCAGGTGAAGTAATATATACATTAACAATAACTCCAGAGGATTTTCCTGGCGGAAGTTATGCAGATAATAATGGCAGTCATTTATTGACTGCAACAGGATCAGATGGCTCAGAAAAAGAAATTTCAATCTATACAAATCAAATAATGAAGCAGTCTACTATCCAGTTCCAAAAGGGTAAAGGTTATTTTTACAATGAAACATCCTTTACTGAAATAGTAAGTATTGAACTTTCAAATGCAACTGGCTCATTCTCTATGCATATTGGAGATTCTGAAAATCCGACTTCCGGAAGCGAGGTTATAAATGCAAACAACATATTCATACCGACTGTTCAAGCTAATTATTTTGTCGTAAATTGTGGCAATAGCACAGGGAAATGTTCTGAGATTATTATAAAATTTAAAATGGAATAGTCTTCTTCATACACTTAGCCGCTCCGGAATCCGGGGCGGCTGTTTTACGTTCAGCCCAACTTAACCGTTCAGCCGGATTTAACCGTTCAGCCGGATTTGCAATCCGGCTGACATTGTCATTTTCCGGCAGATTGCAAATCTGCCGGTACGACTCAAATCTCCCGCTACGAATAAACTGCAAATCTGCCGGTACGTCATCCTAAACCTGTGCCGGAAGGTCATTCATTGATTAGAAGATGCTCAGAATCTATATTTTGTAACGTCTGTCGTTCATCTCTAACGCAAATCTTTACCACAAAGCGACTTTTCCAGCCGCTCCGAGGTCGAGTGTAGCCGTGTTTATACCGAGAGCCTTGAATACTCGGCTCATAGAAGGTATACTTATGCTGTAGCCTCGCTCCATACGCGAGATCTGCGCTTTCTGAACTCCTACCTTTTCACCCAATTCATCCTGCGTGAGATGCTGTCTGATACGTTCTGCCCTTATTGCAGCCCCTATACGGTAAGCGTGCAAAGCTTCTTCTACTTTATTGTCAAAATCATCTCTTTCAGGCGTACCTTTTTGTCCTATAAGTTCGTTCGTCACTTCATCCAACGAATAAAGTTTCATGTTACCTGTATGCTTCATATCTTATAGTTTTTTGAGATCAAAATATTGTTTCATTATGGCTTCCGCCTTTGCTATTTCTTTTTTTGGTGTCTTTTGCGTTTTCTTTATTATTCCATGTGTAGCCACTATCAGTGTTTTCGCTTCTGTATCCCAGAAAGCAAACAACCGATAAGCTATTCCATTGTATAGTGTGCGGAACTCCCATATTTCGGTATTTTCGAGTTTCTTGAAGAGTTCGCTGTTTCTTTCTCCGCCGGCTATTCTCCATATATTGTATAGCATTTTCTTATGTGCCTGATGTGGCAGATTCTGAAGGAAGATTCGAGCCTCTTCCAATATTTCAATTTCAAAAATGCTACTGTTCATATACTTTACAGCCGTGTACAAAGATACAAAAAGTTTCGTAAACAAGAAACCTCGCAAAG
>CALUJO010000082.1 GCA_944320965.1 uncultured Bacteroidaceae bacterium | reverse complement strand
CTCTGAACCAGCTGAGCTAAACGCCCGAAAAGGTCTCTTTGTCAATTGCGATGCAAAGGTATTACTTTTTTTTTAACTGACAATACATTTTGCGTTTTTTTTATTCAAAAAGCCATAATTCTTCATATTTCATAAAGTTCTATTCCTTTTATATTATCGTATTTACCTCCACACGGCCGTGTTCAGTTCTCCACACGAACGTGCTAAGATCTCCACACGAGCGTGTGGAATACTCGACACGGGCGTGTGGAGACAATCGGTTCAGTGCGAAATAACAACGGTTCGGGAATATCAAACAACGCTTTAGCGAAATCTCTGTTTACATATATATTATACAGACATACATTTGCACATGTAAAGACGGAACCCAACAAGGAACACGTGTTGTAAAAAACATACTTCTCATACATACCATAAATAAAAAAGCAACCGTGTTTCTTTTTTTACAGAATAGAAAACAAATAAAAATATATGAAGATTATGAAGAAACTAATGTTTATCACTTGCATCGCATGCAGTCTATTCTCATGTAAAGGAACTGCTACGAAAGAAGAACAACCAACTATCGTAAAAACCGTAAAGGCAATCGAGACTCCCAAAGAGACCACCAGAAGTTATACCTTCATATCAAAACCTTACAGGGTAACAGAACTCTCGTTCCGTGTAAGCGGACCGGTCAACACCTTTGATGTGCAGAACGGACAATTCTTCAGAAAAGGAGAACTGATTGCATCTATTGACGACCGCGACTATATAATCAGACAGAAAAGAACAGCTACAACACTGGCACAGGCTGAATCGGAATACAGAAGGATTTCTGCACTTTATAAAAGAGACAACATTTCTGCTGCGAGCTACGAAAAAGCTCAAGCCGACTACGAAAAGGCAAAAACTGATTATGACGATGCCACTAATGCACTGAACGACACAAAAATATATGCCCCGTTCGACGGATATGTACAACAAACCCACATAGAAAAATATTCTGACGTAAAAGCCTCAATGCCTGTAGTGACATTCATAGACCTGTCGAAGGTAAAAGTTGAAGCATATATCACTGAAAGCATGGCAACATCATTCCAAAACAAAGAGCATAAAGGAATTGATGTAGGAGAGTTTTTGTTGCTGAATATCAGCAACATAAGAAAATAAAGGTACAAAAAATCAGGCTATGGAGAAACGGGGTATAAAAGCTGTTTTTTGAGGGAGTGAGCGGATAGGTGGAAGAAGCGTGTAAAGATAAAGATTTAACAAAAACTTAACAATCGGTAGACATTTTTATCTTTTGCCGCAGGTCGGTCGGAACAGGCATAAAACAGCAGAGGACTTGTCGGGGAATTACTTACCCTCATTAGAAATCACTGCATTAAGAATTGTGAGAACCAAAGAGGATACAAACTAACGGCAGTTCGTAGTCATCAAATGATAACGAACTGCCGTTAGCTTGTAATACTTAATCACTATGAAACCTTTAATCCGACTCTTTGTAAAGGTTTATTAATTGGGGGTTGTTAAGCGAAATTTAAAAATTCCCTTTGCGGAAATTTGCGACAGGGCGATACTCAAGCGTGGTTTCCGAGAACAAGCAAGTGTGTGATTTATCCTTGGGGCTTTGTGCACTGATACTTAAATATAACTCATCAGGAAATTCGTTTTTGTAGATTCTGACTAAATGCCAGTTTTTTCCATCCTCTGAGTAATAGCTGCCGATAACCTGAGTGTCGGACGAAAAACGGAGATATACAGCTGCAGAATCAACCCGTTCATGGTTGTTGTCATCGGAGATTTCTATTGTCCGCACGGTCACTATGCGATGGTTCCCATCCTCATCCTGTTCAAAACATAGTTTCTGCCAATGCATCTTATCGACATATGCCATAATCGCTCCTGCGGAATATGTCCCAGCTTCGGTAAACTGTGGTTCGACCTTTGCGGTAAAGGTGAACGGTTTTGTATTATCAACCGGAGTGAGCAACACGGGAGCTGTGGTGTTCGTTGCAATTCCTTTCGGATCGCAGAACAAATCTGTCTGTTCGCCTGCCGTGATACGCAGTATATCACCATCCTCCTTGAGCATTTCGTCATTGAAGTTTAATGCTTTGGAATACTGTAAGTTCCTACATTTCACTTCCACATTATCCAACTCGGCCACAGACTGGCTTCCATTTCCGTTATCACAACTTTGCATCATAAGACAAGCTAATGTCATGAATAATAAATTTCTCATACTTTTATTCTGTTATTTCTACATAATTGCCTTCGGGATCGGCAATGGCACATTCATAGTAGCCATCACCTGTGATACGGGGCGCGCTCAGAATATCAAATCCATCTTCTTTAAATTGTCGAGCCATGTCATCAACGGCTTCTTTGCTTCCCACAAAAATGAGCCAGACCTTTAAGGTCGCCCCTGCTTGCGGGAGCGTCTTTGCCGGGTATGTTCATAATCTCAATTCTTGCTCCTTTATCGGCAAACGACAAGAAATAGGAACTGAAATTCTTCCTGGTGTTTATATATTTGTCACTACTGGTCATGTTGAAATATCCAGTGTAAAACTTGCGAAGCAATTCTATATCTTCTGCCCAAATGGCTATATGGTCTATCTTCATTATTTATTCTTAAATCAGTATTGTTTAACTATTAAATATCATTACCTTTGCAACAAGGTAAAACCTTGACGTTGCAAAGGTATGGCTTTCTCGGCAACCTTGCAATACTGATTTATAACCATTTTTTAAGGCGGATGAATACAAAAAGAGAGTTAAACGACAAACTTTTGTTGCAGGATTTTGTGGGCAATGACCGGCTTTCTGAAAGCATGGACAGATTCAAACTAATAGCTGAGGGATATTCCCGAATCGAAAATGCCATTGCTGTATTGAGCGATCTAAAGAAACGTACAAGTTACATATATTATGGTGGCATAACAGAAACTTTAGGCTTATGTTCCAAAGGCGAATGTCATAGTGTCAATTCGATTTGGGAAGAAGAGATTTTCAGATGCATTTCCACAACAGATTTGGAGAAAAGGCATCTGGACGAATTGAAGTTTATTCATTTTTTAAGGAATAAACCCCAAAAGCAACGCTCGGATTATTATCTCGTAAGCATTTTGTCTATGACAGGTAAGGACGGTCGCAAACATCATGTGCGCCATCGGGTGTTCTATGTAGCCATACAACCTAACGGAAGTATTAGGCTGGCATTGTGTCTTTACAATCTTACTGATGATAAAACTAATACGGAGAGTTACATCTGTGAGTCAGTTTCCGGCAAAGTTTTCTCTTTAGAGCAACAAGACTATAACGACCTGATTTCAACAAGGGAAAAGGAAATACTCCGGCTTATTGATAGAGGTATGCAGAGTAAGGAAATATCAGAAAATCTTTCCATTAGCATACATACGGTAAACAGGCATAGGCAGAATATTCTATCAAAATTATGTGCCACAAATTCCATTGAGGCTTGCCGTGTTGCCAAGCAACTTAAACTTATATAGAAAAAAGGGGTTCATCCGACATTTCGCGTGATAGTTTATTAAAGAAGAAAACCGCTGCACAAATTGTATATTTGAATAAGCACAA
>CALUJO010000081.1 GCA_944320965.1 uncultured Bacteroidaceae bacterium | reverse complement strand
ATTTAGAACAATTCATATATTATATGATTTTTAGATTAAACATTATTTGGTAATTCTGACACTTCTTATTTTTCCATCCATGTCGGACGATACGCTCATCAGATTGTAAAATCCGTCCGGCGCATTTTTATGCTCATCTAGATTGTATTGAATTTCATACCCTTTTTGTCCGCTAACTGATGTTGTCCGGCTCATGCTGATCGGTTTTCTAGGGCTTATACCCCATTCCTTGTAGAGCTGGTCGTTTATTTTTGATTGAATTTCTGCTATGTTTGCGTCAACCTGTGCTCTAACTTGTGCCAATAAAGACATAGGTTTTGTCTCTTCTTCTATTGGGATAGGTACGTTTTCCAGTTTGCAGGAAGCAGTTGTCGGATTTATCAATGTTCCTATATTGGTGTTTGTTGCAGGTTTTGAAGCTTTGTTCATCTTCTTGTTCATTATGAATAGCGTCGGATCTCCAAATAGGTTAAATTCTACTAGAGTTGTTGATTCTACAGGTCCGATTTCAGAAGTCTGATGCATAATCCTTTTGGCTTCGAACAATGCGGCTCCGGCCGGCAGACCATCCAGCATATTGTTTACAAATTCTCCGGTAATAATGTCTGCATTATTCATTAGTACAGGAGAATTTGCTTCACGAGGGTCAGGCTGACCGTATGCCACGCGTGACGCACCCAGATATATTAATGTGTTTGTACTCATAGCAGTCAAAAGCATACTATGTTCCTTGTCGAAACCAATGAAACGGGCTCCATAACAGGCTTCTGATACAATTACGTTAGGTTGATTGCATGCGGCGATTGCTGCAGGGAAAACAGCAATTCTCCAGTCTTCGGAGTCCTTTGTAGATTGTCCCAAGAAATAGAATGTATCTTTGGCTGCACTGCCATGTAAATTAAAGAAAAACAGCTGTGCATTTGTATTAAATACTTGGCCGATTATTTTATGATCAACTTCAGGTGTAAGAAATAATTGTCTATATAATATTTCTTTTGGTAATGGTTTGTAACTAGGAAACATCTGTTCTCTGTTCATTCTGTTTGTTACTTTGGCCGTTACTTTCATCCAGTGAGGGTCACACTGTCCATATCCTGCATCTATCTCAATAACAGGATTTTCGACAGCTCTTTGCAGATAGCCGGCAAGATCCTGATATATTGCATCTGTCGCTAACGGTAATCTGCCAACATAAAACAGTGCATCATAAAAAAATATTTCTCCGGAGCGGATTGCATCATTCATCTTTGCTCCATAAGGATATGCATATAATAAATCCGTATCAATTTTTTTATCAGGGTCACTTGCTTTATCCCCTAAATAATGTGGTATGGCAGGCATAGGTATTATGTCATCTCCACCTATGATAAACAGAAATGTTGACGGCTCTTCACGTTTTCGTGTTTCTTCATCGTGAATTTGTTTGAGAATGTCGGCATATTCATACCATGGAGAATTCTGGTCAAGGCTTCTTTTACTGAAGAAACCTTTTTGTTCAACTCCTGCATCTGCCAGTCTATAAAGGACACCTTGTTCCGCTTTAAGTTTTATATAGGACTTTAAAAGTTCAGTTATATCCTGTTGGCTGACTGATAATTTTCTGGCCAGATTGGGTATATGTGTAAACAATATGCCTTTTAATATCGGAGCTTCAGAATTTTTTTCGTATTCCAGCTCGACCTTGGTTCCGCATTCTGGGCAGAATAGCATGTCATCATCTAGTTGGTTACCACATTCGGGGCAAAACATAGGCATTAATAAATTAGTTTGTTATTTGATGTATTTTTCTCTTTTCTTAGTTACACCTTTCACATAATTACGAGCTTCGGCTGTACTCAGGTTGTTAGTCAGATGGTGGTATAACTTATTGTAGTCAAGCTTGTTGATTTCGTTATAGGCATTACTTATACGTGTTGTTCCAATGAACGCGCGGCTTACATTTCCCGCTCCCGTATTATAGCTTGCTATTACGCATAACCTTCTGCATTGTGCATCTTTTACCTCATCAAACATGTTGTACAAAACTCTCAGATAGGCTGTTCCCAATTCAATGTTCCGTTCAGGATCAAACAAATAACTCTTTGTGGGTACTTTCTCTACACCATAAACGAAACTGTATGCATGTACTCCACCGGATGTTGGAACAAGCTGCATGAGTCCGTATGCCGGAATATGACTTGTCGCCTGTGGATTGAAACTTGATTCCTGTTCAATTACTGCAAATATCAATGGCTGTTCAATCTGGAATTTATTGCTGTATTTTTTAACGATGTCTTTATATAAAGCTGCAGACTTGGATATATTGTCACTAACTAAAGGTAAATTAATATAAACAACTTTGCGATTACTTCCGTCTTTTCCTGTTACTTTAGTTACAGATTTGTTGATTTGCTTTGCAACTTGGTAGGCAATGTTTTCCTTGGATTTATTGTTGATATTTTGCATCTCTTCACTTTGCGAAAGTGCAGCTTCTTTTTTACTTTTTTCTTTCTCGTCCAATTTGATTCTTGCCAGGGTCTTGTCTTTTTGCGAACGCTTTTGAGATTCTGTCTTTTGAGGAATTTTAAGTTCTCCACCTCTGACTACTGGTTGTGGAGGAGTCTTTTTCTTTTTTGAGGTTGAGCTTTTGTGGCTCATCATATTTTCTGAAGTCAAATCTATATGATAATCTGACAAATCCAATAATCCGTCTAATACCGGATTTTGAGTTATGGGCTTGGACTGATCTACTTGTGAACGGTAGGGACAAGTGCTGCCTCGGCTGACCATTAAATTGTATATAGCTTCTGTAAGCTTTTCGTCAATTTCTTCCTGATTGGCGTTCGGATCAACTGCAATTTCTACCAAAGCATTGCCTTTCTCGAAATTTACAATAGAACGTGATAGAAAATCGTCACTATATTCAACCCATTCATATTTTGAATCAAGGACTATAGAATCACCTCCCCAAACTTTTTGGATATTGTTTTTATATATGTTAAATTCAGCTGTCGCTTTCTCAATATAGTCATTATAAGCTTTTTTTACGGAGTCGGCATATTGCTCAAAGTCATTTTTTTCTGCATTGATACGGGCATTAAAATCTCTGACCAATGAATTCAATTCATCTTCCGTTGTTTGTGCTTTTATAGGTATATGACAAACAACTAGTAATATAAATGCGTATATTACAAACCTTAAATATTGTTGTTTGTAGTCGTATGGTTTCATCATTCAACTGTTTTTCATAAATTAATCAAATACGATATAATTCTCTTTTTTGCAAAGTTAACAGATTACTTATTTTTTAAAAAGAAAATTTAATAAAAAATGTTAGAACTGTTATATAACACTTTTGTATATATTTTATGCCGTATATGGGGTGATGATTTGATGTTTATACTGTAATTTTTACGTATATTTATATTATAAGAGTGATTACTTTATTCTTTTTGTAATAATAATTGTTATATTATGGAATGTCTTTTTATTATAATAATAGAGAAGGAAGTTAAAGATATACAACCATTTTTTATATAAAAAAAACGGCGGTGCAAAATTCATTATGAACTTTTCACCGCTTATGTTTTATGAAAACATTTATTTGTTTTTATACATGTTTTCGTAATAATTCTGATAATCCCCGCTTGT
>CALUJO010000080.1 GCA_944320965.1 uncultured Bacteroidaceae bacterium | reverse complement strand
TTTTGGTTGCAAAACTATAAATCAACGAGTTACCTATTGATAAGCAAAGCTGCGCAGAACGCCGCAAAATGAAACAGAGACTGTTAAATCTGCACTTTCATCGGGTAATGATTAGGAAACCGTTCTTTTGCTTTAATCTGCTTTAAGACGGTTTTCAACTGTCTGCCCAACTTCTGCGTTTTTCCTCTAACTCCCTAATTATCAAATCCTGTTGCGTTAATCTGCTGCAATTCGGCGGTTATTACAGAGATTTTTAGTTATTTTGCAATATGTAAAATCTCAAATACACAATTATATGACCAGCAGGACCATAATATCAGTTTTGTTTGCACTTATTGCAACGGTCACAGCCTTTGCAGCTCCGGCCATTCCAACATCAATCAAGTTAAAGCAACCGGATGGAACAGTCATTACGGTCAGACTTCATGGTGACGAATCATTCCACTATTATACAACCGAAGACGGATATGCCATAAGCAAAAGCGCAACAGGATTTTATCACTACATAACTGACATTAAAAACGGAAGTCCTGTTTTGAGTCAGGAAACGGTCCTTGATTCGGATTCAAGAAATGCCAAGACAATATCAATGCTTGCAAAAACAAAAAAAGCAAATATAATCAACAGTATAAAGACTGAAGGCACTATAAAAAAGAGCAAAAGCATATCAAAAAGCAATGCAATGAAACTACCGGCATTTCCAAACCGCGGAGAAGTCAGAGGACTTGTTATCCTTGCACAATTCAAAGACAAGAAGTTCCTTCAGGAAAACACAAGAGAAAAATTCAATGATATACTGAACAAGCCAGGATACGAAGACAGCAACTCTAAAGGAAGTGCTTACGACTATTTCACAAGCCAATCGCACGAACTGTTTCAGCCACATTTTGATGTTTACGGGCCTGTAACGCTTGACAATGATTATTCCTACTACGGTACTAATAACTCATACGGCGATGACGATAAGGCACACGAAATGATAAGGGAGGCATGCTCAAAACTTGACAGCGAAATTGACTTTACAATCTACGACACCAACAACGACGGCAAAGTGGATCTTGTGTATGTAATATATGCCGGTTATGGAGAAAACAGCGGTGCAGACGCAAATACAGTATGGCCGCACGCATCAGATTTATCCTACTACTACAGTTCGCCGGTAACATTTGACGGAAAAGAAGTCAAGCCATACGCATGTTCATGCGAACTTAAAGGAAATGAATACAGCAAACCTGTAACAACATCAGGAATAGGGGTTTTCTGCCATGAATTTTCTCATTGTCTTGGACTTTACGATTTGTATGATACCAACGGAACAACCGGAGGATTAGGACAAGGATATGGCAAATACAGCATTATGGATATGGGGTGCTACAATAACGGAAGTTTTACGCCATGTTCATATACAGCACAAGAAAGAATGCAAATCGGATGGCTCACGCCGACAGAACTCGGAAACAGCTATGAATATGTTACACTTGAAGACATAAACTCTTCAAACGAAGCCCGTATAATGTACAATCCGAATAACAGGAACGAATATTTCATGTTTGAAAACCGCCAGCAAAACGGATGGGACGAATATATACCCTCATCCGGCATGCTTATAAGCCATATCTATTACGACAAGGATTCGTGGGAAAAGAACATGGTAAATGCAACATCCGGCAAGGAAGGAGCCATTATAGTTCCGGCAAACAACAAACCGGGTACTCTACCGCAGAACCACCTCTACCCTATTGAAGGAAACAACTCGTTCACCGACAGTTCAACACCTGCGGCAATGTTCAGAGATGGAACTCTGACAGGAAAACCAATAACAGACATAAAAAACATCAATGGAAAAGTTACATTCAAGTATCTTGATATACCTTTAGACAAACCAGTAACCCTAGAAGCTACGGACATCACAGGAAATGGTTTCACTGCAAACTGGGAAAATGTTATTGGTGCAGAAAAATACACACTTACAGTAACACCTCTTTCAGGCACAGCATACGAAAACAATATCATAGACGAAGACTTTTCCCTATTTACAGCAGGAGAACCGACATCTCCACACAGCACCGACATATCCGACAAACTTGACAACTATACCAAACAGCCGGGCTGGAACGGAAGAAAGGTTTATCAGGCTGGCGGAATGTGCAAACTCGGCACTACCAAGAATCCGGGTAATCTGCTGTTGCCCGGCATAGACATGCCTCAGAAATTCTCTATAATAGTATATGCAAGAGACTATCTCACAGCCTCAGGAAACGGTGACAAATCATCACTCTACATATCAACAAGAATTGCAAACGAAGATGAATTCTATGAATTCAAGGAATACACCCTATCCGACAACATAGAGAAATATGTTTTCACAAGTGACAAAGGCGGAAATAAACTTTACATACAAATAGGTACTTTCCAGAAAAGATGCATAATTGAACGAATCGTAGTCCTTGACGATACCAAGGATAATGAGCAGGAGGAAGCCAAGCCTGTCGTTATTGAAAACATAACAGGCACAGAATATAGAGTAACCGGACTGCACAAGAACTTCCGTTACGGCTATACCGTACAAGCTGTTTCAGGAAACGATGTATCTGAAGTATCCGACATGATATATGTCACAACAACGTCTTCAATAAGCCAGACAGAAAATAATGTAAACATTTCCATATACGACGGAGTGTTAACGGTAAAAACAGAAAAGCCGGAAAGTGTGGCTATATACTCGGTTGACGGAAAATGCATATTTAAAAGGACTTTAGTCGGGGAAACAGACATACAACTCGAAAAAGGAATATATATAATCGTAACAGACGGTAAATCATATAAAACAGTTATTTGAGATGATTAGCAAAAACAAGATAAAGACAATACAGGCAACAGATTCAAGAAAAGAACGTGAAAAAAGCGGATTGTTTATAGTTGAAGGCAACAAATCGGTTGCCGAGTTCCTTGACTACTTTGACTGCGAACTTCTTGTTGCAGAACCTGAATGGCTTGAAAGCAACAACAGAAAGATTAAAGGCAGTACGGAAGTTATTGAGGTGACACATGACGAACTGCGCCGTGCCAGTCTGCTGAAGAATCCGCAAAACGTTCTTGCCCTCTTCCGTCAGAGAAAGGAAAAGCTCAATACAAAGGATTTGGAAAACCAATTGTCCATATATCTTGACTGTATTCAGGACCCGGGCAATCTTGGTACAATAATCCGTGTTGCCGACTGGTTTGGCATCAGAAACATTATCTGTTCAAATACTACTGCCGATGTCTATAATCCCAAAACCGTACAGGCAACAATGGGTGCGCTGTGTCGCGTACATCTGCATTATGTTGACGGCGAAGAGTTTTTCTCATCACTTCCAAAAGGTCTGCCCGTTTACGGCACATTCCTTGAAGGCGACAATATCTATAAAAAGGATTTGAAGGAAAATGGCATTATCGTTATGGGAAACGAAGGAAACGGAATCTCCGATACAATCAAAAAGTTTGTTACCGACAAACTCTTCATCCCAAGCTATCCCCCAGGTGAAGCGACTTCCGAATCACTTAATGTCGCTATTGCAACGGCTATTACTTGTGCGGAGTTCAGGAGAAGAATATTTTAAACTATTGCTGTCCGATAAAAATTTATTGAATATATAAAAATAGGGCTGACTTAAATTTCGATGTCAGCCCATTTTTTGT
>CALUJO010000079.1 GCA_944320965.1 uncultured Bacteroidaceae bacterium | reverse complement strand
TTTTCATGTTTTGCATAACTTGCTGATTGACTGAAACATTCAACTAAAACTTTTTTTGAGCATTTTTCAGGGGAAAGGCCGGAAGAACGGAAAAACAGGAACAAAAGCAGGAAAGGCATTGGAAAGGACATTTGAAAAAGCCAAAGACATGCGCAGGTAAACCCGCAAATACCTGCAATGTTTTAAACAAAAACCTCCGGCATTTTCACCGAAAACACTGAATGTTTTTGAGGAAAAGACCGGAGGCTTTTATAGACAGTCTTCTAAGAAAACAAAAAATCATATTAAGACAAAACAGACAGAAATGCTTCCCAGAAGATAAGTTTTCTATTTTACTTCCTTATAACATTGAATACTTTCCTGACATTAATTCTCAATCCAAGATTATCACCATATATTTCGCCGGCATCTCCTGCAAGCGAAGCTGTAAACTGCCAGTTATCCAATTTTTGAGGCGTATAAATAAATTCAGCCATTGCAGAAAAATTTTCCAAAGGCTCAATCAAAGGACGGAAAACAGTTCCCCATGTCTTATTGAAAGACATCATGAAACGGTACCTCAACTCATCAGACAATTTTCCGGAAACTCCTATATGAAAAGCCTTCACTCTGGTATATTTAAAATACAGAATCCCATTATCATTATACACTGGTGAAGCTACCAAAGGAGTTCCAATTGAACGTCCCCAGTGAGTCCATCCCGGATAAGAGAAATTATTATAGTAATTATCTCCTCCCCCCGTTTTACCACACAACACACCATTATCCTCACCATGCAACGGACCAGACTGGCATGTTGACTGATAATACTCAACAACAAGGTTATCAAGATAATCACTATTCTTGTTTTTATATTCAAATCCCCACAATCCGTCAAACTGATTTAATTTTCCCATACCGGAAAAATCATCAAAATAATTCTCCATATATATGGAAACCTTTTTCCCCTTCCACTGATAGTTCAGTTTAAGGAGTTCACTTCCCAGCATATTTCCTGCAAAAGCAATCTGAGAGCCCTCGGGCTGTGATGAATCTCCCTTCTGAGGAATCAAAGCCTGCCAGTATTGTTTCCAACCAGAACCTAAAACAATATAAGGTTTTTCTCCATTTAAATATTGCGCATGTTGTACCCCTCCAAATTGAGTATCCAAACGATAGCCCATTTCCCAAATCCAGTGTTTATCAGGGTCACCTATACGCATATAGAAGCTCTTACTATGATATTTAATGCCACTTGTCCAATAATTTTCACGTAAAGCAATATCATCAGTTTCCTTCTGACGGTCATACTGATAATCATCATCAGTAAACCAACCGAACGACAATTCTCCCATTAAACCAAAACGACGGAAAAACTGCACATAATCAAAAGCCCCGATACGAATCTGCGGTATAGGTCGAGCATTACCAGACCAGACCAAACCTCCACTGCTAAGATAAGAATTCAGCTGTTCAAAAGATCTCTCCTTGCTTCCAACAGACAATGTAAGCCAATGGAAAGACAAATCAGCATAAGCCTGCTGCACAATAAAAGGTCGGTCAAGACCAACGCCGGCAACCAAATCAACCTTTGAATCAAAACGCCAGTGATGCGGAAGCTTTAATTTATAATCAATTCCTCCCCTTACATAACCAAAATTATTCAACGACGGCAAACCATGACGGTTGCTTACCTGCCATAACGGAGTGTTCTCCCCAATATGCCCCGTACCTTCCATTTCGACAAAAGCATCCAACTGATGTTTGGGCTCGATTATCTGGCCATATATTAGAATTCCACCGAAAAGAAACAGGAACAAACAAAACAATCTGTTAATACGCATTTTTTTCTCCTTTAATCATATTAGCAATAGTAAGGTATATAATCTTCAAATCCAAGAAAAACGACCAGTTTTCAATATACCATACGTCATATTCAACTCTTTTTTCCATCTGATAGAGTTCTTTGGTTTCCCCACGATATCCATTAACTTGAGCCCATCCTGTTATTCCCGGCTTTGCAAGATGACGTAACATATACTTGTCAATAAGAGCAGAATACTCTACAGTATGCTTCAACATATGCGGACGCGGTCCGACTACAGACATATCACCAAGCAAAACATTTATGAATTGAGGAAGCTCATCAATATTAGTCCTTCGCATGAACGCCCCAAACTTGGTTACTCTTGGGTCACCCTTAACTGCCTGCAAAGTGTCAGAATCCTTATTAACTTTCATTGTTCTGAATTTAAAACACTTGAAATTCTTTCCCTTCTTACCGGTTCTCTCCTGTGTAAAAAATATAGGTCCAGGGGACGTTAGCTTAATCACAGTACCTACTATGATAAAAATTATAGGAAACAATGTCAAAAGGAACGACGATGAAAAAACTATATCAAACGTACGCTTAACAAACCTGTTTAAAGGATACTGCAAAGGTTCTTCCCTTATAACAAAAACAGGGACTCCGCCAAACAATTCCAGTTTCATTGATTTCTTTACAGAACGATGAATTACAGGTACAAGAAAAAAGCGAATCATATTATGTTCACAGAATCTCATTAATTCAGTAGTCTTACTTTCGGCAGTATCCGGAAGTGCACAATAAACTTCATCAACAACATGTTCGGAAATATATCCGATAGCCTGATCAACAGTACCAAGATACTGTTTTTTATCCAAGACATTGTCCGGATTATCATCAAAAAAACCTTTAAAACGGAAACCGTAACCTTCGTCACTGCTCATTTCCTTTAATATAGAATACCCATTCTTTCCAGCCCCTACAATAACCGCATTTCTCAAATTAAAACCGCTGTTTCTATATTTTTTCAATGCAAAACGGAAAACCAGTCTCCATATATTCACCAAAACAAACATTGACGAAAAATAAGTAGCAAAGAAAAGTCTTGAGATTTCATCAAGTTTAAATACCGTTATCACAGCAAGACTTAATATGAAATAAAAAATCAGCATCCATGACACATTCTGAACAATCTTTTCGGCATAGACTATACGCTTTGCAATCTTAACGCCAAATATTACCAACGGAGGTATATAACAAACATTCATTAATATCATTACAAGCCAGACATTCTCATGAAAATCTATTGACAAGTATGACAAAAATAATCTGTACAAGACCCAAAAAACAAGATTCAATATGATAAAATCCCCCAATACAACAAAAAAGTTTATCAGATAGGAATACCTAAAATGCTGTTTCATAATAATTCCATTTGAATACAAAGTTAAAACATTTATCTATAACACAAACCATAAGTGCCATAAATAAAAAGAGGATAACTATTTAACATAGTTACCCTCCTGTCGAAAGCCCTTACAAATTATCGAACAAATTTATAGAAGATTTGCGGAAAATACACGATTTTATTGGTTATTTTCATATTGAAATAACACGGTAGGTAAAAACAAAATAAGCAAATCCTGCATAACAGCCCTTCCTGAGGGCTGTTGACGTGTGTATCTCGTACGAACTATATACTTTTTTAGTAGGTAAAGACAAAAAACGGTTTTCCATATTTTTACCAAGCTATAGATTATAAGAAAAATGTGTTACTATACCTGCTTTTCTGACTTTACTTAATATTTATATATAAAAGGGTAATTATGAAAAGACAATTTAGACAGTTGAACGATATGACTAAATCACGTATTAGTCAGAGCTTACGAGGACGCTCGATGAGCGAAACTCACAAGCAAGCTATCAGCGATAGCATGAAGGC
>CALUJO010000078.1 GCA_944320965.1 uncultured Bacteroidaceae bacterium | reverse complement strand
ACTTTATCTATGCCCCAAAAGTCCCCCAATGTGATATCGCTAATCCTTGGGAATCCCTTGAACTTGCATTCATAACAAGATGGGCGTTCAAAGACATTCATGTGATAACCTCTGCGATAATCGTCTTCATGTCCTTCCCCATAATAAGTTTGACCATTTTCAAAAGTTACTTTCCGGGCAAGGCTATGCCATCCGTGTTCTTTGTTTTTGTCTTTGATAGCGATAATCTTTGAACCGTATTTCTTTTCTAAGTTTTCTTTATATTTTTCAAAGACCTTCGGAGAGTTTGTTGCCCGGCATAAAAAGTCTACAATAATCAAATTTTCATAATCTTTTCGCAAAAAGCTGCGTAATGCGACCATCTGACAAGGTGAACCACACACTAAGACTTTTTCTCCAGCAATGAGCAAATTTTTAATCTTAATATATAACCCTTCCGCATAACTTTCCACATATTTGGAACTCCTGAGTTTCCTCAAATCCTTTTTGTCGTTAGATATATAATTGATGACTTTAAAGTCATCTGTATATATAGCCCCGCCTACATAACCTTTTTGTTTGTACATGGCTTGTGCCAAAATGGAAAACAAACCTCCTGAAGTACTGTCAAAACGGACTACGATATCTTTGCTATATCCACCATACACAAGTGGTTCTAGGAAATCGTTTTTCTTTAGTTTATCTATGTTGATAATGGGGCAAATTTTCTCACATAAATGACAATCGTCACATTTGTTTTTATCAACAACAGGATACCAAAATCCTTCGTGGTCTGTTTGGAAGGAGATAGCTTGTACATGACAAATATCCCCACATGCATTGCAACCGCAGCAATCCTTTTTATCGTTAATTTCTATCATCGCTTAAAAGATTACGTTGTATTTTACCGTTTTGGGTTTTAGGTATTGCATCAATCCATTGATAATAAACAGGTAATTTATACGATTCCAATTTATCGGTCAATTGTTTTGTTATATCTTCAAAAGTGAGCGGAGAGTTTTGTTTTTTTACAATAAACGCTTTGACCACTTCACCTAATACTTTGTCTTCATCTGGTACGCCTATACATGCGCAGTCTTCTATCCCCTCTATTTTAAGCAATTGTTCTTCCACTTCAATAGGACTGACTTTTTTACCTCCTACATTGATAAGGTCCTTCTTACGGCTGATTAAGTAAATATAGCCATCCGACGTTTTATAGCCCCAATCGCCTGTCCGGAAGTATTCGCCCCAAAAAGTATTTTCATTTAGCAAACCAAGATATCCGTGAGTGACATGCTCGCCTTTAATACAGATTTCCCCTTCGGTTTGATATGGGCACTCGCATCCGTTCTCATCAAGAATCTTTATATCCGTATGAGGTGACGGTTTTCCTACGGAAGCCAAATGCAATGCATCTTTATGAAATTCCATAAAAGCAGATCTTGAAGCTTCAGTCAAACCATAATGCATACAAACTCTTGTGTTCGGGAACAAATCTGCCAATGCTTTCTTTTCTTCAGCAGAGAAAAAAGCACTTCCCATCTCTATGTAATGTAATTGCGATGCATATTCACTGAGTTTGTTTCCTGACAATTTTTGGAGATATCTCCAGCTTGCAGGTACCATGGTAAAACCTGTTACATGCTCTTCTTCTATTGTTTTATAGATTTTTTTTACATTTGCAAAACTTCCAAGAAGAATCAATGTAGCTCCTTTAGACAAACAACATCTTACCCTGCCAAGTCCGAATGAGTGGCTGACAGGCAAAGCTAACAATTCTATATCGTCTTTCGTATTATTTATGAACTCATTTATATTCCTCGCGGCTGCAGTTTCATTTTCAAAAGTAAGCGGAACACCTTTAGGCTTTCCTGTAGTGCCTGTAGTAAACAGAATATCAGAAATTTGATTTCCTAATGGGAACTTTGGTTCAGAAAATGGCATTTGCAATTCTGAAAATTCTTTCAATGCTATTTTATTGACATTTATATTATTATCGTCAAACCCGATTAGAAGTCGAGCCTTTGTATAATCGACAATATATGAAAGTCTTGTAGGGTTAGTTGCTGCATCAATAGGAACAACTTTTATTCCAGATAAATGTGCTCCGAAATAAACAAACAGGAATTCTATTTGTTTACCAGCCGCTATTATGATGACATCGCCTTCTTTTAATTGACAATTGTCGACAAGATAAGTTTTAGCTCCTAAAATCCGTTCACACAATTCTTTGTACGTAACGGATTTTTTCCCACTCTTTACAGCTATTTTGTCGGGCTGTGCAATAGCCCATTGCCATATTTGTTTTTCTATACAATCCAACATGGTCATTTTGTTAATTCTTCTATAAGACTTACAATGTCCGACACATCTTCTAAATCGACAAGCATATCAGATGTGATTTTCACATTGAATGTTTTTTCTAACTCTGTAATGATTTCCATATTATGCAGGGAGTCCCATTCATCGAGTTCACCAATTTCCGTATCCAATGTAACCTCCTCTACTGAAACTTTTAATACTGATGCAATTAATGCGATTACTTTTTTCTCCATATCTTTTTTACAATTAATGTTCTATAATTATGTGTGTTGGTTGAAATAAAATTCAAATTTCCAAGTAAAACGAATGAAAAGAAAGGTATTTCCCTAAGTATCTTCTCTATCAATATAGATGCTTTAACAATAAACATACTTATAGGTAATGCAATACACATTTGAATAATTAAGCTACTTGTTACCCCCCCCTGTAAAGAAATGTTAAATATCCAATTCCCTATATCATAAATCTTAAAAGTAAAGAAGAAATGAATAATGTATATACCTAAAGTATGCTGACCGACATTATTTAAATGTCTACATGTAAACATATTGGCTAATACATGAGACAAATTCATAAAGAACACAATCATAACCGTTGCTTTTATGATAGGTTGTTGATCAAAACCTGTTACTATGCAAAAGAATGTGAACAACATGCTCATAAACATGACATATTGGTTGATTAACAATTTCTCAACATGACTTTTATATATACGAAACAAATACCCTAATCCAAAATATATGGATAATTGAAGATGAGAAGTGCCTAATACGTCAGCTAAGATTCCATTTTCTGAAATAATTTTTTGACATAATTTCATAAAACACACAAATAATAGAAAACTGATAATAGGAAAGTATCTATTTGATATTTTTGAAATTATAAAAACAAGTAGATACATGGTAAGTGAGAATTCCGCTAGAGTTCGAAAATACCAATAATTGTCTATTCTGCCTCCACGCCAATAGTATAGCAAGAACCCCATCGTTACAAAAGGAATTAAATATGAAACAATCCTCTTGAACATATATTTAGTCGAATATTTTTTTGCGGGATTCATAAACACATATCCCGATAAGAATATGAAAAAGGGCATATGAAAACTATATATGGTTTTCCATAATACACTGACTTCATAAGGCAAATTAGCCGCATTAAAATCTTTAAAGAACCAAGCTATTACATGCCCTATAACTACGGCATAAATTGCTATTCCCTTAGATATGTCTATAGATGTGTTTCTTTCAGTCATAACTAACATTTATGATTTTAGTTGAATACATTGCATTGTAGTTTCTTGTGAATTATTGTAAACGTCCAATTCTGACGTACCCCCTGCTTTTCAGGCGGTATGTCTAAAATAAGAAGCTGTTTTGAATTTATCGTGCGATGATTTGGGATGAGTTTTTGAGACATTTTTGCTTCTGTGATGAGGAAGATAGCGGGCTATCTGACGAAGAACAGGAGCGAAAAGGACTAAAAAATCGCCCAAAGCACACACGAAAACGGATACATCAAGCCAAGAAAAACTTTTTGGAGAAATTCAAAACAGCT
>CALUJO010000077.1 GCA_944320965.1 uncultured Bacteroidaceae bacterium | reverse complement strand
CCTAAAAATGCTTGTAAAAGACTATATTTCAATTATTTCAAAGACCAATTTCCATTTTTAACGGGACAGTAATGATTTACATCAAAAGAAGTCTTACCAGGATCAAAGCTTCTAAAATAATCAATAAAAGAAATCAACTCTGCTTTCTCTGTATCTCCAGGTAAAGGTATAGGTTTTGTTTTATTTGTTGATGTTTCATAAAAAGCAAGATTATCTATAAGATACCCCATTTCAACCATACAATAATACTGTGCCCATAATTGAAACATCTGACCTTTAAAAATTCGGTTAATTTGAAATTTACGTTCAACTAGTGTTTTAGTTGAAAATCTGTATAAATCTATTTTTCCGTAAATATTCAATATATTACTACAAACAGATAAACCTACTAAATCACCTTTTGATTTTGCAAAGTTCTTATTGTCAATACTTGTATGAGCAGTTTTCCCTTTTATCTGAGGTGTTGCATGATACTGACTTTCATCCGTTTCCATATATACATTATGAAGATATATGGAATATGGACAAAAGATAAAATCATTAAGCATTGAAGTAGGTATAAAGTCTTCCATTCCTATACTTTAACTGTATTGTTTTGTGCAAATTCCAGCCATTCTTTGTTGCTTATTGCAAAATTGATATTTTTTATATTTTCTGTTTTCTTTATCCTGTCGATAAGCATTATGCCTTTACGGGCAATATTATAAGCACCATTTGCATCTGCATTCTCTGGCATTGATTTGTCAGCAGACCTACTGTCATAAAAGATTCCTTTTTCATTGGCAACCGGTGACAGAAGATAGTCAATATCTGTACCTGTTACACTGTTTCTCATTTGTAATGTAAGTCTGAACAACCCCATCAATTCTTCAAAGAAATCTTTTTTAACCTCTGGAAAATTATTGATAGCATCCTTTATGTTACCATTAATATCAATTCCATATCTATTGAAAAAATCTTTATATCTTTCGGTAAGATCAATTTCAACATTATCCCATTGCGAATTCTTTTCCTTATTTCTAAATGTCATAATTCGTGTACCGTATGTTGAAACTGTCCATTGGGTACGTGTACTTTCAGCCTTACGGTCAAAACTGTTATAATCAAAAGAAAAGTCAAACCTGTCTTTTTCTTTATTATAACGTATAATATCAAATTTGGAAAAGAATACTTTTGTCTTTTCAATACTTTCATATTTTGCATTGAAAAGATTAACAAAACCGGTAGCCGGGTCTATCTTACTTGTATTCCAAGCAGGGATATAGAATAGAAAACCGTTTTGTTTGCCCATCCTGCCAAAACTCTCAAACTTGTTGGTAAACTGATACGGATGCAATACTCCACCCGTCTGCTCAGGATTTATCTGTTTTAGAACAAGACAATTAAGCTTGTCTATAAGCATCTTTTCAAATTTCTGATAAACAGATTTTTCTACTTTCTGTCTGCCTCGCATAAATCCTATATTAAGATCCTCAAGAACTACTATTGCATTGTATTTTACCATAAGTTCTGAAATCTTATGAATAACCTGGCTCAAGTAACCTTCTTTCAATTCTTTTATGCTTTCAATGCTCTGCCAACTCTGACGAGCTTTCATCCTTGCTTCTTCCTTACGTTCAAGAAGGTCATGATAATTTGTATTATATCTGTTTTCTGACTTATCAGGAGAGATATATGTGCTTACTATTTCATTCAATGAGAATTGTTCACAGATATTTCCTTTCAAATCAGAAACAACAAGGTACAGCAAATGACGTTCGCCACGGTCTATTCCAATAACATGCATACCGTCAACAGACCTTATATATTCCAAAACTTTATCATTAATATTCTTTACCCCCTCAGCCTTAAAATTCAAAGTAATCGGGACATGCAGTTGGAACTGGTCAACAGTATATCTCTTGTCCTTAATCAGGTCATAATGCAACACTCTTTCAGTATCCTTGCTTTTATTCTTTATAGGCACATCAGCAGGATGTGTTGGTTTGTCAGCTTTTATACTTGCTTTTCTGAAAAATACTTCAGCCTGACCATTAAGTTTATATACAACATCTGCCAAATTCCGCTCGTCAAATATCATTTTCCAATATAATGTATGCATATTTGGAGTCCCCTTACTGCTTGGAGAAAAATCCTTATTGTATATCTGGAACAAAAATATTCTGCCATCCTCTACAAGTTTGTCGATGTAGTCAGATGATATATTGCGGAATGATAATTTATAAACACATTTATTTATATCTGCATAAAATTTATCAACTTCAGTATAATTTGCAATATCTCCTAAAGAAGACAAATCATAAATAGATGTACTTTTGTAAGATTTGATAAAATCAACACAAAACTTAATCCATACATTTACCGCTTCTTTATAGCCTTTTACATCTTGAGTATTTTTTAAATAATCTTTCTGAAACTTCTTTTTCCCATCATACGTTATATTGTTTAAATCAAATATTTCTCTTGATATAATCAATGGAGAAACAAATTTATCTGCAATAACAATATTTTCATTACTACTCTTAAAATGTTCTACTACATTTTTTAATTGAGTACTACATTTAGGAACCATTGTTGTTACATCCTTAAACGTCTTATACTCCATTTTCTCATAACAAGACTTTTTATCTCCCTCTGGATAAGACTCAAAAACCTTTTTTGAATTCTTTCTCATAACAGCAAGATAATAAAGCCCGTTACGGCGCAGGATTACAGAAGTATAATCAGTTTCCTTATTTAAATCCCATCCATCAAGAAAAGTCGGATTCTGGAAATTCAATTTTATCTTCTCCTGTGAATAAGGTTTCTTTGTTACATAATTGCGAACCTTATTGTATAACGGAGTAATACCGTCAAGCTCCTGCCAGAACCTCAAGAAATCTCCATAAAACCTTTCGTCCTTTCCAGGTTCGTCACCGTTGCCAAGTAATGGCTTCACAAACAAAAGCAAATCCCTGACAGCATCAAGCAACTCTTTTATTTTTTGAACAGCCGAACTGTCATTTCTTAAACTTAATCCACGTTCATTAGAAAAACGGTCTAAGTCCAATACATCTTTTGCACTTATATAGGCATTTCTAATTCTTGCAAAAAGATTTTCCTTCTGAACAGTATCTGTATTTACAGCTCCCAATGAACCGAAATAATCCTCAATCTTATTATCGGCAACTCCAAAATCCGACAGACATTTATCAATAAATGATATTGAAAAACTGCTACACGATTTGAAATATTTGTTTACCCTATTCTGGTATTCCTCTTCTGACTCCTTTTTCTTCCTCGGAATATCATTTTCCAACTTTCTTTTTATTGCAACCGGTATAGTATCCCAACTGCCGGTAAACCTTTGCGAAATCTCAGACAATTGCAAGTCGTTGCGTATAAATATGCCATCTGTATCATATTCACGCAGTGTTTCAAGTAACAGTCTCAAAGCACCTTCATCCAATATTCCGGATGAAATTATTTTATAAAATTCATTGACAGATGAAACAACCTCATCATCACTTTTCAATTCTTCGGGAAGCCATGACAAATGTTCACGGTCACTTAGAATCTGCTTGAACAGGACTTTTAACTTAGGAAGACGGTTATCCTTATTCTGCTGATTATACAAATTGACCAACTGGTTGATTTGTCCTACAATTGCATTATATACATCAAGATGTTTTTGAGTCAGAACTATATCAAAACTGTCAAGCATAAATATTTCTCCAAGAGAAATAACCTGAAGATATTCCTCATACTCCTTATACAAGCCTTCAAAAGACTCTGAAACCGGACTATCGGAAATAACAGAAAAAACATTCATATTATCTCATTACTGTCCCGTTAAAAATGGAAATTGGTCTTTGAAATAATTGAAATATAGTCTTTTACAAGCATTTTTAGGGT
>CALUJO010000076.1 GCA_944320965.1 uncultured Bacteroidaceae bacterium | reverse complement strand
CTCCCAAAAATATCCTATAACAAATTGAATTTCAATAATTTCAAAGAACTTCTATGATTTTTTAGTGGACACTAATGTGTCAAAATTATAAAAAAAACATCAACGGCAAAAACAATAATAGGCAACAAATTGTTTTATTTACTACTTTTGTACTTGTCAAACCAAACAGAAAAACTCTAAATTTATGTTGTTTACAGCTGAAAATATACTTCTTATCGGATCGGTACTTATTTTTGTAAGTATCATAATAAGCAAGACAGGCTACAGGTTCGGAATCCCCACATTGCTCCTGTTCCTCCTTGTCGGAATGTTTTTTGGAAGTGACGGACTCGGACTGCAGTTCAACAATGCAGAAGATGCCCAGTTCATAGGAATGATAGCATTAAGCATCATATTGTTCAGCGGCGGTATGGATACCAAGATTGCCGATATAAGACCTGTTATGGCACAGGGACTTGTTCTTTCTACAATAGGCGTAATTCTGACAACCCTGATAACCGGGCTGTTTATATTCTATATCTCCGGATGGGACCAAACCAATATTTACCTTCCGCTTGTCGTTTCAATGCTTCTTGCGGCAACCATGTCATCAACCGATTCCGCCTCGGTTTTCAGCATACTGCGTTCGCAGAACATTAATTTGAAGAACAATCTGCGCCCGATGCTTGAGCTTGAAAGCGGAAGCAATGACCCTATGGCATATATGCTTACAATTGCCCTCATACAGGTTATCGCATCAAACAACATGAGTATTGCTGTGATAATAAAGGATCTCTTTATTCAGTTTTTCTTTGGTGCCGCAATAGGATTCGCGCTTGGCAAGGCAGCATCATTCATTATAAACAGAATAAACCTGTCCAATTCTTCATTGTACCCTATTCTTCTGCTTAGCATTGTTTTCTTCACATTTACTATAACGGATTTGCTTAAAGGGAACGGATATCTTGCTGTATATATAGCGGGAATAATAGTAGGAAACACAAAACTTGTAAACAGAAAGGAAATAAGTACATTCATGAACGGAATGACATGGCTTTTCCAGATAATAATGTTCATTATGCTTGGATTGCTTGTCAACCCGCACGAAATGATTGACATTGCCGGAGTCGCGCTGCTTATAGGCATGTTCATAATTATTATTGCACGCCCGGTGAGCATATTCATTTGCCTGCTTCCATTCAGAAAAATAGATATAAAGTCAAAACTGTTTGTCTCCTGGGTGGGACTGAGAGGAGCTGTTCCCATAATTTTTGCTACATATCCGGTTATAGCGGGAATAGAAGGCTCTCAACAGCTCTTCAATATAGTATTCTTTATAACTATGCTTTCACTGATAATACAGGGAACTACAATTTCCAAAGCGGCAAAACTGCTGAAACTTGACCTGCCTGCGCCAAAAGAAGGAAACGATTTTGGTATAGAACTGCCCGATGAAGTTGACTCAAAGCTAAACGATATTGTGCTTACCAAGGAAATGCTCAAGGAAAGCAACAGGCTGAAAGATATGAAAATACCACAAGGCACGCTTGTAATGCTTGTAAAGCGGAACAGTGAATTTATAATACCAAACGGACAGATGGAATTGAAAGAGGGTGACAAGCTTCTTATTATTTCAGAAAACAAGGAAATGCCACCCCACACATTCAACAGTTAGCCTTTTTCTTCTTTGACGAGTATATAACCAGTATAACCGCACAAAGGATAATCAGGACTCCGACTCCCTGAGTAAGAGAGCATTTCTCACCAAGGAAAATAGCCCCCATACAAACGGCAGTTAAAGGTTCCATGCATCCAAGTATCGCGGTTATCGTTGAACCTATACGCTGTATGGCAAGAATAAGTGTCAGGTCAGACACAAGTGTTGACAGAAGGGCAAGCATAAGAACCTGAATGACTGACTTGGTATCAGGGAAGCCCGAAATATATCCATCCTGAATCATCGTATTGAAAAAGAATATTACCATACCCATTGTCAGCACCCAGAAAGTAGCCTTAAGCCCGTTCATTCTGTTTATGCACGAACGGTTTACAATCACAAGATAACCTGCATATGTAAGAACAGTCGAAAATGCCATCAGGTAGCCTATCACATTCACTTCTGCCCCTTGCTGCACTCCACTCAACATATAAACACCCCCAATAGCAAGTACAACAGCTCCATACAGAAGCATTGAAGACTGCTCCTTGAACATCAGAGCCATAATCAGTGACACAACTACAGGATAAAGAAAATGAATTGTAGTTGCCGTACCGCTTGGTATATAGAAATAGCTTGAAGTAAGTATCAATGACGTTGATGCATACAGAATTCCCAAAACACAAAGCATTGCAAACTCTCTTCGGGATATACGGAAATCAATTTTCTTCAAAATAAGCACAAGCCCTATTGCTATGGCCGAAAAGAAAAAGCGGTAAAATACTACCGAATTGACAGGCATACCCGCCAGAACAGGAGGAACCGCAAACAATGGAATAAGCCCGAAAGTTGAAGATGAAATTACAGCATAGATAACACCTTTAAACGACTCAAAAGATTTCATACTAAAAATTCAATAATACAAATATTCTACAATCACAATTACAGTCAAACACTTTATCTGTATTTTTCAATTACTTCCACAAATCTCTCTGGAAGATATATGTTTTCAACATCAATTGCTTCAGCAAACAACGGAGCTATATCCTCAGGACTGAAGCCTGCTATTCCGCAGCCTATCTCTGTCACAAGAAAATTCAGTTCCTTATGATTGCGTGCAAACTCTATAAATTCGTCAACATACGGCTTTATCTTTTCAGGACCGCCATGCATTGTAGGGATACCGTAGCACTGTCCCTGCAGCCCGACTCCCTGTCCCCAGACAGCTCCCCACTTCCTGTACGCAAGCAAGGCAGCACCGCCTCCATGCCTGCCCTCAAGATTACTGCCGAATACAAATATTTCGTTATCCTTCAACTCTGTTATTCTGTCTGAACTTATCCTATACATATTCATTTTGTTGTTTTAAAATATTTTTCCAATACCAGCAATGATATAAGTTTCTCTCTTTTGGCATCCTGGAACTGACTGACCCATTTGTGGGCATTCAATATAATCTCCTTCGCCTTTTCCGGATTGTTGGCACACCATGTTGTCTTTTCAACAAGGTCGGAGTAGTCCGGCTTTATTTCAAGATAATGATAGTCCGGAATTAATCTTCCTTCCATATACCATGTTTCGCAAGTAGGCCTCGGCATTACGGCAATACAGTTCGATGACATAACCCATTTAAGATTACTTGCAACATCATTCCCTTCAAGCGACATGATAAACTTATATTTCAGATGGTCATAGATTGACATCATATTGGTATAGCCTTTTATCCTTTTCCCATCATTATATGTGCAAATATCCCTTACATCACAAAGTTCATTATCATGATACATATTCACAAAACGTCTTCTACGTTCTTTTCCGTCACACTCACCCCTGAATATAATCTTGAATTCCTTTTCCTCAAAAGGTATTGTATCATGCAAAAATATGAAATGCCTGCATTTGTCTAAATTAAGAACTATTGAATTGGCATTATCATCAACGAGCGGACAACTCTTCACTATTGAAGGTTCAGACGGTACATGTGTAATATCCCCAAACAGTGTCTTGAAACGTTTGTCCTTGTCAAAATATCTTACATACTCGTATGTATCAAAGAAATACGCACTTCTGTTCCCCTTCAAATGAAAACTGCCCACAGAACAGACATCACCTGTCAAAGCAGTTTCCCCAACAAGTTTGTTATAATAGTTTACCCTATCGTATATATAATCCTTGTCTGGTCTTTTGTCAACTATATCATGCAGTCTGTCAATATCCGGAAACAGCATAAACCTGGGTTCTACAACTCTCATTGCATTTTTCAGATAATACAAAAGCTTTGAGTTTTTCCCCTTTCTGTGCAGTATTTTCAAATCCATACAAACAATAAAGTATTATAAAAAATCAGACGCTAAGATAATAATTATATTATTGCTGTCCGATAAAAATTTATTGAATATATAAAAATAGGGCTGACTTAAATTTCGATGTCAGCCCATTT
>CALUJO010000075.1 GCA_944320965.1 uncultured Bacteroidaceae bacterium | reverse complement strand
TTCTACCCCCAAGGACGAGTTCTTTAGACTTTTGTTATAATTTTGTCTCGTGTTGCACTTGCTCGTTGACTCTGCCTAAATTATCATATTCAATTTGTTTAAAATAAATTTGCTTTTCTCGAATTTATTTTTGAACCTTTGTATGTCAGAGTTATCTGGCGGACATAGAGAAAATTTCTCACGGGCAACTGAACTGCCTTTATAGTTTAATCCGTGCAGTGATTTCTCCATTATTTGTTTTATGCCCTTTATCGGGGTATTGTTTAACCAGAGCATCTCAATTTCAAGATGCTCATAAAACAATAGGAGAATCCGACATGGATACTTTTATTTTAAACGCCCAACAAAAGGCAGCAGTTGAATACAACGGCAAACATCTCATGGTACTTGCAGGGGCAGGTACAGGAAAAACAAGAACAATAGTTGCGAGAGCAGCTTATCTGATTTCTCATGGCATAGACCCGAGGAGAATACAGATTCTTTCATTCACAAGAAAATCAGCAGGAGAGATAGTTGAAAGGGTCAAGGCTATGCTCCCGGAAGCAAAGGGACTTGATGGCAGCACTTTTCATTCATGGTGCTATAGGATAATTAGGTCAAACCCGAAAATATTTCCTTTTAGCAATTTTACTATTCTTGATGAGAGCGAACAGGAGGATGTGTTCCGGTTCATTTTAGGTCAAAACAGAGAGGCTGCAGAAAGGACCGGGATAAAAGCCGGAATATTTAAAGATGTCTATTCAAAAGTCATAAATACCCGGTGTGCATTATCCCTGGCTATAAAGGAGGTTGTTCTTGCTGAAGAAAGGATGACGGATGCGCAAAAAGACGAATGGATAAGAAACAACAAGAAATATTTTGAAACAGTCATCAATCAATACATCGATTATAAACAGTTGCACAAAAGACTTGACTATGACGATCTTCTTCTTCAGATTATAAATATTTTAGGAAGCAATCCCGATGCAAAGAAGCATATTGCGTCAAAATATGACCATATCCTTGTGGATGAAATGCAGGATACCAACCCCTTACAGTGGGACTTGTTGAATCTTTTTATAGATGATTGCCACCTGTTCTGTGTAGGTGATGACGCCCAGTCAATTTATGGCTTCAGGGGTGCAGATTTCCGGAATGTACATTCTTTCAAGGAAAGGGTTCCGGATTCATCTGTAATGAAACTTGAAGACAACTACCGCTCAACACAAGAAATTCTTGATGTTTCAAACTGGCTTATAGCGAAGTCCCCTTTAAAATATGACAAGCAGCTTAGAAGTGTCCGGGGAGCAGGAAACAAGCCTGAACTTGTCCACTTTAATTCAGAGTGGCATGAAGCCGGATGGATTGCTGATGACATAATAAAAGGTATAACCGATTCAGAAAAATCTTATAGAGACTATATGGTGCTGTCAAGGACAAGCAATGGAACGAGAACACTGCAGACTATTTTTACGGAAAGAGGTATTCCATATCAAATTTTCGGTGGAATGAGGCTTCTTGAATCCGCACATATCAGAGATGTCCTGTCAGCACTGAAAATCACTGCAAATGTAAAAGACGAGCTGTCATGGATGCGGTATCTCAAATTATGGCAAGGGATAGGAAACAAGACTTCGGTTAAAATAATCGAGGGAATTAAAGATTGTATGACGATAGAAGACTGCCTAACAGTGTTAAAGGGGATAAAAATAAAAGATAGCGATACGATGGGTACTCTTGATGCAATAAAGGATATGAACAATAACCCATCAAAAGCATTGGAGGTTGCTGTAGGGCATATGAAAAATATGTTGTCAGCCAGATATGGGGATGACTGGGAGAGAAAGTCTAAAGATTTTCCAGTGCTTATTAAAGTTGCCGAATCATATTCTACTATAACTGAGTTTCTCAGTGACTTCACATTAAATCCGGTACTTGATGAAGGGAATATGATGGCAGATGACTCACCGAGGGATATAGTCACAATATCAACAATCCATTCAGCGAAAGGGCTTGAAGCTGATACCTGCTATGTCCTGAATGTTTCACCGGGTGTATATCCAATGGCAAGGAATATCTCAAAAGGAAGCGATGAAATAGAGGAAGAAAGAAGATGCCTGTATGTCGCATTGACAAGGGCCAAAAACAGACTTGTGGTAACACGAAATATCAGAAGCATACAATGTTCAAATGGAACAATAGGGCAGGAGGATAACAAAATGCCAAACAATGACACTTATTTCTTCAATGAACTGCCTGATAATCTGTTTGAGACAGAGTATCCGAAAAACGAATTCATTGAGCAGGATAATTCATATGCAGGAGGCATGACACCGTGGATTCCTGCCTTTGGTTTTGACTTCAATTAAAATATCGTACCATAATGGATAAATTAAGGAAGATAGGAGGCGGTTGTATGAACTGTAAGTTTTGGAAAGGTTGGTTTGAAAATTTTGGTTCGGGTAAAATTTTAGCTGCTGAAGATTTTGACGAGCCTAAACAGTTGAAGTCTTCAATGTTGTTTCTTGCAGTAGCCAGAAAATATGCCGGGGATTTTGCTTTGATTCCTGAAAATCTTGATTTGGACAAGCATATTGAGCAGTTTCCTTTGACAAATTATAAATTCCGGAAGAGGGGAACTGATATTGTCTATTCTAAAGGAGGCATCAAGTTTGATAGAGACCGTTTGGCTTATATCATTGGCCTTTTAAGTTCCATTCCTGCGTTAAATAAGGATTCTATTACTGAAGATGGCTTTGTGCCAATATACTCGAAGTATATCCAGAGATTCTTTCCGGACTACAAATGCTATCTGGATTATCTCATCCGGACTGGGATTGTAATTTCAGACGGGTTTTATATTGAGGGCAAAAAATCAATAGGATATAAGTTCGCGCCATATTATGAGAAAGCATGCCTAAAAAGATATGCCTATCACCGGAATCAAAAAGGGAAAGAGGAATTATCGTTGGCTGTTCCTGCACAGACTTATAATAAAGATACAGACAGCCTGGAAAGCAATCCACTTGTGAATATACCTTATCTTGTACATTGGTATCAGGACAAGAAGCTTACAATAAATCCACGCGCAAAGGAATACGCCTGGCAGGTAAAGGAGAGGAAATTTGCATCAGGATACTCAAGTTGGGACGACAATCACGACAAATGGGATGAGAAAAACAAGAGGTACTTCAAGAAATATCCGAGGTCTCAGTACAATGCAGCGATGCACAATATAGCTGCAATAGAAATGGGAGCGTATAATGCAAAGATAGATTCAAACGTGCACAGACTGCACTCTGCAATAACCAATATGCAGAAGGACTACAGGAACTTCCTCAAATATGACGGACAGGAGCTTACTGCCATAGACATTTCAAACAGCCAGCCTTTTTTGCTGTGCATATTGTTCAATCCGGATTTCTGGGATAAAAGTTCTGGTGCTTATATCAATATAGGTCATCTTCCGGAGAACATCCAAAAAAGATTTTCGGATGAACTTCTTTCTGATATAAAGACTTATGTCGAATCTATGCCAGAGGACAGTAAATCCGAATATATCATTAAGGCTTCAAGTGGAGAAGTCTATAAGTTCATGATGGACAAAGCCAATGGGCAATATCCGGGCTGCTGCAAAGAGAAAAAGGATGCCAAGATAATGATGCTGATAGCGTTCTTTTCAAGCAACAGATTCTTAAATCAGGAAGGTGCCCATCTTAAAAAGGTATTCAGTGAAACGTTTCCTGAAATATATGAACTTATCAAAATGTCAAAGATAAATGACAAGTCAGATTTTGCCTGTCTCCTGCAGTCTGTAGAGAGTGAAATAATACTCCACAGGTGCTGCAAAAGGATATGGGACGAGGGAGAGCACAAGGTTCCTGTATTCACTATACATGATTCAATAGCCACCACTGCGGAGAATGTAAAATTTGTAAGAAATATAATGGATGAGGAACTGACTAAAGCAGCAGGGGTACATCCACATTTCAAAACTGAACTTTGGTCAGAATCCAATCTGGCAACAAACAACTGATAACCAGAGCAATAAACAGATAGATTGAGTGGATTTTTTGCAGAACAGTCCTATATAGGACTAATAAAAAATCCACTCATTTTTTATTAGTCTGTCAAACGGTTTTCATTACATTAACGTGAGTTCGATGAAAAGTAACTAAAACAAAGTCAATTGCTTATAAGGATCAGGGGAGGTACACCTATCAACA
>CALUJO010000074.1 GCA_944320965.1 uncultured Bacteroidaceae bacterium | reverse complement strand
TAAGCCACCTTGAATGGAGTACCCTCCAGCACAGCATTGACTACTTTCAGGTAATTTAACGCCTTGTCACAAACTTCCCGATTGTCGGAATAAACATCCACTCCTTCCACAGCCGTCCCTATAAGTTCTTCATAGCCCAGCTTCCCGATATGTTCATAACGCTCGGTCAATCCTGCATCCAAATCCACTTCGTTCATTTCTATGGTCATGGCTCGGTCAAGCACTTTTCGTGAGAATGAGAAGGTGGTTTCATCCATGTTCACGGTGCCGATAACTATCAGATTAGCAGGTAAAGACAGACGTTTCCCGTTTTCTTCCGTCAAGTATGCTTTTCGTTCTTCATCATCCGTGAAAAGTTGGTCTATAAGACTCTTGTACGCGTCAGTCTGTTCAAAATCTACAATCGGATCGGTTACGACTACTCCATCCGCATTTACTTTACGCGATTCCACCACGCTCAGGTATTCAGCAAAATATTGCTCTACAGGAGCAAGGTTCATTTCGTCCAAACATAGGAAATGAGGAATTTCAGGGTTTTGTTTAGCCTTGACTAAAAATCTCAGGAATGGCCCGACAACATATCTTTCGCCGTTTATCCGGCTCACATAACCTATCAGCTCGCTGGAGTCATGCCAATTCGGTTTTACTTGAATCATCTCGAAATTCATAGGCTTTTGGGCCTTGAATTCTACAGAGTCCTCATCCCAGCAGGCACGTGCCATTTCACGTACAATACGGCTTTTCCCTGTTCCTGATATGCCAGCCAATAATAGAAAAGGTTTTGATTTAATGGCGGTAATGTAGGGGCGGAATGACATTGATATAAATCCCTTAGGCATTTTTATCCATTTAGTGGCGTTGTCGAAATTTTTATAAAACGCTTCCTTGTCTTGTCTATTTGGCATCGTTCTCATATAATCTTTATAATTAGCTGTTAAATATGCTTTCCCGTCTTTAACGGATATGACTTTAGAATAATTATTGAGCGCATTTGTAATAATGTCCATATTACCCATTTGGTCATGGAAAATCTCTGTTAAAGCCCCCTTTAAATCAGTGGGACTTCCCTTTTGTTCTAAACATTTTACCAGTTCTTCTATAAGATATACAGGCGTTTGTAAACCTTTTAGGCTTTTTGTATAAGGATTAGGTGCATAATAACATTGAATCCAATATTCCAAATAAGCCTGCGCTTCTTCTTCTGTTATGTCATGAGAAAAGCGTGGTATGTATTTTCCGTTACCTTCATAATATAATCCTAATTGACAAGCAAGTTGATATGGCGTATGAAAAAAATCGTCTCCCATTTTCAACCTAAATTCTTCGGAAGTCATCTGCGCATGTGGCAAATCTTTTACCAATTCGCATACTGTTTTAGGAGTTGCATTTCTCCATCTACAAATTACATCAGCCATTATATCCGTATTTTGTTATATCCATTTTTTTGAGTAGAGCCATTAAAACATCTACAATAATACTGTTTCCTGCTTGTTTATATGTTTCCGTATCAGAACAAACTATTTTGAAAGAGTCATCAAAACCCATAAGTCGAAGACATTCACGTGGAGTAAGTTTTCTAAACCTTCCAAATCGTTTGTCTATATCTTTCGAATCGGCAACAATCATTTGTTCTGTTTTGCAATCCAATGGACGAATGGCATAAAGTTCAGGATGAAAATCTGTATAATATGTTTCTTCATAATCTGCCAATCTAAAAAGATATTCATCTGTCTTTATTGTACTTACATCGCATATAAGTTTAGGATGAAATATGAAGTCGCCATGCCAATTGAACTGTTGATTTCGTTTTTGGCAAAGAAGTACATCCCCATTTATTTGTGTGTAACTTTTTTGATGATTAATAGTTCTTGTTATAAAGTTTACCCCTTTTTGTTTTAGTAAATACTTCCTATCAAATTGAGACTGAAGAAAGTCATAAACAGTTCTTGTTAATGGTATTGGTGCGGGATACTTGAACTCGGTCTCTTTCTTAAATCCTATGCAATATAGACGCTCACGGCTTTGTGGTATACCATAATCTTTCCCATTTAACACTTGGAAATATACATCATAACCACAGTCATTTTCAAACGTGCTTTTAATTATTTCCCAAGTTTTCCCCTTGTCATGACTAAGCATACCTTTGACATTCTCAAAGATAAAGACTTTTGGTTGGCATTCTATAACAAGACGTGCAAACTCTCTGAATAAAGTTCCTCTTGTGTCTTCAAACCCGCCATGTTTACCTCGGAGAGAAAAAGCCTGACAAGGGGCTCCTCCAACAAAAAGATCCACACTCCCTTTAAACGGACGAGCATCCATATTGTGAATGTCAGAATGCCACTGCTTTTCCGATATGTTGTAATTTGCAAAATATGCTTTTTTACAGTTTTCATCTATATCACCAGCAAATTGAATTTGACTTTTAAGACCTAGTCTATATAAAGAATGTTCAATAGCTCCTATTCCGCTAAAAGAAGTTGCAACTCTAATTGTCCTCTCAGGATGAGAGAATTTTGAGAATTGCCAATCGGTAGTGAAATCTATATTTGCAGATGAGTTTTGTATTTCAGAATACTTATTTTTCATTTCTATTTATTCCGTATTTTGTAATATCCAACTGTTTTAATATGGCTATCAAGACATCAACAACAATACTATTTCCGGCCTCCATATATGCAGATGTATTGCTTACAACCAATTTGAAATCATCCTTAAATCCCATTAGTCTTAGGCATTCTCTTGGTGTAAGTTTCCTTAGCCCACCAATTCCTTTAGATTTATTGAATGTGACATAATTATCAACTCCGGCTCGATGCATCTTATGCATAGATTGCAAAAGAGGGCGAGCTATGTCAAGATCTGTTTTAATTTGAGTTTTGAAAGTCTTAGTACCAGTGCATAAAACGTATTTTGCTACTTTCTCTGACAAATAAAACTTGTCTTCAACTTCCTTTATCGGGAAAATAAAATCATTAAAATTTTCAGTAACTAGTCCTTTTATGAGGGCTTGCCTATGCTCTTCATTGGGAGACAAAATTTTTGATTTCCGTTCATATTCATAATATGAACTATTTGTACAATCTTCAAGAAAATCGTACATTTTATATTTGAGAGGTATTGGGGCAGGATATTTGAATTTTGTTTTTTTTCTAAATCCTATACAAAATAAGCGTTCTCGCGTTTGTGGTATTCCGTAGTCTCTCGCATTTAGAAGCTGGTAATGAACATCATAGCCACAATAATCTTTAAAAGTATTATATATAACTTCCCATGTGCGCCCTTGATCGTGTTTAAATAATCCTTGAACATTCTCAAAGATAAATATTTTGGGTTGGCATTCTTTGACTACCCTTGCAAACTCTCTGAATAAAGTTCCTCTTGTGTCATTAAATCCTCTTTGTTCCCCGACAATAGAAAAAGCCTGGCAAGGTGCTCCTCCAACGAATAAATCGACTTTACCACGGTATGGCTTTGCATTAAAATTATGTATATCAGTATGCCATTGCTCTTCTGATATATTATAATTTGCAAAATATGTCTTTTTACAATTAGGATCTATGTCGCCTGCAAAAATTATTTGAGAATGTAACCTCAAACGCTTAAAAGCATATTCAATTGCGCCTATGCCGCTAAATGATGTTGCTAGCCGTATAATCCTATTAGGATAAGAAAAACTCCTTTCCGCCCATGGTGTACCTTGAAAATCTATGTTTTCTTGTGAATTTTGCATACTCTTTTGCATCGTAATATAATTTTCCAGTCAATTTATTTTTAATTGTTTCCTACTAAATGGGAATAGTTTTATTTAAAAACATTTGTTAAAAAACTTAGACTGGAGAATCTGTTATTTTATCTAATAAATAAGGGATTTCGTTTTTATGCTTTTTTCTTAAAATCATCAAATCTTACCAAGTCCGTTAATTCGACCTCTAAGAGTTTCGCTATTTTCATTAAACTTTCCAAATCTGGTTGACTTGTATTTGTACACCACTTAGAAACGGTAGATGGGGTGACATTCAATTGCTCTGAAAGCCACTTATTTGTCCGTTTCTTTTCAGCCAAGATAACTTTGATTCTATTTAAGTCGTCCATATAATCTAATTTTATGGTGCAAAAGTAGTGATTTTAATTCACTTAATCGCTTGATGTAGATATTTATTATGTTTGTTTATTACAATTCAGATTTCTAAGACGATAATTTTGAGGCATCCTTTTCTTTCTCTCTTCTCTCCTTAACCTTATCCAATCCCGGCATCTTCTTTGAAACAGAACTCTCACCAGCAG
>CALUJO010000073.1 GCA_944320965.1 uncultured Bacteroidaceae bacterium | reverse complement strand
TTCCGAATTTGTCAAGACCGCTCTTTTTCAGGTAGAGCAACACCTTAAATTTTTCTACTTTCATACGCTTATTTTTTTAATGGCAAAATTACCTATTTTATAAGCGTCCTTTGATATGCAAAATGCTGACATATAGTGAATAACAGCCTCTGTGACAGCTTCTTCATTGTTCAGTCTGTTACCTATTCGGCTCAGGTAACTGGGCAGCTAACATTCTGGTAACTGAACACCTGCAATATCCTGTCCATTTTTGCTTTCCATTATCTCAGCAAAAAACAGAACTTTTGCTCATATTCAACCAATTACGTTCACCTTTCTCATCCCTTCATCTGCTTGCTTCCTGTATTCTGTTCCATTTTCGGCGACATATTCCTGCACGATGTCAGGAAATACCGTGAAGAAGCACTGAACCCGGAAGGCATTACAGTTATAGAACCATTGTGGGATATGACAACAGCAGAAGTCATGGAAGAGTTTTTGACCTCAGGACTCAAGACAATAATCGTAACAACAACGGCATCCGAACTTGGAAAAGAATTCATCGGGCAGCACATTACAAAAGAACTCATATCAGAGTTTCCGCCACATATAGACGTATGTGGGGAAAATGGAGAATACCATACTTTCTGCTATGACGGACCTATTTTCAGGACACCAGTTCCATTCACTACAAAAGAACCTTTCAGAATGGAATTTCCGATAAAGCTTGACACTGGAGAAACAAAGATATTCGGTTACTGGTTTGCCGGCCTTGACGAATAGGCACTATTTCAAGTTTCCATAAAACAGTTTAAAGGAATACAAATAAACGTATGACTATAAAACTTAATTGTAATAAAGCAGACATAAGTATTACATATAATCCGGCAATACGTTGAACACAAAAAACATTAATGGCGCCTTTTCACAAAGACGCCATTATGCATTTATGACTTATTCACTACAAAGTATTATTTTGTTATTCTCTTGTAGCCATACACAGCAAGGTTTCCCAATTCCTCTTCTATACGCAATAGCTGATTGTATTTTGCCATACGGTCGGAACGGCTCAACGAACCGGTCTTAATCTGGCCGCTGTTTGTAGCCACAGCAATATCCGCAATTGTCGAATCTTCGGTTTCACCCGAGCGATGTGAAGTGACTGTTGTATATCCGTGACGATGTGCCATTTCAATGGCATCAAGTGTTTCGCTCAGCGAACCTATCTGGTTTACCTTGATAAGAATGGAGTTTCCGCAACCTTCGGCAATACCACGACGAAGGAATTCAACGTTTGTAACAAACAAATCATCACCAACAAGCTGACATCTGTTGCCAATTCTGTCAGTAAGTTTCTTCCATCCGTCCCAGTCTTCCTCACTCATTCCGTCTTCAATAGAGTCAATAGGATATTTGTCAATAAGATGTTCAAGGTATTCAATCTGTTCTTCAACCGAAAGTTTCTTACCATTCGGGTCTTTTTCCATTCCGTTTTTCAGTCTTGAATAATCATAATAGAACCTTCCGTCTTCCTTTACACAAAACTCGGATGCAGCACAGTCCATTGCAATACGCACATCATCCCCTGGTCTGTACCCGGCATTCTTCACAGCCTCTATAATACAGTCAAGAGCATCCTCCACTCCATTGAGTTTTGGAGCAAAACCTCCTTCGTCACCAACTGCAGTACTCAGTCCGCGTGCCTTCAACACCTTTTGCAGAGCATGGAAAACTTCCGCTCCCATACGAAGTCCTTCTCTGAAAGAAGAGGCACCCACAGGACGTATCATAAATTCCTGAAAAGCGATAGGTGCGTCACTGTGTGCACCACCGTTTATGATGTTCATCATAGGGACAGGCATAACAAAGGTATTTGCTCCGCCAATATATCTGTAAAGAGGAATCCTCAAATAGTTTGCCGCAGCCTTTGCCACTGCCAGCGAAACGCCAAGTATCGCATTTGCGCCAAGATTTGACTTTGTTGCCGTACCGTCCAGTTCAATCATACGGTGATCTATGGCACGCTGTTCAAGTACCGACCAACCGGCCAAGGCAGGAGCAATTATATTGTTCACATTCTCAACAGCCTTTAGCGTTCCCTTGCCGCAATAACGGTTCTTGTCACCGTCGCGCAGTTCAAGGGCCTCATTCTCACCTGTCGAAGCACCAGATGGCACAGAAGCGCGTCCCATCACACCGCTCTCGAGTGTAACATCCACTTCAACTGTAGGGTTTCCACGTGAATCCAAAATCTCTCTCGCAAAAATTCTTTCTATTCTCATAATATAACCTTTTATGTTTATCCTTCAATAGTATTTTGGGGCTGTAACTGCCACATATTCCAACACCGCAAATATCCAATTTATCATTATTTGCTGCAATACCCAAACATAGGTAAAAGCAAATAAGCAGAAACATATTTAGAGTTTTGACTCCTTGCTGATAATATGTTTCAGATACAGCGCTTTAAATATAAACAAATAAAACGGATACATTGTTTTCAGGAACACATCAAGATGAAATATTAATACGCATGTTTTTGCCCTAAAGCCCTTAATGTTTTACCATGAAACGTTCTATGTTTTGCCTTAAAACATTAAAGGTTTTGGTGCAAAAGGCAGGAGGTTTTCGCGAGTGTGAATTTTTCTGATTTAGGTAAACGTTTTTTCGATTAATAAACCAGGTTGGCAGACGCTCCATAGTAAGCCATATTAAAAAGGGGGAATTGATTTTTGTGAATGTTCAAACTTGACTGTCTTTAAATTGTATCTTTGCAGACAATAAATATTATGCAAATGACAGAAGAGTGTAACATAGAGAAAACAGATTTCAGAAACTGCAATCTTGAAAAAGTATACAGCAGATGTATTTTTACTGAATGTGAATTTTCCGACCTGCATATAACAGACATAATATTCGACAAATGCAAATTTGTGGGATGCAATTTCAGTCTTGCAAAATTCAACTGCGTAATATCCGATTCAAAATTCAGAGAATGCAAAATGACAGGAGCAGACTTTTCGGAAATAAGCAAACTGTCCGGCAACCTTCAGTTTGAGAAATCCATATTGGACTACTCTATCTTTATAGAAACAAAATTAAGAAATACTCTATTTATTGAATGCAACATAAAGGAAGCATATTTTGACAAGGCTGACATTACCGCTTCCACATTTGACAAATGTGACCTTGAAAGGACGACTTTCGGGGGAACAAATCTTGAAAAAGTTGATTTCCGCACAGCATACAATTACTCTATTATTCCTGAAAACTGCAGACTGAAGAAAACTGTATTTTCAGAATTCGGACTAAAAGGATTGGTAGAGCATCTGAATATCATAATCAAAGACTAAGGAACTCAAAAGCTGCCAATAAAGCCATAAACATAATCGCATAAAAAAGCCTGGCTAATCATTAAGACTGCCAGGCTTTTATTTTTTAAGTCTGATTATTCCTTTTTCTTCAGTTCGGCATCAAATTGCCTGATTGCAGGCATACCTTCATTGCATGAACAAGGACCGCTTATGCATCCTCCCGGACAAGCCATAACTTCTATCATCTTTGAAGGAGCCTTCTTTGTCTTGGCAAAAACTCTGAGCTGCGCAATACTCTTCTTGTCAAGATTGGCAATTATTGTTCCCTGGAGCGACTGGTCTCCAACCATGTTCTTGACAGCAGCAAACACACCTCCGGTCTTTGCAAAACCGTGTGCGTCATGTCCTGCATGCTCTTCCGGTACAAACGGTTCACAGTCTGCTATATTTATTCCAAGACCTTCAATAACGGCATCCAACTCACGGAAAGTCCAAACATAATCAACATTCGGATTTTCATTGCACTCGGCACGCTTCGAAGCACATGGCGCGATAAACACATTTATTGCACCCGGATGTTTCTTTCGTGCATACTCTGCAATATAATACATCGGAGAGCCTGTAGAAGACACATACGGCATCAATTCCGGAATATGCTTCTTAACAAGCTGTACATAAGCCGAGCAACAGCTTGTTGTCATGAACTCTGCTCCATGTTCCATCTTCTCCTTGAATTCCTCTGCTTCTCTCCTTATTGTTTCTTCAGCACCATAGGCAACTTCAAGCACATCGTCAAAGCCGATAGCCTTCAACGCTCCAAGCACCTTTTCTATTGGCTGGTTGAATTGCGCAAGTATTGAAGGGGCAACCATTGCAACAATCTTTCTCTCCTTTTTCCTGATTTCCTTTAGTACATCAAAAACAGTACAAGCATCAAATATAGCTCCGAAAGGACATGCGTTCATACATTTTCCACAATAGATACATTTATTCGGGTCTATATGCTCAATACCGTATTCATCCTTTGAAATGGCTTTGACAGGACAAGCCTCTTCGCACGGAACAGGAAGATATACAACCGCATGGTAAGGACAAACCTGATGACATTTTCCGCAGCTTATGCATTTGTCATGGTCAATGACTGCTTTTTCTTTCTTGTTATAATAAATGGCATCTTTCGGACAATTGTTATAGCAGAACTGTGCAGCACAACCGACACAAAGGTTACTTACCTCATAGTTAACCTTTCGACAGGAAGAACATGCCTCGTCCATAACACTCAAAATACTCTTGTCTGGACGCAGACCATTACGCTCCATCATTCTCTTTGCATAACTTGACAGTCTTTCTGTCTCATCTGTTTCATCCTCCATATCAAAACCCATCATCGCAAGAGTCTTGTACTTTGTCACTGCACGCTCTTTATACACACAGCATCTTCCCTGGGTTTTCTGCTTACGCGGATGCAACTCTACAGGAAGACGGTCTATATCTCTCAACAGAACATCGTCTTTCCACATCGATACCAGTTTGGCCAAAAGCTGGTAACGAATGTACATGATATTGTTCGTATACGCCATTAAGTTGATTTTTATATTGGTTAATAATTCCTTTATATTGCAAATATACACGTATTTCACAGGTTACAATAAACGAATAGTTAATATTTTCAGATAAAACAAATTTTATCAGTTATTCAAAAAACAATAGTTCGTTAAAAATTAGCCCAGCCTAAGCGGCTCTGGCAGTAAATAAAATGAGTTCTTTGAAAAGTTTGTC
>CALUJO010000072.1 GCA_944320965.1 uncultured Bacteroidaceae bacterium | reverse complement strand
CCTGGTGCCGTATTGGTTGTTGTCTTGAAATATGTTGTCGGCTATGACTTTATCATAGACGGGAACTGGTTCTTGACCGGTGTAATGTTCTATTTTGCAGGAATGGTATGCAATCGTTTTAGTTCCCTTTTGATAAAGCCTCTGCTTGAAGCCCTGCATATTGTTAAGCCTCTCCCATATAAAGATTATATCATTGGAGAGAAGAGAGACACGAAAGTCATAACTCTTAATACAGACAATAATGCGTACCGGACTTATATTGCCGTTTTCTGTATCGCATTATTAGCGTATTTATATAAGCACATATTATGCAGGATTGGTTTCTTTCTTGACTATCAGTATATTATTCTCATTGTGTTATTGATTATTCTCTTCGTCTTTTCATACAGAAAACAAACAAAATATATCAGAGCCAGAATCGAAATGAATTTACATACTTACAATAAATCTAAGCTATAAACTATGTAAATCTTTAACAATGTTTATTTCCCCGCGATACGCATCCCAATAGTGGTCCTGTTCTTTGTTATATTGAGGATTTAAAAGATAATAAGTTGTATATTTAAATGGGCTCCATTCCCTTGTTAAATGCCACCTTTTATTTATACGTCTAACGTCATCAGAATCCGGCAAGAAATCTTTTTTAAATTGCCATTTTGATTTATTACGAAATTTACAGTAAATAAGTGGAGATGTGTTGAATGCGTCTCCATTAAGGTCCATATATTCAATCCATTCGTAAGGTATTATGCCGACTCTGACTGCTTTGTCTGTATGAGACTCATTATCAATTTCATAATCTCTACCATTGAGTTTTTTTTACTCCGACTAGAGCGACAATTATTTCTACTCCTTTAAAACCGTATCCTTTAATCTCTCCGGCAAAATGTGAATGACGTCCAAATTTATTCCAGTTTTCCGGATAATATTTGTCGTACATATCAACATCTATGATAATAGTCTTTGCATTACGACGCTTTTTGTAATGTATTTCTGAATTCAGTTCATCTACATAATTTTTTATAGCTTTTTCAAATTTGCGCTTGTCGCTGAATGACAGGCTTTTGGAAAGTTTAAGAACATGATAGCTTATAAAACCGGATATGAATATGCCGATTATAGCAACTATTAAATTTGTTATTTCCATATTGTGCTAATCAGGTCTCGGACATTTAGAAGTAGTCTGTTCTGGTGCCGGGAAGACATGATAGAAGAGCGTCTTTGATTTCAGGAATTTCTTCCAGTTCATGCATCCAGATACTCCAGTAACCGGAGTATTTTACCAAGATTTTCAGTTGTTCGACAAATGCAGGTTTGGCGTCGTCCTGAAGATTCAGATAAGCTTGTTTATATGATTTGGCATCAGCTGCGACCTTGATGCGGTCTTCAACTCTTGTGTCCGATGCCTTCAGATAATTCTTTGTGTTTTCTTTTGGAATGGCCCGATTCAGTCCAACCAGTTTGATAAGTCTTGATACTCTTGCTTTATCATGCTCGTTCAGATGGTCTGCAGGAGACGGCATAAGAGTAACAGGGTCGTATTGTATCATGTGGTACGTATCATCGGTATCCGGCCATACGAAATCATTGATATTGGAATCATTTATTTCGGAAGCATTCTTGATTGAGTTGCAGTTGACGCAACCCAACAGGAAATTGTCCCATGAATATTCTAATTCCGGGACTTTGCTTTTGGGCTGTTTGTGTTCGACTGCGCCCATATGCTCTATCTCGCGTTCGCAGTAGGAGCAATATGGCCCTATAGCTTCGAACAGTTCTCTTTTTGCTGTAGTGTATGGTTTATATTCCTTGTCCTTGTGTCCTTTGTCTACCGGCCTCATATTCTTTTCCTGTTAAGTTTGGACATCTTCGCCAAGTTAAGTCTTGCAACAAATGCTGGATCATCGCTATATTGCTGCATGTATAGATTGAATTTTTCTTCAATTTGTTTTTTGTCGGCTTCTGAACCTGAATATGCATCCAAGGTACTGAAGAAGTCTCTGGCTGCTTTTTCCTTCTCGTCGAATATTTTGCTCCGCTGGGACTTCACTCCCATGTAAAGTGCGTTGGTTTCAAGGCTGACATCGTGAGGTTCGTTTACGAGTTCCTCGTTTTCAAGGTTGATAAGCTGGTCCCTGCTTAATGACTGGACTATGAATGGAGAATGTGTCGTGGCAACAAATTGTATTTTAGGGAAACATTCTGAAAGCTCTGAAACAATCCCTTTTTGCCATGACGGATGAAGATGCAGGTCAAGTTCATCAATGAGAACAAGGCCTTCGGTTTCTTTAAGGGCATTCACCCCAAGGTGCGGATTGAGTTTTATGCATCTGTAGGCTATATCTGCAATCATACCGATCATGTTCCTGTATCCGTCACTCATCATGCGGTATGGAATAGAAACTTTCTGTCCGTTATCTCCCGTGTGGACACAGATTATGTCATCCTCGGCAAAATCGTAATACAGATCATCCCAATCTTCAAGGCATGTCAGGATTGCCCTCTTGAATGTTTCAAGTCTCTGGACCAGTTCGTCGGAACCTTTCTTGTCAATGTTTTTTTCAAGGGTCTTGTACCAGTTGCGGAATGTCTTGCTGGAGGATTTTACGGAAAAACAGTTTTCATACCCATCAAGCCTTGATCCCTGGGCTGTGTAGTTTACCCTGTCATTCAGCTCTGCCCAAAGTCTGCCTGTTCCGTGATATGCAAATACCGGGAGTGTGACATCATTTTCTTTTACTGCCTTCTCCAGTTCTTCTTTTGCATATACGGTTATGGATTTGGCATATTTGACAGTATTTACAAATGACAGTTTTTCAACCGTTCTTCGCCAGACTCCCCATTTGCCTTCCGCTTCTATTTCGCAGGGAAGCTGTGGGTCGAACACAGATTTTTCCTTTTCCTCTATTCTGACTTCACCCTTATGTATCGGACGCTGGAATTTCTGCCCTCTGCCTAACGGTATCAGATAACATCCGGCAGCAATGGCCAAAGCATCCAGGACAGATGTTTTTCCTGATCCATTGTTTCCTATTATAACCGTAAAATTATTGCAGAAGGAAAACTCGTCTTCTGCAAAACCTTTGAAGTTTTTGATTCGTAGATGGTCTATCAGCATAAGGCAAAACCAGTTTATTCAACAAATTTAATCTATTTTTCAAGAATATGGGATATCTATGCTGATTTTCCCATATTCTTGTTGTTGCTTTACTAAGCAAGGGAGTATTTGCTGCTAATTTGCTTGGCATATTCTTCAGCAGAAGTTTCTGGCTTCTTTTCTACAAGAGAATCAATGATATTTCCGAGTTCGTCATAAAAGACCCCTTCTTTTGCTACTGATATTGTACCATCTTTTTCTAGGCAAACGTCATACAGATCAGCACCTTCGTCAAGTTTGATTATTACTGTACCGCTGAACAGGAATCCGTTGACATCGAATGCAAGACCAGCCTGTCCGTTTAATTCTACAGCCCTGAGGTCCCGGAGTCCCCATGACCAAAGGATATAATGGGGAGTGTATCCGGATAGTTGAAGCCAGATTGTTGATGCGATTTCATATTTTTGTTTTGATTCCATGATGAAATGTTTTATAAGTTTAACTTGTGCGTATCAATTAACGTATCGAGAAATTCAAGTATCTCCCAGTCGGAGAAGAAAGTATCCCATAAATCAAATTCATATCCATCATTATTAATGACCAGGACTTTGGAGTTCAGTCTTGGAGACTCGGATAAACTGTATTCTTCACTTATCCGGATTTGCTGCATATTGTTCAGTAAAGAGGTAGAACCATGTTTCTGGATGATATCCAGCAATGCTGATTCTGCCGTTGCATGCAGGTTTTCGAGTTGTTCAGTAAACTTTTTCATAATGAGTACTTATTATTGTTTGATATGTTATTCATTCGCACTTCTGATTTTCTCTGCTACTATCTGGATTCCTTTGAATTGTGAACCTTCATGCATGTAATTGTTTGGCCTGAGGTAGCCTTTGATAAATATTTCTTTACCCTTTCTAAGAAGATCTGTCGGTATCTTTTTGTCTTTAGAAAACACCACACAGTTAAAGTACATGACTGTTTCGGATTTGACTCTGTGTGCGATTGCGAATGATGCGAAAGTCGCGTCATCATTTGTCTTGACCTCTTTGGTTACATAACCGGAAATCTGTATGAGATTGTTGCTTTTCATAATACGATATTTAAGGGTTGAACTTAAGTGTTTTTGAGCACGATATGTCCCGGAGCTGAAATGTCAAGTATGAGTCGGAAAATACTACCCGGAGGGTGGAGATTTTTCGTATGAAAGGGAACCGGTACTTGACATTTCTGTTGCCGAACGGGACTACTTTTGCGAGAAAAACATCAAGAAGTTCAACCCTGCGGAATATCATGAAAAGCATACGACGGGAAACCCGGTCAGCGTTATGAAGAATTCAAGGCAGAAGTAGTATATGCCGAGAGACTGTCGGTCATGGAGTCTGTCTGCTCTCGTGTTTGTGACACAAACACACATCTTGCAATATGGGACAAGGTGTTTGACTGAAATGATGTGTAAGATATGTAAGGTGTATTACATGTGCGATGAAAAAGCAAAAAACCTGATGTCCTGCATGAACATGGAGATTGTATATGTAATTATGATTATATTTGCATATAAATACATAAAATCATGCATACATATATTTATGTTTTTATGTAAATATGTAATTTTGATATTATACAAACATAATGAGCTATATGAGCCAGTTGGATAATTTCAGGTCTGTATTGAGTAAAGCGGAACCGGATGTTGATGTCAGTAAGAATACTGAAATAAAGCATGAGGCAGGGATGGAAACGCTTAAGGGCAAAAGGTCCGGCAGGAAGAAAGTCAGATCCGGGCATGCCGGTTCTATGGGAGGTGAAGCAAAACTGAAAAGGACAAGTATAGGTTTGCCGGGCGAGTTGCATGAGAAGCTGAAGATCGTGAGCTTGTGGATGAAGAAGGAAGGGGTAATGGACAATCCGGGACTGGTTGATGTCGTGAATGAATTGCTGGATTTCTATTTGGAGAAGCATCCGTCTGCAAATAAGCTGCTTAAGTTGTTTTACGATGAATAATGCTGCATTTTTCTGTTCCTCGCAAAGATAAAATATGCCTTGTGGCTGCATAGAAGCGATGTTTTAAAATTAAACGTTTACATTTTAGTGTAAACGGGATTTTTTCCGGTCTTTTGCAGGAAAAAATGGAAACGTTGAAATCGATACTTTCAGCCGGGCTTTGTCTTGCAGGGATTATATGCCTGTGGAGGATACTGTATTGGAAAAGTCAGGCTGCAAAAGCGTATTT
>CALUJO010000071.1 GCA_944320965.1 uncultured Bacteroidaceae bacterium | reverse complement strand
AAGCGGTCTTGATGGACCAAATTTATTTAGTAATTATAATTTTTAACTCGTCCTCTAATTTTTAGTGGACACTAGTGCTAAAGAATACAAATCAATATACCAAACCGTATTATAATCAAAGCAGTTTATTTTCTTTTCGGTATATATATTCCTCATATGTCCGCTTCCATCTGTTATGGCTCCACAGCCAATACTGGGGTTCTCTCTTTATGGTATCCTCCAGCATACGGGCATACATTGCTGTCAGTTCATATTCGCCATAGGACTTTGGCTCTTCGGTTATTTTAATGAAACGCGCTTTGTAATAACCCCTGCGCTCACGTCTGATGTCCATATAAAACACTGCTGCATCCGACATTTTGGCAAGCCCCTCGGCACCTACGAAAAACGAAGTCTTGTGATTAAGGAATTCAGTCCACATTCCCATCGAATTCCAGTTTGGCGACTGGTCGGAAATGAAACCTATTACAAACTTCTTATTCTCCCTTCTGCATTTTACAAGGTAACGCAATGCTGCAAACATTTCAATATTCTCGGAATTGAAACGCTGTCGCATTCCAAAAAACAGTTTGTCGGTATTGTCATTCTCAAGTTTATGGTAAATATGTCCACGAACAAGGTCTTCACGGTCGGCAACATAAAGCGGCAAAGACGATACCCATTCCCAGTTACAGTAATGGCCCATATACAGAATACAGCTTTTGCCTTTTTCAACGCACTTGTTTATTTCGTCAACACCTTCAAATACCATACGTTTTTCTATGGTCTTGCGTTTTATTGAAAAATACTTTATCGTCTCGACACAATAGTCACAGAAATATCTATAGAAATCCTTTTCAATGCGTACAATCTCCTTCTCGCTCTTTTCGGGGAATGATTCCGTAAGGTTCTTGCGGACAACTTTCCTGCGATAACCAACCAGATAATAAACCGGATAATACAATAAATCGGAAATTACGTACCATACACGTAATGGCAGGAGCGAAAACAGGAACCACAATGTGTATGAAATGTAATATACTATTTTTTTCATAATCATGTCTTTACGGTTTACCGGAACAGACATCTCCATTGTATCAAAACCTTTTGGGCACAATGATATTGCCGGTAAACTCATTTTATCATTAAATCATTAACGAAATAACAAAAAATATACATATCTTGCAAGCAATATAATATCTTCTTTAATTAAAGCATAAAACTATTATATGCCTAAACTAGGATTTGACGCAAAACGCGCAGCACAGAACAGGACGGGATTGGGTAACTACAGCAGGTTTGTAATTGATATACTGAAAAAATACTATCCCGATAACGAATATATACTATACGCCCCTTCCGAAAAAAAGAACAAACTGGCCAAGGAGGATGGCAACAACGTGAAACTGAAATACCCCACAGGATTCCAGAAAAGGATTTCATCCATATGGAGAATATTTGGAATAACAGACGATATAATAAAAGACAGGATTGAAATATATCACGGCCTCAGCAATGAGCTCCCGCTAAATATCAGGAAAGCGAAAGACACAAAAAGTATTGTAACCATTCACGATTTGATATTCCTGAGACATCCTGAATGGTACAAGCCAGTTGACAGATGGATTTACAACCATAAATTTCGCAAGGCATGTATCAACTCCGACAAAATCATAGCAGTGAGCCAATGTACCAAACAGGATATTATTGAACTTTACAAAATTGAACCGGAGAAAATTGAAGTAGTATATCAGGGATGCGACCCTCTGTTCCGCAAAAAGGTTTCGGAAAGCGAAAAACAGGAAGTAAGGGAAAAATTCCATTTGCCCGAAAAATTTATCCTATATCTTGGAAGCATTGAGGAAAGAAAAAACCTGATGCTTCTGGCAAAGGCAATGAAACATGTAAAAACCTCGGTAAAGGTTATAGCCGTAGGCAAGAAGACAGAATATGCAGACAAGGTAAAAACATTCATTACCGACAACAGTCTTGAAAAATCGTTTGAAATGTTCCACGGAGTAGAATTCAAATACCTGCCGGCGCTCTACCAGATGGCAGACCTGTTTGTCTATCCTTCACTCTACGAAGGCTTTGGTATTCCAATACTTGAAGCCCTATGTTCAGGAACACCTGTAATTGCTGCTAAAGGTTCATGCCTTGAAGAAGCAGGAGGACCGGATTCAATTTACGTATCCCCGGACAATGAAATTGAACTGGCAGAAAAGATTGACCTCATAATGAACAATGAGTCACTGAGAAACGACATGATTGAAAAAGGATATGCATATGCAGATAATTTTGAAGAAAGCAAACTTGCAGCAGAACTGAATAATATATACACAGAACTGATTAAATAAAAATATTTGTGCAAACAAACCATTTTAATTGAATATATTTGCACTTTATTTACAGAACTGCATCATGAAAAAGCTGCTTCAGAACACGATTTATGTGTTAGGGATATATATTGTAGGCATAATATTCTTCACAATTGCCAGAATAGCACTTATAATATCCTTTATATCAATTAATGAAACCTATACATTCCAGAACAGCAACCTGATTAAGGCTATGGGAATGGGATTCAGGTTTGATACAGTCATAAGTTGCTATATACTTATCCTGCCTGTTCTCCTTTTATGTATCGGAGCCTTTCTAAAGAAAGGGAATACAGCTGTCTGCAAGTTTGTAATGTGGTGGTCACTTGTTCTTTATATTGTTTCCTTCATTTTCTCCTCAGCCAACATTCCATATTATCTTCAGTTCAATAAACAGATTAACGCATCAATATGGCACTGGCTGTCAGAACCAAGGTTTGTATTGAAAATGATGTTCTATGAAACAAGTTTCACAATCTATATACTGCTGTTTTTTATTATTGCAATTGTCTACTCATTAGCAATATCAAAATGGACTAAGCGGCATATTAAGATAACAGGAAAAATGGCTCCGGTCAAAATGCTTTATGGATTACCTATAGTGTACTCCATACTTTTACTGTTACTCGTATTCATTGGGATAAGAGGTCGAATTGCTATTAAATCTCCAATAAGGATAGGAACCGCTTACTTCTGTAATGACCAGTTCATGAATCAGGCAAGTTTGAATCCGGTGTTCGTACTTATGCGCTCAAGCATTGACATGCAGAAAGAAAACATGAGAACTGTTAGCCTGGCAGACGGAAAGACATCTTTTGAAAATGCGGCAAAACAGCTCGGAATGACTACAGACAGTACCTTCTGGTTCAGACAGACGGCAGCTGCAGACACTGTCATGAAAAAGAATGTTGTGGTAATACTTATGGAAAGTTTCTGCAGCGACCTGCTTGAATGGAAGGACCGGACTCCGTTTGTTCACAGCCTTATAGACAAGTCTATATATTTTAAAAATACATATTCGGCTGGAATACATACAATGAACGGAATACATTCAACAATGTTCGGCTATCCAGCGCTTCTTAACCAGCACCCATTAAAATCAATCAAGCCTTTCTATGGCATGCCGTCGGCATTCATTGACAACGGATACTCTACCATGTATTTCACAACGCATGACGACCAGTTTGACAATGTTGCAGGATTCCTTATTGCCAACGGCTTTGAAAATATATACGCGCAGAAGGATTACCCGAAAAGCGAAGTAAAAAGCAACCTCGGAGTTGTGGATGACTATATGCTAAGATACGCCGTAAACAAGTTGAGCGAATATGACAAACAGAATACAAAACCGTTCTTTGCAACAATGCTTACGGCAAGCAATCACCAGCCATACATCATCCCAGAATATTTTACACCTAAAGAAGGGGATATACGCAAAAAGATTGTAGAATATTCGGACTGGGCATTATCCAGATTCTTTGAAGAAGCGCAAAAACAGGATTGGTATAAAAATACGATATTCGTATTGCTTGGTGATCATGGTTCACCAGCCGGCCTGAATCTGTATGATGTTTCACTTATATACCATCAGATACCTTTACTGATATTTGAACCGGGCAAGGAAAATCAGGCACGGACAATAAAAAACATCGCAGGACAGATTGATGTTTTCCCTACAATTATGGGAATTCTGGGACTGCCTTACAGAAACGAAACATTCGGAATTGACCTTCTGAAAGATAAAAGAGATTACATATTCTTCTCGTCAGATGACTCGTATGCATGCGTTGATTCTACATTCTACTACATAAATCGTATGGACGGACGGGAAAGTCTTTACAATTACTCGCAAAATTCTGCGGAAGACTCAATATCATTTTACAGAGAGAAGGCCGCAGAAATGAACGAATATGCCAAAACAATGATTCAAGCAGCTCAATATATCATAAAAAACAAATAAATATATGGAAACAAACAGCACTAAAATCAAGACAAATTCTTTATATGCATGGTTACTTGCCGCCAGACCAAAGACTCTGACAGGCGCTGCCGTTCCGGTTATTATAGGAACAGCTCTTGCAATAGGTGACGGATGTTTCAACTATACTCCGGCTTTATTATGCTTTGTATTTGCATTCCTTATGCAGATCGCAGCCAATTTCATCAACGATTTGATTGACTTCCGCAAGGGAAGTGACAGAGAAGATCGTCTCGGACCGGAAAGGGCATGTGCCCAGGGATGGATAACACCCAAGGCAATGTCCTGGGGAATAGCAGTAACCATTGTCCTGGCCTCCGTTGCAGGCTTGTGCCTTTTGGCATTTGGAGGCAAATGGTTAATCATAATAGGACTGGCATGTATAGCCTTTGCATTCCTTTATACAACAATTCTGTCCTATTGCGGATTAGGAGATTTACTGGTTCTTGTATTTTTCGGACTTGTGCCTGTGGTATGCACATACTACGTACAGAGTGGAACGGTAAATACTTTTGTGTTCCTGGCTGCTTTGGGTAGCGGTTTTGCAATTAACGCTCTTCTTGTCGTAAACAATTACCGCGACCGTGAAGCCGACAAGAAAAGCGGAAAGAATACTATCATCGTCAGATTTGGAGAGAGGTTCGGACAAACATATTACCTCGCTACAGGAGTAATTGCAGTAATATTTGCCCTGTCATCATCATTGCACGGATTTATTTTTGCAGGTATTTTACCGGTTCTTTACTTGCCAATGCACATAAAAGCATGGAGAAATCTTGTTAAAATAAACAAGGGCAAAGAACTGAATAAGGTACTAGGAATGACATCTGCCAACATGATGATGTACGCATTCCTTGTGCTTGCAGGATTTATCCTTGACGGATTGGTATAAAATACAAACAACCTTATCCCAAAAGTACATTTTACCAAAAAGAGGGTGTGTCGTAATGCACGATGCACCTTCTTTTTTTCGTTAGCCATAAAAATCGGTTCATGTTCTTTAAG
>CALUJO010000070.1 GCA_944320965.1 uncultured Bacteroidaceae bacterium | reverse complement strand
TTGTTGGGGTGAATTATGCCTGCACATCCAATTTTTACAACAAACACAAGTTAATTATTGTAAAAATTGGGGGGGGGTAGAAAATATTCGCTAAATTTGAAAGACTAAAGCTCACAAATTGGGCAGTTAAAGAGTTCTGCTGTCTGATACAAGAGGATAAATTGAATTGATAGAACTCACCTTAAAAACTAATAAACCTAAAAGCATACGTTGTCTTCAATAAAGACAACAACCAATATACCGGACAAATAATAATCCTTAGTTATAATACGGCATAGCCGTATCTTTATTTTTTTATACAATTTTTCCATTTCAAAGGATAAGAAATTAAATCCTTCTGCGCTGTAAAATATGGGAAAAGTCTTATAGAAATTGGAATAATTATAAATCTCATCAATATTATAATCGAAACAAAAGACAATATATACTGAATAAACTCAGAAGTAGAAGAATAAATATACCTCATAGGTCCTACCAGGAAAGTATGAAACCCTAATACAATCAATGAATATCTTCCTATATATGATATCAATGGTAATCTAGTAAGAAATCTTGATATCGACAACATCGCAGCAATTCCTAACAAGCCAAGAAAATAATACAAATAAAAAGAATACCTTATATCTTTTGGTAATATTGAAAAACAATACAATATTACAAAACATACAACAGAAAACAACAATAACCAATACTTACATATTTTAGTTGAACCAAGAATAAGTTTCCTGCAATAATAACCAACAGCAAAAAAAGGAAGATTAATTAAACTTCTGTCAAAAAAATATGGAAGCCTATTCAAATCAAATATAATTGCATTTATACCTATTATAAAAGATATCAGTAAAAGAATTTTATCTTTTCTAATATTTATACGCAATAAATAAAATAAAATATTAACCTCAAATAATGATATTAAAAACCACGTAGGTGAATTATATCCTATATTTTCTCCTTGGCTCAATTTAGTGAATATATCAAATATCATATTCCATCGAAAAGGTTCTTCTATAATCCCCTTCTCATAAAATCCCAAATAATAACATAAAATGCCAGTAAAATAAGCAATAAAAAAGAAAAACAAATATGGAATTATCAATTTATTTATTTTTTTTATCGAAAAAGATAATATGCCTTCATACTCTTTAAAAAAAATTCCTGATAAAAAATAATACAGAGGCATTCTAAAGTGCTGTGCAGCAGCTTCCAATGTTGTACCAAAACAATTTATATGAAATAACAATACCAAAGAAATACACAATCCTTTTGACAAATCAATATACTCTATTCTTCGTTTTTCCATCACTATTCAATAAATTAATATCCAAAATATTCCTATACAAAAGAAAGATATGAAATAACATAAAAAAATATTAGTAAAACAAATAAAATCTAGAATTTTACGTTTTTATTACGATAGATATATTTCATATAGCTATTTTTGTATCAGATAATAACCCAACAGAATTTTATAAATTACAAAGATAAACATATATTTAATAATGGACAAAAAACTGGTTTTTGCAACAAATAACCTACACAAGCTGGAAGAGGTAAGAAATATCATAGGAAATAGTTTTGAAATTTTGTCACTAAGCGATATAAACTGTAATGATGATATTCCGGAAACAGCAGACACTTTCGAAGGCAATGCGCTTATCAAAGCAAGACATATCTACAACAAATACGGAATGAACAGCTTTGCCGACGACAGCGGACTTGAAGTTGATGCCCTTGATGGAGCACCTGGCGTACACTCTGCCAGATATGCAACCGAAGGACATGACCATGAAGCAAATATAAATAAACTGCTTGGAGCACTGAACGGTAAAGAAAACAGAGACGCTCAGTTCAGAACAGTTGCCGCACTCATTATAGATGGCAAGGAATATATTTTTGATGGTATCATAAAAGGAAGCATAACTAAAGAAAGAGCCGGAAAGAACGGTTTCGGATATGACCCGGTATTTATGCCGAAAGGATACGACAAGACTTTTGCTCAAATGACCGACAAGGAAAAAAATTCCATAAGTCACAGAGCCATAGCAATGAACAAATTAAATGAATTTCTAAAGAATTTACCGGAGTAATGAAAAGAATACTTCTGATAATAGTACAAATACTTGTTTCTTTTTCATGCTTATATTCCCAAATCGCTGTTGGGGAATGGACAGCATTCCAGTCTTTCGGGAACGCCACCAATGTTGAAACATTCGGTAACATAACATATTGTCTCAACGACAAGAATCTGTATTCATTCAATTCAGACGACAATTCTGTATATTATTACAATAAGACCAATCTTTTGAATGATGTAAAAATAGCATCCATCAAATATGCAGATGCCTACAGCACTCTTATTATAGTATATGAAAACGGCAACATTGATTTTCTTATTAAAGATGATGAAACGTATAATATACCATACTTGAAAGATACAAACAAAATAGGGTCCAAACAGGTAAATGACATATTTGTAAAAGACAAATATGCTTACATCTCAGGAGATTTTGGAATATGTATCCTTGACATAGAAAAAAAGGAAGTAAAGAATACATATATTTTTGAAACTTCTATTGCAAGTTGCGGAATATCAGGAAACATATTGTTTGCAGCAGGTAATGACGGATTATACAAGGAGGATACAGATAAAAATTTATTAGATCCGAACAATTGGGAGAAAATAAATGACAATATCTATAATTATATAATATCTTTTGACAATAAAGTTTATGGCGCAAATGAAAAAGGTTTGTATCTATTGGATGAAAATGGTACAGAAAAGGTAATTTCAACTGATAATATCATTTATATATCCTGTAATGAAGACAAAATAATTTTCGGAAACGAAAATAAAATATCCATTTATGACAAAAGCGGTAATATTAAAAGTATAATAAAAGATGCAGGATTTCAAGATATCAAATACAACAAGCAGAAAGATATATATTGGGCTGCCTGTGGATACTCATATCTTAACGGTTTCAAAATAAACGGAGAAGAATTTACATCTGTTTATTCTTCAATTGTTCCAAATGGCCCAAGAAGAGAACTTTTCTACTATATGAATTTCTTTGACGGTAATCTTATGATTGCCGGAGGAAAACTTGATATACCAGAAGTATACAATCCTGGGACTGTAATGGAATTCAATAATGGAGAATGGAGTTATTTTGAAGAAAATATTTCACAATATACCGGTACAAGTTATTATAATACAACCTCCATAGCAATAGATCCACGTGACAAGAGCCATACATTTGTTTCCAGTTCATTTGGAGGGCTATATGAGTTCAAGGATGATAAATTTGTAAATCTATATACATACTATGCTGATGAATCAAAAAAGAACAGCACATTACAAAGTATAGGTCCTAACGCATCAGAGCCAAGATGGTACGTCAGAGTCGATGCCCTTAATTATGACAAAGACAACAATCTTTGGATGGTAAACAATGGTACAAAGACAATCATCAATGTTTTGAAGAACGATGGTAAATGGGTAGCATTCAATCATCCTGAGATAGAGGAAACACCAAATGCTGAAGAAATGATTTTTGACAAAAGAGGATATATATGGATTGCTATGCGAAGAGTAAAAACCGGTATCTTCTGTTTTGACTATAACAATACTATAGACAATACAAGCGATGACAGAACCAAATACATCTCCAATTATATAAATCAGGATGGTGCTTCTCTAGGAGAATTAAAGACATACGATATCGTTGAAGATAAAAATGGAAGTATTTGGATTGCAACAGAAAAAGGTCCGTTGGTAATAAACAATCCGGAAAGGATTTTCGATACAGATGGCACTTTTACAGTAACTCAAATCAAAGTGCCAAGAAATGACGGTACCAACCTTGCCGACTATCTTCTTAAAGACGAATGCATAACAGCAATTGCTGTTGATGGCGGAAACAGAAAATGGCTAGGTACACAGAATTCCGGACTATATCTTTTAAGTGAAGACGGATTACAAACTATAGAACATTTCGACACAAGCAACAGTCCATTATTCTCAAATTACATTGAGAGTCTTGCTTTAAATCCGGAAACCGGAGAGCTTTACATTGGTACAGACAAAGGACTTTTGTGTTACAGAACTGATTCAAGCGAACCTGAAGAAACATTCAGTGAAGAAATTTATGCGTTTCCAAATCCTGTTAAACCCGACTATGAAGGAGTAATCACAGTAAGCGGTCTAGTATATGACACAGATATTAAAATCACCGATACATCAGGCCGTGTTGTAACTTCAGGAAAGTCAATAGGCGGAACATTCTGCTGGGACGGCAAGAATTCCTACGGAAGAAAGGTACCCACAGGAATATATTTTGTAATGGCATCAAATCCGGAAGGAAAAGAAGGTATTGTCACAAAAATAACCGTTATCAGATAATAAGATTGTTCTTTGTAGACAGCATAAAGAAACAAAAAATAGTTTTTTCTGCCGAGAAAGATAATATATTTGCCTTGCATACCAAAAAAAGACATAAATACGGACATTTATTAGAAGTATTTAATACCTTTGTGAAATAAATGTTAAAGCAGGTGAGCATGGATTATATCAATCTTTCCAAAATGATAAAAGCCCGCACTGCCAAATATGGCAGACGTGAAGCTTTAAAGTATAGAGATTACGACTCTTCACAATGGATTCCAATATCCTGGAATGATTTTGATGAAACAGTTGACATATGTGCAAATGCACTTGTTGAATACTCAATAAAAGAGCAGGAAAATATAGGGGTATTCTCACAAAACAAGCCGGAATGTCTTTTTGTTGACTTTGGCGCCTATTCAAACAGGGCGGTTACCATTCCACTTTATGCAACAAGTTCGGCACCTCAGGTTGAATACATTATAAAAGATGCCAAAATCAGACTAATTTTTGTAGGAGAACAATATCAGTATGATACAATAATGCAAGCGCTGCCCAATTGCCCTACAATAGAAAAAATCATAATATTCGACCCAAAAGTCATAAGGAAGGACAATGATACAATATCCGTTTATATGTCCGAATTCCTTAAACAGGGAAAAGCCCAGCAGCATAGGGAACTTGTTGAAAAAAGAAGAAACGATTCACAACAGACAGACCTTGTGAACATTCTTTACACATCAGGAACTACAGGAGAGCCCAAAGGGGTAATGCTTCATCAAAGTAACTTTACAGTTGCATTCAAGAATCATGATGAACGACTTACCTATATGTCTGACAAAGATGTTTCTATGAACTTTCTCCCAATGACACATATCTTTGAAAGAGCATGGGTTTATCTGTGCCTGCACAAGGGAGTACTGGTATGTATAAACCTGAAGCCAGCTGATATACAGATGACAATAAAGGAGATACGTCCGACACTTATGTGCAGCGTACCCCGTTTCTGGGAAAAAGTATATGCCGGAGTACAGGAAAAGATTGCCGAGACAAAGGGCATAAAGAAGAAACTTATGCTGGATGCTATAAGAGTCGGAAAGATTCACAATATAGATTATCTGAGCAAAGGCCTGACTCCGCCGTTAGGAATAAGACTGAAATACAAATTCTATGACAAGTTCATATACTCGTTGCTTAAACGGGTTATAGGGATTGAAAACGGAAATTTCTTCCCTACAGCAGGAGCTGCAGTACCGGACAAGATATTCGAATTCTGCAGGTCGGTAGGAATAAGACTTGTTGTAGGGTATGGACTTACCGAATCAACAGCAACAGTTTCGTTTACAGACTTTGACAAGTATACGATAGGCTCAGTCGGTAAGATTATGCCTAACGTACATGTCCGTATAGGAGAGAATGACGAAATACAGCTAAAAGGCGACACAATAACAAAAGGATATTACAACAAGCCGGAAGTCAACAAAGAAGCGTTTACAGAAGACGGATGGTTCAGAACAGGAGATGCCGGAAGAATTGAAGGCGACCTTATATTCCTGAAAGAAAGAATCAAGGACCTGTTCAAGACATCAAACGGAAAATACATTGCACCCCAGGCAATTGAAACCACAATGGTAGTGGACAAGTTTATTGACCAGATATGCATTGTTGCCGATCAAAGGAAATATGTTTCCGCACTTATAGTTCCTGACTACAAGAACCTTAAGGCATACGCCGAAGAAAAAGGCATCAAGTATAATGACATGAAAGACCTTGTCGCTAACAAGGAAATAATTGATGCAGTAACAGAGCATATTGATATCCTTCAGCAGAATTTTGCACACTTCGAACAGATAAAGAAGTTCACTCTGCTGCCTGAACCTTTCAGCATGGAAAAGGGAGAACTTACAAATACCCTAAAGATAAAGAGACATGTTGTTTATAAGAACTATGCAGAACTGATAGACAAAATGTACGAATAAAATACGAAAAACATGCAAAATCAGCAAAAAAGCCTTTCTTCACGAAAGGCTTTTTTCTTGTCAGGCAGCACGTTACATTATCATAAAATTATGATTTAAAGAGTATTGATTTTAATAATAGACAAGAAATTACTAATTTTGCAGAAGATAATATTTTGCATACACAATGATAACAATAGAACAATTGAAGGACATAACAGTCCGCACCGAAGCTCTGAAAAGATACCTTGACATAGACAACAAACTGATACAGGTTGAAGAAGAACAGCTGAGAACACAGGCCCCTGGTTTCTGGGACGATGCAAAGGCTGCAGAAGCACAAATGAAAAAGGTTAAAGGACTACAGGGATGGATTGACGGATACAAGGAAGTTAAAAACCTTGCCGACGAACTTGCGCTTGCCTTTGACTTCTGCAAGGACGAACTTGTAACAGAGGCTGAAGTTGACGAAGCATACAAGAAAGCGCTTGAAGCTGTTGAAGCGCTTGAACTTAAAAACATGCTGCGCCAGGAAGCCGACGAAATGGACTGTGTCCTGAAAATCAATTCGGGCGCCGGAGGTACAGAAAGCCAGGACTGGGCTTCAATGCTTATGCGTATGTACATGAGATGGGGAGAAGCCAACAAATACAAAGTATCAATATCAAACATACAGGAAGGTGACGAAGCCGGAATCAAGTCTGTTACAATGAATATTGAAGGCCCTTATGCATACGGATACCTGAAAGGCGAGAACGGAGTACACCGTCTTGTCCGCGTATCACCCTACAACGCACAGGGAAAACGTATGACATCATTCGCGTCAGTATTTGTCACACCGCTTGTTGACGACAGTATTGAAGTGCAGATTAATCCTGCAAACATCAGCTGGGATACATTCCGTTCAGGAGGTGCCGGCGGACAGAACGTTAACAAGGTAGAATCCGGAGTACGATTGAGATACCAGTACAAGGACCCATATACCGGAGCTGAAGAAGAAATCCTTATTGAAAATACCGAAACACGCGACCAGCCAAAGAACAAGGAAAACGCTATGCGCCAGTTGCGTTCTATCTTGTACGATAAGGAATTGCAGCACCGAATGGAAGAACAGGCAAAGATTGAAGCCGGCAAGAAGAAAATTGAATGGGGTTCACAGATTAGAAGCTACGTTTTTGATGACAGAAGAGTCAAGGACCACCGTACAAATTACCAGACATCAGACGTAAACGGTGTTATGGATGGTAAGATTGATGACTTCATCAAAGCATACCTTATGGAATTCTCTTCTGAGGAATAATTCTAAAATATTGCTGTCCGATAAACTCGATAAAATATAAAAATATCCCTCTCGACCATTGTGTATTCAGTGGTCGAGTCT
>CALUJO010000069.1 GCA_944320965.1 uncultured Bacteroidaceae bacterium | reverse complement strand
GCAAGAAAATCTCTTGTAACAAACTGTAATTCAATTATTTCAAAGAACTATTTGCGATTTTTAGTGGACAGTAATGTTATTTGTTATAATTTCACTTTGTTTAATATCCATCGCTTGTATGGTAAAAAATAAGAAATTGAAATATACTTTATTTGTATTATCTATTCTTATCTCTGTATTAAGTATGATTTTATAATAATATTAGACTTGTAAAAAATGATGCGTGGTTTTATAGGATAAAAAAACGTTTCCTCTATGTTGTTTTAAATTTTACCATATTAAGTATTTCATTCTCTATCTCATCAATTGATACCTGACTATATCTTTTCCTAATGGTATGACAATCCAAGAAATCAATTTCATCACATAGTTCATGTAATGTATTGATAAGATGCGATGATATTAAAACTGTCTTCCCTTTGTCCTTTAGTTCACGTATGATTCTTTTAAGTTGGATACATCCGTAAAGATCTACCCCGTTGAAAGGTTCGTCAAGGATATACAGGTCATTATCCTGAAGTAAAAGGGACATAAGTACAAGTTTTTTTTCATTCCTGTTGAATAGTCCGAAGCAAATCTTTCCAGTGGTAGTTGAAAGACTTTATTCAGTGAATCTATAGCTTTAGCATCCATCTTCTGCCCTTTGGCTTTAATACAGAACTCAAGATACTCCTTTCCTGTGATAAGGGAATAGAAGAAGCTTTCAGCCGGCATATAGCCAACGGCCATCTTGGAGGACTTCCTTATCTCACCGTCATAATCTGTTACTCCCATAATGCAATTGAAGAGTGTACTTTTCCCAGCTCCGTTTTCTCCCACCAATCCGTAGATTTTCCCGGATTCGTAAGAAACGGAAAGGTTGTCAAGCACTCTCGTCTTACCGTATGCTTTGCTTAATTCTTTTATATATCAGTTCCATATATGTTTATATTTCTTCTTAACTGAAAGTGTAAGACCCATATTCAATGCCAAATAAAGAATCAGTACGACAGGGTTTATAATCGGAACTAAAAACAACGGCAACGGAAATATCAGCCAGTATATTCCCATTACAGTTTGTGTCTCAAAGAAGAATCTTGCCATACCCATATTCCACAGGTACAACAATGTCGAAGAAAACAATACAAGACAAAAAAGTATAGCTTCTGCATCATGTATTAGTACAAGCATTACAATGAACGGAAACATGGTTATAAAGATATTCCTCAGGCCTGATTTTACCAGTATCAGCTGATACATTCCGAAACTGTTATAGACAGAGAGTTCATGCTTCGGTGGCGTCACCATATATGCCGTTCCCTGAATAGCTCCCCACAGTATCAGGCATACTTTACAGAGATTGATATTGTCATGCAGTACTCCCATGAAAGACAGAAAGAGCAATACCGCATACAGTGGTACTTGTTTCCGGAACATCCTTCTATACAGCAAATCCCCACTGTATAATAAAGGCATAGGCATAATTATAGAATGAAACCTTACAGGGTGAATCCACGGCATAACTACCGCAATCAGTATGAAAACCGGTAAAGAAATGTAATTTGCAGCAATAATCCCTGAAATAATAAACGGTAAACCGAGCAATAAATATTCTGCCGTAAACAATCCTTTGATTCCATGCACATGTAAAGACAGAAAAACCTTGTCTTTTCTACTGTTATGATACAGCCAAAGCATAAGCAGATAACACACTGGCAATATCCATACACTCGTTACTTTCGTAAAAGCATAAAACAGGATGGCAGCGATACAAATAAGAAACAGACACCGAAACGGTCCAATGCCTGCAAGTACACGCACAATCTGTTTTGAGCGTAGATTCATGTAGAGTGAAATATTGTTATTCATGTACTCCAAACAAATACAGCAACAAAAATACTACTTTTTCATATGATATAATATAAGCAACTATTAAAACTTCAATCCTCCACTTTTTCTTGCCTCCTATTATGATTGTCGCAAACCTCGTCTTAACTTTTCCCATTGTTTTTTGAACCATTCGCCTATTGACAGCCTATTTATTATCAGCAACAATTTATTATCATCAACCGAACTTTTCTCAACTCTGAAAACATCGTTTTTGATATCTAATTTCCGCCTGTGTTCTTCAGAATAAATTTTGCCACTACATTGTATGGCTTCTTTCTTTGTCAAGAGGCTTTCAATCATATCTTTGGTAAATCAGATAACAGCGCATAATTTTTCCATTCTCAACATTTCTTTTAACAACTGGAACCATTTGTGTGCCTTTTCAAGCAGAGTATTCAACCGTTATATTTTCCTATAAGTTTCCTATTTGATATTCCTTAAAAACTTGCGTATCTACGTACTATGCTGTTCTTACATACATTGAATTCGGGATGGTCAAATCATCAATCCCTCTCTCTCCGCCAAGAGCAAGGATATAAATCAAATTCAATATGATTTATATCCTTTTTTTATTTTATCATTCGCCTCACAAATTGCCACATACACTTTAAATAATAAAAGCCAAAGTGCTTACAAATAGAAATTAATTGCCTCATAAAGATATCATCCGACAATTATATTTTCCCAAAACCTTGTCTATAACAAAAATATAAAGTTATTTTAGAAAATGTTATGTCAGTTATGGATTCTACATGCTGATTAAACTTCATAATACTTACAGAGAAAAACAATTTATAAATTAACAATATCAAAAACTTAAATAAAAACACTATGAACAAATATCCCAAAATTGGTATCCGCCCAACAATTGACGGTCGTCAGGGAGGAGTACGTGAAAGTCTTGAAGAAAAGACTATGAATCTTGCAAAAGCAGTAGCAGAACTTATTTCAACAAACCTAAGAAACGGTGACGGCAGTCCTGTTGAATGCGTCATTGCCGACTCAACAATAGGCCGCGTTGCAGAAAGTGCAGCTTGCGCAGAAAAGTTTGAAAGAGAAGGTGTAGGCTCAACAATAACAGTAACATCATGCTGGTGCTACGGAGCAGAAACAATGGATATGAATCCTTACTACCCTAAAGCTGTATGGGGCTTTAACGGAACCGAAAGACCGGGAGCTGTTTATCTTGCCGCAGTACTTGCCGGACATGCACAGAAGGGGATTCCTGCATTTGGCATCTACGGACGCGACGTTCAGGACATAGAAGGCAATACAATTCCTGCCGATGTTGCAGAAAAAATCCTCCGCTTTGCACGTGCTGCACAGGCAGTTGCTACAATGAGAGGAAAATCTTACCTTTCAATGGGTAGTGTCTCAATGGGTATCGCAGGCTCTATCGTTAATCCGGACTTCTTCCAGGAATACCTTGGCATGAGAAACGAATCAGTTGACCTTACTGAAATCATCCGCCGTATGACAGAAGGCATTTACGATAAGGAAGAATATGCCAAAGCTATGGAATGGACAGAAAAGCATTGCAAAAAGAACGAAGGCAAAGACTTCAATGTTCCTGAAAAGACAAAGACACGCGAACAAAAAGATGCTGACTGGGAATTTATCGTGAAGATGACCATCATCATGCGCGACCTAATGAAAGGCAATCCGAAACTTAAGGAAATGGGATTCAAGGAAGAGGCTTTGGGACACAATGCCATTGCTGCCGGATTCCAAGGACAACGCCAGTGGACAGACTTCTATCCAAACGGAGACTTCCCGGAAGCACTTCTTAATACTTCATTCGACTGGAACGGAATCCGCGAAGCATTTGTTGTTGCGACAGAAAATGATGCCTGCAACGGCGTAGCAATGCTGTTCGGTCATCTGCTTACTAACCGCGCTCAGATATTCTCAGACGTACGTACTTACTGGAGCCCGGAAGCTGTCAAAAGAGTCACAGGTAAGGAACTGACAGGACTTGCAAAGAACGGTATCATTCACCTTATCAATTCAGGAGCAACAACTCTTGACGGAACAGGACAGCAGACTGATGCCGAAGGTAACCCTACAATGAAACCGTCATGGGAAATAACAGAAGAGGAAGTTAACAAGTGCCTTGAAGCAACAACATGGTATCCTGCAAACCGCGACTACTTCCGTGGCGGAGGTTTCTCTTCAAACTTCCTTTCAAAAGGCGGCATGCCTGTAACAATGAGCCGTCTGAACCTTGTCAAAGGACTTGGTCCTGTTCTCCAGATAGCAGAAGGATGGACAGTTGAAATTGATCCTGAAATTCACAAAATTCTTGATGAACGTACAGACCGCACTTGGCCTACAACCTGGTTCGTTCCACGTTTGTGTGACAAACCGGCTTTCAAAGATGTTTATTCTGTAATGAACAACTGGGGAGCTAATCACGGAGCTATAAGCTACGGCCATATCGGTCAGGATCTTATTACAATGGCTTCTATCCTACGTATCCCTGTATGTATGCACAATGTTGAAGATGACAAGATTTTCCGTCCAGCTGCTTGGAATGCGTTCGGTATGGATAAGGAAGGAGCAGACTACAGAGCTTGCCAGAATTACGGACCAATCTATAAATAAACAGAATTATGATAACTAACGAATATATAAAACAATTTGTTGAACAGGCACACCGCATAGGCAAAGCCGGTTTGACACAATGCAGCAGCGGAAACCTTTCATGGAGAATTGGAGATGAAGCCCTTGTTTCGGGAACAGGCTCATGGGTTCCGGAACTGACAGAAGACAAAGTATCAATATGCCGTATCAGCACCGGAGAAGTGCTGAACGGCGTAAAACCTTCAATGGAAAGTGTATTCCATCTTGGAATAATGAGAGAAAGGCCTGATGTAAATGTTGTAATGCATTTCCAGTCGGAATATGCAACGGCAGTTGCCTGTATGGAAGAAACACCTAAAGACTTCAATGTCACTGCCGAAGTGCCATGCCATGTAGGAGCTGAAATACCTGTAATCCCATATTATCGTCCAGGTTCCAAAGAGCTGGCTGCAGCTGTTATTGAAGGCATGAAAGAACACAACTCCGTTCTTCTGAAAAAACACGGTCAGGTTGTGTGCGGAAAAGACTTCAATCAGGCTTTTGAAAGGGCAACATTCTTTGAAATGGCCTGCCGCATAATTATTCTTTCAGGCGGAAAATACATGACACTAAGCAAAGAGGAGATTGATGACCTTGAAACTTACGTATTAGGAAAGAAGACGAAATGAAAGAGGTACACTTGGCAATAGATTTCGGAGGCGGTAGCGGCAGGGTAATTGCCGGCTACCTCTCCGGTAATGAAATAATACTTGACACTATACACCGTTTCAGAAACCGTCAAATCATACTGGGCAAACACGTATATTGGGATTTTCTCTCTCTGTTTGAAGATATGAAACAAGGTATCCGTATGGCAAACGAAAAGGGATACCATATCAGAAGTATAGGAATAGATACATGGGGAGTCGATTTCGGTCTGATTGACAAGAACGGGAACCTTTTAGGAAATCCTGTCTGCTACCGTGACTCAAGAACAAACGGAGTACCGGATGAAGTATTCGGCATAATAGACAGGTCTGAACACTACGGTAAAACTGGAACACAGGTAATGCCCATAAACACACTGTTCCAGCTTTATGCCATGAAAAAGGAAAACAGCAGACTGTTTGAATTGGCAGACAAGCTTCTTTTCATGCCTGACCTGTTCAGCTATTACCTGACAGGTGTCGCAAACAACGAATACACAATAGCCTCAACATCCGAAATGCTTGATGCAGAAAAAAGAGACTGGGACATGCAGCTTATAGAAAAACTGGGACTGCCCAAACACCTGTTCTGCGATATAGCAATGCCGGGTGAAAGCCGCGGAATGCTTAAACCTGAAATAAAGGAAGAATTGGGCATTGACTATGATGTTGAAGTTTTTGCCGTAGCATCACACGATACCGCAAGCGCCGCCTATGCCATTACAGGCAATTCGGACACATCAAACAAAGCCTTTATCAGTTCCGGCACATGGTCCCTGCTTGGAATAATGACAGACAAACCGATATTGACAGAAAAAGCCAGAATTGCAGAATTTACAAACGAGGGAGGAGCAGAAAACAAATACTGCTTCATACAGAACATTACAGGCCTATGGTTTGTACAGAAACTGATTGAACTGTGGAAAGAACAGGGAAAGGATACAGCATACGACATCCTTATTCCTGCAGCAGAAAAAGCAGAAATCAACACAATTATAGATGTAGATGCTCCAATATTCCAAAGTCCACGCAATATGGAAAAGGCTATTGACCAATACTGCATGGAAAACGGTCCGCAAAAGCCGGAATCACAGGGCGAATATATGAGATGCGTTCTTTTGTCACTTGCCGAAAGATATAGAAAAGGCATAAATGAACTGAACTCCATGCTTGAACACCCTGTAGAATGTCTGCACATTATTGGAGGCGGAAGCCAGAACAATCTGCTCAACAGACTGACAGAAGAAGCAACAGGGCTGAAAGTTCTGACAGGACCGGTTGAAGCAACTGCAATAGGCAACATAAAACTGCAAATCAAAGCTATGTCCAAATGACAAAACTTTTTCTAATAACAACCATTGAAAAATGAGTACAAATAAAGAATCTATACTAAAAAAAGACGGAATAAACTATCTTATACCATTTATTCTTATTACAACATGCTTCGCGCTATGGGGATTTGCCAACGATATCACAAACCCCATGGTAAAGGCATTCTCAAAAATATTCAGAATGAGCGTAACTGACGGAACGCTTGTACAGGTAGCTTTCTACGGAGGATACTTTGCCATGGCATTCCCTGCAGCAATGTTCATACGCCGTTTTTCATACAAAGCCGGAGTTCTTCTCGGACTCGGACTTTACGCGGCAGGAGCACTTTTGTTCTTCCCTGCCAAACTTACAGGCGAATACTATCCGTTCCTTATTGCATACTTTATAATGACATGCGGACTGTCGTTCCTTGAAACGAGCTGTAATCCTTACATTCTGTCGATGGGTACAGAAGAAACCGCAACAAGAAGACTCAATCTTGCCCAATCATTCAATCCGATAGGGTCATTGCTGGGCATGTTCGTTGCAATGAATTTTATACAGAACAGACTGCACCCCATGGATACTGCCGAAAGAAGCATGCTTAACGATGCTGAATTCGCCGCTATCCGTGACTCGGATCTGTCTATACTGATAGCACCATACCTGCTTATCGGATTGGTTATTATTGCAATATTTATAGTTATTGCTGTTGTTAAAATGCCAGTCAATGGAGACAAGTCAAAATCAATAAACTTCTTGCCTACACTGAAAAGGATATTCTCCATAAGACACTACAAATACGGCGTTGTTGCACAGTTCTTCTACGTAGGGGCACAGATAATGTGCTGGACATTCATCATACAGTACGGTACAAGACTGTTCATGGCTCAGGGAATGGAAGAACAGGCTGCCGAAGTCCTTTCGCAGAAATACAACATAGCTGCAATGGTAATTTTCTGTATAAGCCGATTTATCTGCACCTTCATACTTAAATATCTGAATCCGGGAAGGCTTCTTGCAATATTGGCAGCAGTTGGCGTTGCACTTACATTGGGTGTTATCTTTATTGACGGTATCACTGGTCTGTACTGTCTTGTAGGAGTTTCTGCCTGCATGTCACTGATGTTCCCAACAATATATGGAATAGCATTGAAAGGACTGGGCGAAGATGCAAAATTCGGTGCTGCCGGACTTATAATGGCAATCCTTGGAGGTTCGGTACTGCCTCCCGTACAGGCTGCAATAATTGACCAAAAGGTGCTTTTCGGTATGCCAGCTGTAAATGTATCGTTTATTCTGCCATTAATCTGTTTTGTAGTAATTGTAATCTACGGATACAGAATGAGAAATGTAAAATAATAAAGTATTTTAAATGATTTAATAAAATAACCGCATAAAACTTTTGCCATTTCAAATCAAAGTTATATCTTTGCACCGCTTTCCAAAAGAAAGCACGGACACAATGTCTGGAGAGATGGCAGAGTGGTCGATTGCGGCGGTCTTGAAAACCGTTGAACTGAGAGGTTCCGGGGGTTCGAATCCCTCTCTCTCCGCAATAAAGGGTGTAAATCAAGCAATTACGAGATTTACACCCTTTTTTACACCCAAAAATATAAGGCTGACTGTACGGAATTAAGAGTAATGTTTTACAAGACTAATTATTCAAAGATAAAACATATATCTGCTTTTCTGAATCATTGCAGAAATCATCTTCTTTAAAACTTCCGAATTTATGTATGATATTAAATCCAGAACACTTCAAATAGAAGTCCAATTCTTGCGGGAAGAACATCCGCATATCTAAGTTTTGGATTGAATGAAATACACCATCTATATAATAATGCCACCTTATACGATTGATTTGAGTTGCGTTTTCATAACACATTGTTTGCTTTATCACGACTTTCCGTCCGTCATCAGTGGTATATTCAGCCGTTGTTTCTTTCTTTTTTTCTCCGTGAACAATATATCGAATATTAGGGTTGAAGCAATCTAATAGAAAAACTCCGTTTCTGCGGAGATGTTTCTTAACCATTTCTAAAACCTTAAACAAATCTTCGTTTTTATATAAATGATGAATGGAATTAAAA
>CALUJO010000068.1 GCA_944320965.1 uncultured Bacteroidaceae bacterium | reverse complement strand
CTTAAAGAACATGAACCGATTTTTATGGCTAACGAAAAAAAGAAGGTGCATCGTGCATTACGACACACCCTCTTTTTATGTGGTGCTATCTGTAAATGAGTTAGTCACTGGTGGATTTTTTGAAAATTCAGTAACAGACTTGTTATGACATTGTGAAAACAGAAACAGATTCTTGTTATGTAAGTAAATAATGTCAGCTTGGCTATAAAATTATTTCTGTACTGAATTTATATTCCTCCCAGCCTTTTTCTGTTTTTATCATTATAGCAACAGAATCTGCCTCGTCGTAAATGTCCGTAAGCTGTATTGACAAATATGCGCTTTGTTGATATGCAGGATAGTCGTTGTTGTTGTCGTGGGCAATCTTCAGCATCATTGTGTTTCTGCTTCCTTGCTTTTTGCCGTCATTGATGAATCCGAAGGTGTGTTGCTGGTCTTTTGCCATTACAAGGAGTTCCATGTTTATGTATTTACCCCTTTTCCAGATGCTTGATACCTTTTTAACGGGGTCAGTCTTATATCCTCCGCTCACGCTTGCTGCCGGAACAACTGGACCGGCATAGGCGCCTACAGCCGAATAAAGGTCAGCACTTCCGTATGATGTTGATGTCTGTTTTACCAGTGGCAGATAGTTTGAAACTGCTCTGTAGTATGATTGCGGTTTCAACCGTGCATTTGTTTTGTCCTGATTTACAAGATAAGTTTCGTTCCAATCGGTTATTATTGACGATATTTCCCCGCCTATGCCTGTTTTGAGCGTAACAAATTCCTTGACCACGGCTGGATACTCGTAGTTGTCTTCTTTTTTACACCCGCCGAGGAGTATGGCAGGGAGAACAGTTGTCAATAATAATAGTCTTTTCATTGTGCGTTTTTGTAATTCTTTACAGGATTCATATACATTGTAAGGATTCGTTCTTTCAGAAACTCTTCATCCTTATTAGGAATATTGATTTTGGCTATTTGTCCTTCAAGGTACTTTTTGAACGCAGATTTCTGTTCGGCAGTGTACATTCCTGAGCATTCTTCAGTGTTGTTCAGCATGTCAAATGCTATATAGTTGCATGGATACAGTGTGTAGTTGCGATGTATCTCTTTTGTTATATGCTCGGCAATAGCCTTGAACAACTCAGGCTTTGACATATCCTGTGGCAGAGAATCTATGAAACCGTTTATGCATTCGGCTGTCTTGAATGTGATTCTTCCCTTGTATCCGGTGATTCCTGTACCCATATTTTCAAGGTCATCGCTCTGTGATTTCTTATAGTCGGCATTATCACGCTTCAGTTGCATTTCCTTCGCTTTAAGATAATCGCAAGGGTCATATTCGTATGATATGTTCAGAGGCATAAGATTCAGTTCCTTCAGTGATTCTTTTACATCCTTGCTTCCGCCCATAGCCATCATTTTCAAGACACTTTCCTGAGTAATGTCGCTAGAGTCTTTTGCTCTTCCTTCACGCTGGGCAATCCAGATGGACTGTTTCTTTTCAGTAATGGCAAAGTGTATGTATTTGGACAGTTCGGTTGATGCTTCAAGTTGCTGGCGCATAGCCAGTCCGCGTTTTACAATAAAAGCCTTGTTGATACGGACAAAGTTCCTGATCCATGGATAAATCAGAAGATTATCGCCAATACCGATTTCAACAGTATCCAATCCCTGTTCAAAAAGCTTTATTGCCAACAGACTTGAATCTAGGACTATATCCCTGTGATTTGAAATGTAAATGTATGCCTTGTCTTTTTCTTTTACTGAAGATATATCCAGAGTTATGTCATCTGTACAATTTTTTACCGCATTCAAAACTGCTTTGTAGCTTATTTTTTCCTGCAGTTCCCTTACGGTTTTGCATGATTTCATGATTGCGGCAACCATCTCGAATGGAATACCCCCAAGAATATGTGATGCTGCACTTTTGAAAGCCTCGTCATTTACCAACTGTTCCACAATTTGCGGAACTTCTTCGTCCGTATAGGGGCGGATGTTGTCAAATTCGTGTATCCTGTCCATGATAATATCAGATTAAAGATTAGAATTTATTTTCAATGATATCTGTCATTACGTCCTTTATGTCCATTCCGGCAGCCCTTACCTGTTGTGGAATGAAACTTGTTGCTGTCATGCCAGGAGTAGTGTTTACTTCAAGCAGGTTAATCTTTTCGCCTTCTGTTACGATATAGTCTATTCTGATTATTCCGGCACAACCAAGAATGTCATAAATGGCTGATGTTAGCTGTTGTACCCTGCTTGTCAGTTCATCGCTTATTCTTGCCGGAGTGATTTCGTCAACCTGTCCGTTATATTTGGCGTCATAGTCAAAGAATTCGTTGTGTGTCACAACTTCTGTAACTGGGAACACCACGCTCTTTTCCTTTGTCTTATAGCAGCCGCAAGTGAGTTCTGTTCCTTGCATGAATGCTTCTATTATTACTTCTTCGGCTTCAGAGAAAGCCTTTTCTATTGCCGGCTGTACTGCTTCTGCTGTCTTTACTTTTGTAACCCCGAAACTTGAGCCGCCAAGATTAGGTTTGATAAAACATGGAATACCTATTTTTTCAATAACATCTTCGGTTGAGATGCTTTGTCCTCTTCTCAGACATATTGATTCGGCAATCCTTACGCCGAAAGCTTCAAGGTAGTGGTTGCAGACAAACTTGTCGTATGTCATTGAGCTAGCAAGGACTCCGCAGTTTGAATAAGGGATTCCCATAATATCAAAGTATCCTTGCAAACGACCGTCTTCACCAGGTGTACCGTGAATGGTGATGTATGCAAAGTCAAATTTTATTTTATTTCCGTCAAGAGTAAAACTGAAGTCGTTCTTGTCAACATCGGCAACGTCCTTATCGTCAATGACAACTTTCCACTCTGCCTTGTGTACTCTTATTATATACAGGTTATATTTTTCCTTGTCAATAAATGAATATATACCTTTTGCGCTTCTTAGTGAAACTTCATATTCGGATGTATCTCCACCTGCAACTATAGCAATGTTTCTTTTCATATTGTGTCTCTGTTTGAAATGTAGTTTCTCCACTTGTCAATCAAGTCGGTCATGTCTTGAGGAATTTCAGAGGTGAAGAACATCTCTTTTCCTGTTTTCGGGTGAACAAATCCCAGTGTCATGGCATGCAGAGCCTGACGGGGGCAAATGTCGAAACAGTTGTTTACGAATTGTTTGTATTTACTGAAATGAGTTCCTTTAAGTATTTCGTGTCCGCCGTAACGCTCGTCATTGAAAAGAATGTGCCCTATGTGTTTCATGTGCACTCTAATCTGATGGGTCCTTCCCGTTTCAAGCACACATTCAACAAGAGTCACATATCCGAGCCTTTCAATAACCCTGTAATGGGTTACGGCATGTTTGCCTATTGTCGGGTCATCAAATACCGCCATCTGCATCCTGTCTTTAGGATTTCTTGCGATATTGCCGACAATGGTACCTTCGTCTTCTTCAATGATTCCCCAAACAAGTGCGCGATACTTGCGCTTTGTTGTCTTGTTGAAGAATTGCAGTCCCAGACTTGTTTTGGCGTCTGGTGTCTTTGCAATTACAAGCAGTCCGGAAGTGTCCTTGTCTATTCGGTGTACAAGTCCTACCTGCGGGTCGTTCGGGTTGTATTTAGGGTTGTCTCTCAAGTGCCATGCAATGGCATTAACAAGCGTACCGTGATAATTTCCGCATCCGGGATGCACAACAAGTCCGGCCGGTTTGTTGACAACCATAAGTTCTTCGTCTTCATACACAACGTCAAGTGGAATGTCTTCAGGCACAATATCGTTATTGTACTTAGGACGGTCCATCATTACGGTTATGACGTCATTGGGCTTTATCTTGTAACTGCTTTTTACGGGTTTGCCGTTTGCCATGACAAATCCGGCATCTGCTGCCTGCTGTATCCTGTTTCTTGAGGCATTTACAATTCTTTCAAAAAGATATTTGTCAACCCTTACCGACTTTTGTCCAGGGTCAACAACTACCTTGAAGTGCTCATAAAGCTCGCCGTTGCCTTCTGCTTCATCGTCACTGTTGAAGTCGATGTCGTCAAGTTCTTCAGTTTCCGAATAGTTGTTGTCAGTCATTTCTTTCAGAACCATGAGTCGTCATCTTCAAAATCATTTGTTTCAATGTCTGTTGCAGGATTGTCGCTTATGAATTCATTAGTTATGTTTTCATTCCCGTTTCCTGCGATAATTACAATCACTGAGCCTTCAGGTATACTTTCAGTCCTGTCAAGTTTCTTTCCTTTATATTTTAGTCCGAGAACCCAGTCTTTTGCATTATAGTCAACATATTCAATGTTTTCCACTTTGAACCCTGCAGCAACCAGGCGCGCTTCAGCTTCTCGTAGTGATGAATTGTCTATAACATCCGGTATTTTCTGCAATGGAATCTTTGCAGAACTTATTGTCAGATAGATAGTTCTTCCTTCCTTTACTTTTTGCCCTGGCAGTGGTGTCTGCTGTATTATAGTTTGTGCCGGAACTCCTCTCATATAACTTGAGTCAGTTACGGCAAATTCAAGTCCGTTCTTTTGCAGTATGCTTCGTGCTTCATTAAGTGTCATTCTTGAAAGGTCCGGAACAGCGATACTTTTCCCGTGCATGGTGTAGGAGTCAAGCCATTTCATAGTAGCGAATACGCCGGCAACAATAAAGATTATCATGCCGGCCAGATTAAGCCAAAATATTTTGTTGCTTTTGAAAGAGAAAAATTCCTTGAATGTCATATCTTATTTATCCTATAAATTCAAAGTTCAAAGATATAGTTTTATTTTTAAATAATTGTTATTCCTGACGGTATAGTTGATTTATGAATATAAACAGAAAGTTGACTATTGGCCCTTGTAAATATCAAGTCCTGTATTTGCAGTCGTATCAGACCGTAATACAGGACTTGTTTTTGTTTTGTGTATAATTTCTTATTTATAGATTTCCTTTTTCCCGGCAAGAAGAGTATTCTTCATAAGTGAAACAATTGTCATCGGTCCGACACCTCCCGGTACAGGAGTAATGAATGAGCATTTAGGTGCCACTTCATCAAACTTGACATCACCGGTAAGCTTGAATCCTGATTTTGTCTTTGTTGAAGGAACTCTTGTTGTACCAACGTCAATTATGACAGCGCCTTCCTTGACCATGTCAGCCTTTACAAATTCCGGAGAACCCAAAGCTGCTATTATGATGTCAGCCTGGCGGCATTCTTCGGCAATGTTGGCTGTGCGGCTGTGGCATACGGTAACTGTACAGTCGCCAGGATAGCCTTTTCTCATCATAAGTGCAGCCATTGGTTTGCCAACAATGTTGCTTCGTCCCAGTACGACACACTTCTTTCCTTTTGTTTCGATATTGTATCTTGAAAGAAGTTCCACTATACCGTTGGGTGTTGCAGATATATAGCATGGAAGACCTATTGACATTCTTCCGACATTGATCGGGTGGAAACCGTCAACGTCCTTGCGATAGTCAATTGTTTCAATAACCTTGTCTTCGGAAATATGTTTCGGAAGAGGCAGCTGCACAATGAAACCGTCAACATCATCATCGTTGTTAAGTTCCCTTACTTTTGCCAGAAGTTCCTCTTCTGTAACGTCATCCTCAAACCTTATCAGGCTTGATTTGAAACCGCATACTTCGCAGGCCTTAACTTTTGCCGCAACATATGTTTCGCTGCCGCCGTCATGTCCTACAAGTATCGCTGCAAGATGGGGACGCTTTCCGCCGGCTTCAACAATACGGCTTACTTCTTCTGCAATCTCCTTCTTGATTTGTTCGGCTACCGCCTTACCGTCAATAAGTGTCATAATTTCATGTTTTTAGATGGTTGTTTCTTTTTGGTTTTATCTCTTCATCATCAGTTTGCTCATCTTGCTGCCTGTCATCATCTTCATCATCTTTCTGATTTGTTCAAACTGCTTGAGGAGCTTGTTGACTTCCTGAATGTTTGTACCGCTACCTTTTGCAATTCTCTGGCGGCGTGAACCGTTCAAGATTTCAGGGTTTGTACGTTCTTTCGGAGTCATTGAGTTGATGATTGCTTCAATACCCTTGAATGCGTTGTCGTCAATATCAATATCCTTGATTGCTTTTCCAACTCCAGGAATCATAGATGCAAGGTCTTTCAGATTACCCATTTTCTTGATTTGCTGGATTTGTGAAAGGAAGTCGTTAAAGTCGAACTGGTTCTTCTGTATGCGCTGCTGCAATTTCTTTGCTTCTCTTTCGTCATACTGCTCTTCGACTTTCTTTACAAGTGACACGATGTCGCCCATACCAAGGATACGGCTTGCCATACGGTCCGGATAGAATATGTCAATCGCATCAAGTTTCTCGCCTGTACCTACAAATTTGATAGGCTTGTTTACTACAGTCTTGATAGAAAGTGCGGCACCGCCTCGGGTATCACCGTCAAGTTTTGTAAGTACAACACCGCTGAAGTCAAGACGGTCGTTGAATTCCTTTGCAGTGTTTACTGCATCCTGACCTGTCATTGAGTCGACAACGAACAGTGTTTCGTCCGGATTGATAGCGTTCTTTATAGCTTCAATCTCGTTCATCATTTCCTCGTCAACTGCAAGACGTCCGGCAGTATCGACAATAACAAGGTCATATCCCTTTGATTTAGCTTCAAGAATAGCATTTTTTGCAATCTGAACAGGGGTCTTGCTGTCCGGTTCGCTGTAGACTGGAACATTAATCTGTTCGGCAAGAACTTTCAACTGGTCAATTGCAGCAGGACGGTAAACGTCGCAGGCAACGAGCAAAGGCTTGCGGTTTTTCTTGTTTTTCAGCATCAGGGCAAGCTTGCCTGTGAATGTTGTTTTACCGGAACCCTGCAGACCAGACATAAGAATAACGGTAAGGTCGGTCTTCAGCTTTATTTCCGAAGCCTCGCCTCCCATAAGGGTTGTAAGTTCGTCCTGAACTATCTTAACCATTACCTGGTTAGGTTTCAGTGCAGTAAGCACGTTCTGTCCCAAAGCCTTTGCCTTGACAGTATCAGTAAATGTCTTTGCAACCTTGTAGTTTACGTCGGCTTCAAGCAAAGCCTTGCGTACGTCTTTCAAAGTTTCGGCAACATTTATCTCCGTAATTTTTCCTTCACCTTTCAGTATCTTGAAGGACCTTTCGAGTCTTTCACTTAAATTGTCGAACATATATTTTTGTGTATTTAATTATTCTTTATGTAACAATCGGCAAAGATAACAAAATAAAATGAGATAGATAGTTAGGAAAGAAAGAAGTTTATTAACTTTGCGGTGCAATAATTAATATACGACAAATGAAAAACTTTATTTTCCAGAATCCTACCAAGCTGATATTCGGCAAGGGTATGATAGCAAAGATAGCAGAAGAAATTCCTTCAGGAAAGAAGATAATGGTTACTTTCGGTGGAGGAAGCGTTAAGACTAACGGAGTTTACGACCAGGTAAAGGAAGCATTGAAAGACCGCGATTTCATTGAATTCTGGGGTATAGAGTCAAACCCTACTGTTGAAACATTGCGCAAGGCAATTGCGTTGGGAAAGGAAAACGGCGTTGATTTCCTTCTTGCAGTGGGCGGAGGTTCAGTAATAGACGGCACAAAACTCATTTCAGCAGGTTTGAAATACGACGGTGACGCGTGGGATCTTGTACTTCGCGGAGCATACAGCGAAACTGTTCCATTGGGTACAGTACTTACATTGCCTGCAACAGGTTCAGAAATGAACAGCGGAGCCGTAATATCACGCACTGAAACAAAAGAAAAATATGCATTCTATTCAAAGCATCCTGTATTCTCAGTGCTTGACCCGGAAGTAACATTCTCATTGCCTGAGAAGCAGATTGCATGCGGTATAGCAGATACTTTTGTACATGTTATGGAACAGTATCTGACAAAGGCGGGCGAATCTTCGCTTATGGACCGTTGGGCAGAAAGTATCTTGAAGACTTTGATTGAAATCGCTCCGAAAATCAAGGAAGACAAGACAAACTATGACCTTATGGCAGACTTCATGATGTGCGCAACAATGGGACTTAATGGCTTTATAGCTATGGGAGTAAGCCAGGACTGGTGCACTCATATGATTGGACATGAACTTACTGCACTTCACGGACTTACTCACGGTCAGACTCTTGCAATAGTCCTTCCGGGTACAATGAGAGTATTGAAAGAAAAGAAGGCACAGAAGATTCTGCAGTACGGCGAACGTATTTGGGGACTTTCAACAGGTCTTTATGAAACAAAGATTGAACAGGCTGCCGAAAAGACAGAAGAATTCTTCCGCTCGCTTGGCCTTGCTACAAGACTTTCAGAAGTGGGTGTAGGCGAAGATACTATTCTTGAGATTGAACGCCGTTTCAATGAACGCCATGCAGGATTCGGTGAAGACGGTGATGTTACCGGAGAAGTAGCACGCCGCATACTTGAAGCTTGTAAATAATACATGTTCCTGAAATAATTACGGACAATATAAAAAAGTGCCGGAGCAGATGTCTGTTCCGGCATTCTTTTACCAAAAATATTTAAGGTTCCTGTAAAAAACGTTCTATATATTTATATTGCTGTCCGATAAACTCGATAAAGCAGAAAAATATCCCTCTCGACCATTGGTATTCAGTGGTCGAGTCT
>CALUJO010000067.1 GCA_944320965.1 uncultured Bacteroidaceae bacterium | reverse complement strand
GAAAATGGGCTGACCTCGCAAATGAAGTCAGCCATATTTTTATTCTTTTGCAAAATTTTTATCGGACAGCAATATAATTAAAATAGTATATGAAATGTTTTATAAATAATTATAACCAAATTTTTAACGTACAATAAAAGATTGTTAATTATGGATAGAAATATGTCTGTTTGTTATAAGGGATTACTAAACAATTGGTGAAAATAAATTCTTATGCCTAATGTATTGAGAATTATATTATATATGCAATTTCCTTGAATCCGTATTTTCTAATGTTTTCTTCCTTATCACTTATAACAAGAAGCCCATGGGGTTCTACATCAATTATTGTACCTTTGAATTCTCCGTCCTTGTCACGGAACATAGCCTCAACATCTTTGCGGTAAATTGAGCTGAGATATTCAAGATGTATGCCGTCCTTGTCATTGCCAAGTCTTGAGAACCATGAACTTATGATTTTTATAAATTCGTTTATCATTGCTTGCAAGTCATAGGTGACGCCTGTAATGTTTTTAAGTGATACCGGGTTTGGAGCATTACTTAAAAACACTTCCTGATTGATATTTATTCCTATTCCTGATATGGAATAAGACAAGCCGGAACTGTCAATGCTGTTTTCAATCAACATTCCGCAAATCTTCTTGTCTTTCCAGTAAACATCATTCGGCCATTTTATGCATATATCAGTGCAATAGCGCATAAGCAGGTCACGTACGGCAAGTGAAGAAATTTCGGATATCAGAAACTGTTCGTTTGCCGGGAGTGCTTCTGGTTTTATGAGAATACTGAATGTCAGGTTCTTTCCTTTCTCACTTTCCCATGTATTTCCTCTTTGTCCGCGTCCGGCTGTCTGGAATCCGGTATAAACAAGTGTAAGGTTTTTCGTTTCCGGTTCTCTGGCAATGATATCCTTTATATATGTATTTGTCGAGGTCGTTTCCTCTGTGTATATGATTCTATATTCCATTATTTCCCCATCGGTTCCAATGCAAAGATTTCAAGCAGAACGGAAGTGGCTTTCTGTATGCTTGTAACCTTTTTGATTTTAATACTCTTTTTATTGTTTTCCCTTAATTCACAGATTCTTGTATTGTGATAGAAGAAGTTAAGTATCTTCCCGAATGCTTCAGACTGGAAGTATCTGGAGTCGGAATCGTTGACGAAATACAGAATCATGACTCCGTTTTTCAGTACAAGTTTCTCTATACCGAGTTTTGACGACAATCTTCTCAGCTTAACGATACTTATCAGTTCTTCGCCTACCGGAGGTATCGGACCGAAACGGTCAATTAGTTCCGACTTGAATTTCTCAACCTGCTCGTCGGTAGTCATCTTGTCCAGTTCTCTGTAAAGCAACATTCTTTCGCTGCTGTTCGGAACATATTCGTTCGGGAAGAATGCTTCAAGGTCGCAGTCTATGGTTGTTTCCTTAACAAACTCGTCGCCCACAATGTGTTCGCCTGTTATTTCCTGCTTTTCTTCATAAAGGTCGGCAAATTCGTCGGCTTTAAGTTCCTGTACTGCTTCGTTCAGAATGCGCTGGTATGTTTCATATCCCAGGTCGGCAATGAAACCGCTTTGTTCGGCTCCAAGCAGGTTTCCTGCTCCACGTATGTCAAGATCCTGCATTGCAATATGTATTCCACTGCCCAGGTCGCTGAAGTTTTCAATTGCCTGAAGACGGCGTTTGGCCTCAGGTGTAAGTACACTTAACGGAGGTGCAAGCAGATAGCAGAAAGATTTGCGGTTGCTTCGTCCCACACGTCCGCGCAACTGATGCAGGTCGCTCAGTCCGAAATTCTGTGCCTGGTTTATTATTATTGTATTTACGTTTGGTATGTCTATTCCAGCCTCTATTATTGAAGTGGAAAGCATAACATCGTATTCAAAGTTTATGAAGTCAAGAATTATTTTTTCAAGCTCTGCCGGCTCCATTTGTCCGTGGGCTATGCAGACTCTCACTCCCGGAACTATCGTTTCAAGCAGATGTTTCAACTCTGGCAGATTGTTTATGCGATTGTTCACAAAGAATACCTGTCCGTTGCGTCCCATTTCAAAATTGACGGCATCGGCTATGATGTCATTGTCGAAAGTGTGCACTTCGGTCTGGATAGGGTAACGGTTGGGCGGGGGAGTTGTAATTACAGACAAATCCCTTGCCCCCATCAGCGAGAACTGGAGAGTACGCGGGATAGGTGTGGCGGTCATGGTCAGTGTATCGACATTGACTTTCATCTGTCTCAGTTTCTCCTTTACGCTTACTCCGAACTTCTGTTCCTCGTCAATAATCAGAAGTCCAAGGTCATGGAATTTTATGCTTTTGCCGATAATCTTGTGCGTTCCTATCAGTATGTTTGTCTCACCGCTTGCAAGTTCCTTTGTTATCCTTGAAACTTCCGAAGCCTTCTTTGCACGGCTCAGGTATTCTATCTTGCAAGGGAAATCTTTCAGTCGTGATTTGAAAGTCTGGTAATGCTGGTAGGCAAGTACTGTTGTCGGAACAAGCACTGCAACCTGCTTATTGTCGCTCACTGCCTTGAATGCCGCGCGGATTGCAATTTCTGTTTTTCCGAATCCTACGTCGCCACAAATAAGTCGGTCCATAGGCGTATCCTTCTCCATATCACGCTTTACATCCTGTGTACACTTGAACTGGTCCGGGGTGTCTTCGTAAATGAATGAAGCTTCAAGTTCGTGCTGAAGGAAACTGTCAGGACTGAATGCATAACCCTTTTCCTGCTTTCGCTGTGAGTACAGACGGATAAGGTCGCGGGCAATGTCCTTAATCTTGCTCTTGGTCTTTTCCTTCAGTTTCTCCCATGCTCCTGTTCCAAGCTTATTGATGCGTGGCGGTTCTCCGTCCTTTCCCTTGTACTTTGAAACCTTGTGAAGCGAATGTATGGAGACAAAGACAATATCGTCGTTCTGATAGACAAGTTTCATTACTTCCTGTGTCTTGTCACCATTGGGGAGAACAACAAGTCCGGCAAAGCGTCCTATACCGTGGTCGGCATGTACAACGTAGTCGCCCACCTGGAATGTGTTCAGTTCTTTCAGACTCTGTGCTATTTTTCCGCTTCTTGCCTTTTCGTTTTTAAGGTTGTATTTGTGGAAACGGTCGAATATCTGATGGTCGGTGAACAGACAGATGTGAAGGTCATTGTCTATGAATCCTTCGTGCAGTGTATGGATTGTCTCTTCAAACTTTATATTGTCGTTACGGTCTTCAAAGATGGCTTTGATACGTTCAATCTGCTTCGGGCTGTCGCTGGCGATATATATTCTGTATCCTGCTTCCTGCTGTTCGTTCAGGACTTTGCCCAAAAGGTCGAAATTCTTGTGGAACAGTGGTTGCGGGGCAGTATCAAATTCAATTGTAGCATCGCAAAGTTCTGCCGGCTTGTTCCCGAATTCCATGTATTTGAACTTCCGGTTCTTTTCAACGAATTCGGTCTCAGAAATTACAAGGTCGGACAGTTTCAGCTTTTCCAGTTCCGGTTCTGCTTCGATTGCCTGTTTGGTGAACGGTTCGCTGCTTATGGTCTTTATCCTTTCGGTAATCCACATTCTGTCTTTAATGGCAACTACAGTGTCGTCAGGTATAAAGTCCAGAAAGGATATGTTTGATTTGCTTACGTTGGCAAATTCCGGTACAAGAGTGACAGATGAGAGCTTTTCCTTTGAAAGCTGGTTTACGACATCGAATGTCCTGATGCTTTCAATCTCGTCATCCCAAAAGTCTATACGGTAAGGGTACTCGCAAGAGAACGAAAATACGTCAATTATGCTTCCGCGCAGTGCATATTGTCCCGGTTCATAAACATAGTCTACGCGCCTGAAGCCGATGTCCATCAGACGTTTTGCCAGTTCTACTATGTCATATGTATCATTAGTCTTGAGCTGTATCGTGTTGTCCGACAGCTCGGATGTACTGATAACTTTCTCGGCAATAGCCTCGGGATAGGTTACAATGCAGATCTTTTCTTCCTGGTTCTGTATTTTAGAAAGGACTTCGGTTCTAAGTATTTCGTTTGCAGGGTCTTTTATTCCGTACTTTAGTGCCCTTTTATATGAAGACGGGAAGAAATATATGTTTCCGTCAGAAGCAAGCTGTGTCAGGTCGTGGTAGAAATATCCTGCCTCTTCCATATCATTAAGCACGAAAAGCATATTCTTCTTTTCGCTTACAACCGACATTACCATGCCGGTTGCCGATGCTTTCAGACCTTTTACATATATGCTTCTTATGCTGTTATTACTTATTGCATTTGCAAGAGCCTTTACTTTTGAGTGTCCGGAATACAGTTTCCTTAAATCCTTTATATCCATTATTCGCTTATTATATCACCGGTAATCCCCTTAACCATCGGAATAAGGTCTTTCGGGTTAATCTTTATTTGTAATCCTCTCTGTCCGGCACTTACATAAATATACTCATGGTCAAGGACAGAAGAATGGAAGTATGTAGGGAAAAGTTTTTTCATTCCTATAGGAGAGCATGCTCCGCGTATGTATCCTGCAACCTGCAAAAGGTCTTTCATATGAATCATATCGCAGCTCTTGTTGCCTGATATTTTGGCAGCGAACTTGAGGTTCACCTCCTTGTCACCAGGGATGACACATACAAAGTATCCGCTTTTGTCACCTTTGAGTACAAGAGTCTTGAAAACCTGTTCAACATTCTCGCCAAGCTGTTCGGCCACGTGCACTGCACTCAGGTCATTTTCATCAACAACATATGATATAAGTTCGTAGGCAATACCAGCCTTGTCAAGCAGTCTTGCCACATTAGTCTTGTTTATCTTAGCCATTTATCAATTCCTCCTTTATAAATCCTGCTGTATATCCTTTGTCTGTTTTTGCCATTTCCTCCGGAGTTCCTGCAAATATAAGTTCTCCTCCTTTCTTTCCTCCTTCCGGTCCTATGTCAATAAGATAGTCGGCACACTTGATAATGTCAAGGTTATGTTCAATCACTATCACGGTATTTCCTCTGTCAACAAGTTTGTTCATTGCCTTGAGCAGTATCCTTATGTCTTCAAAGTGAAGTCCTGTGGTAGGTTCGTCAAGTATATAGACCGTTTTGCCGGTATCTTTCTTTGCAAGTTCGCTTGCCAGTTTGATTCGCTGGCTCTCTCCTCCCGAAAGGGTAGTGGACGATTGTCCAAGCTTGATATAACCTAGTCCGACTTCCTGCAGAACCTTTATCTTATTAAGGATTTGCGGAATGTTTTCAAAGAATTCTACTGCCATGTTTATTGTCATATCCAATACGTCGGCAATAGACTTTCCGTTGTATCTGACTTCAAGTGTTTCGCGGTTATACCGTTTGCCGTGGCACACTTCACAAGGGACGTTCACATCAGGAAGGAACCTCATGTCAATTGTCTTGTATCCGTTTCCGCCGCAAGCCTCGCATCTTCCTCCGGCAATGTTGAACGAGAACCGTCCGCTTTTGTAGCCCCTTATTTTGGCTTCGGGCAATTCTGTAAACAGATTCCTTATATCTGTGAACACTCCTGTATAGGTTGCCGGATTGGATCTTGGAGTTCTTCCTATCGGACTCTGGTCCACTGTTATGACTTTGTCAATATTCTCCAGCCCTTCAAAAGATTCATATTCGAGCGGCTCTTTCAGGGATTTGTATATTGCCTGTGACAGTATCGGCTGAAGAGTTTCGTTTATAAGCGTTGATTTGCCGCTTCCCGAAACACCAGTAACGCAGGTTAGCGTACCGAGCGGGAACTCTACCGTAACGTTTTTCAGATTGTTTCCCTTCGCGCCTGTAATCTTCATGAACTTTCCGTTTCCCTTTCTTCTTTCGGAAGGTATTGCAATGCAGCGTTTTCCATTAAGGTACTCGGCAGTCATGGTTTCGCTTTTCATCATTTCGGCAGGTGTACCGGCAAAGACAACCTTGCCTCCGAGTCGTCCGGCTCCGGGGCCCATGTCAACTATGTAGTCAGATTCAAGCATCATGTCCTTGTCGTGTTCCACAACAATGACAGTGTTTTCCTCGTCGCGCAGTTTCTTCAGTGACTTTATCAGTTTTACATTGTCTCTCTGGTGCAGACCGATACTTGGCTCGTCCAGTATGTAAAGTACGTTTACAAGTCTTGAACCTATCTGTGTCGCAAGTCTTATTCGCTGGCTTTCCCCACCCGAAAGTGTTGTTGAGGTGCGGTTGAGCGAAAGATAACCCAGACCTACATCAAGAAGAAATTCGGTACGGTTTCTGATTTCTTTCAGTATTTCGGATGAAATCATCTTCTCTCGGTCGGTCAGTCTTTCCTCTACATGGCAAAGCCATTCATAAAGGTCTTCAAGGTCCATTGAAGCAAGTTCGTAGATATTCTTTCCATCAAGTCTGAACGAGAGGGCTTCCTGGTTAAGACGCTGTCCGTGACATTTTGGACATACATCCACTACCGAGAACTGTTCCGCCCATTTCTTTGCCGATGCCGAAGTGTCTGCTTCCTGCTGCATCTGTATGTACTTGACAAGTCCCTCGTATGTAGTGAAGAAGTCGGAACTGCTGTGTATAAGTTCGCTTCTCATTCTTATCCTTTCCGGTGAGCCGTACATTATTTCTTCAATCACTTCGTCCGGAATGTCGGATATAGGAGCTTTTATGTCTATTTCGTATTTTTCCAGCACAGAAACAATCTGCCAGAAAATCATAATGTTCTTGTATTTGCCAAGCGGCACTATACCGCCGTTGTATATTGATACCGAGCGGTTGGGTATAACCTTGTCAATGTCAATCCTGTTGATATAGCCAAGACCCTTGCACTTTGGACACGCTCCCTGCGGTGAGTTGAACGAGAAATTGTGCGGGGCTGGGTCTTTATATGCAAGGCCTGTTGTGGGACACATTATCTTTTTGCTGAAATACTTAAGTTGCATTGTTTCGCCGTCAAGAACCATTATCAGTCCGTCGCCAGCCTTCATTGCAGTTGCAATGCTTTGCTTCAGCCGCTGTTCGTCGTCCTTTACCTTAATCTTGTCTACGACAACTTCGATATCATGGATTTTGTATCGGTCGAGCTTCATACCGTATTTCAGTTCTTCAATCTGCCCGTCAACCCTTACATACATGAATCCCTTTCGTCTTGTCTGGTCAAGAAGTTCCTTATAGTGTCCCTTTCTTGCCTTGACAAGCGGTGCGAGAATATATATCTTGCGGCCCATATATTGCTCGCGTATAAGGTTTACCACCTGCTCTTCGGTATATTTAATCATCTTCTCGCCGGTATTGTACGAATAGGCAGTAGCCGCCCTAGCGTAGAGCAGACGAAGATAGTCGTATATTTCGGTAATTGTACCTACCGTTGAGCGGGGATTCCTGTTTGTCGTTTTCTGTTCTATTGAAATGACAGGACTCAGTCCGGTAATGCTGTCAACATCCGGGCGTTCCATGTTCCCAAGAAAGTTACGGGCATAGGCGGCAAATGTCTCAATGTATCTTCTTTGTCCTTCGGCATATATGGTGTTGAACGCAAGAGATGACTTTCCACTTCCGCTTAGTCCGGTAATGACCGTAAGCGAGTCACGCGGAATTGTCACGTCCACATTCTTCAGATTGTTAACACGTGCGCCTTTGATTTCTATTTTGTCCTGCTGGTTTTCCATCTCGTTCATAGTCATCATTCAGTTGGTGTCTGTCCGTTGTTCATGTTTCCGTTGGTGCCTGTAAGGATGTTTATTGCCATTTTCTTTTCATACTTCACTCCGTCGGCTCCTTCAGCAATGGCACGTATGAAATAGACTCCGTCCTTTACCTTTCTGCCGTGGAATGTTCCGTCCCATCCTTCGTTTATGTTGTTTATATCCCAGCGGAACAGTTCCTGTCCCCACCGGTTGAATATGTAGGCATTGAATTTTACAATTGACTGCAACTGCTTTATTTTATATACATCATTTATGCCGTCACCGTTCGGGGAAAAGGCATTAGGAAGTTCAAACAGTGATTCTGATATAACCACGCTGAATGGCATTGATGCATATTCCGTATTATTTTTTGTATCAGAAATAAGCAGTTGGACATAATATGTTCCGGAGTCCTGGATTGGAAAATCCGTTTCCTCGTCGCGTCTTTGCATTATTATAGAGTTTCCCTGTGAGTCGTATGAGAATACCCATTCATAGACGAGGCTGGTCTTGTCTGATTCAACGTCCGAAACGAATTTGATTTCAAGAGGAGCTCCTCCCGATACTTTGCCGCCTTCGGAGATAGTATCTGGCGGTGACTTCATCTCGTTATTGCTCGAATATACAATTGCTTTCGGATTGGCAATAATCTGCGTTCCGTCGTCCTGTGCTTTTATATTGCTAAAAGGCAGAAACGAAAGCAAAACTGTTATGATTGTTATGAAAAAATATCTGTTCATTTTGAGGGATATTAAAATCATGCAAATTTAATATTTCCAATGTAATTTATATAGCAGATGGCTTATAAATTGCAATCAATGGCTGTGGTTTGTCTTAAAGTTCCTTATACGTGCTGTTTTTTGCCATATCCTTAAAATGAAATATGGGCTTGTCAAATCATAAGCTAATGGCTTTGTCTTTTTATCTTTTTTGTTAAAATCATCAATAATATGGCTATCGATAAGATGAAAATTCTGTATTCGGGGGGGGTAAAAATATTATGTTTAAATTTGTCTTGAAAATAAAGTAAGGACAGTAATGCTGAAGGTCTTGAATTGGAATATATGTTTTTCCCAAACGGGTACGGCTTCAGCATGGATAAAAATGACTATAAATTCAAATACTCAGGATAAATAAATATATTTGTGCGTAATATGATAAAGGGAACAGGCAACATAAATTGCCATGTAGTGAAAAATCTTACATCAAAGGTTTCAGGTACCGGGCATGTGAAATATAAAGGTAATCCGGTTATAAAGGATTTGGACAGCAAACTTTACAGAATTGAATGATAAAAGCAAAAACTGTACAGTGACAAACAGTAATTATTATAAATTGTATCCGTGCTATATGAGAATAATAGCTTTATTTGTTCTTTTCGTTTTAACCGGTTCGGTTACGGTAAATAGTCAGAACAATCATAGGATTGTGCAGAAGATGGAAGTTGAAGCAAGAGCCGGACTTGCTGCACCTCTCGGCAGTTATCATACAGGCAAATCGCAGATAAGTGGGGCATTGGGCATTGAAGGCAGATATAATTTTACTCCGTGTAGTGATAAATGTACTAACAAACCTTAAACGATTTCATCGTCCGGTAAGTAGTAGTCTCTCCATTTG
>CALUJO010000066.1 GCA_944320965.1 uncultured Bacteroidaceae bacterium | reverse complement strand
GCTCTTTTCTGTACTGTCTTGTTGTTATTTATAAGCGTTTCAAAGATCTCTTCTTTTTCGTTTCGCCCCCGGTTCGTCCCCGAAAGCGAGTGCAAAGGTAGAAGGTTTTTCAATATCCTCCAAATATTTTAGCAATTATTTTTCTACTTTTTTTGGAGAAAAATCGTAAAATGCTGATTTTATGATATATATTAAATTTATTTATTATTCTATTTTATATTCCGGACATACAAAAACCATCCATTAAATCCAAAATCAAAGAGAATCAATTCTACCGTCTTTCATAAAAATAGTTCTGTCGGTAATACCAGACAACCCCTCATCATGGGTAACAATTACAAATGTCTGCCCAAACTGTTCTCTAAGCAAAAAGAAAATTTTATGCAGTTCTTCTTTATTCTTACTGTCAAGACTACCGGAAGGCTCATCGGCAAGTATCACTTCAGGATTGTTCATCAAAGCCCTTGCAACGGCAACTCTCTGTTTCTCCCCTCCGGACAACTCCGAAGGTTTATGAATCTCTCTGTTTGACAATCCCATAAACTTCAACAGTTCCTTAGCTCTTTTTTCAGCCTCTCTTGACTTTATTCCTTTTATAAATGCAGGTATCATAACATTTTCAAGAGCCGTAAACTCCGGCAACAGCTGATGGAACTGAAAAACAAAACCTATATTATTGTTCCGAAATGCCGAAATATCTGTATCATTCATGCCTATAACATCAACACCATCATACAAGACCTTTCCGGAATCAGGTTTATCCAAAGTACCGATAATCTGAAGCAATGTAGTCTTACCGGCTCCGCTTGGTCCGACAATACTTACAATTTCGCCTTTCCGGATTTCCAAATCTATGCCTTTAAGAATCTGCAAACCTCCAAAACTCTTTGTGATACCTTCTATCTTTATCATAACGTCATACATAAAATAAGAAAAACAAAGCTAAACTACAAGTTTATTTATAACATAACTAGCAAGGAAACATCCAAAAGTAGCAGGCATATAACTTACCGTTCCTGTTGTTGACTTTTTATTTTTCTCGTCAACCCTGACAATGGCATTCATATCAGCAGGTTCACTGCTGAATACGACAGGCAACTTACATTTAATACCTCTTTTCTTGAGTCCGTTTCTCACGGCCTTGCTAAGTCCACAATTATATGTACTCCAGATATCGGCATATTGAATCTTTGTTATATCCTTCTTAGCTCCGGCGCCCATACTGGATATTATTCTGATTTTACGCCTTAAAGCCTCAGCAATAATGTCGCATTTGGGAGCAATCGTATCAATAGCATCTATAATAAAGTCAAAACCCTCATCAAGCAACTGCCCTATCGCATCACCTTCAATATATTCCGCCCTCGCATCAATATTCGCTTCCGGGTTTATATCTTTAAGACGCAATGCCAATACATCAACCTTAGGCTTCCCGACAGTCGAATGCAATGCAGGTAACTGACGGTTTATATTTGACATGGCAACAGCATCGGGATCAATGATAACAATATTACCAACCCCAGCCCTGCATATCATTTCGGCGGCATATGCCCCTACTCCACCTGTTCCAACAACAAGAACCTTTGATTTTGCAAGTTTTTCAAGTCCATCTTCACCAAAAAGGACACAAGTTCTTTCCTGCCAGCTCTGCATACTTCAAACTATTTCTTAAACCAATTATAAACCTTACGCCAAATTTCATTATAGCTTGTCACATCATTAATCTGAAGAGGCTCGGCAAAAGTCATATTGCCTTCATGCTGTTCAAACTGTTCAGGATAAAGAACCGCAAAACTGCATGAAGCAAAATACTTGCTCAACAATGCAGGCAGCTTTTCCATCATCGGATGATATGAAATAGACCCATGTCTTGCAGTTACAACAACCAGCATATGGTCATAAGCCATTTGGCCTGTAAGCAGCAAAAGGTCGTCCCAGTTCTCAAATTCGGAATATTCAGCCCTTACATTCTTGAACCTCTTGTCTATAAGACCTTTTAGCCTACCCAAAGTCACCCTGTTCGAAAAGAAGTTTACCCTACAGCCTGTCTGTATACCAATACGGCAAACAGTTTCAACCCATCTGGTAAAACCGCTCTCATATTCTGCCTTTGGAGGAACAGCCACAACTATCTTACGCAAGATATTTATAGGTATTATACATTTGGATATCATTATCTGACGGTTACAGTTCTTAAGAAGGCTTGCAAATATATTACCGAAAATAGAGTCAACAACATTGGTTCGCCTGTGAAGACCTATAACAACTTCCGAAATATCATATTCTTTCATAGTATGAAGTATTCCCGAAGCAATATTCAAGTCATATCTGCTTACCATACTTATATTGACATCAGCGGCAGCGCCATACATCACAGCCTTTTCAAGTAGTTTCTTTCCTCGCGCAGCATCACCTTCCCCGTATTCGTTACTGTCATTCACAACCGAAAGCGCAACGATATTATCAGTCTTCCGTGTTCCCCTCATCATAAGGGCCATGTTTACCAGATTCTCAACAGTGTCAGGGTTTGCAACCGGAACAAGTATTCTTCTGTTTACTTCCTTCTCCTCATCACCCGAATTGTTATCTGCCAGCTGCTGTGCCATCTTTATTGCAGCACGTTCAGTAACAACAGAACTTATTATACAAGTGAACAGAATCATTACAACCGTGCCATTAAGGACATCATCGTTCAAAAGCCTTTCTCCGTTCTCAAGTATTATTTCATGTCCGATAAGCACTGCAGCCAATGTTGCAGCAGCCTGGGCGTTGCTCAACCCGAAAATCATCTGGCGTTCCACCTTCTTCATCTTGTAAACCACCTGAGTCAGATAAGCGGCAAGCCATTTGCTCAAGGTAGCAACCACCGTCATCACAACAGCAACCTTCAATGCTTCACCTCCGTGGAAAAGACTCCGTACATCAATAATCATACCTACCCCGATAAGGAAATAAGGAATAAACAGAGCATTTCCAAAGAATTCTATTCTGTTCATCAGCGGTGAAACTCTCGGGATAAACCTGTTCAGCACCATACCAGCCATAAAAGCTCCAAGAATTCCTTCCATACCGACAAAAGCCATCAGCCCACAGGCAAGAAAGACAAGCGCGAGTACAAAAATGTACTGCATCACGCTGTCATCATAGTTCTTAAAGAAAACCCTGCACAGCCTCGGATAAAAATATATTATAATGAAAGATGCTATGAGAACCTTTACAGCCATCATTATCCAGAACAGACTGTCTATCGTACCCTTATACATTCCGCTTATTCCGGCAAGAATCAAAAGCGCCAAAGTTACTGTAACAGCCGTACCTCCGATTGTGATACTGACACTTCTCTGCCTTGAAAGTCCGTAACGGCTTATTGTCGGATATGCCACAAGAGTATGCGACGCATACATACTTGCAAGCAAAGTAGAAGTTACGAATGTATATCCAAGAAACTCCATACTGGTCCAAATACCAAGAGCCATAGGAATAATGAATGTCATAAGCCCGAAAAACAATGTCTTTCCGGTATTCTTCTTGAAGTCTTCAAGGTCCATTTCAAGTCCGGCAAGGAACATTATATAATAGAGTCCCACCTTTCCGAACAGCTCAAAACTGCTGTCACGCTCAAGAATATTGAAACCATGCTCGCCAATCAGAACTCCCGCAAGAATCATACCTATGATATGAGGTATTTTCAATCTGCCCAGCAGAAGCGGTGCAAACAGAATAATTATGAGTACCAGAAAAAATATCCATGTCGGATCAGTAACAGGTAACCCGAACGATATATTGAAATACTTGGATAAATCCATAAAAACAAAGGTTAAAGGTTAGTGTAACAAAGCTAACAAATAAAAATGAAAAAAGCGGAAGTCTGTTAAAAAACTTCCGTTTTTTGTAAGGATTTGATATTATTTCTGTGAAATAAGATATTCGGCAATCTGAACAGCATTCAAAGCGGCGCCTTTCTTTATCTGGTCACCAACAAGCCAGAAGCTGAGACCGTTTTCATCAGTAAGGTCTTTTCTGATACGTCCCACATAAACAGGGTCTTTTCCTGCCACAAACAGCGGCATAGGATATTTTTTTTCAGCCGGACAGTCTTCAAGAACCACACCGTCAGCTTTGGCAAAAGCTTCTCTTGCCTCTTCAACAGATACCGGACGTTCTGTTTCAATCCAGATAGCTTCGGAATGAGCACGAAGAGCTGGAACACGAACACATGTTGCACTTACCTTTACATCAGAGTGCATAATCTTGCGTGTTTCATTAAACATCTTCATTTCTTCTTTTGTATATCCGTTGTCAGTAAAGACATCAATCTGCGGAATAAGGTTATATGCAAGCTGATATGCAAATTTTTCTACTTTTACAGGCTCTCCGGCAAGTACCTGTCTATACTGCTCGCTCAGTTCTGCCATTGCAGCAGCTCCGGCACCACTTGCAGCCTGATAAGTTGAAACATGCACTCTCTTGATATGAGAAAGACGTTCAATAGCCTGAAGGGCAACAACCATCTGTATTGTAGTACAGTTAGGATTGGCAATTATACCACGTGGACGAACCAGTGCATCCTGAGGGTTTACTTCTGGGACAACCAAAGGTACATCGTCATACATACGGAATGCACTTGAGTTGTCAATCATGATTGCGCCGTGCTTTGTAATTGTTTCGGCAAATTCAAGTGAAGTACCTCCTCCGGCAGAAACAAATGCAATGTCAATGTCCTTAAAATCATCATTGTGCTGCAAAAGTTTGACTTCATATTCTTTTCCTCTGAAAGTATATTTACTTCCCGCACTGCGTGAAGAACCGAAAAGAACCATATCATCCATAGGGAAATTACGCTCGTCAAGAACACGAAGAAACTCCTGACCTACAGCACCACTGGCACCGACAATTGCTATTCTCATATTAATTACGTTTTAAAGTTGATAACTAATTTAAATATAATCTTTTTTTACTAACTTTACACAACAGATATATCCGTAAATGTATTGCGCTGCAAAAATAACTATTTATAAAATGAAAAACACACATTTTACAACGAAAACAATACTGATTATTGCGTTTTTATATTCTTTTTATACGTCAGCCCAACAAAATGACACAAAAAACTTTAATTGGGAAGGCGATACGCATTATTGTACTATTGATAAAAATTCCATAACATGCAACACAAAAGAAACGGCTACGGTTTTCATATCAAGAAACGATACAGCAGAAATAACTTGGGAATTTAATATCAACTTTCCTGAAACAAATGAAGGACAATCATTTTTATACATTTATCCCATAATAAACGGATATTCTGATTTAGACCAATACCAGAAAATCAAAATTATACAAGTAAATCAAAACAAATCCGTATCTTTTGAAAATTCATCAGAAATGATTTTCAAGGAAAACAGTATCTCAATACATATTAATCTTGACACTAATAATAAATGGTTCATAACAGTTAACAATAACGAATTTGAAGGATTCAATGAAAAATCCAAATACAATACAACAAAAGGATTTGCCATGACTTTCAAAAACATGAAAAATGTTACCGTCTCAGATATTAAAATCAAATCTTCAAACTCCGAAGAAAACGAAAACAATCCTGACGAACCGGAACCGGAAAACCCTGATGAACCAGAGCCGGAAAACCCTGATGAGAACGAAGGCAGTAAAGGACTGAAATACGGAGATATTGTCATAAGCGAAGTCATGGCTAACCCCAAAAACTGTCCCGGCTATCCCGAAATAGAATATATTGAAATATATAACCGTACAGAATCAGAAATCAACCTTAACGGATGGGAAATAAGATATGGAGAAAGCTGTTACAACATACCTTATACTCTCATAAAACCCCAACAATACAAAATTCTGTCTCATGAGAAATATGCAGAAGAATGGGAAAAAGCCGGTATAGATAATAGAATAGACATGGAACGTTTCCCTGTTCTTGCAAATTCAGGAAAACAATTGTTTTTAAATGATGCTTCAGACAAACTAATAGCATATACATTTTATAATGACACAAGATACAATAATACTGCAAAATCAAACGGCGGATTTTCACTTGAAAGAATAGACAATGACAATCTTAATGATTCCAGACATAACTGGTCGGCATCAGACAGCCCGTTAGGAGGAACACCTGGAATAGAAAACTCCATAAAAGGAAAATGTGACATAAAAGAACCGGCTTCATTTCTATATTATGAAATAACATTGCCAGACACAATAATTATGTATTTCAACTCCCCACTTGATGCAACAAGTGCCACTGATCCAAACAATTATCACATAGCAGATAATTTTACCGATATAAAGACTGTAACAATCGACAGTATTTACCTTTCAACGGTTACAATAACAACTGCCGAAAACATAAAAGAAGATGAAACAATTTATTTACAACCACAAAACATAATGCAAGCAGACTTCTCTTCTGTGATGTTTCCCGAAACTATAAGTATTTCTGTTCCTCATAAACCGGAAACAGGAGATATTGTCTTTAATGAAATACTGTTTGACAGCGATTCAGAAACATGCGAATTTGTTGAAATATATAATAACACAGAAAAGCATCTTGAATTGGGCAATCTTGTATTTTCAGTTCTTGATGAAAATGGAGAGTACGGTAAAACCTCTTTCCTCTGTAGTTCAAACAGAGTAATGGAACCCAAAAGCTATATTGCATTCACCTCCGATACCATAAAACTGAAGAAGAGATGGAACTGCAATATATGGAATGTAGCATTATGCAGCCTTCCGGCACTAAGAAACGATGGTGGAGTCATAACATTACTGAACAGAAATACTGAAGAGATTGACGCTGCAGTGTTCACATCTTCAATATATCCCAAAACAGGAAAAGGAAGCAAAGGCGTATCATCCGAAAAAGTAAATCCAACTTATACATCATCCAATCCGGCAAACTGGTTACCGGCAACCGCACAAAAGAATTACGGTACACCAGGAAAAATAAATTCACAGTTCAAAAGCAACAGTCTTATCATAGAAAAAGGGAAATTCACACTACAGGAAGATTTCATAACACCCAACCAGGACGGGCAAAACGACTATGCCACAATAAACTATTCATTTGATAACGGAGGCTACATTGCAAATATTAAAGTATATTCAAGCGACGGCAGAGAAGTGGCATATCCCGTCAAAAGGGAAACACTGGCTTCATACGGCTCCATAATCTGGGACGGAAAAGACAGCGACGGCAACTACCTCAAGCCAGGTATATATATACTTCTGATTGAGGCGCACAATGAAAAGGGCAACTCGGTAAAACAGAAAATAGCAATTGCAGTAAACTGATACAGAATAAATAAACTAATATTAAAATATATATCAAAAGTGCATTTTTAACAAATCCTGGTATTAAATTATTTCAGTATCTATAATATTTATACATTATTAAGAAAAAATCTATTCTTTAATTGATACTAGTATATCTTTAATTTCAATCATAACCCAACAATACTCATATAAGTGAATTTTTACTCACTTTAAAGATTTTAATATTTAAACAATAACTTACTTATTATCACCAGAATAATATATTTTCTTCATTATCATTAGCCTTCAATTGCGAAAAATAAAACAAAATCCCTTCAAGAAATATTTTATTATCCTCTTTTCAATCTTTAATATAATATTTTCTTTTAATATTTTTTACATTTTTAAAACAAGAAAATATTAATAGATATTTTTGTATTTTAGCAAATATCAATATATTTGCAATATTACTAATAAGAATTAATAATTCTTATTGGCTAATTATGAAACAAAACTAATATTATGGAGTAAGCAGAAAATCCCAAAAAGAGTATGCACCAATTTTAATCTAAAACATTATGGCTAATTTAAAATCAGGTCTTATCCTAAACGATGATGAACAGTTAGTTTTTGAACTGGAAGCGGAATTATGGGCATCAAGTGCCAACCCTATTGCAAAGTTAATAGGTACTATCGTAAAATTTATTAATCTTATTCTTGGAAATAAACGTCAGGGATTTATTGTAATAACAAACAAGAGAGTTGTAGAAGTTGTACAATACAAAGCTCTATGGATATTTAATGTCGGTAAGAATCTAAAATATGTTCTTCCCAGCAGCGTTAAAGAAGTAGGATATACAAAAGAAGGTACTTTCTGTGGATGTTTCTGCCAATCCTACAACTTATATTATGATGCATTTACACAAAGAACATCAGTGCTTCTTTCAAATGTTGATAGTGAAGCAGAAGCTCAGAAAGTTGTTGATGCATTCTATAAGGCAATCTCAGCTGCTCAATGATTTGAATGAAAAACGATTGTAAAATATCTACTTTTGGTAGATATCTATATCTTAACATGTATGCCATCCTCATATTAATTATGGGGATAGGCATTTTGTTATTACCATTGAATAAATTCAGTGCATATCTTATTTACGGACAGATTGCAATTATGCTGTTTTCATTTAAGGTTGCATTTGGAATATTTGGAAAATGGAAAGCTAAAAAGAGAAGGTACGTTAAACTTACGGAAGAGAACAGTAAAACATTTAACCCTGAATCATTCAAGGAATATATGGAAGCTCCATGTGGTAGGCTTTTAGTAAAAATTGTTCTCAAAGACTTAGGAATGAGCGATAAATATTCTAGTTTAAAGAATTACAGGATTTCCTGGAAAAAGAATATAAAAAATGTTTGTATTTCCCAAAAGACTACTATTTACAAAGTTAACCAATAAAAAATATCATGGGAGTGTTTTTAATTATATTATATAGTATTATTTTAGCAGGAAGTGCCTATGGAATAGTATACTACTGCATAAACAATTTGGAAAAAAATAAATACAGACTCATTGTAATTGCATTGCCGGTTATTGCATGTGTAGTCTTTATCCCTCTTATAATTTTGACTAGTGCTATTCCAAGTAGAGCAAATAGAGCCATAGAATATGGTATTACAATTACTGAAACAAAATTAAATGAAGTTTCTCCAGATTATACAAATAAAGTTTTAGACAAAGAAAAAGCTAAAACAATATTACAGGACGGCAAACAAATGAGACACAACTTAAACGAATATAACAGTAATGTTTCGTTTCTTACCCGCGTAATAGGATTTGATATATATTTGGAGTTGATAGAATCATTTGTCAATGATATTGATATAAGACTTAGGGATTTTGAAAGTAGAAATGAACCTTTTACAATTCACAATATACTGAAATATATACAAGAAGAAACTAATGTTGGAGTAAAGGATACTGCTAGAACTATAGCTATGGTTTTGTTTATCATTGCTTGTTTTATTATGACTGCATCAATATTACTTGCTATTGCAATGAAATTGAAATGGATTGACCCAGCAAAGAAATCTATAGTGTTCGGAGATAATATATAGATATTCAATAAATAATAGAAAGTTCACAAATTATCGCTATATAAAAATATATTGCTGTCCGATAAACTCGATAAAATATAAAAATATCCCTCTCGACCATTGTGTATTCAGTGGTCGAGTCTTA
>CALUJO010000065.1 GCA_944320965.1 uncultured Bacteroidaceae bacterium | reverse complement strand
GTGGCTTTCATTCCATTAGAAAAGCTGCACCAGCGGACTTAACAGATTTTAGTACATTTATCACCACACGGAGTAAAATATACCGGACATTGGGAGAATAATGAACCACATGGTTTTGGATGCATGGTTTTCAGAAATGGGGATACTTATACCGGATACTTTGAAAAAGGAACAATTTCTGGTGAAGGTGAAATGAAATACAAAAATAAAGGCACATATAAAGGAATGTGGGAAAATGGTATTTCAAACGGACACGGGGTCTATTTACTTGAAGACGGCAGCGAGTATAACGGAGAATGGAATTCTGGAGTTTTCATCAAAGGATATTGCATTATAAAAGGAACCAAATATGAAGGAGAATTTAAAGACAATAAAATTGTAAAAGGAAAAATAACCAACCCTGATGGTACATATATGGAAGGTACATGGGATGAAAACAGTTTTACAGGAAAAGGTGATATAAAAACAGACAGTTGCCATTATAAAGGACAGTGGGAGAAAGGAATGTTTTTAAACGGAGAATATGAAGGCACTGTAGATGGAAATTACTATAATGGAGAAGTTATAAATGGCAATTTTATCGGTGAATGTAATCTTATAAACTGCATGGATTCTATAGCATCTTTTAAAGGCAAAGCTACAGAAAGCGGATATTACTTAGGTACAGCCACAAAAAAAGACAAATCTGTATATAAAGGAAAGCTTACAGAATACTTTGACTACACAGGAAACGGCGTTTATGAATCCCATGACAGCAATTTTATATTTAACGGTAAATGGGATGAAAACGGTATAATACAAGAAGGTAATGGCTCTTTTAAATATAAAGACAAAAAATATGATGTTGAACTAACATCATCAGAAGATTCATGCAGTATAATTATTTCAAACAATAATATTACTGAAGGAGAAAAGAGATTTGCCATTTCTAAAAACATCGATAACGAAATCTATCTGCAAGCAATGCAGTTTATAAAAGAAAAACAAAAGAAAGAACAATTTGAAATCAATAAAAAATTCTATAACAGATATCTGAAAGATACAGCCTATTTTTGCAAGATTCCTCTTGTTGACTACATGCCCGGAATAGAACTGTTTGTTGATACAAGAAATATTGATATATATGCCATTGATGTATATGTGGGATTTGGTTGTGATTCACCGGAGAAGGTCATATACATAGTTTACCCGAAGATTAATGAAGAGAGGACAAAATATTATACCATGGATCAAAAATTTGCACTGAACATGTTACAAGGTCAGTTTGTAAATAAGGTCTTATCCGAATATGTTATAGAAAACAACGCCCTGAGAATAGGTGACAACCTTGAATTTAAATTTAATCCATCAAAAAGAGTATTTTATGATAATAAGGACAGATGCTACACACCTAAGGGAGTCAATGAAATAAAAGAATTTTTAAAATAAAATGTAATCAAATATCTGCAACTCCTGAAACTGACATTTCTAGAGTTCAAAAAGGTCATAAGAAACAGTACCATCAGCAATATACAAATAAGATACTAATTAAAACGCAATAAAAAATCTTGATTATGAAACATATATTCAATATTATAAAAAAGGACTTATCTACAATTCTAATCATAGCTTCCTCCATAACTCTATCTTTAAGCTGCAACTCTGACAATACAGAAAATGAAGTACCATATATTTCGTTTAAGGAAAATAAAGACGACAGATGGGGAATTACCGATTGGGAAGGCAACATTATCATTGAAAATGAGTTTAACAATACTCCTACTTATGTAAAAAACGGGGTATTCATTGTTCAAAATGATGAAAATCTGTATGAAATGTATACAGCTGAGAAACATTTCAGGAAAATTGGAAAAGAATATAAAAGTATCATTCTGTTTAATGACGGACTGGCTCCTGCTGTTGAACCTAAAGGACATATACAATATATTAATCCCAAAGGAGAGACTGTATTTACTTTAGAAAAATATAAAGATAAAAATATTATCGCAGCAACAAGCTTTTATGAAGATAAAGCTGTCATTGTAACAGAAGATAAAAAATATGGATATATAAATAAAAAAGGAGAAGTTATAATACCTCCAATATATGATTATGCCAGTCTATTCTACAATAACTGTGCTTTTGTCTCAAAGGATGGTGAAAAGATGTTCATTGATGACAAGAAAAGAATACTTGTAAAATTCGAAGATAAACAGATGCCGTTATCACTTCCGTCAGAAGGATTGTTTCCTTACAATAACAAAGAACAAGAAAGTTGCGGTATAAAGGACATGAACAATAAGGATATAATAAAGGCATCGCCCAAATACAAATGGTTCAGCGGTTTTGTAAATGGTTATTCTGTATTTTACAATAACAATGATGACTGCGGTTTGATTAATTCTAAAGGAGAAACAGTTATCAGAGCAAAATATCAGGATATGATAATGTGTGAAGACGTTATCATCTATAAAGACAAAGACAAATACGGATTGATTTCATATTCAGACAAAACTATTCTTGCGCCAACATATAATACGATTATACCTTTTCAAGGAAATAACAAATACACATACGCCTGTGACGGAGATTACGTTGTCTTGATCAATAAAAAAGGCGAAGAAATCAACAACAAAGCTTTTTTTGAAGTATCTTTCCCTTCAAATTTTCTTATTCCACAAAACAGAGGCTCTTATAACTTAGCATTTTATGAATATAACACAGATATTGTATACAGCGATTATGTTGATATTGATTCTGAAACCCAAAAAGTAATGTCACTCATCACAGACAAGGGTATTGATATTGTGCCTTATTTTGTAAAACCAGAAGAATTTGCAAATTTATACAACAAAGAGTACACGGTTGATGACCTGAAAAATGAAATTAAGATGACAACTGAGCTTAAAGGCGGTGATAATTTTGATTTAAAAATAGATGTGGTGTTTTGTGACGATGTTATAGTACCAAAATATGAAAATGTGTGGAAAGATTCATACTGGGGCAATGGCTATTATGAAAAGGAAATTACAGGATACTGCTATAATGATATTTACAACAATACAATAGATCTGACTATTTCACTAAAAAACAAACTGTATGACAGGACTGAAGAGTTTTTACAATCTGTAATCAAAAGTTTAGGAAACAGAGGATACAAATATTCATATTCACGTCCAGGTGAAGATGATATTGACGTCTATATTAATGAAGAGCTTAGCAAAGGAATTTACATATATGATAATGAAGAACATATTATTAGACTATCCTTTTTTAATGCTGTTTCTTAAATATTAATGAATTATACATAACTGGATATTTTTGCCACAAAGCCCAATAATGCATCTTAATGGCAAACAAATATAAAAACACGCTATGATAACATAAAACTTTTGTTTTCAAAGAGGTACCTCACTCAATACTAAAGCTACCTCAGTTGTATAAAAGGAAACCTGTCAGGTTTCCTTTTATATGACTAATCAATATGCAAAACAATATTCAAATCCATTCAAAAATATCTAACACGTTATTTTGTTCCAATTACCATAATACTAAAATCAATACACATCAAGATAACATACATTACAACACAAAAGGATTTAATTTTACTAAAACAATACAAGTTTTAAAGCCAAATGACATATTTTTCATTTATAATCAAATCTTCTATTTCATAAAACCAAAAATTAATATCAAAGTTCTTAAAACAAGTTATAATAAAAAACACATGATATCTCCTGAAACATATAGTTTTTATAACAAGGATTCCGTATCTTCGCAGACAAACAAAACAATCAATTGGTTATGAAGAAAAATATCTTTAATCTTTCAGCATCATTGCTGGGTGGAGCTGCTATGGTTTCTGCCATGTTCTCCTGCCAAGGTCAGAAGCAGGAATCTCCTATGAAGGCAAAAGTTGAGGAGTATGCCTCTGTTGAACTGAAATCAGAACTTGTCAACGGTCTTAGTGACAATGAAAAGGAATTGTTGAGAATATTCTTCCAGGTAGGAAAAATTACTGATGACCTGTTCTGGAAACAGACTTTCGGCGACAAGAGCATACTTGACACCATTGCAGACAGTTATGCAAAACAGTTTGCTATGATTCAATACGGAGTATGGGACCGTCTTGACAACAACAAGCCGTTTGTAAACGGATATGGAGAAAAGCCTGCCGTATGCAACTATTACCCTCACGACATTACTTCAGAAGAATTCAATGCACTTGAAGATAGCATCAAGGACTCATGGTACACTGTAATCCGACGCAATGAAGACGGTTCTTTGAAGAGTGTATGGTATCATGAAGAATATGCCAAGGAAATAGAACAAATCTGCACACTATTGGAGAAAGCTGTTGCTCTGGCAGAAGACCCAGGACTGAAAAACTATCTTGAAAAACGCATTGAAGCATTCAAGACAGACGACTATTTGGAAAGCGACCTTGCATGGATGGACATGAAGGACAGCAAGATTGACTTTGTGACAGGACCTATTGAAACCTATGACGACAAATTTCGTGAAACAAAGGCATCTTACGAATCTTTCATCCTGCTTAAAGATGAAGAAAGAAGCAAGGACCTTGCAAAGTTTGTTGCAATGCTTCCTGCTCTCCAGAAAGAACTGCCATGTCCTCCAGAGTATAAGACATTTGTTCCGGGAACATCATCTGACCTGAATGTGTATGACGTTGTATTCTATGCCGGTGACTGTAATGCGGGAAGCAAGACCATTGCAATCAACCTTCCTAACGATGAAAGAGTACACGCGCTTAAAGGTACACGCCGTCTGCAGTTGAAAAATGCAATGAAAGCAAAGTTTGACAAGATAATGATGCCTATCGGACAGCTTGTTGTTACCCCAGAGCAGCAGAAATATATGAACTTTGACGCATTCTTCTGGAACGTAACTTTCCATGAAGTGGCACACGGACTGGGAGTTAAACAGACTATAAATACCAACGAAAGTGTTGATGCAGTGATGGGAACAGAAAAAACATCTTGGGAAGAAGCAAAAGCCGATATTCTTGGTCTGTTCATGGTTACAAAACTTATTGAAATGGGCGAAATTACAAATATCACTGCCGAAGATGCCATAACAACATATATTGCCGGCATTCTGCGTTCAGTAAGATTTGGAGCTGCTTCATCACACGGAAAAGCAAATATGATGTGCTTTAACTATATGGAGAAAGCCGGAGCATTCACACGCGATGACAAAGGACAGTATGTGATTGACTTTGATAAGGCTAAGGAAGCCATCAACGGCTGGGCTGAACTTATCCTGAAAACACAAGGCGACGGAAACGTTGAATTTGCAAAGAAGTACAGAGCAGAGAACGGCGGTATAACACCTGCACTTCAGGCTGACCTTGACAAAATCAATGAAGCAGGAATACCTCGTGATATAACATTTATCCAGGGAGAAGAATTCCTTTTGGGAAAAGCAGAATAATAACTGCTGAACATAAATAAAAGAACAGATACGGTTCAAAAGCAATTAATGAACCGTATCTGTTTTTATAATAATATTTCACTAAAGACCTTACCAAACATCCATTTTTTATATTTCTGTCTGAAGTCTATATCCTTAGCAGCTTATACTACAGACTTGCTTAATTAATCCATTCACGCCCCAAACTCAGTGTACAAAGCGACTCGATACGAATTGTAAAATCACCAAGACTGTTTGGAACATAAGGATACAATTCCGGATTATTATCTGAGTAAGGCAAGTAGCGTACCTTCATAGTCCGTATTGTGCCACGCGCATCATAACGGCCGTCATTGTTATCAACCATATACAATGTATCTATAAGCCCGTCATCTCCAAATTTCACTCCCCACAGAGTTACAGCATGTGTTGTCCATGCCTTACCTAAATTGACAACAAACATTATCCCCTATTGTGACAATAACGCCTGCTTTATAATGGCATTGAACCGGTCGCGTGCTAAATCATTTCCTGAATATTCATTGCCGAGAGACTGTGTACCAAGTTCATCACGGAAGAAACCTGCAACAGGACTTACAGGATCGGTATCATATATTTTACGTTGAAAGACTCCATTGAAGAACCAGTTTATCGCTTTTATAGGATACTCTCCCGAATTTGGAAAATTATTCTTGTACAACTGGAAAATTTCACTGTGCAGCATATCCGAAGGCAAGGTAGCAGGACCTTTATAAGACTTTACCGCTTCAGTTTCACTGTTCTGCTGTAGCCACCAATGTATCAGATTGGAAGCAGCAGCAGCCCAGCACATCAGTCCGTCACCACTTGCAGAAACATCTGAAGGATTGATTTTGTTGCAATCAAACCATCCGCAGTCTTCAGTCCATGAAAGTTGTGTATGGTCAGCATTCCACTGTCCTTCTGCAGGTTCCTTCACTCCATACACCCAGCGCGTAGTTCCTGCAAATTCATCCTCAGCAACATCTTTCTGCAGATTCAAACGGTATATCATTTCCTTTCCAGCTTCAAGGCCAACAAACTTTTTACCGTCAACAGTTTCAGGGATATTCAAAATCTTTTCCTTCCCGTCTGCCTTTACACGAATCCAACCGATATCATTCATTGATTCCGCTTTTTGCGGACATAGCAATGCAAGAAAGGTATTATCAGGCTGCCTAGCCGGAGTAATCCATTCATAACCGTATAGAGTATTTAGAACACCATTCGACAAATTGAAGGAGAGTTGACAAGGAGTCATAATCCCAACTTCAATCTTCTGCAAGTCTGAATCAGAATATGAACCGTCCTTACTCTCAAGAATAATCCTCAAACGGCTCAATATATGTTTAAAACGCAAACGGACCTTCTCCCCTGCCCGTGCACGGACCTGAGCAAACAACAAGTCTGAATTATCATATCCTTCGCCATTCTGATTTACTGCCAGCGTATGGATATAATCAGATGAAGTCTGGCTTGCATTATACAGTCCATTGGCAACGGAAGAATGCCATGCCGTGAAACGTACATCATTTCCTATTTCTCTCCATGATATCTCAGGCAGCCAGTGTCCGTCTGAAAGGTACAAAGTATAAAACTTAGAACTGCTATCCTGCATATTGCAGACATTGACCACAACAGTATCGCTATTCTCAAAATATCCGCTTCCATCTGCATTTACCGCTGCTCGTGAAGTATTCAAAAACATATCCCACTCAACCATGTTGCCGGATGCCTGTATAATGCCGTCATCATGCAAATCTCTTTTACACGAGCACAAACATAATAACAGAAAGGCAATACCTGTAAAAATAAATGAACAAGAGTTTCTTCTTATTCTGGAAATTTCTGATGCTATCATATTATAAACAGTAAGGCGGCAAAATTAAAAGATTTAATATTAAGATATTGCCATATTACCAATATTAAGCATATTTATGAATTTAGAACAAAAACATATGTACTATATAAAATATCCGAATTTCGTAATCTTTTAATACATCAATTCATAACTAAATCTTAATTACGAGGTATTTATATCATATTAATTCAATAACAATACAAAGAGACGGAAAATTCATCATAAGTGGAACTTTACAAGTTTTATTATATGATATATTTGCGTCAAATGAAAAACGACATTGTCTAATTATAAATATAATGTTTTATGTGTAATTATTCATTCAGAAGCCTGTCTGAAAATGAAATAAGACAACTTGAGCAGCAGTCATGCAGCGCAGAAGACTGGAAAAACATAAAAGTCAGCCATAATTTCTCACCTATGCATATACGTAATGTCACTTTTTCTGGTATGATATACCTTGGAAGCTTTGAAAAAGTGTACGAACTGCCTGGCGGAGTAAAGAAACATTCCGGCATATACAACTCCGTACTTCACAATGTATCGGTTGGAGACAACTGTTGCGTATGGAACATAAAGAACTATATAGCCAACTATGACATTGCAAATGATACATATATAGAAAACGTGGACTGTATTTATACCGAGGGACGAAGTACATTCGGCAACGGAGTAAAAGTTTCTGTACTTAACGAAACGGGAGGACGCGAAGTACTTATAAGCGACAAGCTGTCTGCCCATCAGGCATATATAATGTCCCTCTATCGCCACAAGCCGGAAGTTATCAGACGTATGATGAAAATGGTTGAATACTATTCAAACAAACACTCCTCCGAAACAGGTACAATAGGACATGACACACGAATTATTAATTCAGGATGCGTAAGGAACGTACGCATAGGCGACCATGCCGTTATAGACGGAGTGGCACGCCTGAATAACGGAAGTATAAACAGCCACCAGGAAGCGCCCGTACATATCGGATGCGGAGTAATAGCCGATGATTTTATCATATCATCCGGTTCACACCTTGACGAAGGAACAATGATCAGTCGCTGCTTCGTAGGACAGGCATGCCATTTGGGACATAACTATTCGGCTTCCGACTCTCTGTTTTTCAGCAACTGCCAAGGAGAGAATGGAGAGGCATGCGCCATATTTGCAGGACCATTTACCGTAACACATCACAAATCGACATTGCTTATTGCCGGTATGTTCTCATTTATGAATGCCGGTTCCGGGTCAAATCAAAGCAATCACATGTACAAGCTAGGACCTATTCATCAAGGCACGTTGGAACGCGGAGCCAAGACAACATCAGATTCCTATATTCTGTGGCCAGCAAGAGTCGGTGCTTTCTCTCTTGTAATGGGGCGCCATGTAAACCATTCGGATACTTCGGACATGCCGTTCTCCTATCTGATAGAACAGAAAGGAACAACTTATCTTGTTCCGGGAGTAAACCTGAGAAGCGTGGGTACAATACGCGACGCACAGAAATGGCCCAAACGTGATAAACGCACAGACCCTGTGAAACTTGACTTTATAAACTACAATCTGCTAAGCCCGTTCACAATCCAAAAGATGTTCAAGTCTGTCAGCATATTGCGCGAACTACGCCGTCTGTCGGGAGAAACATCAGAGGCATATTCTTACCAAAGCGCCAAAATAAAAAGTTCATCACTCGAGAAAGGCCTCAAACTGTATGAAATAGCCATACACAAGTTCATGGGGAACTCCATTATCAAACGTCTTGAAAATATTCATTTCAAAAGCAATGATGAAATACGGCAACGTTTGCATCCTGATACATTGATCGGAAATGGCGAATGGGTTGACATTGCAGGACTTATTGCCCCCAAAAGTGAAATAGACAATCTTTTGACAAACATAGAAAATGGTTCTGTAAACCGACTGAAAGAAATTAATGCATGCTTTGGAGAGATGCACCTCAATTATTACACATATGAGTGGACATGGGTTTACGGAAAGATAAAAGACTTCTATGGTATAGATCCTGAACAAATCACAGCACAACAGATTATTGAAATTGTAAACAACTGGCGTGAAGCTGTTGTAGGACTTGACCGTATGGTGTATGAAGACGCACGAAAGGAATTTTCCCTTTCGGCAAAAACAGGCTTCGGAGCAGACGGTACTACATCAGAAAAAGAACTTGACTTTGAACAGGTACGCGGTGATTTTGAAAACAACACATTCGTTACAGCTGTCCTGAAGCACATAGAAGTCAAAACAGCTCTTGGCGAAGAACTCATCGGACGACTAAAAGAAATAAAGGAATAAATTACTCCGTGTGGTGATAAATGTACTAAAATCTGTTAAGTCCGCTGGTGCAGCTTTTCTAATGGAATGAAAGCC
>CALUJO010000064.1 GCA_944320965.1 uncultured Bacteroidaceae bacterium | reverse complement strand
AAATGGGCTGACATCGAAATTTAAGTCAGCCCTATTTTTATATATTCAATAAATTTTTATCGGACAGCAATAATATATTTACCAAAAACATTTTAGGCTTTTGTCAAATACATTCTGCATTTTTAGGGAAAATGACAGAGCATTTCCAGAGTCAAATATACGCTGGTTTAATTCTGTCAATGAGTATTTGGTATATTCTGTTTGGTTTGAGTATTTTTGTGAATAATAATTGGTTTGCCAGATTTTAGCATGGAAAGTGATAATTCAACATCAGGCTTTGTTTTCCCTGACAGTCAGGGGATGGATAGACAATTTACAGACAGAACTGAAATTCAGACTGCCGGATTCAACCGTCTGGTACGTGCCAAACGGTATGGCAAATGGTATATGCTGAAAGGCCTGAAACCTGAATATTCTTCGCAGGAACTTTACCGTCAGCTTTTGCGCAAGGAGTTTGATGTATCCGTTATGCTGAGCCATCAGAACATCGTACAGACAATAGGGTGGGAATATGTTGACGGCATAGGCGAATGTATCATATTCGAGTACATTGACGGACAGACCCTGAAAGATTTTCTGGAAACCAATCCTTCGCAGACTGTAAGGAAGAAGATTGCTACGGAACTTCTTTCTGCAATGGAATATGTAAATGGTATGCAGGCTGTGCATCGCGATTTGAAGCCTGCAAACATTATGGTATCCAAGAACGGGACAAATCTGAAACTGATAGATTTCGGACTCTCGGACACTGATTCCTACAATATACTGAAACAGCCTGCCGGAACAGAAAAATATATGTCACCCGAGCAGAAACTTTCGTCCGTACCTGATTGTCGTAATGATATATATAGCATAGGAAAGGTTCTTGTTGAAATTAATGCCGGGTGGGCATATAATGCAGTTGCCCGCCGCTGTTGCCGTGAAATAGAAAAAAGATACAGAAACGTAGGGCAGGTGAGGGATGCCATAAAATTCCGCGAAAAGTTTATGCAGGCTTTTTCCGTCACAATTATTGCTGCTGTTTTTATTTTGCTGCTTGTATATGCTTTTGTCGTGCAACAGAGGAAAATATCAACCTCTTTGCCTGCTGTTCATGATACTGTATATGTTGCCGGAGGAACAGATACTGTTGTGTTGAAAAATACTTATGCTCCCTCGTCCGACCGAACTGATACAATTGTAACCTACGTTGTAAATGACAACGAGCAGGTAAACAATATTATAGAGGGAGGTAAAAGGCAGGTGGACAAAATGATTCAGCCTTTTGAGGAACTTGTCAGAACAACAAAAGTGCATACATTCAAATTTGATTCAGTTCTCGGAATGATGATAAACCAATATAATGACCGGATAATCTCACTTGCCGATTCGTTAACTGCCGGTATGGACAATTCAAGCGAAGGGATTGTCAGGAATACAATCTATACATATTCCGGCAAAAGATGGAATGAGATTTACCCGTCAATACTTGAGATTCAGACAAGAGAGCTGGGAAAATAAAGACAGATGCATCAAAAATTGAATTTGATGCATCTGTTATTTGTAACGGTTGTTTTCAACCGTATATGTTGTTTCAGGTTAACTAAATGTAGCAGTTGTTATTTTTTCAATGCTTTTATCTTGTAGTTGTTGCCTTCAACATCTGTAATATCAAGAATATAAATACCACAACTAAAGTTTTCTGCACCTACAACGGAAATTCCATTTTTATTGCTTGGATTTGCAGATTTAATCATTTCGCCTGATGTGTTGTAAATCATAACTCTGTTCAAAGGCTTGTTGGACATTATTCTGATTTCATTTCCTGTTTCATTAAAGAATGCGATAGGAGATTTTGCTTCTTCCGTATTTTCAATGCTTGTTCCTGCTTCAGTAATGTTAATATCACAAGTGTAAAACAGATTTAGCATATCATCTGCGGCAAATGCTACAAGGAAAGCAAAACGGTAAGTTCCTATTCCCATTTGATTGACTGGTAAATCTATTTTAATTTCTTTGGATGAATTGCCGTTAAGATTTAACCCTGATGCAGCAAAAGTATAAACAACGTATTCTCCCTCAATAAATGCTCCAGTATAATATCCGTTCAATGCTGTTGTTCCTGTGTTTTTAAGTAATGCCGTAAATACAGACTTTCCGTTTGTCGGTACGGTTGTTGCAGAAAGTTTTTCATTTTCAATTTCTAGTTGTAACGGTTCTCCTTGAGTTATTGTCATATTTTGAGAATATATAATATTCAGATTCTCAAAATTAAGGTCGGTTGTTGCTACAAAATATGAATAATTGCCTGTTTCAAGTTCGCTTGAGTTCAATTCGATTTTTATGTTTTTTAAATCTCCTTTTCGGATTTCAATTTTTTGGGGTTGTGAAGATTTAAGTTCCTCTGTAACATCGGCATCGTACACAAGAGCAATTATGTATCCTTTAAATGTGCCTGTTCCGTTAAAACTGATTTTAGAATTGAATGTGAAGTTGCTTCCTCGTTCTACATTAAGACTTTCAAGCCCTCCGCTTGCTATTTCAATTTCTCCAGATACAATTTCTTCCTCTTCAACAAGTACTGTGCATGTTGCTTTTTGTCCTCCTGATGCTGTTGCTGTGATAGTGGCACTTCCCGCACTGATAGCAGTGACAACTCCATATCTTACAGTAGCAATATTTGGATTTGATGTTTCCCAAGTAACGGTTTTGTCTGTTGCATCATTGGGGGTAACAGTAGCTTTAAGAGTCGATGTCTCTCCTACTGTCATTGTCAACGAATTATAGTCAAGGTAGATACCTGTAGTTGGAGTTTCTGTTCCTGAAGAAGACTCGCCGCTTACTGTCGGAGCGGTTTCACCATCGAGAGTTGGAAGAGTTATTATTCCGCTTCCGGAATTGTAGCTCGCATTTGTCTTCCATATATTTGAACCAATTACAGAATTCATCTTGTTCAGACCGCTTACAATTTCATTTTCTGACATGTATTTTGCTCCATTGTCTTCTTTATCCAGGCCATTTCCTGGTATTTCTTTGTTGAACAGATACCCGCAGTCGGAGATGTTGCCTTGTCCACACCCAACAATGTTTCCTGTATAATATTCTGCATTTTCAACTTTGCCTAAATTGTAGCATCCTTGTATTGTGCATGAATTTGTTGCAAGTGCAACAATACCTCCTGAATATGTAAGAGCTTTGATTTTTCCTGTGTTATAGCACCCTTGTATAGTACAATAGCTTTTTGCATATGCAACTATGCCGGCACTATACTCCTGTCCACTTATATTACCGGTATTATAGCATCCTTGTACTGTACAGTTTTCTGCATTTACAATTATTCCGGCATTGAATGTTCCTTGTCCACTTACATTACCGGTATTATAGCATCCATATATCTTGCCTTCGAAACCTCCAAACAATCCTGTTGTGGTTCCTGTTTGCCCTTCAATATTTCCTGTATTATAACATGAATAAGCTTCGGCTGTCGAACTTGTTGTGATCACGAGTCCGACGGCACTTTCGCCATAAACTGTCCCGGTGTTATGGCATCTGTTAATACCGCTCTCAATCACAGATGCAATACCAGCTCCACTATCAGAACCTTTAATGTCTCCGGTATTTACGCATTGACTGATTTGTTTGGCGAAGTCTGCAATGCCTGCTGCATCATTACCTGTTATTGTTGCGCTGTTGTTACATAGTGAGATTTGATTTGCTTCGTTTGCGATACCAAATGCTTCTGATTGTCCTGTTATGGCTTTAGTGTTGTGGCATTCTGATATATTTTCTGCATCGTATGCTATACCATTTGCGTAGTTATTGCTTGTGACTGTTCCGTAGTTGTTGCATTTGGATATTGTACCACCGTTATCAACAATACCGGAAGCGGAGCCGCTTGAAAGATTGTTTTCAATGTCGGCATAATTATTGCATTCAATGACATTTGTTGCCTCACATGCAATACCTGCCAGATCGTTGGTTGAATTAATATTGTTTTCAATACTGCTCACTGTTCCTCTGTTTTCGCATCTCTGTATTGTATTTGCTTTTTCTGCAATACCTGCTATATAGACTTGAGACATATTAACACATTCTGAAATAGTATTTGCTTCACGTGCAATACCTTAGAATGTAGGTGCTCCTTCGTTACGGCAATTTGAAATATTGTTTGCAATATATGCTATTCCTGCTATATGTGGTTCTCCTGTGTTTTTACAATCAGCAATGTCTGTGTTTTTTGAATTTCCTAATATCCCTGCTCCGGTTTCTGAATACCCTGTAAAAGTACAATTGGTTATCGTACTACTTTCGGCATAGTTGACAACTGCTCCACTTGGAGTATATATACCTCCATTTACAAATGCCTTGTTAAATGTTTCAATTGTACAGTTTTCTATTGTTGCAGAATATGCTTCATCCACAATAGATGTACAGAAACTGTTTTCAATATTAAGGTTGCGTACTGTTCCATTTCTTACATCTCCTAAAAGAGGACCTTCGTAAATACCTTTGACTGTATATCCGCAACCGTCAAATATTCCGGCAAAATCATTATCTTTTGCACCTGCCCAAACTATAGCGTCATTGGTTTTAGGATCCCAGTTTTTGCTGAAGACAACACCAGGATTAAGGTCAATATTGTTTCCAAGTTTGATTGTCTTGCCTGCAAAATTATTATCAGAAGATAATTTCATGAATCCAGCTAACTGTTCTGCTGTTCTTAGAGTAAATGTACTTTGGCTGCTGTTATACCAGCTTGTGTCAATTTCCTTTTCAATCCACCATTCTTTATCAGCCAATTGTGAAAATCCGTTGTGGATTGCCAGAATAAATAAAAACAATGAAAGTAAAACTTTTTTCATAATCAGTAGTTTAAGTGTTGCTCCTCCTGCAACAGTTAGATAAATATAATGACAGTGGAGGCATAGTTGTATTATGACCGTCATTGTTGCATTGCGGATACAAACTTATTGGATTAAAACGGACTTGTTGTGGTCCAAAGTGGTCCTTGTTATAATGGGTAAATATTCAATTATGGGGTTGAATATAAAATAAAAAGCCCGGAGATTGAGTCCGAGCTTTATTTTGTTTGTTGTTTTATGGTTAGAATTATTTTGGAGGAGATGGTTATCCTTTATTTATATTAATAAATATAGTATTGAATCCAAAAGTGGAAAACAGCGTCTTGAGTTTTGTTATACCTATTTCTTCTGCTTTCTTTTCCAGTTGGTATGCAACTGCATTTTGTTCAAGTTCTTTACGGGCATTGCTAACAAGGGTTGTAACTTCTTCGTGAGACCATTTGCCGTCTTCAACATAAATTTCATATCCCGAAGGATTGATAATAACATCAAATATTTCTGTTTCAGGCAGTGTGAGTGACAATGTGTCTCCCTGAACTTGTATATCTCCATCTTTCAATTTTGTAAGGTCAAATCCTGCCCTGACTTTTCCGTTAGCAATGATTACAATTTCGTCCATCACGTCTTCGTCTGTGATTGCTTTGGCAAGTTTTCCAAACCCGGATTCATTGAAATCACTTTTTTTACTTTGTTTTACAACAAGTTCCTCATAATAGCAAGCACTTGTGAATTCTCCTATTTTTTTTATTTTTTCTACAACATTTGCTGTCTTGTCAATTTTAAGTTCGTTATCTTTAAACCACCCCATTTTATATGCAACAAATGCTCCTGCCCCTACTATTATTAAAACAGTTATAAGGCGAATTATATTTTTAATCATATTTATATGTTTATTCAAAGTTTACAGTTACGTTGCTGAATCCCATTTGCATAAGCATTGCCTTAATGAACTCACTGGCATTTTCTTCTGCATCCTTTATTATTCCTATTTCGTTTATTCCGCCAAGAATATCAGCTTCTCCCTGTCTTAGTAATGAGTTGCGCTCTTCAGCTGTGAAGTTGCTCCTTAGAAGTGATACCTGGTCGTAAACAAGTTTAGTTTCTTCGGCAGGCATGTTGATTGAAAGAACTTCTGCATGAGGCAGTTTGACTGTTACTGATTTGCTTGAGTTGTCTATCTGTACATTTTTCATAGAAAAGTTATTCAGATTGACACCTGCTTTAAGGTAGGCTGTACATGAAAACAGAATTTTTCTGTCTCCTATTTTATACCATTCGCCAACGTCGTTTGCTTTAATAATCTTTTTGACAGTATATTCAACTGACCCCAAATCGGCCATTTCTGTAAGTTGGGGGACTTTGGCTTCAATCTTTTCCTCCAGATTTTCAGAGCAGGAGGTAATTGACAAGGCAATGGCTAAAGCTCCAATTAAAAAGTTTGATTTATTCATAAGTTATATTAATCTATAAATTATTGTTGCAGATTTTTTATCTTTTTTTGCCGAAAAGCGATTTTATAATTATACCACCAATTTTTCTTTCCAAACCATGTCTGGTTGTAGGGATACCAGTCTTTCTGGCTACTTTCTGTTTAATAGAACTAATCCCCAAAGCACGTTTTAATGAAAAGCTTAGTCCTGGAATTTTCATTTTTATAAAAAGTTGATTTCTTATATTTATAATAAGGTTTGTTGTTCCTGTTTTATGGAGAATTTATTAAAAGCAATCAGTTGCAAAAAACAAGCAACTGATTGCTTATATTTGTTACTTTTTTGTTACAAAAGAAACCATATCTGCTTTCGTTGCTCCTTTTTTGATTTTGCCTACATCCTCAAGTTTAATGCCGTCAAGTACAGCAACCCAATCATCGCATGTGAAAACCTGGACTTTAATACCATACTCTTCCAGCATCTTGTTTTCAAAAGTTTCAACATACCAACTTTTTGCAACTACCATTCCGCCTGCAGGTTTACCTTCTGCACGAATTGATGCTATTGTTGCGTTTTCGTCAGCTTTTCTGTTACCTACATAAACTCTTAATGTGCCACCGAACGATTCTTTAAAAGTTTCTTTCAGTATTTTTACTTTCATTCTTCCGTCAATTTTAAATTCTGCCATAACTTTATAAATAATAATTAATTTATGTACAAAAATATTCTTTTTATAATAGATGAATTGGTCCATTTTGAACCTTTTAAAATGGTTGGCTCCGGTAACTTTGTTTTTATTTTATCTTATTATTCTTATTTTTTAATTTTGTGCGTTTTAATTTAAATATATACGCAAAATGATAAATTTTGAAAGGTTTAGAGAAAAACTGGCATATGCCCTTGACGACAATTTAAAAACCAGACAATGGTATAATTGTCTTGATTATATAATAATTGGTTTGATTGTAATAAGTACAGTAGAAATATTTTTGTCAACATTTAACTCAATAGTGGAAAAATATGGATATTGGCTTTATATAACAGATTTATTTACAACAATTTTTTTTACAGTGGAAATAATACTGCGTCTTTTTTGTATTGATCTTATTGATGAAAGATACAAAGGTGTTAAAGGGCGTTTAAAATATTGTTGTTCGTTTTATGGCTTAATAGATATTTTGGCTACATTTCCTTTTTATTTGCACTATTTCCTGCCTGTCCCATATTCTATGCTTAAAGTGTTAAGGATAATAAGGGTTTTGAGGATATTTAGGTTTATGAAATCTTTCAGACTTCTTGCTGCAGCTTTAAGTTCCAAGAGCAGGGAACTTTTTGTTTCGTTACAGTTTCTTGTAGTTATAACATTTATATTGTCAATAGTATTATATTTCCTTGAACATGAAGCTCAGCCTGATGTGTATGAAAATGGATTTTATTCAGTAATTTGGGCTTTTGCACAGTATATAGGTGACCCTGGCGGGTTTGCTGATAATCCTCCCATAACTTTTTGGGGGCGTGTTGTTGCTTGTATTGTTGGGGTATTAGGTATTGCTATTTTTGCTGTTCCCGCAGGAGTTATAGGAGCCGGATTTACAGAAGCAATAGAGGAAGAAGAAAATAAATTGTTGAGGAGAGAGTATGCTAAAAAAGTCTATAATTCATTTCAAAGGCAACTTGACAGATGTACAAGAAATTATATAGTTCCAAAATTTCAGTCAATTGTAGATATTCAAGTTCGAATGGGTATGAAAGTTGATGAGATTCTTGATGGAATAAATGAATCAGATAATCTCAGACTAATAAATCTTGCTTCAACTAAACCGATAGAGGAGAAGGCTGATGATAAATTGGCTGTAGAGGTATTTTTGAGAAATCGGTCATACGGATGTTGCATAAACAGGAAATCAAAAGTAACAATTGTTTCTCCGGCAAGTTTGGCAGATCCTGTGAGTGGACATTTTGCTTTTTATGTAGCGAAATTCGGTGGTTTTAATTTTTTAAGCAGGGAAGTTGGAGAGTTACGCCCTTATAAATCGTATTATATTTTTAAGGATGAGAACGATGTAGATGGGTTATCTGAATATTTGGAAGATTTACGCTGTCTTGCTCCTGATGAAGATTCCTGGGTAATAACCTTACTTGTGGCTAGTGGAGCAAACGAACCTGTATATCCTACTCAGATTCATTTTGGATATGGAGGTAAAATTGGAGACGAGTCTTTCAAAACTACTGATATACTTTTCAATAATGTGGAACTTGGAAAGAAGCTTATAGATAATATTTCTACAGAAATGAAATCTAATTATGGATTCGAATCTGACTGTCAGCGTTACCACGATACTTCAAGTCCAAATCTGTTTGTAAGACATTTGAAAAAACGTCCCAATACACTGGTGTTGAGATATGAATGGAGTATCGGTATCTGGAATTCAGAAAGTTATGCAGTTGCTATGAAAATAGCAGATTCCATTAATTCTGTATTGGAACCTGAAGTAGAAAAGGAATTTCCAACTGATTTAAAAGTTAAGGCTTGTGCTTATGAAGACTATCTTGGATAAACGGAAAAGGATCCTGATTACAGGATTTGAACCGTTCGGTAATAATAAAATGAATTCATCAGAAATTGTCTTGAAAAATCTTCCTGATTTTAATTTTGTGGAATTATATAAAGAGTTGTTGCCTGTATCATTTAGTCGTTCTGTCAAGACTGTTATCCAGTTACTGAATGATATTAAGCCAGATATTGTAATTTTTTTAGGTCAGGCAGGAAGCAGAAATTCGGTAGATATTGAAAGAATTGCCATAAATATTGATGATTGCAGGAATCCAGATAATGACGGAGTTATGTTTAAGGATACTAAAATAATAGAGAATGGGCCTGATGCTTTGTTTTCAACTTTGCCTGTAAGAAGTTTGTCGGATGCTGTCCTGGCATGTAATGTTCAGTCAAAAGTATCAAATAGTGCCGGTACTTTTGTCTGTAATCATTTGCTATATTCTATATTGTATTATATAAAAGATAATAATTTGCCAGTTAAGGCTGGTTTTATACATCTTCCTTGTTTGGCGGAACAAAAAAAGGATAATTTGGATATGCAATCGTTTAGTTTAAAGGATTTGCTTAGGGTTATGGATGTAATTATAAGAAATTTAATAATAAATTTTTAATTTATGAAATCTAGTATTATAGATGTTCCACGTAATTATCAGCAAGATGATTTGTTTGGAATTAAGGTTTATCAGGATGCCCTTATAGAATATGTGAAATTTGCAGATACCCCTATAACAATAGCTTTACAGGGAGAATGGGGTAGTGGTAAGACATCACTTATGAATTTGTTGAGATGGTATCTTTGTGATACCGAAAATGCTCCTTATTTCCCTGTATGGATTAATACATGGCAGTATTCTTTGATGAAGTCTCCTTCTGAAGCCATAATGAGTATATTGGAAGGTATAATTTCTCAAATAGGAGTGCTTAATCCAAATGATACTGTGTGGAAGGAGAGTAAAAAGAAAATAGGAGGACTTTTTAGAAAAATGGCATCAGTCGGAACAAAAATTGTTGCCAATCAGGTGGGAGTCGGTGGAGAATTGGTTGATGAACTTTTTTCGAATGACAGTTCTGTTGCAAGTTCTGATATACTCCAGCTTAAAAGTGAAATAGCAAAATTAATAGAAGAGGCCCTTACCAGTAACCCAAGTAAAATTGGTTTTATTTTTTTTATAGATGACCTTGACAGAATTGATCCGCCTGTCGCTGTTGAAATATTGGAGCTTCTGAAAAATATATTTGATTTGGATAAGTGCGTTTTCATATTGGCTATCGATTATGATGTTGTAATTAAGGGACTGAGACCGAAATTTGGAGAACTTACTGAAAAGAATGAGCGTGAATTCCGTTCTTTTTTTGATAAAATAATACAGTTACCTTTCTCCGTGTGGTGATAAATGTACTAAAATCTGTTAAGTCCGCTGGTGCAGCTTTTCTAATGGAATGAAAGCCACT
>CALUJO010000063.1 GCA_944320965.1 uncultured Bacteroidaceae bacterium | reverse complement strand
CCCAAAAATATCCTATAACAAATTGAATTTCAATAATTTCAAAGAACTTCTATGATTTTTTAGTGGACACTAATGAAGGAGGCATTTTTATGAAAACTTCTGAAAAACCTTCATTTAATCCATTCTTCAATGCAAACGATTTTAAAGCCTTACAAAGTTCTGTTCTATCTGATATTGAATATAATATATGCCATAATTCCATTTCCTTATCTGCAGAAAGAAAATCATGAGAAATATTACACTTTGTCAAACGTGACAATATTTCAGCCCTTGTCTCATTGCATGGATAAGACTTGTCCTCTACATAATTCCATCTAAATTCTGACTGTTCCTTTTTATTCAAGCCAAATGTTTTATAAGAAAGAAATGCTTTTTGATCAATATTTTTTCTTTCATTAAGCCAATCAAACAGTTTTACATAATCTTCTTCTTTTGTCAAGAAACTGCCAGTAACATCAACATCAGTCTTCAATGAACCGTCAATAACAGCTTCACGCTTATATATGCGTAAATTTGAAACAAACTGCCACAACCGGAATTCCTGAAACAAAGGATGAGACTTAGATACACATTTCAGCGGTTCACGGCACAGTGTTCCATCCTTTTTATAAACACGTGACTCATAGGGACAGTCTTCTATCAAAGACTTCTTGCTTTTCAGAGGACGCTGATAAAACAATATATCCTCCAAAATAAAATTTGTAAATCCCCTATCACATAAAATATTCCTATGAAGATCATTATGTCTATACAGTTCATAAACACATTCGGATAGAAGTGATTTATCATTCAGTTCCGGATGAAAATCTTTCTGTTTCTCAAGTATCCTGAATAATTCATCTTTATAATATCTTCTGTCAATTGCCTGAACTAACTTTCCTTTTATTTTTTGCGAAGGATTAATTAGAAGAGAATCATATATATATTCGCCTACAGTTTTACCACTTTTGTCTATCAGTTCCTGTGTTCTTATTTTTACCAGCCCCCAGTCTTCTTCTTTTGGAGCACGGAATGAACGTTTTACTTCACCGTTCTTATCTAATTTTGGATTTCCGCTATCATCCAATTCTGTTGTCACTATAAATTCTTTTGTTTTACCTACCCAATCCAAAGGAATACTGCTTGCCCTACGATAAACCCATCCATTCTCCAGTATAACATTATACCAAATATCTTTGCCTTTGCGGTCGCCGGAATCCTCAACAGAAACAACTTTCAGAGTATAATATTTTACACTCTTTCTATCATCTTCTGGTTCTTCCTCACCTCTTAACTGATTATAACCTCGTTTTTGATTAAAGTTTAAAAGTACCCACGACAACTCTTCTTTTGATATTCTGCTATGCAACGCCTTCTTGCGTAAATAATATAAAGTCCAATCGTATGGTATCTTTTTATCATTTCCACTTAATTTCTGACTGTTAAATCTAAAATCAGCCAACATTTCCTGAAATGAATCTTTGAACAGGAATTCAAAACCTCCAGTTTCATTTTTTATCCATGCTATTCGGGGCTCTGAATCAGAAATGAATTTTCCATATCTGTCCAATGATTGCTCAAAATGCTTAGGTAAAAAGCCCATTAATGCAAGTACACGCAGCAAGCGTTCCCTTCTTAATAAATATCTTTCAAGCAAACGTCTGCCGCCTCTCAATCTTGTACGTTCCTTTGTCTGTGACTGAGAAGTTCCTTTGTCAAAATCACTTAAAGCTGCAGCATCCATCGGTATAATACGACTTCCTGCTGACGAAATACCATCAAGCAATTCATTTCCTTCTTGTGTTATATTTGAATTTATAACTGCCCAACCGATGCTATTTGTTCCTAAATCCAGACCTAATATCTTTTTCATAGTTTTTTATTCTAAATGAGTATTAACAATTCAAAAATAAGCAAATTATTTGATTTAAGGAAAATTAATAGTATATTTGCAATATAAAATGAAGCAAATCACAATAAGGATTATTCCGTTGTGAAAACATTTAAAGCGGTCTTGCAAAAGGTCGCTTTCTTTTTATATCCAAAACAATTATAACTCTACTAAAATGAATGCCATTTATGCAAGTACTCCTAAACATAGGAATTATACATAAATGGCATTTATTTTAATGATTACTAAAAACATTACCCTATCTTCTGAAACTTGGCATACTTAAGCAACAACTGTTTTTTACCAACGTTTTCAAACTCAACAACAGCCTTTGTGTTCTCGCCGTCGCCTTCGATGCTGACAATTGTTCCGGAGCCGAAACGTTCGTGTCTGATTCTTTCGCCAACCGAAACTCCGAATTCTGAAGAAACCGTCTTCTGCACCGAAACTTCATCTTCTGTCCTTTTTAACTTTTTAAGGACTTGCGGTTTGAAATCTCCATTGTTATTAGGAATTACCTGACTTACCGGTCTTGCCTCCTCAATATACATCGGATTGATGTCCATAATGAAACGGCTTGGACGACAGAATTCTGTCTGCCCGAACTTGAATCTTGACTTGGCGTATGACAGAAAACAGTTTTCCTTTGCACGTGTTATGGCAACATAACACAGACGACGTTCCTCCTCTATCATGGCAGGATTTTCAAATGTCATTATATACGGGAACAGTCTTTCTTCAAGTCCTACTATAAAGACATTAGAGAATTCAAGTCCTTTAGCGGCATGAACCGTCATAAGATTCACCTTCTTGCGCGCATCATCGTCCTTTTCCTCCAACTCTGATATAAGAGATATCTCAGTCAGATAATCATATATTGAAACTGTTTTTCCTGTCTCTTCCTGGGTGTCTTTGCAATACGCGGCTATACTGTTCAACAGTTCTTCGGTATTCTCCTTTTTCCCATGGCTCTCCACATCAGTAGAGATAGAAAGTTCATGCTTTATGCCAGTCTCAGTGTAGACTTTCTGGGCAATGGCTGCAGCATCCATTCCATTTGCAGAACCTTCAATCAAACTTTTTACAAGTACACAGAAGTCTGAAAGTTTCTTTGCCACTGCTGAAGATACACTGAGATTATAGTCAAGCGGCGAAGATGCGACATTCCACATTGAAGTGCTGTTCTGAATTGCAACAGACATAATTTTGTCAACCGTAGTAGGTCCTATACCTCTCTTCGGATAATTTATGACACGCTTGAATGCCTCTTCGTCATTTGGATTGGCTATCAGACGAAAATATGCCATCATATCCTTGATTTCTTTTCTCTGATAGAAAGACATTCCACCATAAATCTTATACGCGATTCCACGTTTGCGAAGTTCCTCCTCAAACATTCGGGACTGCGAGTTCGTACGGTAAAGGATGGCTATCTCGTCATTCTCTACTCCTCGTGAAATCATATTGGCTATACGGTTCACAACAATTGAAGCCTCTTCAATATCTGTATATGCAGATATCAGCTGAAGGCGGTTACCAACCTGCCCTTCAGAGAATGTTGATTTCCTTATTTGTCTGCGGTTCTTCTCTATCAGACTGTTCGCAGCTGAAACTATATTCTGTGTGGAACGGTAGTTCTGCTCAAGTTTGAATATACGTGTATCAGGAAAATATTTTGAGAAAGTAAGGATATTGTCAATCTTCGCCCCACGGAATGAATAAATACTCTGCGCATCATCACCAACCACACATACATTAGGATTGTTTTTTGCAAGCTGAAGGATTATCCTGTGCTGCGCAAAGTTTGTATCCTGATACTCGTCAACAAGAATATACCTGAACATAGAAGAGTACTTGGCACAAATTTCCTGGCTCTTCTCAAAAAGCAGAAAAGTATAAACCAGCAAATCATCAAAATCCATCACACCGCTCTGCCGGCATCTGTCCCAGTAGATCTTGTATATTTTACCTATTGACGGCATACGGCTGAGACGGTCATTCTCCATCAGTTCATTATCCTTCAGATAAGCATTGGGAGAAAGAAGATTGTTCTTGGCACTTGATATACGGTAAAAGACATCAGCAGGCTTGTAAACCTTTTCGTCAAGTTCAAGGTCCTTGATAATAGACTTTACAAGGTTCTTTGAATCCGTATTGTCGTATATAGTGAAATTGGCAGGGAAACCGATTACATCATGCTCTCTCTGGAGAATACGCATAAAGACTGAATGAAAAGTTCCCATCCACAATCTGCGTGCCATTTCGCCACTAACCATCGAGGCTATACGTTCCTTCATCTCGTTGGCCGCCTTCTTGGTAAACGTAAGCGCAAGGATTGAATCAGGAGCAAACCCCGATTCCAGAAGATATGCAATCTTGTATGTAAGAACCCTTGTCTTTCCTGAACCAGCTCCTGCAATTACAAGTGAAGGCTTGTCAATACAAAGCACAGCATTACGCTGGCTTTCGTTCAAACTGCTCAAATCAACCATAAGATATCCTCTACTTTAATGCTCTCCTGTAAAGATAAACGGCTATAAATGCATACAGAATATTTGGTATCCATACTGCAACTGCCGGAGGTGTATTGCCGTTAACTGCAAAGGTTGAAGAAACGGTCTGGAACAATATATACGAGAAACTCAATCCAAGTCCTATACCCAGATGAAGTCCCATTCCGCCTTTTACCTTCTTTGACGACAATGCTGCACCAATTATCGTAAGTATGAATGATGCAAACGACATTGCTATACGCTTGTGGTACTCGATTTCAAACTCCTTTACATTACCGAAACCTCTGCGCTTCTGCTTTTCTACATAACTGCTCAGCTCGGGCGAAGTCATAACCTGCTCCTGACCACGCATAATAAGAAAGTCAGACGGCTCCATGTTTATTATTGTATCCTTTGAGTCTCCCTTGATAATCCTTTCGCGCATATCATCAAAATCGCGAATCATATAGTCACGCAATTTCCATGTGTGATTGTTCTTTATGGTATCATATACAATTGTCCTTGCTGTCAGATGCGATACAAGTTTCTTATCCTCAAACCTGTCAAGAGAAAAGCGGTATCCCGTAGCGTTGTAGTTTGAATACTGGTCAAGATATGCAATTGTATTGTCATCAACTGCAAGCTGTATGTTACGTGCAAACTCAACCTTTTTCTTCTTTATGTACTTGTCCTCAAAGTTCAGACGTACGGAACTTCCGTTTGGTATTATGTATGCACCAAGAATAAACGTGAAAACGGATATCACAAAAGCCGAGAACATATACGGACGCATCAGCCTGCGGAAACTGACTCCGGAAGAATACATGGCTATAATCTCGGAGTTGTCTGCCAGCTTGGATGTAAAGAATATGACAGCAATAAACACAAACAGCGGACTGAACAAATTCGCAAAATAAGGAATGAAATTCAGATAATAGTCAAAAACGATAGCCGACAACGGAGCATTGTTCCCGATAAAGTCGTCCATCTTTTCATTTATGTCAAATACAACGGCTATTGAAATAATCAGAGCAATCGCAAAGATATATGTACCAAGGAACTTCTTGATTATATACTTGTCAAGTCGTGTAAATAACCTGTTCATGCTACAAATCAAATTTTTATAAGCGGGTTGATATTTCTTCAAGAGTTTTTGCCTTCCAAACAGCAAAGTCGCCTGCAATTATATGCTGGCGCGCTTCTGTTACCAGCCACAAATAGAATGCAAGGTTATGAATTGATGCAATCTGCATTGCAAGGAATTCCTTAGCATGGAAAAGGTGACGCAAATATGCTTTCGTGTATAGCGTATCAACATAGGATGCTCCGTCCTCCTCAATAGGTGAGAAATCGAACTCCCATTTCTTGTTTCGCATGTTCATTATTCCTTTTTTGGTAAACAGCATCGCATTGCGGCCGTTTCGGGTAGGCATAACGCAGTCGAACATGTCAACACCTCTCTCTATGCCTTCAAGTATATTCATAGGAGTACCTACGCCCATAAGATAACGCGGACGATCTTTTGGAAGAATTTCATTGACAACTTCAATCATCTCATACATCTTCTCGGTAGGTTCGCCCACTGCAAGTCCGCCGATTGCATTACCTTCGGCATTCTTTGATGCGATATATTCTGCCGACTTCTTTCTCAAATCCGGATAGACACAACCCTGTACTATAGGGAACAGCGCCTGGCTGTATCCATATTTAGGTTCTGTTTCATTGAAACGCTTAATACAACGGTCAAGCCAGCGGTGTGTCATCTCCATAGACTTTTTTGCATAATCATAATCAGCAGTACCTGGAGTACACTCGTCAAGTGCCATCATAATGTCGGCACCGATTGTACGCTCAATATCCATTACACCTTCAGGAGAAAAGAAATGCTTGCTTCCGTCAATGTGCGAACGGAATTCAACACCTTCCTCACGCAGTTTGCGTATTCCCGAGAGAGAAAATACCTGAAAGCCTCCGCTGTCTGTAAGCATTGGACGGTCAAATCCGTTGAACTTATGCAATCCTCCAGCCTTTTCAAGGACCTCAAGTCCGGGACGCAGATAAAGATGATAGGTGTTTCCCAATATAATCTGTGCCTTGATATCGTTCTTCAATTCAGTCTGATGCACTGTTTTAACTGTTCCGGCAGTACCAACAGGCATGAATATCGGAGTCATTATATCACCGTGGTCTGTGTGTATGAGCCCGGCACGGGCATTGGTCTTTGAATCGGTATATTGTAGTTCAAATTTCATTATTGCAAAAGTTTTATCACTAATAACACAAAGCCAGGACCTTTACATTAAATGCTAAGGTCCAGAGCATCATCAACTTTCTCGTCAAGGAGTGAAAGTTCAAGAACTTCCTTCACATCTGATACATAATGGAATTCAAGTCCCTTGATGTATATAGGTTCAATATCATCAATATCCCTTTCATTTTCTCTTGACATTATAATATCTGTTATTCCTGCACGTTTGGCAGCAAGAATCTTTTCCTTGATACCACCAACAGGAAGCACCTTTCCTCTAAGTGTCATCTCACCTGTCATTGCAAGGTTCTTTCTTACCTTGCGCTGTGTCAGTGCCGAAGCGATGGAAACAACCATGGTTATTCCGGCAGAAGGTCCGTCCTTTGGTATCGCACCTTCCGGAACATGCACATGAACATTCCAGTTGTCAAACACGTCATTGTTTATATTCAGCTTCTGAGCATGCGAATGTATGTATTCAAATGCAAGCATTGCCGACTCCTTCATTACATCTCCAAGATTTCCTGTCAGAGTAAGTTTATTGCCCTTACCGCGGCTCAGACTGGTTTCAATATAAAGTATTTCACCTCCTACAGCAGTCCATGCAAGTCCTGTTACTACACCTGCATAATCATTGCCCTGATATTTGTCGCGGAAATATTCTTCCTTTCCAAGATAATAGTTTATCTCCTTCGGGGTAATTGTAAGGTCATGAAGAACATTATTGTCGGCAGCATACCATGCCTGCTTGCGCATAATCTTGTTTATCTTCTTTTCAAGTTCACGCACACCGCTTTCACGTGTATATGACTCAATAATCTTCTCTATGGCAGGCTTGGTAATCTTCATCGGTCCAAAGTCTGTCAAGCCGTTAGCCTCTATTGCCTTAGGGATAAGATGCTTGCGTGCAATCTCAACTTTCTCTTCAGTTATGTAGCCGCTGACCTCTATAAGTTCCATACGGTCAAGAAGCGGAGCCGGAATAGCGCCTATGTTGTTTGCCGTAGCAATGAACATAACCTTTGACAGGTCGTAATCCAAGTCAAGATAATTGTCATGGAAAGTATTGTTCTGTTCCGGGTCAAGAACTTCAAGCAAAGCAGATGACGGATCACCATGATTGTCGGAACTCAATTTGTCTATCTCGTCCAGTATGAATACAGGATTGGAAGAACCTGCCTTCATAAGTCCTTTGATAATACGTCCCGGCATAGCTCCGATATATGTCTTGCGGTGTCCTCGGATTTCCGATTCATCATGAACACCACCGAGCGACATTCTGATATACTTACGCTTCAATGCCGATGCAATAGACTTGCCAAGAGAAGTCTTTCCCACTCCCGGAGGACCGTAAAGACAGATGATAGGAGACTTGAAATCCTTCTTCAGTTTCAATACTGAAAGATGTTCAAGAATACGTTCCTTAACCTTTGTAAGCCCGAAATGGTCCTTGTTCAGGATTTTTTCGGCATTCTTTATATTAAGGTTGTCTTCTGTATATTCATTCCAAGGCAGGCTCAGCATTGTCTGAAGATAGTTCAATTGAATGCTGTAGTCAGGCGACTGAGGATTCATCCTTGACAGTTTGTTCAATTCACGCTGGAATACGCCTGCAGTTTCGGCATCCCATTTCTTCTGTTCTGCCTTACGGTTCAGTTCTTCAATATCGTTATCCTCATAATTGTCTCCAAGTTCGTTCTGGATTGTCTTCATCTGCTGCTGAAGGAAATATTCACGCTGCTGCTGGTCAATATCTTCCTTAGCCTTTGAAATGATTGAAGCCTTTATTTCGGCATACTGTATTTCACGGTTAAGCAGTTCAAGCAGATGGAATGCACGCTGGGACAGTTTAGGGAAACTGAGCAGTCTGATCTTCTCATCCTTTGAAACAGGAAGATTTGTGCAGACAAAATTCAGCATTGCATTCGAATTGGATATGTTCTGTACGGCAAATCCAAGTTCATTTATCTGGCCGCCTTCCTGAGCCTTTACATATGCTATAGCCCTGTCCTTGCAGCTTGCGACAAGCATATTGTACTCTTTATCGTCATCTTTAGGCTTTATTTCCTCATAACGTGAAATGGTACCTTTCAGATACGGTTCATTCTCCACAATATCATCAAGCGATATACGTGTCAATCCCTGCAATATCACAGTAACAGATGTGTCAGGCATTTCAAGTATCCTTATAATCTTGGCCAATGAACCTACAGTATGCAAATGTGCCTTTGAAGGGTAATCAATATCCGGACTAATCTGACAGAATACAGCAATCTCGCTGTTGTTCTTATAAGCCTCTCTTATAAGGGTAAGAGATGACTGGCGGCCAACACTGACCGGCATAACAACATTTGGGAAAAGGACCATGTTTCGCAAAGGAAGTACCGGATACGGTTTAGTCCAGTCCACCTTATTGACAACGGCTTCTTCATTGCTGTCAATCTCTGCTATCAGGGATATAGGATTTTCGGCATCTATATCTTCAAAAAATCTCTTTTTCATCATAAGTGTTTTCTATCCTTACAAATAAGTTACAAAAGTAATCAATTTAACGCAATCAAAATAATTAATAAATAAGAAAAGTTTATTTTTGATTGAAACACCGCTATCAGGAATAAATTCCATTAGCTCAATCGTGTATGATATGTTTTATTTACTACAACATTTATGCCATCCTTTTTGTTTGAACTCCAACAATATGCAATATTGCAATAAATCATTACCTTTACGCCCAAAACATAACAGACTTATATGGCAAACAGTTTTTTTGAATTCAAGCAATTTACCATACAGCAGGATTCATGTGCAATGAAAATAGGTACGGATGCCGTATTGCTTGGAGCATGGAGCAGCTTCGACAAGGAGAACGGTAACTGCAGAATACTTGATATTGGGACAGGAACCGGAATACTTGCAATCATGGCAGCACAAAAGAATCCGACGGCAACGGTAGATGCTGTCGAAATAGACCATGAAGCATTTCTGCAGGCAAAGGAAAATATCGGGAACAGTCCGTGGAAAGACAACATACACATAGCCGAATGTGATATATCGGATTTTTCCACCACTCAAAAATATGACTATATATTATCAAACCCTCCATACTTTGAAAAATCCCTTAAATCGCCTGATGCACAAAGAAGCGTTGCAAGGCATACGGACACTCTGTCATTCGACAAGCTTGCCTCCAGCATCAAAAGACTTCTAAACGATGAAGGAAAAGCATATATCATTCTTCCGGCCGAAGCGGAAGACAGCATGTGCAGCGCAGCCATAAACCACAATCTATACCTTTCGCACAAGGCAAACATAATAACAAAAGATGGACAAAAGGCAAAAAGAGTGATTATTGTGCTCAGACACAACACTTCAACCTATACGGAAGAAAACATAACCGTAAGAAACAGTGACGGAAGCTATACGGAACAATATGTCAAAATGACTGCAGATTTTTATGTAAAGCTATAAGCAAAACAAGTTTAACAAAAAAACGAACCACCAGAATATATGGAAAAGCCCAAAGCAGTATTCAACTGGAGCGGAGACAAGGACTCAGCCCTTGCACTTTACAAGGTTTTAAAGGAAGGCAAATATGAAGTAGTTGCACTTCTTACAACTGTAAACAGGGACAAACAACGCTCAACAATGCATGACATACCGCTGGCATTATTGGAGAAACAGGCCAAAAGCATCGGCATACCGCTACACATAGTAAATCTGCCGCCGGCAGGAAACTCCGAAGACTATAAAAACAAAATGCTTGAGACTGTTGAGGCATTCAAGGACAAAGGGGTCACACATTTTATTTGAGTAGGCATTGCATCTTTTCTTATTCATTGAAAATAAGAAACTTACAAGCTCTATTTTTTAGACAGGTAACGATTTAGA
>CALUJO010000062.1 GCA_944320965.1 uncultured Bacteroidaceae bacterium | reverse complement strand
AAATCAAAGAGATAGAAAAATATGAAGATTTAAAATCGGCTCCTGGGGGGCGTGTGGTCGCTGGTTCGAATCCAGTCGCCCCGACTGGTAAGAATGAAGGAGTCTGATTTTAATCAGGCTCCTTTTTTGTTTGATGAAAAACATTTAATATTTTACCTGAAAATGTTGAATGTTTTTGGTCAAACAATAGAACCTTTTTTGTAAATAAGTGCAATGATTTTTGTATAGGAATTGTACTTGTAAAAGTATTTCTTTAAATCAATAAAATGACTGGTTTGATTGCATCTGTGTTTCTTTTTATAAAAATATTAAAGATGTTAGATTGCTAATATAAACAAATCCTGTTTTGCAGTGAAACCAATTTACATTATCTTCGTGGCGAAATTGGGTTGGTACTGCCTTGTTCGTATCCGGAACAGTTTGTAATTGGCGCCAATCACTAAAATTTGTAATTGAAAAATCTATTATATAAAAGATGAAGCATATTCGTAACTTTTGCATTATTGCGCATATTGACCATGGCAAGTCAACATTGGCTGACCGACTTCTTGAATACACAAAGACAATTCAGGTGACTGGCGGACAGATGCTTGACGATATGGACCTGGAAAAGGAAAGAGGTATAACCATCAAGAGTCATGCTATACAGATGGAATACACTTACAACAACGAGAAGTATATTCTTAATCTTATTGATACTCCGGGACACGTTGACTTTTCCTATGAGGTTTCCCGTTCAATTGCGGCTTGCGAAGGTGCTTTGCTTGTTGTAGATGCTTCACAGGGCGTTCAGGCTCAGACAATTTCAAACCTTTATATGGCTATTGAACATGATTTGGAGATTATTCCGGTCATAAACAAATGTGATATGCCAAGTGCAAATCCTGATGAGGTTGAAGATGAAATAATAGAATTGCTGGGATGCAAGCGTGAGGAAATTATCCGTGCTTCGGGTAAGACCGGTTTAGGTGTTGAAGATATTTTGAATGCAGTGGTTGAAAGAGTTCCGCATCCGGTTGGTGACGAGGAAGCTCCGTTACAGGCTCTTATCTTTGACTCGGTGTTCAATCCTTTCCGTGGAATCATTGCTTACTTCAAGATAGAAAACGGTGTGTTGAGAGAAGGCGACCATGTCAAGTTCTTCAATACAGGAAAAGAGTATGATGCAGATGAAATCGGTATTTTGAAAATGGATCTTGTTCCGCGCAAGGAATTGCGTACGGGTGATGTGGGCTACATCATTTCCGGTATCAAGACTTCAAAGGAAGTTAAGGTGGGTGATACAATTACACATGTTGCCACTCCTTGTGACAAAGCTATTGACGGTTTCGAGGAAGTTAAGCCTATGGTGTTTGCCGGTGTTTATCCTATCAATCCTGAGGATTTTGAGGATTTGCGTGCATCACTTGAGAAACTTCAGCTGAACGATGCTTCTTTGACATTTACTCCGGAATCTTCTGTTGCTCTTGGTTTCGGCTTCCGTTGCGGATTCCTTGGTCTGCTTCACATGGAGATTGTTCAGGAACGACTTGACCGTGAGTTTGATATGGATGTCATTACAACCGTTCCTAACGTTTCATATCTGATTTATGACAAGAAGGGAGAGGTAACCGAAGTTCATAATCCGGGTGGAATGCCTGACCCTACTCTGATTGACCATATTGACGAACCGTATATTGCCGCATCAATCATTACAACAACAAATTATATCGGTCCTATCATGACTCTATGTCTTGGCAAACGTGGCGAACTTGTAAAGCAGGAGTACATATCCGGTAACCGTGTAGAGCTTCACTACAATATGCCTTTGGGCGAAATTGTGATTGACTTCTATGACAAGCTGAAGAGCATCTCGAAAGGTTATGCCTCTTTCGATTATCATCAGAGCGGTTTCCGTCCTTCAAAGCTTGTCAAGCTTGACATATTGCTGAACGGTGAGTCGGTTGACGCGCTTTCAACGCTGACACATGTTGACAATGCCTATAATCTGGGCCGTGGAATGTGTGAAAAGCTGAAAGAGCTTATACCGCGCCAGCAGTTTGATATAGCTGTTCAGGCAGCAATCGGTTCAAAGATTATTGCCCGCGAAACAATAAAGGCCGTACGTAAGGATGTGACAGCCAAGTGTTATGGCGGTGATATAAGCCGTAAGCGTAAATTGCTTGAAAAGCAGAAGAAGGGAAAGAAACGTATGAAGCAGATTGGAAATGTTGAGGTTCCGCAGAAGGCTTTCCTTGCAGTGCTGAAACTGGATTGATTTTTAGAATCATATATATTATCAGAGAATGGATGTATCGCAATTATATTTGCTGGTACATCCTTTTTTATTTGCACTGCTGTAGTTGCTAAGTTCTGTTATTATAATGGTATTTTATAACCGAAGGCTTTGTTCCTAAAACCGGAATCTTCGTTTCTGAAGCCAAAGCTTTCGGTTAAAGAATGTGTGAAATGTTTTTGTAACTTAAAACGGCAAATACCGGTTAAGTGTCTAATTTTTTTATAAATATGATGGAATGTTGTCTGCTTTCCATATATTTGTAATATTATGTTTTTGTGAACAATTATATTGAAATATGAAAAATGTTTTGAACAGAATAACGGCTTTTGTCCTGTTTGTTGCAATGTCTGTAATGTCTGTTGCCGGAGTATATCAGGTTGAAGACGTTCCTAATGTGCGTCTTCGTGATATGCGTCTGCATTTGAGTGACCCGGAAAGGATAATTTCCACGGCTGTATCCGATTCGATAAACAGTATGTTGCACAGATTGGAAACAACTACTTCGATTGAGGTTGCGGTGGTGGTCGTTCCGGCAGTCCCAGACGGCGACTGTTTCGGTTTTGCATATAATATTGGCAAGCAGTGGGGAGTGGGCAAGAGCAAGAAGGATAACGGACTTGTCATTCTGCTTGCTACCGAAGACCGTTGCGTGCAGTTTGTGACTGGTTACGGACTTGAAGGCATTATGCCGGATGCTATTTGCAAGCGTATACAGAACAAATATATGCTGCCTTATTTCTCGAAGAATGACTGGAACGGCGGTTTGGTTGCCGGTGTAAAGGCTGCATGTTCAATATTGGACGGGACAATGACTCCTGATGAGGTTAAAGGCAGCTCAAAGAGCAATAATGTATGGATATTCCTTGCTTTGCTTTTTGGCGCCATAGGAATTTCAATTGTAGCGGCTTTGTACTCGCAGTGGCAAAGCAAGCGTTGTTCGGCCTGCGGAAAGCACAAACTTGTGAAATACAGTTCGCAGAAAATAGCGGATACAAGGTCATACAGTATTTCTGAAATTACTTATGTCTGCTCGGCATGCGGACATGTTGAACGTCGCAGAGTGAAGACTTACAAGGAAAGAGGTGGAAGCAGCGGCAGCGGACCTATAATATTCGGTGGTTTTGGCGGCTTCGGCGGCGGTGGCGGAGGCTTTAGTGGCGGAAGCTTCGGCGGCGGAAGTTTTGGCGGTGGCGGTGCAGGTTCCCGTTTCTGAAACATCTTGTATAATAGCAATATTGTATAATCATGGTCTTGGCATAAAGATTGTAGTGTAATGATAAAATAGTATTTAAAATAATTGGTATGAAAAAAAGTTTAGTGATTTTATTGTGTGTTGTTGGACTGCTTGTCCTTGTTGGAGGATGTTCGGTAAGTTCATATAACAAGATGGTTTCTATGGAGGAAGGCGTTTCAAATGCCTGGGCAAATGTTGAAACCCAGTATCAGAGACGTTCGGATTTGATTCCTAATCTTGTAAGTACAGTAAAGGGGTATGCACAGCACGAAAGTGAAACTCTTGAGGGGGTGGTTGCTGCAAGAAGCAAGGCTACTCAGATGACTCTGGATGTTGACAACCTTACTCCTGAAAAGCTGCAGCAGTATCAGCAGGCTCAGGGAGAGATAAGCAGCGCGCTTGGCCGTTTGCTTGCAATTACCGAAAATTATCCCGATTTGAAAGCTAATCAGCAGTTCCAGGAATTGCAGGCACAGCTTGAAGGAACTGAGAACAGGATAAGCGTTGAACGCCGCAATTTCAATGAGGCTGCACGCGGTTATAATTCTTATATCCGCAGATTCCCTAATAATATCTTTGCCGGAATTTTCGGATTTGACAAGAAAGCATACTTTGAAGCTGCTGAAGGTGCAGAACAGGCGCCAAAAGTGGAATTCTAAGATATAACAGAAATATAGAAAAGCGGGATAGGGTACATCTGGACCTTGTCCTGCTTTTGTTTTATGTATGTAAAATACCGTATAATTGTTCTATACTTAACTTATTATAATTATATGGCTATATGTGGCGCGGGTAAATGTTTTTAATTACCTTTGCCATATAAAGATTTATATTTTGCAACAATGAAAAGAATTCTGTCTGTCATTATATTTTTATTTGTCATGTGTTCTGTTTTCGGACAGGCAAAGGCAACATTCAGTACAAAAGAATATGATTTTGGGATAATACCCTATGGAAAGCCTGCAACTGCTGTCATAACAGTAACAAATTCGGGCAACAAGCCTCTTGTCATAAACAAGGTTTCCACTTCGTGCGGTTGTGCTGTTGCTCAATGGGACAGTAAGGCAATAGAGCCTGGAGCTTCTTCAAAGATAAGTGTCGAGTATGATGCAATGCTTATGGGGCATTTTTATAAGGAAGTTTCAGTGTATTGCAACGCACAGCCTTATCTTTATGATATAGCTCTTGTGGGAGAAGTTTCAAATACCAAGGTTGACTATACAAAGACTCATCCTTTCAGAATGGGAGATGTACTGATAGACAAAGCGGAACTTTTGTTTGATGATGTTCAGCTTGGACGCTCATATACAAAGGAGATAAGTATAGTGAACATGGGCGAAGAAGTGTATAATCCGCAGCTTATCCTTGTTCCGCCATATCTTGAGGTTGAATATGAACCTCAGTCGCTCAAGCACAGACAACTGGGTACTATAAAGGTTACATTGAATGCCGACAAGATGAGAACTTTGGGCGTTGGACTGACCGAAACATCTGTCTATGTTGCACGTTATCCCGGTGACAAGGTCTGTGAGGAGACGAATATTCCCGTATCGGCATTTGTGCTTCCTGATGTCCCTGAATATAATGAAAGCGAGTTGGCAAATGCTCCAAAGCTGTTTGTCTCTGCTACAGAATGGAAGGTAGATACAAGGCGTAAGAGGAAAAAATATTCAAAAACTATAGAGATTTCAAATTACGGCAAGAGTGAACTTGTTATTGAACATATGCAGATATCAGGAAGAATGCTGTCGGCTTCTCTTGGTTCTAAGGTTATCAAGCCGGGCGGCACTTCAAAGATGAAGATAACTGTAAATCCGAAATCTGCAGGAAGAAGCAAATCTGGTCGTGTTTATATAATAACAAATGACCCAAGTCGTTTGAAAGAAGTGATAACTGTGCATTTATAATACTTAAAATCGATATTATGGAACATCCTGAAAACAGTAGTGAATATAAAGGTCTGACAGTTAACGGAGGGGTAGAGCAGCCTCCTTTGATGAATCCGTATCTTGGCAGTATGCGTCGCAAGAGACGTCCTGTCCTGTCGGCTGACGAGTATGTTGAAGGTATTCTTAAAGGAAACGTAACTATATTGAGCCAGGCGGTTACTCTGGTTGAAAGTCTTCGTCCCGAACATCAGGAGATTGCCCAGCAGGTAATTGAGAAATGTTTGCCTTATGCCGGAAATTCTGTCCGCATAGGTATAAGCGGTGTGCCTGGAGCTGGTAAAAGTACTTCAATAGATGTCTTCGGACTCCATGTGCTTGAACGCAGTGGAGGAAAACTGGCTGTCCTTGCAATTGACCCGAGTAGTGAACGTTCAAAAGGAAGTATTCTTGGCGACAAGACCAGAATGGAGAAACTGAGTGTACATCCTGACGTGTTTGTGCGTCCCAGTCCTTCGGCAGGTTCGCTTGGAGGTGTGGCAAGAAAAACACGCGAAACTATTGTATTGTGTGAAGCCGCAGGATTCGATAAGATTTTTGTTGAGACGGTCGGCGTAGGACAAAGTGAAACTGCAGTTCATTCAATGGTGGATTTCTTCCTGTTGATACAGCTTGCCGGTACTGGTGATGAACTTCAGGGTATAAAGAGGGGAATTATGGAAATGGCGGATGGCATAATTATAAATAAAGCTGACGGCAATAATATTGAGAAGGCAAAACTTGCAGCAAACCAGTTCCGCAATGCGCTTCATCTTTTCCCCGCTCCGGAATCAGGCTGGACTCCACAGGTTTTGACTTATTCCGGTTTCTATAACATAGGTGTTAAGGAAGTCTGGGATATGGTTTATAATTATATTGACTTTGTAAAGAACAACGGATATTTTGAGTACCGAAGAAACGAGCAGTCAAAATACTGGATGTATGAAACTATAAACGAACATCTCCGTGACAGTTTCTATAATAATCCGCTGATATCTTCAATGCTTGAACAGAAGGAAAAAGATGTCCTTGGAGGTCTTGAAACTTCTTTTGTTGCGGCAAAGAATCTTTTGGAAACCTATTGGAATGAAATTAGGAAATAGTCTGTTCTGATTATCTTATATATAATGGTATATAAAAACAGATGCCTGGACATTGAATAATGCGGGCATCTGTCTTTTATTTTATAGCTTTTGTTCGTTTCTATTGTCTGCTCCAAGCATGAGTTTAGAACGTAGATTTTCAAAAAGTGAATGATTGTTCAGCTTTATTATTTTTGCTGATTGTGAAGATCTTCTAACCGTAAGTTTGTTTCCTTCGTTAAGAGCACGACTGTTTCCGTCAATTGCTACCAGATACTGGTGATTGCGGCTGTTTATTTCCATTGATATTTCCCACGAGTCGCAGAAGACGATTGGACGTATGCTTAAACTATGAGGTGCTACAGGATTAAGCACTATGCTTTTTGATTGAGGCATTATTATAGGTCCACCGACACTTAAAGAATATGCAGTTGAGCCTGTTGACGTTGCAACAATAAGACCATCACATTGGAAATTGTTCAGGAACTGACCGTTTACCCATACTTTGATTGATATCATCGATGATATATCTGTTTTCATGACGGCTATTTCGTTTAGAGCAAGAGGGCAGTTTTCTGTTGCTTTACCGTTAACAAGAAGTTCAAGCATTGTCCTTTCTTCAATATGATAATTACCGTTCAGCAATTCTTCAATGGCACTTGTTATTGTTGAAGGTTCAACGTCTGTAAGGAATCCCATTCTTCCGGTATTGATGCCCAAAACAGGGATATTGTTGTAAACAGTAGCACCTGCAGTGCGCAGGAATGTTCCGTCACCTCCTATACTAATAGCTATGTCTCCGGCAAGTGTACCGCTTTCCATAATATGTTTGGAATCAATGCTGAGGCCAACTTCCTTGCATAGAAAATTGTAGAAATCTTTTTCTATTATGTATCCCTGATTGTGATTTTCCAGTACGTCAAACAGTTTTGTTACACAGACGGATTTTTCAGGATTGTATGTATTGCCAAATATTATAAAACGCATGTTGGTCTTTTGTTTGTATTATTTTTCATTATTTTATAATCATAGTGCAGTCTATTAATTTATAACTATTACCTTTGCAATGATTATATACTTTTGGCAAAAGTAGACATTTTTGTTGAAAATGGATGTTTTGAATTTCTGTTTTCTTGGTTTTGTAAATGATACTAAACATTATATATGACAAGATTAAGCGTAAACGTAAATAAAATTGCAACACTTCGCAATGCCCGCGGAGGCAATAATCCAAATGTTCTTAAAGTAGCTCTTGACTGTGAAAGATTTGGAGCAGACGGTATAACTGTTCATCCACGTCCGGATGAAAGACATATCAGGCGTAGTGATGTCTTTGAATTAAAAGGACAACTCAAAACCGAATTCAATATTGAGGGTAATCCGACACCGGAATTTGTTGATATGGTTCTTAAAGTGAAACCTCATCAGGTTACTCTTGTTCCTGATTCAGTTGACCAGATAACTTCCAATTGCGGATGGGATACAAAGACGCATCAGGCTTTTCTTACTGGTGTGCTTGAGGAATTCAACAATGCTGGAATCAGAACTTCTGTTTTTGTCAATGCAGATCCTGAAATGGTTGAATATGCGGCAAAGGCAGGGGCTGACCGTGTAGAACTTTATACGGAACCGTATGCATCAATGTATCCTGTAAATCCTGAGGAGGCAATTCGTCCGTTTATTGAAGCTGCTCGTGCTGCAAAAAATTGTGGTCTTGGACTTAACTCCGGTCATGATTTGAGCCTTGTTAATTTGGCTTACTATCATCATAATATTCCATGGCTTGATGAAGTGTCAATAGGCCACGCATTGATTTGCGATGCTCTTTATTTGGGATTGGAAAAAACAATAGAAGAATATAAGAAGTGTTTAATTTAAATATATTAGGATAAAATGAATCTTTTGTCAGTTTTTGCTCAAGTGGCTACAGATACTCTTCCGGGAGCAGCGCCACAGTTAACTCCTGATAATGTGGAACAGAGTATAAGCCTTTGGGAAATGGCCACTAAAGGGGGATGGATAATGATTGTCTTGGCATTGTTGTCTGTAATTTGCATATATATATTCATTGAAAGAATACTTGTAATACGACAGGCTGGGAAGGAAGACCCGCGTTTTATGGACAGAATCAAGGATTATATCCAAAGTGGTGAAGCTAAGTCAGCTCTTAGATATTGTCAGGGAGAGAATACTCCTTCTGCAAGAATGATTGAACGTGGAATAACACGTTTGGGACGTCCTGTCGGGGATATACAGACTGCAATAGAGAATGTCGGAAACATTGAGGTTGCACGCCTTGAAAAAGGTTTGCCTGTGGTTGCTACAATTGCTGCTGCTGCTCCTATGATAGGTTTCCTTGGAACTGTTACCGGTATGGTGAAGGCTTTCTATGAAATGGCTAATGCAGGAAACAATATAGATATAACACTTCTGTCTGGTGGTATATATGAAGCAATGATAACCACTGTAGGAGGGCTTGTTGTTGGTATTATTGCGCTTTTTGCATATAATTATCTTGTAAGTTGTGTTGATAAGGTTGTCAATAAGATGGAAAGCAAGTCGGTTGAATTTATGGATATTCTGAATACTCCTGACTATATGGTTGACAAACATAAAAACGATTAGGATATGGCACTTAAAAGAAGAACAAAAATATCACCTTTGTTCAGTATGGCATCTATGACCGATGTTATATTTCTGCTGCTTATCTTTTTTATGATAACCTCAACAGTCGTGTCTCCGAATGCCATAAAGGTATTGCTGCCACAAGGAAAGGAACAGACTTCGGCAAAGCCTCTTACAAGAGTAATAATAGATGCCGAGCTGAATATGTATGCTGCTTTCGGAAATGACAAGGAACAGCCTGTTACAGCAGAGCAACTTCCTGACTTTCTTAAAAATTGTGCGGCAAGGGAACCGGAAATGTATGTTGCCCTTTATGCTGATGAAACTGTTCCTTACAGGGAGATTGTCAAGGTGCTGAATATTGCAAATGAAAATAAATTCAAGATGGTGCTTGCTACCCGCAAGCCTGATGCCAGATAATATTTATGAAGTTTAATAGAAATAACAGTATAGGACTTTTGGTTTCAGTGGTATTGCATTTGCTTCTGATTCTTGTCTTGTGGCTTGTTACGGTTGAACGTCCTGAGCAGCAGGAAGAGGGTGGCGTTGAGGTCATGATGGGATTTGTTGAAGTTGCATCAGGTGATTTGTCTCCAATGCCCGGAGAGCCTGCAGTGGTTGAACCTCAGACCGAATCCGTTCCTGAAGTGGAAGAAGAGCCTATGGTGGTGCAGAACGATGAACCTTCAGTAAATGTCAATACGGGTAATGAAAATAAAAAGAAACCTGAAAAGCCTGTTAAGAAGGAAAAGACTGAAGAAGAGATACGTCTTGAACGGGAAAAGGCTGCTGCAGCAAATGCCAATAAACTTATTGCCGGTGCTTTTGGTAAAGGAAGTTCTATGGCAAACAGTGGAAAGGCTGATACCGGTAATGGTGTTCAGGGGTCTGTTGATGGAAATTCCAATACAGGTGAGACTGCTGGTGTTGGAGGATACGGTTCTTTCAATTTGAGCGGCCGTTCATTAGGTACAGGTTCATTGCCAGCTCCTTCATACAATGTGCGTGAAGAAGGTACTGTTGTAGTGAATATATGGGTTAATCCTAAAGGGCGAGTAATACGAACCAGCATTAATCCGAAAACAAATACTTCAAGTTCCGAATTGAGAAATGCTGCAGAAAAAGCTGCGCGTTTGGCACGTTTCAACGAAATATCAAGTGTTGACGACCAACAGGGAACTATAACTTATGTATTTAATTTGAAATAGTTGCTTGTGCTTATAAAGGCAAAGGGATTTCATTTCAATTCTTGATTTGGAATCTCTTTGCTTTTTTATGTCTTTAATTTTACTGCTCTCAAAAATGTAGATATAATAAATGATTGCTGTTGAATTTTTGCTATTTATAATTATTGCTGTCCGATAAAAATTTTGCAAAAGAATAAAAATATGGCTGACTTCATTTGCGAGGTCAGCCCATTTT
>CALUJO010000061.1 GCA_944320965.1 uncultured Bacteroidaceae bacterium | reverse complement strand
AAAATGGGCTGACCTCGCAAATGAAGTCAGCCATATTTTTATTCTTTTGCAAAATTTTTATCGGACAGCAATAATTAGTTTTATTGCATAGTCCCATTTTATTTATTGATTTATCTCAATACTATATAAAACAATAACTTTATCGGTATTCAAAAGTTATTGTAAATTAATGGTATGCCATCTTGCATTAAAACTATCTTCCATTGATTATTAAAAATTCCAGCAAAAGAATTTGGAGAATCAGTATGAATTGGAATTATAGCTTTGGGAGAAAGCTTAGTAAAAAGATTATGAAGGCTTTTAATATCACAATGACCACTTGTGTGACGATAAATATATCCTTTTCCGAGAGAAAAAGCAAGATTTACATTATATGATGGTGATGACGGATCATTCACATATCCCTCCCACATAGAAAGATAACATTGTTTCGACTCACCTGGCAATCTTTCAATAAGTCTGTCAAAACTAGGATTGCTCCTTACAATCAGTACATATCCTTTTTGCTCCAGATAAGAAATAAACTTTTTATTGGTAAAATATTCTCCGGGATTTTCTTTATCATATTTCAGGACCATCGGCATCCTGGAGCCATATCTGTAAAGCATTGACTTGGTCCAAATATGTTCTTTCTCTACGACAACATCCATTATATCTTTTTGATAATAATCAACAATAAAAGGTATTCCAATCTTTAGTGCAGCATGATATATTGAAAACAAACGGTCGATATTTGTTGAAGAGAGAAAAACTATATTGAATTTATGCTGTTTGAAATCTTTTTCCATTAATCTTTGCAATTCAGACTCTGACTGAAGAGTAACATCTGGACGAATTACGTTTGTACCTTCGCACACCACATAATCCACTTTTCCAATAATACTATCAATTACGCTAAACAATGTCTTGCCACGAAGCCCATGCATCCGGAAATCACCGGTATGAAATATTTTAATACTATCAGCTTCTATCCTAAAAGCATATGCATCAAAGGCAGAATGGTCAATAACAATTGGCAATATCCTGAACGGGCCAAATTCAAAAATAATACCTGCTCTAAATATATTTGCTCTATTAAGACGTTCAAGTAAATACGCATGTTTCTTGTCAATGTTCTTTAAACGGCCGGATGTTATTTTCTGTATTTCAATCCCTAAAGCCCCCATATAAACAGGAATATAATCTGGTATACGATGTATATTTCCAATATGGTCTCCATGATAATGAGTGACAAGTACAGCAGTCTTTGAAAAATCACCTTTTGTCAACCCCTCAATATCAGGCAAGTCTGATATCGGAGCACCAGGCAACTGTTCTCCAAAATCTACAAACAAGCGCCAGCCATTATGTTCATATTCTGTTATGGTACCACCAATTTGGTCCGCTCCACGATGGATTGTAATTCTCATAAGACAAAATCATATAATGTATCTTCCAGGATGTCGTCAATATCAAATTCTGTTGGGCTTTGCACCCTTTTGAACAAGAATTTTATCAAAAAAGAAGGATTATTCTCAACATCAATTCCAATCTCAGCCATTGCATTGTTAGCTGAAACACTGGATGTAGAATCTCCAACCCAATTCTTCCGCAAGTCTGAAAAGAGATAACGCCCCATTGTTCCTTTCGGATCGCTTGCGTCATCCCACAATGTTATAACGTAGAATTCTATTTTTTCGGCAAAATCAAATGGAGTTTCCAATAGTGATTCATGAACTTCAACGCCAATTTCACTAAGATTATGCAACTGGCATACTATTTCACGTTTAAGATTTTCCTGACATACAGTACTTTTAGAGAAAACATTAAAGTCTTTAATGTGCTTCACAATACCTGAATGTCCTGAAATGGCACACGAATTATACTTTAATTCAATAACAGCTATCCGGTGAGGGGACCTTTTTGATACTGCAATAATATCAAAACGGCCGTTAAAAGCATCTTCAGTTACATTCTGCACTCTTTGAGACTGGCGGTATTCCATATCAATGCAGAACCATTCAGAATCTGGATTTAAATTGTTTTTCAAAATGAGATTATGCTGTGCATTCTTTTCAGGAGTAATACGCTTCCTACTGTTTGCCTTAATAACATTGATTTTCTCAGATATTTCTTTTGCTGTACGACTATGCTCTTTACCTGTAGAACTTTCCGTTATATAAAAATCATTGACATCACATACCAACTCTCTGTTTTTGTCAAGACGAACCATAGCAACTCTATCAGCAAGATGATATATGCCGATTGCATTATTGCGAATACATACCAATAAATCATTGTCTTGATTGACAAGTGGATATAGAGGTGAATTATTGAATTTATCTATCAACTCCTTTTTTATACCTCGCAGGTTTACAGCTTCTTTTACTTGCATTATATTGAAATATTCAGTGCAACAACAGCTTATTATATACGATTCTTATATTTAGTACAAAGTTAAATGTTTTTATAGCATTTCATAGTTCCATTAGATTTTATCATCTGTAAAGTTTGATTTTACAGCTTCAATAATAACCTTAAATAATCCAATATGATATTTACATTAAAAGTTATAAACGGAATTTCCGTTTATAAAACCGAAACCTTTGTTCTTATAACCGAAGCTTACGGTTTTACAACCGAAGACTTCGGTTATAAGAGACATTGCACGTAATGCAATAAAAAAGCCGCCCGAAAAAATGTTTTCGGACGGCTTTGATTATAAAGTTTCTCTTACTCCCACTCAATTGTTGCAGGTGGTTTTGAAGAGATATCATAGGTTACGCGGTTAACACCCTTAACCTTGTTGATAATATCATTTGAAATCTTTCCGAGGAACTCATAAGGAAGGTGAGCCCAGTCGGCTGTCATTGCATCGGTAGAAGTTACGGCACGAAGAGCAACTGCACGTTCGTAAGTACGTTCATCACCCATAACTCCGACACTCTGTACAGGCAAAAGGATAACACCAGCCTGCCATACCTGATCGTACAATCCCCAGTCGCGCAATCCCTGAATGAAGATATCGTCGGCATCCTGAAGAATACGAACCTTTTCAGGAGTAATATCGCCAAGTATTCTTACTGCCAATCCCGGTCCTGGGAAAGGATGACGTGTAATAAGGTGCTCAGGCATACCAAGTTCACGTCCTACGCGACGAACTTCATCCTTGAACAAAAGACGCAGAGGTTCGCAAAGTTTCAGGTTCATCTTTTCAGGAAGACCGCCAACGTTGTGATGGCTCTTGATAACTGTACCTGTTATTGAAAGTGACTCAATGCAGTCAGGATAGATAGTTCCCTGTGCCAGCCATTTGACATCCTTAATCTTATGGGCTTCTTCGTCAAACACGTCAATAAAGCCCTTGCCTATAATCTTGCGTTTCTTTTCAGGTTCTGTAACACCGGCAAGTTCAGAGAAGAATTTCTGGCTTGCGTCAACGCCGATTACATTAAGGCCAAGGCATTCATAGTCGTGAAGAACGTTCTTGAATTCATTCTTGCGCAACATACCGTGGTCAACGAATATACATGTAAGGTTCTTGCCGATTGCCTTGTTCAAAAGAACTGCAGCAACAGAAGAATCGACACCTCCTGACAAACCAAGAACAACCTTGTCATCGCCAAGCTGTGCACGAAGTTCATTCACAGTAGTTTCGATGAATGAAGCCGGCGACCAGTCCTGCTTGCAGCCGCAGATGTCAACCACAAAGTTTTTGAGAAGCTGTGTTCCGTCAAGCGTATGGTAAACTTCAGGGTGGAACTGTACACCCCAGATCTTTTCATTTTCTGCCTGATAAGCAGCAATATGAACGCTGTCGGTAGAAGCGATTACCTTGAAGTTTTCAGGAACTTTTGTTATAGTATCTCCGTGACTCATCCAAATCTGTGAACCTTCGCTGATATTCTTGAACAAAGGATTTGTGGAATCAATTTTGGACAAGTGCGCACGACCATACTCGCGTGAATTGGCAGGTTCCACACTACCCCCGTTTGTATATGAGATGAACTGGGCACCATAGCATATACCAAGGATAGGATATTTGCCTCTGATAGTGTCAAGGTTAATCTTGAAAGCCTTTTCATCATAAACAGAGAAAGGACTTCCGGAAAGGATTACGCCTTTGATACTGTCATCATGCTCAGGGAACTTGTTATAAGGAAGAATTTCACAGTATGTATCCAACTCTCTGACACGGCGTCCGATAAGCTGGGTAGTCTGTGAACCGAAATCCAAAATAATAATTTTCTCTTGCATAAACCTATATAATTGCGTGATAAATAAATTTTGCACAAAGATAATAGTTATTAATTTAATATTGTCCGTACACATTAAAAATATTGCTTGTTGAGCCACTATTTAAAAGTGTTTATTAACTTTGTGCTAAAATTCGGAAAAGCTATGTGGATACTTGTAATCGGTATTGTTATTTTAGGTATAGTTTCGCTCATTCTCGGCTATCTGCATAACCGCAGGCGTGAAAAGAACGGCGAAACAACAGAAGAGGAAATAGTAATCCCCGACAATGAATGTTGCGGACAGCACGAAGTGTGCGAAAAAGACAGCCTGCTGGCAGGAATAAGCAAAGGGATTGAATATTATAATGATGAAGAACTTGACAGATTCCGCGGCAGACCTTCAGATTCATATTCCCAGGAAGAAGCCGACGAATTCAGCGAAGTCCTTTACACAATGCAGGAAAACGAGGTCGCAGGATGGTGCCGCAGTCTTCAGTTAAGAGGCATAGAATTGCCCGACCAGCTTAAAGATGAAGTATTTCTTATAGTCGGAGAAATACGTACACTTAACAACCATATCTGATTTTAAGGAAAGATGCTTGAACTGTTTCAATACACCTTTTTCCAATATGCCGTGGCAGGCAGTCTGCTTGCATCGGTAATCTGCGGCATTGTAGGAACATATATCGTAACAAAACGGCTTGTATTCATAAGCGGTGGCATAACACATGCCTCATTGGGCGGAATAGGTATCGGCTTGTATGCAGGCGTATCACCTGTACTGACAGCATCCGTCTTCTCTATCTTTTCGGGATTGGGCATCGAATGGCTCAGCCAGAAAAAGGGAATGAGAGAGGATTCGGCAATAGCAATGCTGTGGACTTTGGGTATGTCCATAGGTATCATATTCAGTTACCTTACTCCCGGTTATGTTCCGGAACTGACAACTTACCTGTTCGGGAACATTATTCGCATAAATACTACTGACCTTGCATTTATGGCGGCAATAGCGGCTGTTACGGTTTTATTCTTTGCTTCCTTCCGCAACTCAATAATCTCAATAGCCTTTGACGAGACTTTTGCCGCATCATCAGGACTGCCGGTAAAAATGTTCAGATATATCATGATAACTATAATATCGCTTTCGGTTGTTTCGTGCATAAGAATTGCCGGAATTGTACTTACCCTGTCAATGATGACAATACCAATCAACACCGCTGCCCTGTTTACACATAAATATACCACAACCGTATGGCTGTCAATATTTATAAGTGCAGTTACATGTCTTGGAGGCCTTATAGGAGCGTATTTCTACAACATACCGTCGGGAACATCAATTATCTTCCTTTCAATAATGCTGTATGCTGCTGCAAGACTGATTTTAAGTTTCAGAAAAAAGCGGACTTTAAACAAGGCATCACACAATAAATAAAGATTCGTTCTGTTATAAGAATATATCACAACAATAAAAATGAATAAAAAGTCTGTCACATTTCTGATTTTATCAATAGCTCTTGTATGTATAGGGTGTTCTACAAAGAAAAACACTCCTGTAACAAGATTCTATCATGCCATGACAGCCAGATTCAACATTTACTATAACGGCAGCGTTGCCTATAAGGAAGGAACAAAAGCGCTTGACGACGGCAACAAGGATTTCTATCTTGAAAAGATACCTATGCATGCCATAGGCAACAAGGCAAGCGCAGGAAACGGTACCGGAAACTTTGATCTTGCCATAGAGAAGTCACAAAAAGCCATAAAACTGCATTCGATTAAGAAAAAGCCAAAGCGCAATCCTAAAAAACTGAAAGACCCCGAATACAAGAAATGGCTTGCACGAAAAGAATTCAACCCTTTCCTTCACAACGCATGGATGATGATGGGCAAGGCACAGTTCCAGAAAGGTGAATTTATTGAAGCAGCTTCCACTTTCTCATATATAGCCAGACTGTACGCATCTCAGCCGGAAATACAGGCAGAAGCCAAACTTTGGCTTGCTGAATGCTATACACAACTTGACTGGTTCTATGATGCCGAAGACATTCTGAACAAACTAAATAATGACAGTCTGCCAAAAAGTTCCGAAACTCAATATGCGTCGGCTATGGCAAATATGCTTGTAAGCCAGGGACGTTTCGGCGAAGCTATACCCTACCTTCAGACAACTATAAAAAAAGAAAGGAACAAACTGCACAAGGCACGCTTCTATTACCTGATGGGACAGCTTAAACAGCACACTGGGGACAATACCGGAGCCTTCAACGCTTATTCAAAATGTGCCAAGCTGAACGCCAAATATGAACTTGCACTCGCAGCAAAAATCAGAATGACGGAAGTTATCCCGCAAAAGGAAATCCCGAAAGTTCTGAAACGCATGAACCGTATGGCAAAACAGGGAAAGAACAAACAGTTCAGCGAACAGATATACTATGCGATAGGTAACATACATCTTTCACAAAACGATACTCTTAAAGCAATTGACAGCTACAAGAAAGGTGCGGAAAACGAAAACACTTCAACCGAAAAGGGCGTTCTATTGCTGAAACTGGGTGACTTGTACTGGACACAAAACAAATACAAGGAAGCACAGGAAGCATATAAAAACGCACTTGGAATGCTTACCTCTGATTATGAAGGATATGAAGAGCTTAACAAGCGTTCTACCATTCTTGATGAATTCGTTGAACATGCCGAAGCGGTTGAGCTGCAAGACAGTCTTCAGCATCTGGCAAAACTGCCAAAAGAAGAACAGCTTGAAATAATAAACAAGATTATTGAAGAAGTCATCCGCCAGGAAGAAGAAATGCGCAAGGAAGAAGAAAGACAGAAACTTCTTGCCGAACGTGAAGAAAACATGGGCGAATTCAACATGGGCAACAACAGTTCAACCACTACCCCAACAATCAATACAGGCGACAAATCATGGTATTTCTACAATACACAGCTTGTTACACAGGGAAAGGCTGACTTTGCCAAGAAATGGGGACGCAGAAAACTTGAAGACAACTGGCGAAGAAAAAACAAGACAATCATCAACATGGATGAGGAAATGGGATACAACTATGATGAACCGGTTGACAGTCTTGGAAATCCTATTGAGCAGAGCGACTCAACAATGATGGCAGACACGGCAGCGCTTGATAACAAGAATCCGGAATATTACTTGCAACAGCTTCCTGTAACCGAAGAACAGATTGCCGAATCCAATAACATAATAAAAGACGGGCTGTTCAATATGGGAATAATCTACAAGAATAAACTTGAAGACTATCCGAACGCGCAAAAGACTTTTGACAGATTGCTTAACCAGTATCAGGATTTTGAGCAGCTTGATGAGGTGCTTTACAATCTTTATCTGATGTGTATGCTCTGGGAAAAGCCGGACCTTGCCGAGATGTACAAACAAATGCTTATTGACAAATACCCTGAAAGCCAGTATGCAATGGTGCTTTCCGACCCGGACTATCTGTTCAATATCAAATACGGAAAACATCTTGAAGATTCGCTTTATGCCGATACGTATGAAGCCTTTAAGGAAGGCAACATGGCAAAGGTCAAGGAAAACTATGACATTTCTACAAAGAGCTATGCAATGGGAGCACACCGCGCAAAATTCATCTTCCTGTACGCAATGCAAGAGCTGAACAGCGGAAAACAGAAAGAGTTCCTTGAGCTGCTTAAGGAAGTGGTTACAAATTATCCTGAAAACGAAATTACCGCAATTGCAGAAAGCATAATCAAAGGCTCGCAGGACGGAAAGATTCTGCAAGGCGCAATGCTCGGCTCAATATGGTCAAGAAGAAGCATTGATGCCCAGGCTGAACTTGGAGATTCTACAAAGATTGAAAGATTCAGCGACGACAGAGACATGCCGTTTGTCTTCCTTCTTGCCTTTGAAGAGAATAAGGTTAACGAAAACCTGTTGTTGTACACTATGGCAAAATACAACTTCTCAAGCTTTGTTATAAAGAACTTTGACCTTGAATTTGAAACAGTAAACGGAGTCAGAGTCCTGAAGACTTCAATATTCACAAACTATATTGAAGCCAACCAGTATATCAAGCTGCTGTACAGCGACAAGGAAATGGCACAAAAGTTAAGCGGTATTAAAGCTATTATAATATCTGAACATAACTTTGAATTGTTGAGTAAATATTATAGCTTTGACGATTATGACAAATTCTTCCGCCAGATTTACTCCGAAATACCGGAACTTGAAATTGAAGGTGTGATTTTTGATACGCCTGATTACGAAAGTCTTGAAGAAGATGGCTTCTATGAAGATGAATACATTGATGAAGGAGAAGACGTATTCATTGACTAACTTAACAGAATGACAGATGAACAACGAAAGGATTCTTTGGGTGGACGATGAGATTGAAATGCTCAAGCCACATATAATATTCATACAATCGAAAGGTTACGGTATAGAAACCGTGACAAACGGTCATGACGCCATTGAAATGTGCAAGGAAAAGGAATACGACCTGATATTCCTTGACGAGAATATGCCCGGACTTACCGGACTGGAAACACTTACGCGCATAAAGGATATCCGCCCCAATGTGCCGATTGTAATGATTACAAAAAGCGAGGAAGAGAATATAATGGATATGGCAATAGGACAGAAAATTGCCGATTATCTTATAAAGCCGGTCAATCCCAAACAGATTCTCCTTTCAATAAAGAAACATCTTCATAAAAACGAAATAATTGCCGAAGTCACAAATACGGGATACCAGCAGAATTTCTCGAAAATAGGACTCCAGATTAACGACTCACTTACTGTTGACGACTGGAAAGAAGTTTACAGACAACTGACATACTGGGAACTTGAACTTGAGGCAACAAACAGCAGCATGAACGAAGTTCTGAAAATGCAGAAGGCTGAAGCCAACAATATGTTTGCCAGATTTGTCTCAAAGAACTACATAAGCTGGATTAATGACCCGGACAACAGACCGGTAATGAGCCAGGACATAATGAAAAAATACGTGTTCCCGCATCTTGACAACGGCGAAAAAGTATTTCTGATTGTACTTGACAACTTCAGATATGACCAGTGGAGAACACTGAGCAGTGAAATAAGCGAATACTTTTCGTCTGACGAAGACCTGTATTTCAGCATTCTTCCGACGGCTACACAATATGCCCGCAATGCGATATTCTCGGGACTTTATCCGGCACAGATAGCCAAAATGTTCCCAGAGCTATGGGTTGACGAAGATGAAGAGGAAGGCAAAAACCTTAACGAAGAGCCGCTTATCGGAACTCTTCTTGAAAGGTATCGCAGAAAGAACAGTTTTACCTACAACAAGATATACGACTCGAACGGCGCAGACAAGATAATTCCACAGATAAAGTCAATGAAGGATGTCGACCTAAATGTGATTGTCATCAACTTTATTGATATGATGTCGCACGCAAGGACAGAATCAAAAATGATCCGTGAACTTGCTTCAAGCGAAGCAGCCTACAGGTCTATAACCAAATCATGGTTCATCCATTCATCTGTAAAGGAGCTCTTTGCAGAGATATCCAAACTAGGCGGAACGGTTATTCTGACAACAGACCACGGCTCAATAAAGGTAAGCAACCCAATAAAGGTTGTCGGAGACAGAAATACCAATACCAATCTGAGATACAAGCTTGGAAAGAACCTTGGATACAACCCTAAAGAAGTGTTTGAGATTAAAGATCCTGCAAAGGCACAACTTCCTTCGCCCAACGTAAGCACAAGCTATATCTTCGCATCAGGAAGTGATTTCTTTGCTTATCCTAACAATTACAACTACTATGTTTCCTACTTTAAGGACACATTCCAGCACGGAGGCATATCCATGGAGGAAATGATTGTGCCGGTAATCACGCTTACAAGCAAAAACAAGAACTGAATAAACAATTAAAACAGAATATATGGAAATTAAAATAGAAAACCTTGAACAGATAAACAGCGCTGCACGCCAGTTCATTGACAATATAGGCGACAGAAAAGTATTTGCTTTCTACGGAAAAATGGGAGCGGGAAAAACAACCTTCACCAAAGCTATCTGCGAAGAACTGCAGGTAAGCGACGTAATCACCTCCCCTACATTTGCAATAATAAACGAATATGAGTCTCCTGAAGTTGGTACCATATACCACTTTGACTTCTACAGAATAAAGAAACTTGAAGAGGTGTACGACATGGGATATGAAGACTATTTCTACAGCGGCCGCCTTTGTTTCATTGAATGGCCGGAACTTGTTGAAGATCTGCTTCCCGAAAACGTAACAAAGGTCACAATTGTTGAGAATGAGGATGGAAGCCGTACAGTAACATTCTGATTGCCACAAATGACACAAAGCCTGTTTGTAAAAATAATATTCATTGTTTTCGGAAGCATATCCATTCTTGCCGGACTGCTGGACTGGAAATGGTTCATGAAATCATCAAATGCACGCCCGCTTATAAAGCTTATTGGCTATAACGCATCACGGCTTGTTTACGCAACACTTGGGGCCGTTGCCATTGGCATTGCCCTGTTCCTTATTCCATAACAGTGCTTAATAATTACTGAAATTTTACCATTTCTTGGAATAAAAGCTACAGCCTGATTTTGAAAGTATAATCCTATATTAAAAATATACAACCTTTTACTCCAAAAGGTTGTATGTTTTTACCCAAATCATTGAATGTTTTCACCTGAAATGTACAATGTTTTTGCGGGATTAGATGCGTATGTTTTCCTTAAATTTTTATTTCCAGATATTATCCCAATTATCTTTACATTGTTCTCCGTTTAACGGATTTTGAAAAGAATCATATTTAACTGTACCAGATTCATGTTCTCCTTTTATCCATTTTAATTTTAATCCAGCCGGTACCCCCTTTTCTTTTATCGGACTATTTCTTTGCCAACTTAGATACCATTGATTGCTTTTATAAAGCAGGTCCTTTACTTGTTCCCTTGATAAGATATAAAATTCAGGTTTATATCCATTAGGGGTAACTTCTAAAGTAATAAATATATATGGTCCTTTTATATTATTATTGAGATAATTTATGTCTTTTGATTTTTCTATATCAAATCCTGTTGGAAAGTTCAAATTAGATTCATTACCTGATTTTATTAATGTTTTTACTTGAATAAGAACTGATTCATGTTGCCAAGTTTGTGAATTCATTCTAAAACAGATAATATCTATACTGTTAAAGTTATTTATGGAGGTATTTATGTTAACAGCTGCCCAACCTTTTTCTAAAAGTTTTATAAAATAAGATAACTTCCTTATAATTAGTTGGTTGTTGTGCCTTCTTGAAAATTAGGTAACGAGATAGA
>CALUJO010000060.1 GCA_944320965.1 uncultured Bacteroidaceae bacterium | reverse complement strand
TTTTCTGCAAATTTACGCTCTTGGAACCATATAAACAACTGTACTACAATATTTTAATTTATAGAACTCCTCTTAACAGACAACTAAATCCTGCCTTATTACAAATATATGCAAAATCTTATATTAATACTATTTTGGAACACCATTTAATCATATTTGAAACACCATTAATCAAACATTTCCTAATAAGACAATTTATATGAACTCATTAATTTATATACATGGCATTCATAGTTATTATTTTATTACCAATAAGCCAATATGAAAGCAGCAGGCAAATCGGAAGCACAAATCATGGAATATTGAAAGAATTCCTTCAGATTTCTTTACGACGAACTTATAACTATGGATTATAATTGTCATAATCACTATTGACAAACATTATACAACCCCAACAAAAGCAATAGCGGCATTAAGCGAATATGCAGTTCAAGCTATAGCAAACAATCATAAATAGCAGACATAAGCATCAAAAAATCAATATAAAACACAATTTTAAAGTCCTAATGAATTGGATTTGAGCAGACATACGCTATACAGAATAATACTAAAACGTGACTTATCTATAAAAAAGAAAGCACGGACAGCACCTCAAACAGGTTAACATGGCAAATCTGCAAACTATATGTCACAAAACAGGCAAAATGCGCCCTTAATAAAGTATAAAGCAGCACCGGCAAGGAGAAATAAAAGGAATTTTATTACTGATTTATTTCTGTATTCTAATTAAAAACATTTTCTTTGTACATATAAAATAAAGGATTTTTAGAATTTAATCTATAAAAAAATGAAGATTTCACACATTGAACATTTGGGCATCGCAGTAAAGAGTATTGAAGAAGCCCTTCCTTATTATGAAGAAGTTTTAGGACTTAAGTGTTATAACATTGAAGTGGTTGAAGACCAGAAAGTGAAAACTGCTTTCCTAAAAGTAGGCCAGACAAAGATTGAACTTTTGGAAGCTACAAGCCCTGACAGTACAATTGCAAAATTCATTGAAAACAAGGGCGCAGGTGTTCATCACGTAGCATTTGCCATTGAAGACGGTGTTGCAAACGCTCTTGCATTTGCAGAAGAAAAGGGAATCCGTTTGATTGACAAGGCTCCAAGAAAAGGTGCAGAAGGCTTGAACATCGCTTTCCTTCATCCAAAATCAACTTTGGGCGTACTTACTGAATTGTGCGAACAATAAGATATCCTAAACAGCAATTTAAATAATGACTAAATATAAAGAACAATGAGTAATCAGCTTGAAAAAGTTAAAGAACTGATAGAACTTCGTACCCAGGCACGTCTTGGCGGTGGAGAAAAAGCTATCAATAAGCAGCATGAAAAAGGAAAGTACACTGCTCGCGAACGTATCGCTATGCTTCTTGACGAAGGCAGCTTTGAAGAAATGGATATGTTTGTAAAACACAGATGTACAAACTTCGGACAAGATAAGAAGACATACCTTGGCGACGGTGTTGTTACCGGTTACGGAACAATTGACGGTCGCCTTGTTTATGTTTTTGCACAGGACTTCACTGTATTCGGTGGTTCTTTGTCAGAAACAATGGCATTGAAGATCTGTAAGGTTATGGATCAGGCAATGAAGATGGGTGCTCCATGTATCGGTATCAACGACTCAGGTGGTGCACGTATCCAGGAAGGTATCAACGCACTTGCAGGCTATGCAGAAATCTTCCAGAGAAATATCCTTGCTTCAGGTGTTATTCCTCAGATTTCAGGTATATTCGGTCCTTGTGCAGGTGGTGCAGTTTACTCTCCTGCCCTGACAGACTTCACTTTGATGATGGAAGGAACTTCTTACATGTTCCTTACAGGTCCTAAAGTTGTAAAGACTGTTACAGGTGAAGACGTTTCAGCTGAAGACCTTGGTGGTGCAAGCGTTCACTCTTCAAAATCAGGTGTAACTCACTTTACAGCTTCAACTGAAGAAGAAGCATTGGCTCTTATCCGTAAGCTTTTGAGCTATATTCCTCAGAACAACCTTGAAGAAGCTCCACAGGTTGAATGCACAGACCCGATCGACCGTCTTGAAGATTCATTGAATGAAATCATTCCTGATAATCCGAACAAGGCATACAACATGTATGAAGTTATAAGCGCGATAGTTGATAACGGCGAATTCCTTGAAGTTCAGGCAAACTATGCAAGAAACATCATCATCGGTTTTGCACGTTTCAACGGTCAGTCTGTAGGTATCGTTGCAAACCAGCCTCAGGTAATGGCAGGTGTTCTTGACAGCAACGCTTCACGTAAGGGTGCACGTTTCGTACGTTTCTGCGACGCATTCAACATTCCTTTGGTGAGCCTTGTTGATGTTCCTGGATTCTTGCCTGGTACTGGTCAGGAATACAACGGTGTTATCCTTCACGGTGCTAAACTTCTTTATGCTTACGGTGAAGCTACAGTTCCAAAAGTAACTATCACATTGCGTAAGTCTTACGGTGGTTCTCATATCGTAATGAGCTGTAAACAGCTTCGCGGTGATATGAACTATGCATGGCCTACAGCAGAAATCGCAGTTATGGGTGGTGCAGGTGCAGTTGAAGTTCTTTATGCAAAAGAAGCAAAAGAAGCTGCTGATCCTAAAGCATTCATGGCTGAAAAAGAAGCTGAGTACACCAAGCTGTTCGCTAACCCATACAATGCTGCTAAATACGGCTACATTGATGACGTTATCGAACCAAGAAATACTCGTTTCCGCATAATCAGAGCTTTGCAGCAATTGCAGACAAAGAAATTAAACAACCCTGCTAAGAAGCACGGTAATATTCCATTGTAATAATAAAGAAGTATAATATGAATACAAGAAAATTAGGGGTACTGTTCACTTTGCTGGTAGCATTCGCTTCAGGAATGTTTGCTCAAAGCGCAACATCTCTTAAAATCAACGAAGTACTTATCACAAACCAGTCAAACTATCAGGATGACTATGGTGTGCACAGTGCATGGATAGAAATATTCAACACTTCATACGCTTCAGTTGACTTGAAAGGATGTTTCCTGACAAACGAGCGTAACAACCCGACAAAATACCCTATTCCAAAAGCAGACGTGCTTACACTTATCAAGCCACGTCAGCATGCTTTGTTCTGGGCAGACGGAATGCCGGAAAGAGGTACTTTCCATGTGAACTTCACATTTGACCCTACAGTTGACAATTATATTGCATTGTACGACTCAAACGGAAAGACTCTTATTGATGAGGTTACAATACCTGCCAACACACTTCAGGCAGATCAGTCATACGCACGTGTAACAGACGGACACGGTGACTGGGAAGTCAGAGGCGTTAACGGCAAATTTGTAACTCCAAGTACAAATAATGTTACTATTGACAAGAACGAAAAAATCGAACGTTTCAAAGAACATGACAGCAACGGTGTCGGAATGTCAATCACAGCTATGTCTGTAGTGTTCCTCGGTCTGTTTGTTCTGTTCATCGCATTCAAGCTTGTCGGAAATGCAGCAATGAGCATGATGCGTCGCAAAGCAATGAAGGCAAGCGGTGTTACAAGCCTTTCAGAAGCAAAAGACAAAGGACTTGGCAAGACTTCAGGCGAAGTATATGCAGCAATATCAATGGCATTGCATGAAATGCAGAACGATGTTCATGACGTTGAAGAAACTGTTCTTACAATATCTAAAGTTAAACGTACTTATTCACCATGGAGTTCTAAGATCTATACTCTACGTGAAACTCCACATCGCAAATAATAAAATTTATACCAATGAAAGAATATAAATATAAAATAAACGGTAACATTTATAATGTTGTCATAAACGAACTTGAAGACAATATAGCTCAAGTTGAAGTAAATGGTACACCTTACAAAGTTGAGATGGAGAAAGCTCCAAAGCAAGCTCCTGTAATCAAACCGGTTGCACGTCCTGCAGCTCCACAGCCGGCAGCAGCTCCTTCAACTCCTGTGTCAAAGCCTGCTGCTGCTCCACGCAAGTCTGGTGTCAAGTCTCCACTGCCTGGTGTAATCCTTGACATCAAGGTAAACGTTGGAGATGCTGTCAAGAAAGGACAGACAGTTGTTATCCTTGAGGCAATGAAGATGGAAAACAACATCAATGCCGACAAGGACGGTACAGTAACAGCAATTAATGTAAACAAAGGAGATTCTGTTCTTGAAGGAACTGATCTTGTAGTAATCGAATAATATTATGGGAGATTTTTTTAATTTAATAGGTGAAAACATGCAGACCTTCTGGGGTTACACCGGTTTTGCGAATGCGACTCCGGGACACCTTATCATGATTGTGGTTGGTCTGTTATTCATTTACCTTGCAATAGCAAAGGAATTTGAGCCAATGCTTCTTATTCCTATAGGCTTCGGTATATTGATAGGTAACATCCCTTTCAACATGGAAGCCGGACTTAAAGTCGGTATTTACGAAGAGGGCTCAGTGCTCAATATCCTTTATCAGGGTGTGACATCAGGATGGTATCCGCCTCTGATATTCCTTGGTATCGGAGCAATGACAGACTTCTCTGCGCTTATTTCAAACCCAAAGCTGATGCTTATCGGTGCAGCTGCACAGTTCGGTATCTTCGGAGCATACATGATTGCGCTTGCAATGGGCTTCGAACCTAACCAGGCAGGTGCTATCGGTATTATCGGTGGTGCAGACGGTCCTACAGCCATCTTCCTTTCTTCAAAACTTGCGCCTAACCTGATGGGAGCGATTGCCGTATCAGCTTATTCTTATATGGCACTTGTACCGGTTATCCAGCCGCCTATCATGCGTCTGCTGACAACAAAGAAGGAAAGAGTTATGCGTATGCGTCCTCCAAGAGCCGTTTCTCACACAGAAAAGGTTATTTTCCCAATCGTTGGTCTGTTGCTGACATGTTTCCTTGTTCCTTCAGGTCTTCCATTGCTGGGTATGCTTTTCTTCGGAAACCTTTTGAAAGAAAGTGGTGTTACACGTCGTTTGGCTGAAACAGCCCGCGGTCCGCTGATTGACACAATCACTATTCTTCTTGGTGTAACTGTAGGTGCTTCTACCCAGGCTTCAGAGTTCCTTACATTCAACTCTGTTAAAATCTTCGCATTGGGTGCACTTTCATTCGTTATCGCAACAGCTTCAGGCGTTATCTTCGTCAAGATATTCAACCTGTTCCTGAAGAAGGACAACAGAATCAACCCGCTTATCGGTAACGCAGGTGTTTCTGCGGTTCCGGACTCAGCACGTATCTCACAGATACTTGGTCTTGAATATGACCCGACTAACTACCTTTTGATGCACGCTATGGGGCCTAACGTAGCAGGTGTTATCGGTTCTGCAGTTGCAGCCGGTATCCTTTTGGGATTCCTTATGTAAAAGACAGATACCATACAATAAAAAAGCGGAGCCATTCGGTTCCGCTTTTTTATTGCATCATAATCATGCAAAGTATGAATTAAAAGAACATTTTCTTTAACCGAAAGCTTCGGTTATAAAACCGCAGGCTTAAGTTTTACAAACAACGGTTCCGGTTGTAAAAACAAAGTCTGCGGTTTAAGATTATAATCAATGATGGTGTCCGCAACCACAGTGTGAATCACCACAGCCGTCATCACAACCGCCACCACAGTCGCCGCATCCGCAGCCGCAACCGCCACCGGTCATTGCATTAAGATAATCATTCAATTCCTTTGTTGTAGCTTCATGAATAGCAAGTACCTTTCCTTCAAAGATAAGGTCAGCACCTGCAAAAGGATGATTCATGTCAAGAACAACAACATCGTCCTTTATTTCCTGAACAGTAGCGTTGAAGATATTGCCTTCACCGTCACGCAAAGGAACAACTTCACCTTCAGAAATTCTCATTTCGCCGTCAATAACAAACTGTTTCTTGTCAAGTTCGATTACATGTTCTTCATCATAATCTCCAAAAGCATCATCCTTTCCTATTGTAAGATTGAATGTATCGCCTTCATTCAGTTCTACAAGCGCATTTTCCAATGCATCAATAGTATATCCCATTCCAGAGATGAATATATAAGGATGGTTCTCTTCTGCAGTATCCTTCAAAACTTTTTCGCCGTCTTCCATTACATACATCTTATAGACAATAGAGATGTATTTGTGTGATTTATTTTCCATTTTACTTATCATATTTTAATTTGGGTGTAAAGATACGACAATTTGCTGTTTTACAAAATAAAAAGGCGATGCAAGTTGCACCGCCCTTTTGTCTGTAATATATTAAATATTATTTTTCGGTCATTATATCAAGAACAATCTTGTCCGTTTCACTCATACCAACCGCGCCAATAGTTGTGAGGTTCTTTATTGTCTTGTCAACGTCATCGTCTATTATACCCTCAATTGATGACACGCTTTCATCGTCCATAGCAAGAAGTGCCGAAAGCATTGCCGTTGACACTCCTGTTGATATTTTCAATGAACAGCTCGGCTTTGCACCGTCGCAAATCATTCCTGTTATATTTGCAATCATATTCTTAACGGCATAAGCCACATTCTCGTAAGTGCCTCCCATCAGATAGGTAATGCCGCAGCTTGAACCTGTTGCAGCAACAACACAGCCACACAATGCAGAAAGTCGTCCAAGGCTCTGCTTAATGTAAATAACCGTCAGATGACTCAAGGTCAGTGCCCTCACAAGCTGTTCGTGACTCTTACCAGTTTCACGCGCATAGACAACAACCGGCATGGTAGCAGCAATCCCCTGGTTTCCGCTGCCCGAATTGCTCATGACAGGAACCATGGCACCTCCCATACGGGCATCGCATGCGGCAGACGTATATGCAAGTACATTTGAATATACACTGTTGCCCATAAGACCGTTCTTGCGGTCACTCTTCAAAAGACGCCCGAACTTGTGACCGTAAAAGCCTTTAAGACCTTCTTCGGCAGCAGCAGAATTCAGTTTCTCCGATTCCATAATAAATTCGATGTCTTCCAAAGGAGCAGTTGTTGCAAATTCATACACCTTGCTCAATGTAAGTACAGGATCCGAATTTTCATCCGAACTTGAATTCATCTGGTGCAAATCCAAAATGACTTCGTCATTCTTCTGCAGATATACAAAATGCGTATGTCCTCCCGAAATGATTGCAACAGCCTTGTCTTCGCCAGCCGTACAAGTAACTTCTATATAAAGTTTGTCGCAGCATGCCTGCTTCTGTTTGATTTCAATCCTTTTCTCGTCAATCATCTTTTTACCCTTGTCAATGTCGGCACCACACGCGTCCTTAATGACTTCAAGCTCGTATTCACTTTTTCCGCATACGGCTCCAAGGGCTATGGCAATAGGCAAACCAATCATACCTGTTCCGGGTATTCCCACTCCCATGGCATTCTTCAATATGTTTGCACTGAGGAACACTGAAATCTTTTCCGGACATCGGCCAAGCAGTTCGCTTGCCTTACTTGTTGCAAGAGCAACGGCAATGGGCTCTGTACATCCCATTGCCGGTATTACCTCACGCTTTATAAGCGATATGACATTCTGAATTTCTTTATTATCCATAAGTTTCTATTTATTGACAAATATAAAGCAAAGACAGATAATATCAATACAATGAACATCTTTTTTTTGTCAAAATGTAAGCTGTTTTACAATAAATCGCTGGCAATCTCACTTAACTCACTTCTTTCGCCCTTTACAAGATTAACATGGGCAAACAGATTCTGTCCTCTCATCTTGTCAATCATATAAACAAGTCCGTTTGAATGTGAATCAAGATAAGGCTGGTCAATCTGCTGGATATCTCCTGTAAAAATCATCTTTGTACCTTCTCCGGCACGGGTTACAATTGTCTTGATTTCGTGCGGCGTAAGATTCTGGGCCTCATCTATTATACAGTAAGTTTCCGACAAGCTCCTTCCTCGGATATATGCAAGTGCCTCAATAACCAGCTGTTCGCTTTTCTGCATGTCGTCAATCTTTTTCAATTCGGTTGATGTCGGAGAAAACTGATGCTTTATTACATTAAGGTTATCGAACAACGGCTGCATGTAAGGAGCAACCTTTTCCTTTGCATCGCCGGGCAGGAATCCCAAATCCTTGTTTGACATTGCAACGATAGGCCTTGCAAGAAGAATCTGTTTATATGTAGCCGACTGGTTTAATGCTGCAGCAAGTGCCAGCAAAGTCTTTCCTGTACCGGCCTTGCCAGTCAAGGCTATCAGTTTCACATCAGGGTCATTAAGTACATCAAGAGCAAAAGCCTGTTCGGAATTTCTAGGGTTAATGCCAAAGCTCGATTTCTTTACAACCTTGTCCATCGTACGTTTAAAAGGATTATAACGGCAAAGCACGCTGTTCCTGTCACTCTTCAGTATAAAGCATCTGTTTGGAACAACTTCAGCATCTGGCATTACCTTGTCAATATCAACACCTTCACGTGATGAATATATTTCATCAATTATCTCGGGCTTGACGCCTTCAACAGTCTCGTTTACCTTTTCAAACATATCAAGGCTCTCGACCTTGTCATTGAAATAATCCTGGGTTTCAAATCCAAGTGAACGGGCTTTCAGTCTGAGATTAATATCCTTCGTAACAAGAATAGTCTTCATATCCGGATGCATCTGCGATACCGTATATACGGCAGCAAGTATCTCATGGTCAGGCTTTGCCGGAGAATAATGCTTGAACACAGGATTATCGTGTTCGGCATTCCTTACAACAAACAAACGTCCCAAATCCTTGCCCAACGGCGCCCCATCCTTGAAAAGATTACTGTCTGAAACAAGATCCAACGCCCTCACGAACTCACGGGCATTGAAATTTATCTGTTCATTACCTTTCTTGAACCTGTCAAGTTCCTCAAAAACAACTATCGGAAGATAAATATCATTTTCCTGAAATTTTTTCAAGCAATCATAGTCGTGCAGGATAACATTTGTATCCAGTATAAAATTCTTTTTTCCCATAGTCTTCAAATTTAAGTTCATAAATACAAGTCAAGGCTCTCTCCCGAACCTGTTTTCTCAAAGTTAGCAAATCCTTTTTATAAAACAGAATTTATTGATATAAAAAGCTTTATAATAATCGCTGATTTAATAATTATTATAAATACACTCATTTGAGGAATTGAATCATCGCATATATGATATGATTCATATCTCACAAAACATTTAATGTTCCGGTCAAAAACGTTCTACATATTTGCCAAAAACATTTAAGGTTTCAGTCAGATACATTCTACATTTTTCGGCAAAAACCCGCAGAGTTTAACATACCTGTTATTTAGCTCCGACAAAGGGTGTAATTACATATTTTCGTTATATGGTATCTGACCAACTGCATTTGTAATATACTGTAAGCATTTACAGTGCATATATATTCCCTAAAAAGATTTTATATGCAAAAACATGCATTTGACAATGAACTATTGACAAAGTTAAGAACATTGCAACACACTCTTTTTAGCAATAAATATTAATTTTGCATGAATTATGAATCTGTATATTTATTAATAACTAAATACATATCAAAATGAAAGAAAAAGTTGGAAAAGTCCTTAGTGACTCGCCGGCAATCAGATGGACGGCGCTTCTGCTACTTGCACTTGCAATGTTTTGCTCTTACATCTTTATGGATATCCTTTCGCCCATAAAGGATTTGATGGAATCTACCCGTGGTTGGAATTCGGATGTATTCGGAAGAATGCAAGGCTCTGAAACATTCCTGAATGTATTTGTATTCTTCCTTATTTTTGCAGGAATCATCCTGGACAAGATCGGAGTGAGATATACAGCCCTATTATCAGGCGTGGTAATGCTCATAGGAGCAATAATCAAATGGTATGCCGTATCGGAAGCTTTCATGGGAAGCAGTCTGGAAACATGGTTTACCAACAATCTTAATTACATTCCCGGATTTGACGAACTAGGTATATCTCCATTCGTTAAAGATATGCCTGCATCAGCAAAGTTAGCTTCTGTAGGATTCATGATATTCGGATGCGGTGTTGAAATGGCGGGAATTACAGTTTCAAGAGGTATAGTAAAATGGTTCAAAGGCCGCGATATGGCATTGGCAATGGGTTCGGAAATGGCATTGGCAAGACTTGGCGTTGCAACATGTATGATATTCTCACCTGTATTTGCAAAGATGGGAGACAAAATTGACGTTTCACGTTCTGTAGCATTTGGAGTTGTTCTGCTTATGATTGCGCTCATAATGTTCATCGTTTACTTCTTCATGGACCAGAAACTTGACCAGCAGACAGGCGAAGCAGAAGAAAAGGACGATCCGTTCAAAATATCCGACTTGGGTAAAATCCTTACCAGCCAGGGATTCTGGCTTGTTGCGCTTTTGTGTGTATTGTACTACTCTGCAATATTCCCATTCCAGAAATATGCAGTAAACATGCTTCAGTGTAACCTTACATTTACAGAAATTCCAGAAAAATCATTCTGGGCTACAAATACCGTTGCTGTCATACAGTATATAATCATGCTTATTGTTGCAGCAACAGCATTTGCAAGCAACTTCGTTAAAAAGGCAAATCTCAGATATACAATGCTAGGAATATCAATCGTCAGCCTGATTATATTCTGCTACATGGGATATATGCGCCAGAGTGCTGAAACTGTTTTCGCAGTATTCCCTCTTCTTGCAGTAGGCATCACCCCAATCCTCGGTAACTATGTTGACCACAAGGGAAAGGCAGCTTCAATGCTTGTCCTTGGTTCTATACTTCTTATTGTATGCCACCTCACATTTGCATTCGTGTTACCAGCTTTAAAGGGTAGCCCTACAGGAGGTTTCCTTGTTGCTTACGTTACAATTCTTGTTCTTGGAGCAAGTTTCTCATTAGTTCCAGCCTCGTTGTGGCCTTGTGTTCCAAAACTTGTTGATGCTAAAATAATAGGTAGCGCATACGCCATGATATTTTGGATTCAGAATATTGGTTTATGGCTGTTTCCTCTTCTTATAGGTAAAGTTTTGGAAAGCACAAATCCTGAATTGATTGAACAGGTAAAAAAAGGAATAATTGAAAAGGAACAGGCAGCCATCTCCTACGACTACACAGCTCCCCTCATAATGCTTGCATGCCTCGGAGGTGCAGCACTTATCTTGGGATTCATCCTTAAAGCTGTTGACAAAAAGAAAGGTTACGGACTTGAAGAGCCAAATATTCAGGAATAATGAATACAGACAAGACAAACATTCTTGACGTCATTCCTGCACTGCACGAAGACGTAATTATAAATAAAGGAAAAGAGGGCGAATATACGCTCTCTTTTCCTGCTTTACACAACAAAGGATTCTTTGGTTTCCTTTCAAGATGGAGCAAAACAAAACATATTGAACTGGACAAAACGGGAAGTGAAGTTATCAGACAGATAGACGGAAAAAGAAATATTGAGGAAATAATTAAGAACATGTCCGGATATTTCGAATGCAAAGACAATTATGCCGAACGGATAATAATGTTTATTTCCGGCTTAAGAGCTCAAGGGGCAATAAAGTATATGATTGCCGATAGAAATATAAAATCATAACTTACACATATTCAATGGTTATTGAAAATAGTTTAATAAAACATTAAAAAAATGACCTCAGATATTTGTTCAGTACAAAAATAAAACATATCTTTGCACCGCAATCAGAAAAAAACTGGTTGACAAGGAAGTTTGGGTGAGTGGCTGAAACCACCAGTTTGCTAAACTGACGTACGGGTTACCGTACCGGGGGTTCGAATCCCCCAGCTTCCGCAGAAGAGGGTGTGTCGTAATGCACGATGCACCTTCTTTTTTTCGTTAGCCATAAAAATCGGTTCATGTTCTTTAAGCTG
>CALUJO010000059.1 GCA_944320965.1 uncultured Bacteroidaceae bacterium | reverse complement strand
TCACAAATTGGGCAGTTAAAGAGTTCTGCTGTCTGATACAAGAGGATAAATTGAATTGATAGAACTCACCTTAAGTTATGCAACTAAATTAAAAATGGATTATCAAGTAACTTTCGCTAATTTTATGAAAAACAAATATTTTGCAAAATGTATTGTCTTTTTAGCTTTGTTCATTGCATGTCTTTGTACAAAGGCACAATCTGTGATTCCGCAAGTAAGTGAAAATGTGGAGCTGATGAGTATTTTATCACGCATAGCCGGGTACCCTGAATATAGTATGGATGCGGCAGGCCAGTATATAAAGGATATGGACATCTTTTTTAAGGATAAAACAGAACATCCGGCTGTCCTGTATATGAAAGAACTTAGAAATAAATATGGAATATCTTATGATGCTGTCATGTCAATGGCTGTACATTTGGAAAACCGGGACGACATTCTTTCATTGGTAGAGGAAGAAACCTCTACATTGGACGAAAGATGGAACGATGTGGATAAAGATGAATTTCTGTCTCATCTCAACAGCTTTTATAATGAAGCAAAATTCAATGAGTTCTTCAAGTCGCATAAAGATATATATGAAAAGGGAATGAAATCATTCCAGACTAATGTTACAGATTATTTTAATATAGACTGGTATTCAGGTTTCTACGGCGGCGAACCTCAGGAAAATTATTCTATTATAATAGGATTCTGTAATGGAGGTGGAAACTATGGTGCAAACAGGCAATTGAAAGGACAGAAGAAGGATGTCTTTGCCATTGTCGGATATTTCGTAAATGATGAAGATGTACCAATGTACAATAGGAGATTTCTGCCAACTCTGATTCATGAATTTAATCATTCCTTCATTAATCATTATTTGGATGAAGACAAATACCCTGAACATGTAAAGGAACTTGAATCTGCTGCAACCGACTTGTTTAACTCTTCACAATGGAGTATGAAAATGCAGGCATATGGCAATTGGAAGACTATGATAAATGAATCTGTTGTTCGTGCTGCTGTTGTTTGTTATATGCTGGACAATGAATACAAACCGGAAGAGATAAAAACAGAACTGTTGATGCAGATGCAACTTAATTTCAGATGGGTACCGGAGCTGACAAGCCTCTTGAGAAAATATGAAAAGAAGCAAAACAAATATGGCAACTTTGAGAAGTTCTATCCTAATGTAATTTCATTTTTCATTGATTACGCACAAAAAGAGAATAAAATAATTGATGCTGTAAAATGATAAAATAGTCAGTAGAGTTAATAGCTGATATTAATAATATGATGTTGATGAATATGTAATTGCATATTATATTACGGTTGCTTAATTTATGAAAAATACTTTTGTTCTGTAATTAAAGTATAAGCACCTTTAAATAAGGATGTTGAAATAGAAGAACAGGAGTATGATGATTATGGCTTGTATGAAAAACAATTGAAAATATGTCGGATTTTAGATTAAAGGCATTTTACAGCGTAGCAAGGAACTTGAGTTTTACAAAGGCTGCCCAGGAGCTTTTTATCAGTCAGCCGGCTGTGACAAAGCATATACAGGAACTTGAAAGCATATATTCTGTAAGGCTTTTTGAGAGGCGTGGTAATATTGTTTCCCTGACAAGGGCTGGCGAAGTCCTGATGGGGCATTGTGAACGTATCCTTGACGAGTATCGTAAACTGGAATATGATATGCATGTTTTGAATGACGAGTACGTTGGAGAGCTAAGGTTAGGGGCAAGTACCACAATATCCCAATATATATTGCCGTCGGTTCTGGCGGAATTCGGAAAGAAATATCCCAAAATGAAACTTTCGCTTTTGGATACTAATTCCAGAAATGTCGAGAAAGCTTTGCGCGATCATGCCATTGATTTGGGAATGGTCGAAGGAGTGTTTCATCAGCCAAGCCTTAAGTATGAGTCTTTTCTTTATGATGAGCTGGTTCCTGTTGTTGCATCCTCTTCTTCATTGGCGGCTGTTGATGAAGTAAGTATAGAGGATTTCAAGAACATACCTCTTGTTCTTCGTGAACGTGGCTCCGGAACTCTTGATGCAATAGAGAGTGAGTTGGGGAAGGCTGGCTTGAAACTTTCTTCGTTGAATGTCCTTATGCACCTTGGAAGCACCGAGAGCATAAAGTCTTTTCTTAAATACCGTGACTGTATGGGCATTATATCTATTTCTGCTATAGGAAAGGAATTGAAGAACGGAGAGTTTTCAATTTGTGATATTGAAGGATTGAATTTTTGTCGTCATTTTTGTTTCGTGTCAGAACAGGGACAGGAAACGCAACAGGTTGAGATGTTCAAAAGATTTATGCTAAGACATCTTCAGAGTATAGGAAAATGATAGTTTAATGTTTTATAGGCTGTTATTATGAAAAAGAACAAACTGATTTTATTTTTGGCTTTAGGATTGTTTTCGTGTGCTGGTACAAATACCGGAGATTTGACCGGATGCTGGATTGAAACATCATCATTTTATGTTCAGGAAATGAATTTGAGTGCAGACGGAACAGCAGAATCAGTCGGCATGAAGACTTTATTGTATCACAAATGGAGCTTGTCCGGTGACCGGCTTGTCCTTTCCGGTGAAAGTGTTGGCAACGGGCAGACAATTCAATTTGCCGATACAATGCGAATAATAAGATTAGGCAATGACACACTTGTTGTTGACAGAAAAGGGCAGAATGTCGTTTTTGTAAAGGAAGAAAACGGGATTGCAGCTGTCAATAGCCAGCCTTCACGAAAGGCATACGACGGATTTGTTTGGAAAGAACTGCGAGGTGCCGGACTGAAACTGTTTGTACAGGAAAATGAGAATATCAGACTTGCTGCCGATTCCTTATTGCCTGGACTTGTTGTTGTTCGGAAAGGTGATTCATATAACCATAAGGTTATTCAGGTATTTGATTTGCCTAATAAAAATATAAATGATGTAATTGATATTTTGTCAAAGTCGGATAATTGGGACAGCCAGCAGACCTGCAAGTTCAAGGAGGTACAATCTGCAAGAAATGGGGTAAGAAGGTATGTAATGGTACCCGACGGAGATTATGAAGCACAAATAAATCTGCAGATGAAGTCAGAACCGGTTCCCTTTACATGCAACGGATGGGGAGTAGGGAATAGTGGAATGAGATATTTTGAAGTACATGACAATCATCCTGACAAAGCTGTTTTTGTTGAAATAGGGCAGGATGCTCCTTTGTTTGATGAGAACAGTATTGTTTTTGATGATTGATTTTTCATTTGTACGAAACAGATTTTTAAGTTAAATCAATGTTTTGCTTGTTAATTAGTATTATAAAAAACGAAATGACTGAATATAATAGTTCAGTCATTTCGTCTTTATTTGTATCTGTATTTTCAATTATACAAGAGCAGGCACAAGATATTTTGTCAAAAGGTATCCTCCTCCAACAAGCCAGATGTAAAGAAGGAATGCGAGAACGAACGGTTTTGCTCCTGCCTGTTTGAATTTGTCTATGCTTGTTTCTGTTCCCAATGCAGTCATTGCCATTGTAAGCATGAATGTATCAATATATTCGATTGCTCCATTCAGAGGGATGTCCTTTACGCTGTCAACGCCGAATGCTGTCTGAAGAAGTGTGTTAAGGCAGATAATGCCGATGAATCCGAAAGCAAACCATGGAATGGTTATCTTGCTTTTTTCCTTTTTGCCTTCAGCGTTTTTGCTCTTTTTTCCTGCAAGCGCAAAGCTCATTATGACAAGTACAGGGGCAAGCATCATTACACGTATCATTTTTGTTATTGTTGCTGTTCCGGCAATGCCCAAGGCATCGGTAGGGTCCATTGCATTGCCTGCTCCGGCAACGTGCGCAACTTCGTGCAATGTACTTCCTGTATATATTGCAACACCAGTATCTCCAAGTGCATCAAGCATTCCAGTGCGATACATTACAGGGTAAAGGAACATTGAAATTGTACCGAATATTACTACCGTAGAAACTGCTATTGCTGTCTTATGTCCTTCGCATTTAACAACAGGTTCAGCTCCAAGCACTGCCGCAGCTCCACATATTGCACTTCCTGTTGCAGTCATCAGTGAAGTGTCGCTGTCCATTTTCAGCAGTTTGCCCAACCATATACCGAGGAATATGGTTCCCGCAACAATAATTGTATCTATTACCACTGCCGGAAGTCCGACTGCAGCAACCTGATTCAGTGTAAGTCTGAAACCGTAAAGAACGATACCTGCGCGCAAAATCTGTTTTGTACAGAACTTTATGCCCGGTACCCATGTTTCAGGAAGTTTGTTTCTCAGACTGTTTGCGTAAAGCATACCGAGAATAATACCTACAATAAGCGGACTGAATGACAGGCTTTTTACAAATGGGATTTCTGCAATGTAGAAAGCTGCAAATGAGAATAGAGCAATTAGCAGTATTCCGTGCAAGGTGTTTGCTCTGTTTTGTTTGGTAAACATAACTTTATTTTTTATTGGTTATTACTTTGCTTTTTCTTTTTCCGTTGCAAAGTTATGATAAATAGGAATGCAAACCTATTCATCTTTTATTATATACTATAACCAAAAGTTATAAAGATATATTGTATCTGCTAATTATATGTTATTGTGCAATTGTGATTTTTCTGTTTTATCTGAATTCAAACAATAACCTTACATTGATTTGTCGTGAAGTAAGATAATTAGGTACGGCAAACTGATTGTCATATACATCTGTAACCCAATAGTATGAGTTTACGTTGTTTATTCCAAGCAGGTTAAAGCAGTCAATGCCCAGCCAGATATTTCTGAATGGTTTTGCTATGCGTTTATAATTTTGTCCGTCTTCATTGTCAAGCAATCTGTAGGACATACCGATATCAATTCGCTTGTAGGCGGGTGTACGGAACACAGCCTTTTCGCGTCCTGCATGCGGAGGACCGAAAGGAAGTCCGTCAGCAAGCGAACCTTTCAAGCTGAGTTTCCATCTGTCGTTCTTTGTAAAATAGTCAGTAAAATAGAGGGACAGATTATATCTTTGGTCTGTCGGGCGTGGAATCCACTTTCCGTTTATGCATTCTTCTGTTTTCATAAGCGAGAATGTTATCCATGAATCCGTGCCTTTTACAAATTCCCCGAACAGCTTGAAGTCAATACCAGTTGCATATCCCTTTGCCATGTTCTTGCCGTAATAGCTTATTCTAACGTTATCAACATTGTATGGAATCAGATTGTCCAGTTTTTTATAATAAACTTCTGCCGTAACCTTGAAAGGACGGTTCATTGCACGGAACTTGTAGTCGGCAGCCAACACGAAATGTATTGACCGTTGTGATTTTATGTCACGGTTCAGTTCAACTTCCGTATTTCCGTTTACAGTGGTTGTATCACGGAATTCCTTGTAGAACGATGCTTGGTAATAAACACCGCTTGCAAGACGGAAGGTGAAATCTTCGTTGAATTTAGGTATGAATCCTACCGATACTCTCGGGCTGAATATGAATTCACGGTTAAATCCCCAATAGCTTCCCCTGATTCCGGCATTGAATGTGAAAAGACCTATTTCTGAGTTTAGCTTGTATGTGTCCTGTGCGTAGAACGAAAACCTGTTGCTTGATATGTTGTGTTTTGAGTTCAGGTTATAGATGAGGCTGACACGGTCCGGAAGATGCGGAAGTGAATAGCCTGCCGAGTCACGCACTTCCCATTCCCTCATCTTTTCGTCAATAGCTTCATGCTTCAGTTCCAGCCCCCACATTATTTCGTTTGCGTTGATTTTGTGCTTGCCCAACAGAGAATAGCTCTGAACTTTTGCAGTCAGATAGTTACGTGCATGTTCAAGATATGTACCTACTCCCGAAGTGCTTCCTTCACCGTTTTCAGGTGTACTACCTTCTTCTGTTTCATCTAGGTCGCTTAGCCAGTACTGTCCCTGTATGTCATACGTTTCCTGTTCGTTGGTCTTGAATGCCGATGCAAGGAATGACAGCGAGTTATGTTCGTTTATGTTGTATTTTGCTTCAATTGATCCGAAGAAAGTTCTGAAAAGGTCTCTTTCTGCACCGTCAAAATAAACTTTGAATTCCTTTGCCGTTTCCATTGTTCCGAACTTTGTTGTTCTGTCGGAAGGGATAAAGTTATAGCTGTTCTGCGAGAAATTCCCTATGAATCCTATCTCAAATCTTTTTGAAGGATGCCAGTTCATATATGTCTGGTAGTCAATATAGTTAGGGTCATATTCTCCCTTTACGTCCAGCGTTCCGAGCAGATAACGGCTTGTCTTGTAACGTATTCCGTTTGTCATTGAGAAGTTCTTTGTAGCAAATCCCACATATCCGCTTGCACCCAAAAGACTCATTGATGCCGATGCTTCAAACTCTTTTGGCTTTTTATATGTGATGTCAAGTACCGAAGCCATCTTGTCACCATATTTTGCCTCAAATCCTCCGGCAGAGAATCCTACATTCTCAACCATATCCGGATTTATGAAACTCAGTCCCTCCTGCTGTCCCGAGCGGATAAGCAGCGGACGGTAAACTTCAATACCGTTTACATAGACAATGTTTTCGTCAAAACTTCCTCCACGCACATTGTATTGTGAACTCAGTTCATTATTTGAGCTTACTCCAGCCTGAGTAGCGATAAATGCCTCTATGCTTCCTCCCGATGCATCAGGCATTAGTTTTGCTTTGTCAATCTGCAGACTCTGTATGCTTCCTGTCTGTCTTTTGCTTTCGGTTACAGTCACTTCACCAAGTTCATAGCCGGTGTTAGGCAGCATAACGTTTAGTCTGATTTTTCCTTGCGGCTTTTTCAGTACACGCTTTCTTGTGTTGTATCCTATCATTGAGAATACAACAACAACACTGTCTTCCGAGCGGGCGCTGATGGTATATTCTCCTTTCAGGTTTGTTATGGTTCCTACAAGCTGTTTTTCAATATGCACTGTTGCAAGTTCAATGGGCGCACCGTTTTCGTCGGTCACCAAACCACTTATGGTTATGTTGTTCTGGGCAAGGGCAGGGACTCCTGTCATCAGTACCAGCATAGCCAATATAAAATGAAATATTGTATTATATATTTTGTTGCTTGTCATTTGGCTCTGTTGTAATTCAAATATATAAACGCAGAAATATTATAAAGATTATATTTCATGGTTAAAATGATGCAAAAATATACTTTTTATGTGATAAAGTTAGTTTGTTGGTCCGAATAGTTATTTATTGTTTTCTGTATTTTGTTTAGTATAATTATTTACAATACTTTTGTTTTGCATTAATAGGTTAATCTTTAAATATTATGAAAAGCGACAATTACAAACGCTATCTATGGATTCTTTATACGCTTGTAAGATATAAGCGTCTTTCGTTCGATGAACTGAATTACAAATGGATTAACTCATATATAAGTGATGGAAATCCTCTCAATAAACGGACATTTCATAAATATAAAAATGCAATTGGAGATATGTTCGGAGTCAATATACTGTGCGAGAATTGTGGCGATTATAGGTATTATATTGAAGATACTGCTGTACTTGAAAATGATAGGCTTCATAAATGGATGCTCAATTCGTTCAGTGTTGAGAATCTTGTTCATGAGGGGCATTGGTTGAAAGATAGGATTCTTCTTGAGGAAATTCCGGAAGGCTTTGTGTTTTTGGAGAATGTTATTCGTGCTATAAAGGACAGTTATGTTATAAAGATTCATTACAGACCATTTTATGATGACGAAGTTTCAGTTTATCATGTATTACCCTATTGTATGAGACTTCACCACCGTAGGTGGTATGTGCTTGGATTTTTCAAGGAGCTTGGAGGTATAAGGCATTTTGCCCTTGACCGAACTGAAGGCATGGAAGTTACAGATGAGAAGTTTGAATATCCTTCCGACTTTTCTCTGCAGGAGTATTATAAAAATAGTATAGGTATATGGACTGATTCTTCCAAAGTCCCAGAAAGGATAGTTTTGCGTTCATATGGACAGCAGGCAAAATATTTCCGCACATTGCCGTTCCATCATTCACAGAAGGAAATATGTACAGCCGATGAATACAGTGACTTTGAATACAAACTTTGTATCACTACAGATTTGGTTATGGAACTTCTTTCAAAAGGAAGCAGGGTAGAGGTAATTGAGCCGGAAAGTCTTAGGGCAGAGATGAAGGGAAATTTGATTAGGATGATTAACAGATATAAATGATATGATAAAATGGGAAAAAGTGATATTTTGGCTACCATAAAAAGAGAATTAAATGGAGTATCTTCAAATGTGAAATTGCCAAAGTCTGTATCTTTTAAGATTAATAATGATGTCCTATATATAAAATTAAAAAGTGAAGGAGTTTTGGATAATATGCAGTCAAACAGTTCTGCTTTTGAAGGATGGGCAATATGTATAATGTCTTATATTGATTGTATAAAGAGTGTTGTCTTGGACTGGGAATCTCCTATATATAATGAAAAGGATAAAAATATTAAAGAGAAGCACTATAACCGCTTTTTGCTTAGAGTATTGTGGTGCATTGAAAATTATAAATGGTTTTCAGCAGACAAATCAAAAGAAAATGAATTGAATAATTTCAAGAATGGTCATAAGTCGCTTGTTATGAATTATCCAAAGTCTAAAAGCAAAGATAAAGACCATTGTGATGAAGGTGATAAAATCAGAAAGAGAGAAGCAGTTCTTGAGACTAAGGTATATAAAAGATTAAATGAATCAGGTGATGGATATGCAAATCATCAACTGCCTGTTGGTTTGTTTGACAGTATTGTCCAAGATGTTTCTGCATTTACTCCATCTAAAGCCAGTCAGATAGATATATGGCAGATTTGTGATAACAATACTTTTAGAGTATTTGAACTGAAGATTCCAGAGAATAGTACCGTTGGTATAATATCCGAATTGATGTTTTATGCAAATGTGATGCATGGTTTATTTATCAATCATGAAATAGATTATCCGGATGATATTAAAGAGAATTGTCCTAAGTTCCGTGGATTTACAAAAATATTGGATGTAAAAGATAAAATAGGAAAGATAGAAGCCATCTTTTTGTCAGATAAATTACATGTATTGATAGAAAGTAACTTGGATAAGATTTTGAATATATTGAATTGTAATACAAATAATATTATTTATGGTTCAATGAAAGTTTCGGAAATATTGGGTGAATAATATTTAACCTATGAATACTTTGTTCATACCACAAATCTTTATTTGCAAAATAAACTTTAAAAATCAAATTATTATGGAAGTAGAAATGAATAATCAAAGTGAAGTAAAAAAACATATTGATAATGTAATTGAAAGAACTTTTAAGGCATTATTGTTTATTTACGATAAATGTGCAAATGGAAATGAGGGAAAGATTCCTGAAGAATTGAAAAGTCGCATAATTTTTCCAAAATATAGTAATGGACAATTGCGTATAAGTGAGCAGGAGTTGAGGTTTGTTTTTGTAGAACAATTGAATAGGGAGATTAATGATAAATGGCTTGTTTATTATTCTGTAGAAACACCGACAATAAGTAAATATAGATTGAGTGGTAAAGATGCTCCTAAACCGGATAATTCTGGTAGGTCTGCAAATTTTGATTTGGTAATACATGATGAAAATTATAACAGAATCGCGCTAATAGAATTTAAGGCAAATAATGCAGATAGACATGATCACAATAAAGATTTTAAAAAACTGTCCAATAAAGAAGAAAATCCTAATAAAATAGCGTTAAAATATTTTATAGAACTTGTTGAGAGTTCTAATGATGCTACTTTTCGTAGTCTTTGGTCCAAAACTTCTAATTTTGAAGATGAAGGAATAATCTTCAGATGTCTATGTTTAAAGAACGGTGAGATTACGGAAAAGATAAAAAGAAGTCAAAATAAATAACCTCTGAACACTTTGTTCACACCCTTGCACTATTATTTGTATAAAATTTCCAAAACCAATAATTATGAGTAAAGTGCAAGACAAGAAAAACAGGAAAAAAGCGACTGAAAAAATCCAGGTATTATCATTCGCCTTCCAGGTTTATTGGGAGAAAAAGAAGCTGATGCCCGAGTTGCCGGATGACGACGATCATTTAATTGCCGAACGTAAAATGATCCGAAACTACGGCATGGTTGAAGATTTTCTTACATTATATGAAATAATGTCTGGAATTAAAGCCGACCTCGGGATAGTTCCCGAGCCGGACAAAGGCACATTTCAAGGTATGCTGGTTCCGTATCTGCTTGGTTTTTCAAGTTCTGCTCCTGCAAGTATGGATGATTCCTTTTATGCATTGACCGGGTTATTGTCAGGACAGAAACCGTTGCAGGTCCAGATTTTCTTTGATAATGAAGTGCGTAATGCTGCAGTGAATTGGATAAAGGAGCGATATTCCGGCGTTTCAACAAGGTTGGGGCAGCCAATTTTGAAACTGACCAATATGGTTGTTGAGTTCCGTAGAGTAGTGAAACAGTAAAAACAAACAGACATAAACAGAACAGATATGGAAATAAGGATTCATCGTGGGGCAAATCAGATAGGAGGGTGTATAACAGAAATTAAATCGGGCAACTGCCGGGTCTTCATAGACCTGGGCAGTAATCTGCCCGGTTCAGAAGGACAAGAGTTCAGTGAAGAAGAAATAATAAATATGACATCCGGGGCAGATGCCATATTCTATACTCATATTCATGGCGACCATATAGGGTTAAGAAAATATGTTCCTTCAAGTATTCTTCAATATATAGGCAGTGGGGCAAAGAAAGTGCTTGCCTGTCAGCTGGAGGCTTTGAAGAAATTTGATGAATTGGAGAAACTCGAGTCATTCAAAACCTATGAAGTTGGTAAAAAGATAGATGCAGGCGGAAAGGGACGTATATCAGTTACGCCTTACACAGTTAGCCATTCGGCCTTTGATTCCTATATGTTGAAGATTGAGTGCGAAGGGAAAGTGATTCTGCACACTGGAGATTTCAGAAAACACGGTTATCTTGGCAAGGGACTGAGTCCTACGCTTGAAAAACATGTGGGGCAGGTAGATATTATTATTACCGAAGCTACGATGTTGGGGCGCAAGTCTGAAAAAGTCATTTCAGAAAATGATATCCAGGAAAATGTAAGTCATTACCTGCATAATCATAAATATGTTTTTGCCTTATGTTCTTCTACTGATATTGACCGCCTTGCCGGTTTCAAGGAAGCGTGCAGGAAAAACGGACGGAATCTTGTCGTAAGCAGGTATCAGGAAGATGTTTTCAAGATATTTACAGAGTATGCAAAGGATTACAATCGTAAATTTAACAAAAACAATGAATTGTATTATTTTGAAAAATGTTTTGTCCTTTATAATATTTATGCAAGGAGTGTTATCGGAAAACTTGGTCGTGAAGGTTTTCTTATGCTGATAACTCCGTCTATGTTCAATCTTGTAAAACATATGAAACTTATATTTTCCAAGCAACCATCATATTTGATTTATTCCATGTGGCATGGATATGCCGAGGAAGGTAAAAGCTATTCGAATACAAAGATAATAGAACTGAGGAAACTGTTTGAAGGCAATATACTTGATGGGGTTAAGGATGGTGTGCATACAAGCGGCCATGCCGATGTGGAAACACTTGCCGAAGTGTGCAGAATAATCAATCCAAGGTTGGGAATAATACCGATTCACAAAGACAACAATGATGACATTGAATTACACAAGGTGTTTGCTCCTTATAAGATATTTACGGAGGCTATAAATGTACTTGACGGTGTTACGGTGTATATTTCTTGATTTGTAATTATTGACGGAAAATAAATAAAAAACGGAGGCTCTGATTTCCAAACCTACATATTCCGGAGCATACCCGTTCACATTCCGGTAGCCTATAAAGCATAAAAATAGCCTTTAAAAGCACAATTTTA
>CALUJO010000058.1 GCA_944320965.1 uncultured Bacteroidaceae bacterium | reverse complement strand
TCCCAAAAATATCCTATAACAAATTGAATTTCAATAATTTCAAAGAACTTCTATGATTTTTTAGTGGACACTAATGATATTTATTATATTAAAAACTTGAAAACATTGGCTCTTCAAAGTGTGCAGATGTAGGGCCGTTGATTGGTTGGTTACTTGAAGTTTGGATATAGCTTAGTACATAATTTTTATAAAAGAGTTGCTGGAGATATTGTAATCTTATTTTTTGCATCAATTAAAAATCTAAAGAGGATAATGAATGTTCTTTTATTCTTTATTCAAAAATCAACAAGATGGTTTGTTGATAATATCTCACAGAAATGATCTTTTTAAGTGGGATGACTAAATATATACTTTATCTGTTAGGTTTTATCAAAAAAAGTTTAGCAAAATGGTGAAAAAACATGATTGCTGATATTTACTTTTTGCTGGAAAATGAGTAAATTTGCACGCAATAAAAATAAAAAGTATTTCTATGTCATTTATTGCAGATAAAGTAGTAATGGATGGTTTGACTTACGATGATGTATTGTTGATACCAGCCTATTCAGAAGTCCTTCCTAAAACTGTAGATTTAACTACAAAGTTTTCACGCAACATTGAGTTGAAAATTCCTTTTGTGACAGCAGCTATGGATACTGTTACCGAAGCGCAGATGGCTATTGCCATTGCACGTGAAGGAGGTATCGGTGTAATCCACAAGAATATGTCGATAGAGGAACAGGCAAGACAGGTAGCTATCGTAAAGCGTGCTGAAAACGGTATGATCTATGAACCTGTGACAATCAAGAGAGGCTCAACAGTAAGAGATGCTCTTGACATCATGGCTGAATACAAGATTGGCGGTATTCCTGTTGTTGATGATGAAAATTATCTTGTAGGTATTGTTACAAACCGTGACCTCCGTTTTGAAAAGGATATGACAAAACGTATCGACGAGGTGATGACAAAGGAAAACATCGTTACAACTACTCCGAATACGGATATGGAAACAGCTTCAAGAATCCTTCAGGAAAACAAAATCGAGAAGCTGCCGGTTGTTGACAAGGACAACAGACTTATCGGACTTATCACTTACAAGGACATCACTAAGGCAAAAGACAAACCAATGGCCTGCAAGGACTCTAAGGGACGTCTTCGTGTTGCTGCCGGTGTAGGTGTGACAGTTGATACACTTGACCGTATGGAAGCTCTTGTAAATGCAGGTGCCGATGCTATCGTTATTGATACAGCTCACGGTCATTCAAAATATGTTATCGAGAAACTGAAGGAAGCAAAACTTCGTTTCCCTAATATTGATATCGTTGTAGGTAATGTTGCAACAGGCGAAGCTGCAAAGGCCCTTGTCGAAGCCGGAGCTGATGCCGTCAAGGTTGGTATTGGTCCTGGTTCAATCTGTACAACACGTGTTGTTGCAGGTGTAGGTGTTCCTCAGCTTACTGCCGTATATGATGTTGCCAAAGCACTTGAAGGTACAGGAGTTCCTTTGATTGCCGATGGTGGTCTTCGCTATTCAGGTGACGTTGTCAAGGCACTTGCTGCAGGCGGTTATTGCGTAATGATTGGTTCACTTGTTGCTGGTACTGAAGAATCTCCAGGTGATACAATCATTTTCAATGGACGTAAGTTCAAGTCATATCGTGGTATGGGTTCACTCGAAGCAATGGAAAACGGTTCAAAAGACCGCTATTTCCAGAGTTCTACAACTGATGTCAAGAAACTTGTTCCGGAAGGTATTGCTGCTCGTGTTCCTTACAAAGGAAGCCTTTACGAAGTTATCTACCAGTTGGTTGGCGGTCTTCGTGCTGGTATGGGATACTGTGGCGCACACAACATTGTTGAACTTCACAATGCCAAGTTTACACGCATCACAAATGCCGGAGTTCTTGAAAGCCATCCGCACGATGTTGCAATTACAAGCGAGGCTCCTAACTACAGCCGTCCTAACGATTGATAAGACATTCAATTTACAAATTTCTTATATGAAACCGTTTCTTTCAGGAACGGTTTCTTTTTTTTTATGTATGGCATTCTTCCGGGTTTAGTCCTTTTGATTCCAGACTTTTGTCAGTATGTTTTTCATTTTGCATCAGCTAAATGATAATTATGTAAAAAACGTAGAATGTTTAATCTTGAAACCTTAAAGGTTTTTAATGAAAACATTTAAGGTTTTTGACCAAAGGGCCTGACGTTTTTGCGGGTTTTCTTTTAATGTTTTTGCTTTATATATTTATTCTGTTTTACTATTTCTTTGTTAAGTTTATAAGCAGCTTTTGAACATTAAAGTTTTTTGCTACTTTTGTTTTATGGGTATTTTTCACATTCATAAAAAAGAGGATTGGCTTTCAAAAGAGCAATTTGAAACTATTTACAAGACTTATTATCATCGCTTGTACTATTATTCTTTTCAGATTATTAAAGAAGAGGAGACATCAAAGGATATAATCAATGATGTATTTGAGAAAATATGGTCACAACGTAATAAACTGTCTGAAGATACATTGTCTTCATATCTGTATATGATTGTAAGAAATAAATGTATAGATTATTTAAGACATAAAAATGTTGAGCAGCAATATGCCGAGCTGTATGATATTATAGTTTCTGATGATTCGGAGGATTACGAGTTATACGAAGACAGATTGTTGCTGATTGAAAAAATTATTGCAGGCTTGGGAGAACCTACAAAAAGTATATTTACCAAATGTTACTTTGATAATAAAAAATATGTGGAAGTCGCGCAGGAATACGGCATCAGCAGTAGTGGAGTAAAGAAACATATAATGAAAGTACTTGGATTAATCAGAAAAGAATGTGGTATAAGAAAATAGTCCTACATGTTTAAATTAATGAATATTTTATGAAGCAGGAATCAGAAGATAAATTGAACCGTGTATTAGAAGCATTGGAGAATCCTTCATCTTTTACTAAAAAGGAACTGGAAGAACTGTTTTCAGATGAAGACTGCCTGAATAGTGCACGTGATATATTACGTGCCAGAGAAGTTTTAGCCAGACAAAATATGAAGGCTCCTGATGTGGAAAAAGAGTGGAATAAATTCAAAAACAGAAATAAAAGGAATTCTGTTGTATCTGTAATAGCAGGGTTGGCTGCAGCCTGTATATTACTGTTATTTATACTAAATTTTCCAGCAAGGCAGGATAAAGGGCTTAAAGTATTTGAATCACTGAATGTATCGCAAAACATAGAACAGGATACAGTAAATGGAATCGTCTCGGTTGTTGTTCCAAGGGGAATGCAGAAAGAACTGAGTCTTCCCGATGGCACAATTGTAAAACTGAATGCTGACAGTCGTCTTGCTTATGATATTACACAGTTTGGTAAAACTGAACGTAAAGTAATATTGGAAGGTGAGGGGTTGTTTGATGTTTCAAAAGATTCTCTTCATATGTTTGTTGTTCAGTCAGGCGGATTGGAAACTTGTGTGCTGGGGACTGTTTTTAATGTCAGGAATTATAATACTGAAAAAATGAAAATAACTCTTCTTTCCGGTTCTTTAAAAGTGGTCTCTTCCAGTGAAGAAGAAAGTATATATATAAAGCCGGGAGAACAGGCAGTATTGATAAATGATAATGAGTTATGTTCTGTAAAGGTTTCACAAACGGATAATATTTCATCCTGGAGCGAAGGTGCTTTTTATTTTGATAATCAGACATTATCGGAAATTCTTTGTGAGATAGGCAGATGGTATAATGTGAATGTGATTTTTGAAGATAAAAACAGCATGAACAGTTGTTTGCATTTTAAGGCTCTCAGAAGTGAATCGCTTGGTTCAATAGTCGATTTATTGAATAGCGTAAGCAAGAAAACTATAACATTAAAGGAAAAAACATTGTTTGTAGGAAAATAATCGATAAAATGGTACCCGTTTTCCGTGTCATTCGTATTTACAATAAATACTAATTAAAAAATTCTATGAAATTAAGATTGGCACAGATTTTATGCTTGTTCATATTAAGCAATCTTAGTATGAATGCGCAGACAACAAGGACTATTGATGTTGAGCTGCAAGAGGTTAATTTGTCGGAAGCATTGAAGGTTGTTGAAGACAAAGGTGGTATTCATATCCTGTTTGATTATGATGATGTTGATGGCTATAATGTAACCTGTTTGGTGAAAGATATAACCGTTGAGGAAGCAATGGATGTGATTCTGTTTGGTAAACAACTGACTTATGAGAAAGTTCGTGAAAATACTTATGTCGTTAAAAAGGAAATCTCTGTTAGTTCTTTGAGAAAGACAGAGAGCCATATATCTGGATTTGTTACCGATTCATTGAATATTCCGGTTGTGGCCGCTGTAGTGAGTACAGTGAATCCCCAAACAGGAATTTCAATAGAGCAGTGCATTACTGACGGTGACGGCAGATTTCATATGAAAGCAGATGGAAATATTCAGCTGTATGTGAGCTGTCTGGGATATACTCCATTTTTAAGTGTTTCGTTTTGCATTGAGAATGATACAATATTAAATATAAAACTTCAGTCTTCAAGCATATTGCTTGATGATGTTCTTGTTGTAGGTGAGAAACAGAGTCCGGCTGTCAGGGTTATAAATGGAAATACAGTCTTTTTCCCAAAGAACAGTGCTGTGCTTGCTGGAAGTTCTGCACTTGATGTGCTGAAGAAGACACCAGGAATATTTGTTGATGGAAATAATAATATAAGTGTTGGCGGAAGGAACAGTGTTTTGGTTATATTTAATGGAAAACCTACTTATATGAAGCATGAGGAATTGGTTTCAATTCTTAAATCAATGCCGTCATCTTCTATAATGTCAATAGAGATTATTGATAATCCTTCTGTACAGTATGATGCGGAAGGTTCGGGCGGTATTATAAATATTAATACGCAGAGACAGATTTTGGAAGGTTATTATTTTTCAATGAATAATGGCTTTTCCTATTGGAATAACCCACGTCAGAATACAGAATTGTCTTTTAGCTTTACAAAGAAAAAATTCAGTTTTATAGGAAATTACCATCATCAGTTTGGGTATTACGATTTGTATTACGGTATGCATCGTATACAGTCTGGAAAGGATTTTTATAGTCCTACGGAAGATACAGACAAAAGGAAAAGTATAACCGGAAATCTTGATTTTGAATACAAGCCAAATGATAAAAATATAATAGGGGGACAGATTACAGCAAATGCATTGTTCGGACCTGGACAGACAACAACTATTACAGAAATAAGAGACCTGAAAACAAATGACCTGGAACAGATTTTATATGCAAAAAATGAATATTATATGCAGAAAGGTAATAGGTATGGGGCAAATCTATATTATATTTCAAATCCTAAAGAAGATGTTAAATATACTGTTGATGCCAATTATGCCTGGTTTGATGGCGGTTCCGGAAATTTACAGCCTAATACTTATAAACTCCCCAATGGAAAAGTATTGAATGATTATCTTTATAAATCAGTAAATGGCAGAAACATTCATATTTTTGCCCTATCCTATAATCAGCAGCATAAACTGGGAAATGGTGTATTTAAATCTGGAATTAAATTCTCGAATGTGAATGCTGATAATATGTATAAGTTCTTTGAAATAAAAAATAACAATGAAATTATTGATAGAACTCAATCTAATGATTTTACTTATAAAGAACGGATATTAGCTGCATATATGCTTTATTCTTATCCATTGTCGGATAATTTGAATACGGAAGTAGGTATAAGGGGTGAACAGACTTGGTCTGAAGGTAATTTGTATACTGTTGATGGAATAAATAACAAAGAAAATGAACGCAGTTATTTTGATATATTCCCTTCAGTAAATCTTAATTATAAGATAGGTGAAGAGCATTCATTGTCATTGGGATATGGAAGTAGAATTGACCGCCCTGCATATCAGGACCTTAACCCTTTTGAATATCTTCTTGATGAACTTTCGTATTGGAAGGGAAATCCTTTTTTAAAACCTCAAAAGACACATGTTGTGTCTGCTTCCTACAACTATAAAAAAACTTATATTGATGTATCATATTCGTATATGAAGGATTATAAGGCTCAGATTACTGATACTCTGTCAATAAATAAGGTTGTTATGTCTCCTATGAATATAGGTAAACAGCAGCAGGTTTCTTTGACATTGAATCAAGTTGTAAGTTTTGTCAAATGGTGGGATATGAATTTTAATCTTGTGGCTTATTATACAAATAGAGACATGGCTTTTGACACTAATCGAAGATTTGAAAAAGATGGTTTTGCCGGTATTATTACGTTAATGAATACTTTTCGTCTTCCGTGGAAAATTCAGATGGAACTGAATGGTGCTTTTGTAACCAGAAGATTAGGAGATTCAAATGAACGGATGGAGCCAACAGGATATATGGATTTGGCATTAGGCAGATCTTTTCTTAAAAAACGGTTGTCTGTAAATATTTCATTTACGGATATGTTTTGGACCAATAATTGGGATAACTATAGGACTTTCGGTGATTTTCAACTATGGAATTGGGGAAAAGGCGAATCAAGACAGATAAAAATAAATATATCATATCATTTTGGAAAAGAAAAAAATAAGTCTCACGAACTTGATTTTAAAGAACTTGACAGATTGTGATTAGATAAAAAAGACTTTTATTTGTATTATATGTTTATTTTATCATTTATATAAATAAAATATTAGGTAATTATGAAAAAGAATGTAACAATAATAGGCGGCGGAAATATGGGTGGTGCCATTGCCCGCAGTATAGTGAAATCAGACTGTTTCCCTGATTGGAAAGTGACAGTGGTTAACAGAAGGGAAGAGGTGACACGGAGTTTCGACGGCATAAGTGACAGACTTTCGGCTGTTACGCTTGACTATTCTTCGGTTGCCGACTGCGATATTCTTGTAATTGCCGTAAAGCCCAAGGATGTTACTGCTGTTCTTGACAGTGTATCGGCAATGATGACATCTCACAAGATACTTGTTTCGGTTGCTGCAGATGTTTCTCTTGAAACTTTGGGTCGTCATGCAGGTGAAAACTGTTCTGTATATTGTGCTATTCCCAATACTGCCATCGAGGTGATGGAGAGCATGACATACATATCAAAACTTTCGGGTACGGAAGAAGAGGATGCCGTTGTTATGGAACTCTTCAATGCACTTGGCAAGGCGGAGATAATTCCCGAAAAGGATATGAACGCTGCAATGGCATTGTGCTCGTGCGGTATTGCATTTGCTTTCAGATATATCCGCGCGTCAATCGAAGGGGGAGTGGAGATTGGTATGCGCCCTGATGCCGCAACCCGTGGAATAATACAGACACTGAAAGGTGCTGCCGCTCTGCTTGAACACTGTAAAAATCATCCTGAAGCGGAGATTGACAAGGTTACCACTGCCGGAGGGATTACAATACGCGGACTGAATGAGATGGAACACAACGGATTCAGTTCTTCGGTTATAAAGGGACTGAAAGTTTCGGCGGGCAAGTAATGTCGGTATGTCAATTTTTCTTTATACCATTCATTGCAGTTTTATTCTTATGTTGAGTATTTTAAGGAATTACATAAGATATTTGAATAAAATAAAAAAATGTATGGTTGGCAAAATAAATATAAGTATCTTTGTCAAATAATTAAATAAATTAGTAGTAACTATGGGATTCTTTAGCTTTTTTTCAAAGGAGAAAAAAGAAACACTTGACAAAGGGTTGTCCAAGACAAAGGAAAGTGTCTTTGGTAAAATTGCAAGGGCGGTAGCCGGAAAGTCTAAGATTGACGATGACGTCTTGGATAATTTGGAGGAAGTACTGATTTCTTCGGATGTCGGTGTAGCTACTACTCTTAAAATAATAGACAAGGTAAAGGAAAGAGTTGAACGCGACAAGTACGTTACAACCAAGGAACTTAACGAAATTCTGAGAGACGAAATCGCTTCATTGCTTGCCGAGGCTGACGAAAACCTTGAAGACTTTGATACACCGTCGGACAAGAAACCTTATGTAATTCTTGTTGTTGGCGTTAACGGGGTTGGAAAGACTACAACTATAGGCAAGTTGGGCTATCAGTTCAAGAAGGCCGGAAAGAAGGTTTATCTTGGTGCTGCCGATACATTCCGTGCGGCTGCGGTTGAACAGCTTGATATTTGGGGACAGAGAATAGGGGTGCCTGTTGTAAAACAGAAGATGGGGGCCGACCCTGCATCTGTTGCATTCGATACATTGAGCTCTGCCGTGGCAAACAATGCCGATGTGGTTATAATTGACACAGCCGGAAGACTTCACAACAAAATAAACCTGATGAACGAGCTTACCAAAATCAAGAATGTGATGAAGAAGGTTATTCCTGACGCACCGCACGAAATACTTCTTGTTCTTGACGGCTCTACAGGACAGAATGCCTTTGAACAGGCAAAGCAGTTTACTCTTGCTACAGAGGTAAACGCTCTTGCCATTACAAAGCTTGACGGAACAGCTAAGGGTGGAGTTGTGCTTGGCATTTCCGACCAGTTCAGTATTCCGGTTAAGTATATAGGTTTGGGTGAAGGTATGGAAGACCTTCAGGTTTTCCGTCGCCGCGAATTTGTTGACTCTTTGTTTGGTGATAATAAATGAAAAAAAAAGTAATTGATATAATAACTCTTGGCTGTTCAAAGAATCTTGTGGACAGCGAGATGCTGATGAAACAGCTTTCTGCCAACGGATATGAGGTTCGTCATGACCCTGAAAAGTCAGAAGGCTGTATAGTTGTGATAAATACCTGCGGTTTTATCGGGGATGCAAAAGAAGAATCAATAAACATGATTCTTGAATTTGCCGAAGCCAAGGAAGAAGGCCGTCTTGACAAGCTGTTTGTTATGGGTTGCCTTTCTGAAAGATATCTGAAGGATTTGCAGATGGAAATCCCTCAGGTTGACAAGTACTATGGCAAGTTCAACTGGCAGGAACTGATAAATGACCTGGGTAAAAGCTATTTTGATGAATATAAGGACAGACGTATTCTTACGACACCTTCACATTACGCTTATCTGAAGATTGGCGAAGGCTGTAACCGTCACTGTGCATATTGCGCGATTCCCATAATTACAGGAAAATACAAATCACGCCCTATTGAGGATATACTTGCGGAAGTTGAATATCTTGTTTCAATGGGGGTCAAGGAGTTCCAGGTAATTGCCCAGGATCTGACCTATTATGGAACAGACCTTTACAAGAAACCTGCACTGCCGGAACTTGTAGAACGTATGGCGAAGGTTAATGGTGTTGAATGGATAAGGCTACATTATGCTTATCCTACACATTTCCCTTACGATTTGTTGAAAGTGATGCGTGAGAACAGCAATGTTTGCAAATATCTGGATATTGCTCTTCAGCATATAAGCAACAGCGTGTTGAAGAATATGCGACGCAATATCACTTCGGAAGAAACTTATGAATTGCTTGAAACAATGCGTCGTGAAGTTCCGGGAATACATCTTCGCACAACGCTTATGGTGGGGTTCCCTGGAGAAACAGAGCAGGATTTTGAAGAACTCAAGGATTTTGTCCGCAAGGCGCGCTTTGAAAGAATGGGGGCATTTGCCTATTCCGAAGAAGATGGAACATATGCAGCCGACCATTACGAGGACAATGTTCCTGAAGAGGTTAAACAGGCACGCCTTGACGAACTGATGGAATTGCAGCAGGAAATATCGGCCGAAGTGTCTGAAAGCAAGATAGGACAGACTTTGAAGGTTATCATTGACAGAATAGAAGGAGAATACTATATAGGAAGAACAGAGTTTGACTCGCCTGAGGTTGACCCTGAAGTCTTAATCCCTTGTGAAGGAAATGAACTTGAAGCGGGTGAATTCTATAATGTCAGAATAACCGGTGCAAATGATTTTGATTTATACGGTGAAATAGTGTAGTTGATTTATTCAATTGTAATTTTTACGCGTCCGGAAGATTGCCGGATTTATAATAACTGTTTAAATTAAGTATTATGGATAACGTATTGAATCTTATAAAGAATGACCCTTGGTTGGAACCATATTCCGATGCAATCAACGGCCGTTACAATTATGTCGTTAGCAAGGAAAAGGAACTGACAAAGAATGGTAAGATTAAATTGTCTGATTTTGCAGACGGTTATCTTTATTTCGGATTGCACAGACTTGCAGACGGATGGGTGATTCGCGAATGGGCACCCAACGCAACAAATATGTTCCTTGTCGGTACTTTCAACGACTGGCAGGAGAAGAAGGCTTATCAGTTCAAGAAAAAGAAAGACGGTGTCTGGGAACTTAAGCTTAAAAAAGACCAGATTGCTCACGAAGACCTTTACAAACTGCACGTTTACTGGGAAGGCGGCTCGGGCGAAAGAGTGCCTGCCTGGGTGAACAGAGTGGTGCAGGATGAGCAGACAAAGATATTCTCGGCACAGGTGTGGGCCCCTGAAAAGGAATATAAATTCAAGAAAAAGACATTCAAGCCAAAGACTGACCCTCTTTTCATCTATGAATGCCATATAGGTATGGGACAGGATGCTGAGAAGGTTGGAAGCTATAACGAATTCCGCGAAAATGTTCTGCCGCGAATAATTGAAGACGGTTACAACTGTATTCAGATTATGGCAATACAGGAGCATCCGTATTACGGAAGTTTCGGTTACCATGTATCAAACTTCTTTGCTCCTTCATCACGTTTCGGTACTCCTGAAGAATTGAAAATGCTTATTGATGAAGCGCACAGTAAGGGCATCGCTGTGATTATGGACATTGTTCATTCGCATGCGGTGAAGAACGAACTTGAAGGACTTGGAAACTTTGCCGGTGACCCTTGCCAGTATTTCTATTCAGGCGGACGACGCGAACATCCGGCATGGGATTCTCTTTGCTTTGACTATGGAAAGAATGAAGTTTTGCATTTCCTCCTTTCAAACTGCAAATACTGGCTTGAAGAATTCAAGTTTGACGGTTTCCGCTTTGACGGTGTAACTTCTATGCTGTATTACAGTCACGGACTTGGAGAGGCATTCTGCAATTATGGCGATTATTATAACGGCGGCCAGGACGGAAATGCTATTGCATATCTGACTCTTGCCAACAAACTTATACACGAGGTAAATCCCAATGCAATAACTATTGCCGAAGAAGTTTCGGGAATGCCGGGACTTGCTGCTCCTATTGAGGACGGCGGTTACGGATTTGATTACCGTATGGCAATGAATATTCCTGACTACTGGATAAAGACAATCAAGGAACGCAAGGATGAGGACTGGAAACCATCTTCACTGTTTTGGGAAGTGACAAACAGACGTAAGGACGAAAAGACCATTTCATATGTTGAAAGTCATGACCAGGCGCTTGTTGGTGACAAGACAGTAATATTCCGTCTTATAGATGCCGACATGTATTGGCACATGGCAAAGAAGGACCGCAACTTTATGGTTGACAGAGGTATGGCATTGCACAAGATGATAAGACTTCTGACTGCGTCTACCATTAATGGGGGTTATCTGAACTTTATGGGTAATGAATTCGGCCATCCTGAATGGATTGACTTCCCTCGCGAAGGTAACGGCTGGTCTTACAAGTATGCACGCAGACAGTGGAATCTTGTGGACAACAAGGAATTGTGCTATCATTATCTTGGAGACTTTGATAAGGAAATGGTCAAGCTTATAAGAAGCGTGAAGAATATTCAGAAGACTCCTGTTCAGGAAATATGGCACAATGACGGTGATCAGATTCTTGCATACCAGAGAAAAGACCTGTTGTTCGTATTTAACTTCAATCCATCCAAATCATTCACTGATTACGGATTCCTTGTTAAGGAAGGCAAATATGAGGTTGTGTTGAATACCGACAGCAAGGACTTTGGAGGATTCGGTCTGTCAGATGACAGTGTAGAGCATTTTACAACTCCAGATCCTTTGTATGCCAAGGATAAGAAAGGATGGCTTAAACTTTATGTCCCTGCACGTTCAGCAGTGGTTTTGAAGAAAAGTTAAATATTAAATATAAAAAATAGGAAGAAGGTGGGAAAATTTTATTTTTCCACCTTCTTTTTTTTCTTTTGTTTGTATATATTTAATTATTGCTGTCCGATAAACTCGATAAAATATAAAAATATCCCTCTCGACCATTGTGTATTCAGTGGTCGAGTCT
>CALUJO010000057.1 GCA_944320965.1 uncultured Bacteroidaceae bacterium | reverse complement strand
TAATTCGTAACCTATTACTACTATGAGTTGGTAACTGCAACTCATTTTCAATCACTTAGACCTTTTTCGTAATTTCCAGGAACAAAAGCTTCGGTTTTAAGAACGAAGACTCCGTTTTAAAAAAAAACGCTTGTTTTTCAGTATTATACTTTCTGTTCGTTTTTATTCTGTGTCGGGATATATAAAAAACGTACAGTCCGTTTAAATGTTGGACTGTACGTTTTCTTTTGTATGTATGATGATTGTATTTTCTTAACGGATAACCACTTTCATTGTCTTTCCTGATATGTTCAGAAGATAAACACCTCTTTCAAGACCATTGATTGCGTACTCTCCGTTGATTTCACCGTCATAGACTGTTGTTCCGTCAATACCGTTCAGTATGACTCTTGCAGGACATTCAGTCATTACGATAACAGAGTTTTCCTTGACTGCGTAGCTGAAGCTGTTTTCAATATCGGAAATACCTGTTGAAACCTTGAATTCCGGTTTAACTGTCATTTCTTTTAAAACGACAATTGTACGCGGATTTTCCTTGCTTCCGTCTTCCCACTTGTCAAATACATAGTTCTCATTGGCTGTAGCTTCGGCAACAAGAGTTGTAGCAAACGGGAATTCATCGCCGTTGCTTATTGCACTTCCGTCATGTTTTACGGTGAATGTTCCGTTTTCTGCCTGTCCAAGACTTACTGCATATTTAACTTCTTCGACAGGTTCTTCTTTAACATTCACTTTTACGATAAAGTCGTAAATCATACCTTCGGATATGTTTGTTGCACATGCACTTGGTTCTGACTGCCATGCATTGTGGTATATGATACGGATTCTTGTAGTTACACCTTCTGCATTTGCAGGAACTTCAAATTCCTGACTGATGTTCATGACAGTGTCATAGTTGGCAAGAATATGGTTAGGGTTGGTATTTGCCGAAGGAGATGCATTTCCGTATGTCTGAATCAGGTCAAGACTGCCGTCTGCATCCCAATCAACAAACACAAATGCACGGTTGAAACGTAAATCCTGATAAACGTCAGTGTCGGATCTTGGTCCTGCTTCGTTTGCAACAAGGTTGATAGTGAACTTGTCACCTCTTTCAACAGATATGACATCTTCAATCACCTGATATACGCCATCAGGTGTTGATGACCATTCTTGGGTGATTTCATTTTCAATGCCTGAGACAGTTATTTTCTTGACATAAGCCTTTCCTTCTGGATGCATTGTTCCATTAGGAGTACAGTATTCAGGATCTTCAACCGGCAATTCAGCTTCCTTCGGTGTATAATTGAAATCATATACATATCCCTTTGCAACAGGGCCGTCAGCAGGTGTGTCTTCGCTGTTGTCAAGTATTATTCTGACACGGTAGAAGCCTTTGTCCTCACTACCAACACTTATTACGGCTTCCCCGTTTTCATTGAAAGCAAGTTCTTCATTCTCTTCAAATGTATAGTTACGGTTTTTGTCAATCCATCCTTTCAGATATACATTTTCATTGCCGTTGTTTCTTAAAACTGTTTTCAATACTGCATCTTTGCCTTTTTCAACTGCTACGGAGCCAAGATTGTTGTATAATGTTTCGGGTGCACTTTCTGTATTATATGATAGATTGCTTCCTTCGAAACCTGCCAAGGCAATTGTTCCGATAAATGCGTCTGGGTTAGTGTTCCCTTCAGGGATAACATATGTTATATCAGAATTTTCTTTGGCATTGCTAAATCTTAATTTATAAGAATAAGAGCCATAGCTTGGTACTGTATATTGACTCAATACTGCAGGACCACAACTTGCGTTGCCTAGTCCGCGCTGCATATAATCAAGATGCAGAATTGTTTCTTCTCTTGGACGAAGATCGAAATCATGTTGTGCGTCTTTCAGCTCACCATCAGTAAAATGAAGTGCAGAGAAGTTGACACGACCTTCGGTCTGTATATATACTCCATTGCCTTCGTTATCTGTAAACTTCATGAATCTTGCGTCTTCACGATTACCCATTGTCTGAGGTTTGATATACAGTTCTTTCATGTCAGTAACTGTTGTATTATACAAACCAAGTAGTGAACCGGTCTTTCTGTCAACATAGTTAGCCTTAGGTCCTCTTGCATAATACTCAACGTTTTCAAGTCCAGGAGCAAGGCTCATAGACATACCAAGACGGCGTATATCTCCTGAAATAGGATTGAATGTTGCATCAACATCCATTATTCCATTTGAGTATATTGTGTATGTGATATTATAGCTGCAGAATCCTTGAGCAGTATAATTTGCTTTGACTTTTACAATTTTGGCTTCATCTGCATTTCCTGAAACATATTCGACTGTAGAAGATGAACAACTTACATTACACCATGTGCTTGTGTATCCGGATTCATTTTCAATATATCTGAAGTTGTCATATTTCAGACCGTTACCATTGTAAATGATTTCGTTTCCATCATATGAAATAGACTGAAGATATCCTCCGTTAAATGAGTAAGAGAAGTTGTCTGAATTGACTATAATTTCACCGTTGTTTTCTGTTACAGTCATTGTTTTCTCTAGTTGGTCTTCTGTTATTTCTGGAAGAGCAGTGCGTTCCTGTAAGGTAAATTGTTCATAAGCTAGTACATGTCCGGCTTCACACCATGGTTTTGCTTCTTTCAATGCAAATTTTATTGTAAGAAGATACTCGGCATCATCTGTGAATGCAGTAGTGAATGGGATGGTTACAGTTTTCTTTGCGTCAGGTGCAAGTTCAAAATCAGTGATTTTTCCAGTTTCGGCAACTTTACCGTTACGTAAGACTTCCCATACGATGTCAAATGCATTCAAATTAAGGAAATCGTATGCATTTGTAATTTCCACACTCTTGCTTGCACTGTTGTATTCACCGAACTTGACATATTGGTATATGCGTTTTACTTCTGCAAGTTTAGAACTTGGCTTGCGGTCGGCACTGATAATACCGTTTGAACAGAAATTGCCTTGGTGAGGTCCGGGGAAGTCATATCCTGTGTAATATCCTTTCAGATTTCCAGTTTTGATGTCTTCAGGATTGTAGATTGCCTGGTCAACCCAGTCCCAAATACATCCTCCGATAATTCTTTTACTGCTTTCGATAAGTTCCCAATATTCCTTCAGGTTACCGATTGCGTTACCCATTGAGTGAGCATATTCGCATACAAAGTGTGGGCGGTTGTCTCCGGAATTGTCATTTCCTCTAAGTGCATCAAGCGAAGGATACATATTTGAAGTCATGTCTGTATAGTTCCAGTTGCCCTGTCCTTCGTAATGAATCATTCTATAGTCAAGGTCTCTTACTGCATCGTATGTAGCACGGAAGTTCTGTCCTCCGCCACTTTCATTACCAAGTGACCAGAATATTACTGAAGGGTGGTTTCTGTCTCGGTAAACCATACGTTCTGCACGGTCAACGAATGCTGCTTCCCATGATGACCAGCTGCTGATATTTGTATTGGCATGGCATTCAATGTCGGCTTCATCCATAACATATAGTCCGAAATAGTCGAACATCGCATACATTTTCGCCTGATTAGGGTAGTGTGATGTACGTATTGTATTCAGATTGTTTTGCTTGAACAGAGTGACATCTGTCAGCATTGATTCAACATCAACGGCACGTCCAAGCAAAGGATGAGTGTCGTGGCGGTTTGCACCTTTGAAGAATACTTTATTACCATTTATATATACAACTGTACCAACCTGTTCGATGTGGCGGAATCCGTATTTGGTTGAGAAGGCTTCCAGCTCTTTTCCGCTATTGTCTTTAAGGCTTACTTCAAGTGTATAAAGGTTAGGTATTTCAGCAGACCATAGCTGCAGGCCTGAAAGGTCGGCAGAAAGGTTTTCTTCCTTTTCTTCTCCAGCATTTACTGAAACAGACTTTTCGCTGAACTTGTAGACACTTTTGCCATCCGGGCCTATAAGTTCGGCAGATACTTTCACTGTACTGCTGTTTTCAGAACGGTTGTTTAGTGCAAGTTTTACATTTATCTTTCCTGATGTGTATCCTGCATCCTTGTTAAGTTCAGAAGTTATGTAATGGTCTCTTACATATGTTTTCGGAGTAGCAAAGAGGTAAACGTCACGATAAATACCGCTCATACGGAACATGTCCTGGCATTCAAGGTAACTGCCGTCACTCCAACGGAATACCTGAACAGCGATTTTGTTGTTTCCTGTCTTTATCTGTGAAGTTATGTCAAACTCGTGGTCATTGTTTGCTCCTTGGGTATATCCTACATATTTGCCGTTTATCCAAACGTAAGCAGCACTGTAGATACCTCCAAAGTTTATAAATACCTGTTTGTCACTCCAGTTTTCCGGAATTGTAAATTCGCGTACGTATGAACCTACGGGGTTTACCCCATATCCTGAGTATCCAGACCTTCTTTGGATGCTTGGAGGTGTATTTGCAAACGGATATTCTACATTACAATAAAGAGGCTTGTCGTATCCTTTCATTTCCCAGTTTGAAGGAACGTCAATGTCATCCCAAGAAGATACGTCATAGTCTTCTTCCCAGAATGTTGTAGGCCTTTTTGATGGTTCATCAACAAAATAGAATTTCCATTTCCCGTTCAATGACTGGTGAAGTGTTGATTTTGTAGTTACCCAAGGCTTTTCATAATGTTCCTTATCATCTTTCATTTCCTGAAGAGTTGCATAAGGGAAATATGTAGCATGACCTTTTTCCTTATTCTCTTCAAAAATCTGTTCATTTTCCCAGTAATCACCTGGTGTTTCGTTTGCCTTTTGCTGAATAGCTGCAGTATTCCTGTTTTCTGTTTGTCCGATTACGGAGGTAGAATTAAAAGAAGAAGCTAAAAGCAAGAAGGATAAATAATAAAATTTTTTATTCCCCATCTGTTTGTTTATTTGATTGTTATTTTGAGATTTACATCATTGGCAAAAATACAAATAAAAATGGAATAATATTGCTTTTTATTAAAAATACTAGAAAAATATTCACAAATTGGATTAAAATTAAAATATATTCATCGTGTATCTAAAAGTGTGATTAAAAAGCATATTTGTTTCAAATATATTGCAATATGAAGAATTTTATATATTTTTGCCAATCATTTTGGTATATATGTAAACTAATTGTATATGATTAAATTCACCAAGATGCATGGTGCCGGCAATGATTATATTTATATAGACGGTAGTAAGTACAATATTGATAATCCCGGCAGCTTTGCAAAAGAAATAAGTGACAGACATTTCGGTATTGGTTCGGATGGACTGGTTCTTATCTTGCCGTCAGAAATCTGCGATTTTAAGATGAGAATGTTCAACTCGGACGGCAGCGAAGCTGAGATGTGCGGTAATGCATCACGCTGTGTCGGAAAATATGTTTATGACAAAAGGCTTACGGATAAAAATGAAATAACGTTGGAGACAAATGCAGGTATAAAGCGTTTGTCTCTTTTTGTTTCAGATGGCTATGTTTCATCGGTTAAGGTTGATATGGGAGAGCCTGTATTGTATGGAAGACTTATACCAGTATCCTCAGATGCAGAAAAAGTTATTTCTGTTCCATTGGATGTAAATGGTAAGGAAATAAATGTAACATGTGTTTCCATGGGTAATCCTCATGCTGTAGTTTTTTGTGATAATATAACTGATGAAGATGTCTTGGTTACGGGAAAGATGATTGAAACACATCCGTTTTTCCCTAAAAGGACAAATGTTGAGTTTTGCAGGATAGATGACAGGGATAATATAACCATGAGGGTTTGGGAAAGAGGTGCCGGAGAAACTCTTGCTTGCGGCACTGGTGCTTGTGCATCGTTAGTAGCTGCAGTGCTTAACGGATTGACTGAAAGGGAAGCTACAGTTCATCTGCTTGGCGGAGATCTTAAAATAAAATGGGATGAAGACAACCATATTTATATGACAGGTCCTGCGGTTACTGTATTTGAAGGAGAATTGTCTAACTTTTAAAATAAATATCATGCCGGTAATAAATGAGTTTTTTCTTGATTTACCTGAAAATTATTTGTTTTCAGATATTGCTAAAAGAGTAAAGAAATATAAGGAAGAAAATCCGGAGGCAGATATAATACGTCTTGGAATAGGTGATGTAACCTTGCCTTTGCCTAAAGTTGCCATAGATGCAATGCATAAGGCTGTAGATGAAATGGCTAATGCCGATACTTTTCGTGGTTACGGTCCCGAGCAAGGATATGAATTTCTGCGTCAGGCAATAGCCGAAGATTATAAAAGAAGAGGTGTTAATCTGGATATTGATGAGATATTCATAAGTGACGGTTCCAAAAGTGATTTGGGAAACTTTACGGATTTACTGGACAGAGATAACCGCATAGCAATTATTGACCCCGTTTATCCGGTTTATATAGACTCAAATGTTATGTTCGGACGTTGCGGAAAATTCGGTGAAGACGGAAGATGGAGTAATCTTATATATATTCCGTGTACTGCCGATAATGATTTTATTCCGGATTTCCCCTCTGAAGTCCCGGATGTTGTGTATCTTTGCTACCCGAATAATCCTACCGGAACAGTTCTTACAAAAGAACAGTTGTCAAAGTGGGTGGATTATGCGTTGGAACACAATATTATTATATTGTTTGACTCGGCATATGAGGCTTTTATAAGTGAAGATAATATCCCGCACAGCATCTATGAGATTGAAGGTGCAGATAAGGTTGCCGTTGAATTCAGAAGCTTTTCAAAGACAGCAGGCTTTACTGGTGTCAGATGCGGATATACGGTTGTCCCGAAGAAATTGAACTTTAAGGGAAAGAACGGAGTTGAAGGAAATCTGAACAGGATGTGGTGCAGACGTCAGACTACCAAGTTTAACGGTACCGCCTATATTGTACAGCGTGCAGCTGAGGCTACCTTGACTGATGAAGGACGTCGTGAAACAAAGGAACTTGTGAACTATTATATGAACAATGTCTCTTTGCTCAGAAAGAGTTTGCAGGGCATAGGTCTTGAAGTTTATGGCGGATGTAATGCTCCTTATATATGGATCAGAGTGCCGAAAGGTGAAACTTCCTGGAGCTTTTTTGAGAGAATGCTGAAAGAAAAGCATATTGTCTCGACTCCGGGGGTAGGGTTCGGTCCGTCAGGCGAGGGGTATCTTAGAATAACCGGTTTCGGTAAGTACGAAGATACTTTGCGTGTTATAGACAGATTAAAAAACTGGAAATTATAAATATTATAGTCAATACAATCTTGAACAATTAAAAATTAAGACAATGTCAATGTTAAGATTTAAAGTGGTTAAAGACGGATTCAGCAAGAAAGCAGTTCCTGTTGAAGAACCGACAGAACGCCCGTCCGATTATTTTGGAAAATATGTTTTCAACAGGGAGAAGATGTTTACTTATCTTCCAAAGAAGACATATGACGCTCTTGTTGATGCAATAGACAACAACAAACCATTGAATAGAGAGATTGCTGATTCAGTTGCAGCCGGTATGAAGAAGTGGGCACTTGAAATGGGTGCTACTCATTATACTCACTGGTTGCATCCTTTGACTGATGGTACAGCCGAAAAGCATGATTCTTTTATTGAGCACGACGGAAAAGGTGGTGTAGTAGAGGAATTTTCAGGAAAACTTCTTATCCAGCAGGAAGTGGATGCTTCAAGTTTCCCTAACGGCGGTATCAGAAACACTTTCGAAGCACGCGGATATTCGGCTTGGGATATATCTTCACCTGCATTCATTGTCGGAAGAACATTGTGTATCCCTACCGTATTCATTTCCTACACTGGTGAATCACTTGACTATAAGACTCCGCTGTTGAGGGCTATAAACAGCGTAAACAAGGCTGCAACAGCAGTATGTCAGTATTTTGATGAAAATGTAAAAAGAGTATATTCATATCTTGGCTGGGAACAGGAATACTTCCTTGTAGATGCTGATTTAGTGACTGCTCGTCCTGATTTGATACTTACAGGCAGGACACTTATGGGACATGAGAGCGCAAAAAACCAGCAGCTTGAAGACCATTATTTCGGTTCTATACCTTCAAGAGTACAGGCCTTTATGCGTGATTTGGAAATAGAAGCGCTTAAACTTGGTATCCCTGCAAAGACACGTCACAACGAAGTTGCTCCAAACCAGTTTGAACTTGCTCCTATATATGAAGAGACCAACCTTGCCAACGACCACAACCTTCTGCTTATGTCACTTATGAAGGAGGTTGCTCGTCGTCATAACTTCCGTGTTCTTCTGCACGAGAAGCCTTTTGCCGGCGTCAATGGTTCCGGAAAGCACAATAACTGGTCGCTCGGAACAGATACAGGTGTGCCTTTGTTCACTCCGGGAAAGACTCCTGAATCAAATCTTCAGTTCCTTGTGTTCATTATTAACGTATTGTCTGCTGTTCATAAGCACAACGGTCTCTTGAAGGCAAGTATATCTTCTGCAACAAACGCTCATCGTCTTGGAGCCAATGAGGCACCTCCGGCAATTATATCAATCTTCATGGGAAGTCAGTTGAGCCAGGTTCTTGAAAAACTTTCAAGCGCTCCGATTGAGGAAATCCTTAATATCGGAGGAAAGTCTGAACTGAAGCTTGATGTTTCACAGATTCCGGAACTGATGATTGATAATACTGACCGTAACCGTACTTCACCATTTGCATTTACAGGTAACAGATTTGAGTTCCGTGCAGTAGGTTCTTCTGCAAACTGTGCTTCAGCAATGATTGCTCTTAATGCTGCTGTAGCAAACGAGCTTATGGATTTCAAGAAAAAGGTTGATGCATTGATCAATTCAGGAGAAGGCAAGACCGAAGCTATCGTAACTGTAATCAGAAATATGTTCAACGAATGCAAGAATATTCTGTTTGACGGAAACGGATACAGTGACGAATGGAAAGCAGAAGCAGAACGCCGCGGACTGGATTGCGAGACAAGCATTCCTCTTATATTTGACAGATATCTTTCACCTGCAAGTGTTGAAATGTTCAAGAATACAAATGTATTCTCTGAACTTGAACTGAAGGCAAGAAACGAAGTCAAGTGGGAAATATATACAAAGAAGGTTCAGATTGAAGCACGTGTCCTTGGTGACCTTGCTCTTAACCATATTGTTCCGGTTGCTACAAGGTACCAGTCTGTATTGCTTGACAATGCTTTGAAGATAAAGCAGCTGTTCTCTGCAGAAAAGGCTGAAATACTTTCAAGACAGGATCTTGATGTAATTGAAAAAATCTCAGGACACATTGTTGCAATACGGGAACAGGTTGAGGAGATGGTAAGTGCGCGTAAGGTTGCAAACAAGATTGAATGTGAAAGAGAAAAGGCAATTGCATACCATGATACCGTTGCTCCGCTTCTTGATGAAATCAGACGTCACATTGATAAGCTTGAGCTTATGGTTGACAATCAGATGTGGCCACTACCGAAATATAGAGAACTTTTGTTTATCAGATAATTGAAAATATAAGGCAGCCGTGCATTGCGGCTGCCTTTTTTCGTCTATACAGGAATATAAATGGAACAGATAAAACATGAATGTGGAGTGGCAATGGTAAGACTGCTGAAGCCATTGTCCTATTATAAGGAGAAGTACGGTACAGTAATGTACGGACTGAACAAGTTGTACCTCCTTATGGAAAAGCAGCATAACAGGGGTCAGGAAGGCGCAGGCCTTTCGTGTGTCAAGCTTAATGCCGAACCTGGCGAAGAATACATTTACCGTGAAAGGGCTTTGGGTACAAATGCCATTCAGGAGATATTCGGCAATATAAAGAAACAGATAGAGGAAACTGACTGTGACTGGGACGACTGTGAATGGATTGCCAAGCATTTGCCGTTTGCCGGTGAACTGTATATGGGGCATCTGCGCTATAGTACTACCGGTAAATCCGGGCTTGCCTATGTGCATCCTTTTCTAAGACGAAACAACTGGCGCGCCCGCAATCTTGTCCTATGCGGTAATTTCAACATGACGAATGTTGATGAAATATTCAATCATATAGTATCAAAAGGACAGCACCCGCGTATTTACGGCGATACGTTCATCATACTTGAGCAGTTGGGGCATGCGCTCGACATGGAAAACGAACGCCTTTACAAGGAGGCGAAGGCCGAAGGGCTTCAGGGACTTGAACTTTCAAGGGCAATAGAGGACAGGATAGAAGTTGAGAATATACTGAAAGAAACAAGCAAGATATGGGATGGAGGATATGTAATCTGCGGCCAGACCGGAAGCGGTGACATGTTTGCGTTCCGTGACCCGATGGGAATACGACCGGCTTTCTATTATTATGATGACGAGGTTGTGGTTGTCGCTTCCGAACGGCCGGTTATCCAAACAAGCATGTATCTTGATTCATGCCAGGTAAACGAACTTGAACCGGGACATTGCCTTGTTGTAACAAAGGCCGGAAAGGTTAAGGTATGCAAGATTGCCGATTCTCCTAAAAATGCGTCATGCTCTTTCGAAAGAATATATTTCTCCCGCGGAAGTGACAAGGATATATATATGGAGAGAAAGGAACTCGGGCATAACCTGTCGGAGCAGATACTGAGAAGTATAGACTATGATTTGGAACACACCGTATTTTCTTTTATCCCGAATACTGCCGAAGTTGCCTTCTACGGAATGATTGAAGGGCTTGACAGGTATCTGACCGAGAAGAAGATAGAAATGCTTACATCCGGACATTTCTCAAAATCGCAGATTGCCGGAATACTTTCAATGAAGGTAAGGAGTGAGAAGGTTGCCATAAAAGATATAAAGCTCAGAACATTCATTACTGAAGATTCAAGCCGTGACGACCTTGCAGCCCATGTCTATGACATTACTTATGGAACTGTAAAACCGGAAGTTGACAATCTTGTAGTGATTGATGACAGCATTGTGCGAGGAACAACCTTAAAGCAGAGTATAATAAAGATTCTTGACCGTCTGCATCCACATAAGATAATAATTGTTTCTTCTTCACCTCAGGTACGTTATCCCGACTGCTATGGCATTGATATGTCCCGAATGGGTGAGTTTATTGCTTTCAAGGCTGCCATACAGCTGCTGAAGGATAGAGGTATGGAGCATGTCATTGATGAGACATACAGAAAGTGCAAGGAGCAACAGGGCTTGCCTAAGGAACAGATAGTAAATTATGTGAAAGACATATATGCTCCGTTCACACAGGAAGAGGTTTCTGCTAAAATAGCTGATATGCTGAAGGCAGAAGATGTCAAATCGGAGGTGGAAATAGTCTATCAGACTCTTGACGGACTGCACAGAGCAATACCTAACCATCCGGGTGACTGGTATTTTTCAGGTGATTATCCTACTCCGGGCGGAAACAGACTTGTCAACAATGCTTTTGTGTATTATTGTGAGGGACTGGCTACGAAAAGAGGATAACAGACTGTTTATGCTTTTCCTGCATTTGGCGGGAAGAGGATGAGGCTTGTTTTTGTGGCTTTTCCAGAACATATTCTATAACCGCAGGTTCCGGTTTCAAAACCGAAGCCTGCGGTTTTGTGAATGAAAGCTCCGGTTTTAGGAACAAAGCTTTCGGTTGATTATTTTCCGGTAAGGACATAAAAAAGGCGTGCCGCAATCTTTGGATTGGACACGCCTTTTAAATCTTTCAGAAAGTGAGATTACTTTCTCAATCCCAAAACCTTAACGATAGCACGGTATCTTTCGATATCGCGGTCTTTCAAGTAGTTAAGCAAAGCACGACGCTTACCTACAAGTTTAGTCAAAGCTCTGGCAGTTGTATAATCCTTCTTGTTTGACTTCAAGTGTTCAGTCAAGTGAGAAATACGGTATGAAAACAATGCAATCTGTGATTCAGCTGATCCAGTATCAGTGTTAGACTTTCCGTACTTTTCGAAGATTTCTTTCTTTTCGTTTGAATCTAAATACATAGTTCAGAAATGTTAATTAATTATATGTTTTTAATTTGCTCGGCAAAGGTAGATAATATATTTGTATCTGCAAAATATTTCATTCCTTAATTATCAGATACTTATAATCTTTTTTATTTGCTGTTTCTCCAGACGGGTACAAAATATAAAAAACGGCATAGCCGAAAACCGGTTATGCCGCATATCTCCTGACTTCGCCACTCAAAAAATGATGTTTTTGTAATACTTTGATATATAATGTTTTGTAGTTTTGTGTCACCC
>CALUJO010000056.1 GCA_944320965.1 uncultured Bacteroidaceae bacterium | reverse complement strand
AGCCTCTTGTCGGATTCGAACCAACGACCCCGAGATTACAAATCACGTGCTCTGGCCAACTGAGCTAAAGAGGCAATCATGTCGTTTTCATTGACGGTGCAAAGGTAGTGACTTTTTCTTAATATCCAAACATTGAAACACATTTTTTTGCCATGATACGCAATTTTTTTATTTTCCAGAATATATCAAAAAGCCATATCCGTTTAATAGCCAACGACTAAAAACGGTTACGGAGAAATATTAAAGCAGATTTAAAAAATTTAATTTTGTCTTCAAATCAGCCTGCAGAACACAACATTTGACGACAAACGGTTTATCATTCGCTTAAATATAATATCTTTGCATTTCACGAAAACAATGATAAAATTATGAACGAAAATACAACAAATCCGTTTCTTGTAAAAAATTACAATACACCGCACAATACCCTCCCCCTCAATCTTATCGGCATTGAACATTATGAACCGGCAATTGAAGAAGGTATAAAAGAAGAAATGGATGAAATAAACCGTATAATTGAAAACACCGAAAAGCCAAACTTTGAAAATACAATAGCTGCACTTGACAAATCGGGCGAAACACTTGAAAAGGTAACAAACATGCTGGGCAACATGCTGAATGCCGAAAGCACAGACGAACTTCAAGAGCTTGCGCAGAAAGTAATGCCACGACTGACAGAACATTCAAACAATATTTCACTCAATGAAAAGCTGTTTGAAAGGATAAAAGCCGTAAAGGACAACGCCGAAAACGAAAATCTGAACGGCGAACAGAAAATGCTTGTCGACAAATACTACAAAAGTTTTGTCCGTAACGGCGCATTGCTTGACGAAAAGCAAAAGGAACAATACAGACAGCTGACAGAGCAGCTCAGCCTGCTTACACTTACATTTGAGCAGAACAGTCTGAAGGACAAAAATGACTTCACGCTGCACATCACTGACAGCACTCAGATTGAAGGTCTCCCCGAAGGAGTGATTTCAATGGCTGCTGCAAACGCATCTGCAAACAACATGGAAGGATGGCTGTTCACACTTGACGCGCCATGCTACGTTCCATTCATGAAATATGCACGCAATCGCGAACTACGCAAGGAAATGTATATGGGATACAACACGGTTTCAAACCGCGACAATATATATAACAACTCCGAAATTGTACGCCACATAGCAAACCTAAGAATAGAAGTTGCAAACCTGCTCGGCTACAAGACCTATGCCGACTATGTTCTTGACAACCGTATGGCAGAAAACAGTGCTAACGTGTATAACCTTCTGAATACTCTGAAGGACAGCTATATGCCGGTAGCAGAAAAGGAAACCGAAACAATTGCCGCACTTGCTTTGGAGCGTGACGGAATAACCGACCTTATGCCATGGGACTGGTCTTATTATTCAGAAATCCTGCGTAAGGAGAAATACGACTTTGACGAAGAAAAACTGCGCGAATACTTTGAACTTGACAAAGTGATTGAAGGAGTGTTCGGACTTGCAACAAGGCTGTATGGCATCACATTCCGCGAATCAACAGAAATACCTGTTTACCATAAGGACGTAAGAAGTTTTGAGGTATTTGACGAAAACGGCGAATATCTTGCAGTCCTGTATACAGACTTCTACCCAAGACCTACAAAGCAGTCGGGAGCATGGATGACAGAATTCAAGGGGCAATGGATGGAAAACGGCAAAGACAGCCGCCCGCACGTTTCGCTTGTAATGAACTTCAATCCTCCGACCGATGGAAAGCCTGCACTGCTTAACCACAGCGAACTTAACACATTCCTGCATGAATTCGGACATGCGCTGCACGGTATGCTTTCAAAAGTAACATACCGCAGTCTGAGCGGGACAAGCGTTTACCGCGACTTTGTTGAACTTCCGTCACAGATAATGGAAAACTTTGCGGTTGAAAAAGACTTTCTGAACACATTTGCACGTCATTATATCACCGGAGAAGTAATGCCGGAAAGCGAAATAGCAAAGATAAAGGCTGCCGAGAACTTCAATGCCGGATATGCTTGCACCAGACAGGTATCATTCGGTCTGCTTGACATGGCATGGCACACACTGACCGAAGACTTTACAGGAAACGTTGAAGAATTTGAAAAGAAGGCATTCAAGCCGGTTTCACTTCTGCCGCAAATACCAGGAACCTGCATGAGTACACAGTTCGGACACATATTCTCGGGCGGATATGCCGCTGGATATTATGGATATAAATGGGCTGAAGTTCTTGATGCCGATGCATTCTCAGTATTCAAGGAAAACGGCATCTTTGACAAGGCAACGGCAACGTCATTCCGAAATAATATACTTTCAAAAGGCGGTTCGGAACATCCAATGGATTTATATATAAAATTCAGAGGCAAGAAACCGACAATTGATGCATTATTAAAGAGAAACGGTATAATCTGACACAAAATATGACTAAAACAAATATATTTACATTTGCAATCATCTGCATGACAATGCTGCTGTTCTCGTGCGCGCCGAAGGACGACATCCGAGGCATCTTTGTTGAAAAGACATGGAAAATGAGCAACATCAATTCATGCAAGGGACTGAAGGATGACGGCAAACCGACACTTACCGAAGAAGAAGTGAACCAGGCAATAGTTAACGGACATTTTCAGATTCTGTTCAAGGACAGAACATTTTCGGGACGTGCAACAAATGCAACATTCTCGGGCAAATGGAGTGCAAACAACAAGGACAACACATTCAACGTAACTATAACAAATATGGAAGGAACAGAGGCAACTGCTCTGGGAAACAGATTTATCAACCTGTTCAGCAACGCCAAATATTATATGGGCGACTATCTTGCCCTCAAGCTGTTTGACGGCGACCAGAAGGAATACATACTGTTCCGTCCCCTAAACTGAAACAAACTATATGGAAACAGACAAGAAAAAAGAAGAACTTGACAAGAGATATATGCGTATGGCATTTATCTGGTCGGAAAACTCATACTGTCAAAGAAGAAAAGTAGGAGCGCTTATCGTTAAGGACAAAATGATTATATCCGACGGATTCAACGGCACTCCGTCCGGATTTGAAAACATATGCGAAGACGAAAACAATGTAACGAAGCCATACGTCCTGCACGCCGAAGCAAATGCAATAACAAAAATAGCCTGCTCAAGCAATTCAAGCCTCGGTGCAACGCTATATGTTACAGACGCTCCTTGCATTGAATGTTCCAAACTGATAATACAGGCAGGTATCAAACGTGTTGTATATTCACGCAAATACCGTCTTGAAGACGGAATAAACCTGCTGAAACGCGCAGACATACAAGTTGACTATCTTGAAATGAATACTGACAACAAAGACTAACAAATTAAATATATATGGAAGAAAAGAAAAACAACAGATTTCTGCCGCTGATTATCGCAGTCAGTATTGTATTCGGTATTGCCGTAGGCTTTTTCTATGCGGCAAAAGGGAACAATACGGATGCAAGCAGAATAAGTTATTCAAGCAACAAAATAAACGCCCTGCTCAATATAATTGAAAGGCAGTATGTTGATACGGTCGACATGAACGAAATCATAGAACAGACAATGCCTCTTATACTTAAAGACCTGGACCCCCACTCTGCCTATATACCTGCAAAGGAACAGCAGGAGGCAAACGAACAGATTGAAGGCTCGTTCAGCGGTATAGGCGTGCAGTTCATGATAAACAAAGATACAGTTAATGTTGTCAGAATAATACCTGGTGGTCCATCAGAAAAGGTTGGTATGATAGCCGGTGACAGAATAATTGCCGTTGACGACAGTGCCTTCGTTGGAAAGATTGTAACAAACGACAATACAATGAAGCGCCTTAAAGGACCAAAAGGAAGCACAGTCAAGCTGACAGTTTACCGCCCTGCCCTGAAAAAGAACATGGACTTTACTGTTACAAGAGGCGATATTCCAATCAAAAGCATTGACGCATGCTACATGATAGACAATGAGACCGGTTATATCAAAATAAACTCATTCTCTCTGACCACTTATGAAGAAATGCTCGGATGCATAGCAGAGCTAAAGCACAAGAACTGTAAAGGACTTGTAATTGACTTGCGAAGCAATCCCGGTGGTGTTATGGAGATTGCTGTCAGAATGGTCAATGAGTTCCTTCCTGCAGGCAAACTGATTGTATATACCGAAGGACGTAACTCTCCCAAAAAGGAATACTTTTCCGACGGTTACGGCTCTTGCCAGGATATGCCGCTTACCGTACTTATAAATGAATCATCAGCTTCGGCAAGTGAAATATTCAGCGGTGCAATTCAGGACAACGACCGCGGGGTGGTAATTGGAAGACGCTCGTTCGGAAAAGGACTGGTACAGCAACCAGTTGACTTCAATGACGGTTCAGGAGTAAGAATTACAATTGCACGCTATTTTATTCCTTCAGGCAGATGCATACAGAGGGAATACGAAAAAGGACATAAGGAAGAATATGAACTTGACATACTGGACCGCTACAATCACGGCGAATTCTTCTCAAAAGACAGTATAAAGATTGACAGCACACTTGTCTACAAAACATCAAAAGGAAGAACTGTTTACGGCGGAGGTGGTGTAATTCCTGATATATTCATTGCACAGGATACGGTAGGATACACATCATATCTGGGACAGGTAAATGCAAGCGGACTGATAAACCGTTTCTCTCTTGAGCTTACAGACAGAAACAGAGAGACATTTGACAAGTTTGAAACTCCTGAAGAACTTATAAAATATCTGAACCGCAATAACATTGTTGAGGATTTTGTAAGATATGCCGACAAGGAAGGAATAAAACGCCGCAACCTGCTTATCCGTAAGTCCTACAATGCACTTAAAAGGAATATTTATGCTTCTATCATTTATGACGTATTTGATATGCAGGAACTTATCAGATACTTGAACCAAGATGACAAGGAAGTTATAAAGGCCGTAAAGATTATAAAGGAAAACGGAGCGGATCCTATGATGCTGCAATAGAAATACATCAAATCATCCTTACATATAATTATATGGACAAAAAGGAATTGAGAAAAGAAATCAGAGTCCGGAAGAAATCCTGCACAAGCCAGGTTCTTCTGGACTTGTCTTTACAGATAACGGATAAAATAGAAAGGCATCCGAAGTTTATTGAAGCTGATACAGTATTGCTGTATCATTCACTTGATGATGAAGTGAACACACACAGCCTTGTAGAAAAATACAAGAACACAAAAAACATAATACTGCCGGTTGTCGTAGGAGACGAACTTGAACTTCGCCTTTACAAAGGGAAACTCAAACAGGGAGCATTCAACATTCTTGAACCGGAAGGAGAACTGTGGACTGATACGGACAGCATAAAACTGGCTATAATCCCCGGTATGGCATTTGACAGCGAGTGCAACAGACTGGGACGAGGCAAGGGATATTACGACAAGACACTCTGCCGCCTTAAATGTTACAGAATAGGAGTATGCTTCCCGTTCCAGTATCTTGACCATATACCACACGAGGAACACGATATCAGGATGGACGAAATCATAACTCTTTAGTTTTATATATTCCACTATAAACATATGAATTGTATATGTGGCTTTACTTTGTTTAGCAGACTGTATTTTATGTTTTTCATCAAAAAAGAAAAATTTTTTCATAGTAGTGCAACTTTTCATACTTCCTGTTACGTCTAATGCACAGAAACAGTAAAACAAGTTGAACAATTAAAAACATAAACAACATGAAAAGACTAATTATTGCACTATTCACAGTCATCGCAATGTCACTGACATCAGTTGCATTTGCGGCGGGAACAACAACAGCTATAGAAAAAGCTAAAGCGGATTCTATTCAGGAAGACAGAATTGAAACAATCATTGAGAATGCCGTAAACAAGCATATGTCTAATATCGGAAACGAGGAAAGCGCTTCTGATATTATGGATTCAATAACAAAGATTCTTGCCATCATAGGAGTTTTCGGAATGCCTTTTATTATGGTTATCCTCATTGTGGCAATATCCATGAAGAACGAAACAAAAAGAAGGCAGATAAAATATGAAATGGTTAACAAAGCCATCGAACATGGTTATCAGCTTCCGGAATATGTGTTCATGGATGAAAACAAAGGTAACAGAAAAAAGAACCCGATGAATATTGCGATATATTCCATTGCAATAGGACTTGCGCTGATGATTTTCGGAATAATCAAAGGTAATGTCAATATCACTATTCTGTCAATGGTACCGTTACTGATAGGAGGCGGACAGATAGCGCTGTACATTATCGAGAACAGAAAGAACAAAAAAATGGAAGAAGACAACAAACCTGACGGAAAAGAAGATGCTGAACAGATTTGAAGAACTTAAACTAGTTGCCAAATGCACCCTGACTGACGACAGAGATGCATTTGGCAAACTTGTCGAAGCATATCAGTCGGACATCAGAAGATTCTTCTTAAACCTTACAGGCGATGCATGCCTCAGTGATGACCTAGCACAGGAAACTTTCATAAAGGCATATATTTCAATAGGAAGTTTCATGGGCCTTGCAAGATTCAAGACATGGATTTACAGAATTGCCTATAACGAATTCTATGACTGGACAAGGAAACGAAAGGAAGAAAGGCTTGATGATGAAGAATCCACAGCTGACAATGAAATGGCATATGATGGAAACGAAAACGACTGCAGCACAAGAATTGACATTGCAAACGCTCTGCAGAAGCTGAGTCCGGCAGAAAAATCGGCAACCGTGCTGTTTTATATGGAAGACAGACCGTTGAAAGAAATAGCCAGAATAATGGAAATGCCCGAAGGTACCGTAAAGTCACATCTTTCAAGGGCAAAAACGAAACTCGCAGGATTGCTGAAATAACAAATATATAAGCATAATTATTATGACTGACGAAAAAAAATTCAGGGAAACAATAAAATCATACAGAAAAGAAGCTCCGGAAAATCCATTCTTCACCAAAAAGGTAATGAACAGACTGCCTGAGAAAAAATGGAACAAAGAAGACTCTTTTATGCTTGCTATATATTCTGTTTGCATAATTATAACTATCGCATCATGGCTCATTTTTGCTGTAAAAACCGGAATATTTGAAGGGAATCTGAATCTTGTGGGTTCAGACATTCTTTTCTTTATCAGTTTTATGGCAATTTTGGCAACAGAAATATGGCAGGTCGTAAGACTTGTTGAAAAGGAATAATTAATGTTATCGGAACATAATATCATTAATTACTGTTGCCCCGACATGCCTGTTAAGCAAATCGACAAGGACTTTACGTTTGTATATAAGATTGCTACGTAATGCAGCCGATTTTATCTCAACATAAAGTACATTATTCCTTATATACAGACTGCCAGTATTGTCACTTACGATTTTGCCTACAACCTCAGGCCATGCATCAATCAGACGGCTTTGGTTTAAAGGCGTTTCAAGACCTTCATCACGAAGATAACGGTTAAGCAGTTCAGTTATAGATTTAGCCTCTCTCGCCATAAATATTACTCGTAAAGTTCAACTTCGCCGTTTTCTACACGAAAGACTTTATGTTTGTCACCAAGCTGGCGAAGTATCGGTTCAAACCTCTCCTTATCCGTATCTGTTATGAATATCTGTCCGAAATCCTCACCCGCAACAAGTTTTATAATCTGCTCTACCCTGCTACTGTCAAGACGGTCAAATATATCGTCAAGAAGAAGAAGAGGAGTTGTTATTCCATACTTCTTCAGATATTTGAACTGTGCAAGCTTTAGGGAAATAAGATATGTCTTGTTCTGTCCTTGCGAACCTTCCTTCTTTATAGGATAACCGTCAAGAAGCATGGTCAAATCATCCTTATGAACTCCTTTCAGAGAATAGCCCATAATAAGGTCTTTTGGCCTTGACTGACGCAACATGTCGCGCAAATCCCCTTCATTGCAATGTGAAACATATTCAAGACTTACATTCTCCCGGTCTGCAGATATGGAAGAATATAGTGAACTGAAATGAGGTCTGAAATCATCTATAAAAGCTTTTCTTTTGCGACTTACCGCTTCACCATACATTGCCATCATTTCCTCCCATATATCATAGTCTTCACTTGTCGCAGGAACTTCAGCTTTCAACAAAGTGTTTCTCTGAAGCAGAGCTTTTTCATACCTTATAAGCGAATTAAGATACTCTTTATCATACTGTGATATTACAAGGTCAATGAAGCGTCTGCGCTCTTCGCTACCTCCGGCTATAAGGGAACTATCAGCCGGAGAAACCATAACAAGCGGAATCTGCCCGATATGTTCCGAAAATTTCTTATACTCCTTGCCGTTTCTTTTAAATACTTTTCTGTGCTTGCGTTTCAATCCGCAAAAAACATCCATTTCCGAACCGTTTGCATCTTCATAATTTCCACGAATCATAAAGAACTCTGCATCGTGCATTATATTTTGCGAATCAACAGAGTTTGTAGCACTCTTGCAGAACGACAGATAATACACGGCATCAAGAAAGTTTGTCTTCCCCATACCATTCAATCCAAAGAAACAGTTCAGTTTTGGCGAAAAGTCAATCTCCGCCATTTTTATATTTTTATAGTTCAATAATGAAAGATGTTTCAGAATCATATTCCAGCTTTATTTACAGCAAAATTATAGAAAATATTATATATCGCAATAATGCAAATTGAACATATTTATGCAAACAACTGCAGCACCAACATAAAGACAAACATTTTATTTACTCATAATATTATGCCTTTAACAATAAAGCACCAACATACTACCCAATTTTAGGCTTTATTCATTTATTATAAATATACCATTTCATTTATTTTTATAATTATGCAGCGCAAAGATTTAAGGGAAAAAGTATTTTAATATAAAAATACAGGAACAGTGTTTCCTGGTAAATTAACATATTAATCATATACCTATAAATTATTTTCTTATATAAAGAACGATATTTATGACTAAACGAACGAAAGGAATCCCAAAATCAAATTGGGGATGGATGAGTATATGCCTTTTGCTTATACTTTCAGCATGTACGGCAGATATGAAAATCCAGGATGAACAGAATGATGACAGATATTTGAATCTGTCTTTTCAAAAGACAAAAACAAAAACAGATTTAAACAGTGACGGAACAGTGACGGAAGCGGAAACTTTTCCGAAGGAGACAAAATCGGATTATTTATAGATAATGGTTCTGAAATACAATACCGCGAGCAGACCTACAGCGGAGGAAAATGGGGACCAATGCTGCGCCGTTCAGATTTTGGAACTGGCAATCTGATTATTTCAGCACACTACCCTGCAATATCCGACGGTGCATCTACTGAATACAATCTCCAAATAAATACAGACCAAAGTCAGAGTGGAGAAAACAAATCAGACATTCTTTTTGCCAAGGATACCATTGCAGAAGGAGAATATGATGCATATTTCCCATTTGAACATATTATGCACCGCTTAAAAATAGAGACAAGCGGAAATACCGAAAATGTTTCTATTCTAGTCAGAAGCAAAAGCAATGGAAATATCAATCTGCAAACAGGAGAAATACAAGTCAACAGTAATGATTTTCAATTTATAACTCCTAAAAAGAACAATGACGGAAGCTTGGAAGCCATCATATTTCCTCAACCGGTATCTCCATATAGAACAGAAGAAGGGCTTCTTAAAATAACCAAAGACGGAAAGGATTCATACTACAAGGCACCCGAAAAACTTGACAACGGAATTACACTTACAGAATTCGAAAAAGGAAAAGAAACAACAATAAAACTGGTGTTTAAAGAAGATGAAACGTCAGAATGGGCAAATAAAACTGTTTGGGTATATGGTATAAAAGAACCTGATCCAAACGACTGGAAGCAAGTATATCCAACAACAAACATTACATATTATCTGTTATGGAAAAAAGAATACGGATGGTTTGACGTAAACAAGATAAATCCTACTGATATTGAAGGTGGAATACAAGACGCTTATATGTGTTGGGCTGCTTCTGCATCAAATCTTCTTCATTGGTGGATAACCATGAATAAGGAATATATTGACAGATATATTGAGTCAGGCAAATATAAAGGTCCCGACTATACTTACAATAGTGAAAACGCATTTACTGATAACAAGCAGGAAAGCCAGATATTCCAGGATTTCCTTAATTCTTTTGAAAATGAGGCAGGAAACATTGATGATGGAACAAACTGGTTCATACATGGAAAGCTTCCTACATTACCGCCAATGACTTATCCTATAAATAATGCAGGATATTTCAAGGATGTATTCCCTGAAGGAGTACGTTTAGGAAAAAATATAGCAGGGATAGGAAAAGAAACATTCAACAAGACAATAAAGGATGCACTTCTTAACAACAAGGCTATAGGTTTCAATGCAGGAAATGTAAAAAGCAGCCATGCCATGACAATATGGGGAGCTGAGTTTGATGAAAACGGAGATATATCATACATATATTATGTTGACAACAACGACAGAAGCGATGTTCGTTATTTTGGGTGTATCAGAGTTAAAATTGTATACCCTAAAATGCCAGAAGGAGGAAATACGACAGGATACAAATACGGATATATAGGTGAACCAGAAGACAGTTATAAACCGATAAACAGATTATTCACTCTGGAACTTGGTACAGAGTACTGGAAAAAATATTTCAACGAATAAAAGTATAAACATTATATAATTACAGATATGAAGAAAATATATTATTTACTGTTCGCAACAGTTCTTACAGGTATAGGAGCTTGCAACAAATCAAACGAGCCTGCAACAGACAATATTGAAAAGAAAATAAATTTAAGTACTTCAATCATTAATGCAGAAATAGCCAAAAGCCCTGTATTGGATGAAGAAGGTAAAGGAAACCTCAGCAATGGCGATATATTTAGCCTTGTTGTTGCCAATGCCGACAACAAATACAACAGCTTTGATTTCACTGTAGGTACTACACAGCTTTACTGGAAAGACATTGATATTGCTGCAAGTAACGGAAAAGTGAACTTCTCTGCATGCTATCCAAAACAGAATATAACAGAAGGAAAATTCTCTTTCAACCTTAGCACTTCAGAAGAAAAGGACCTGCTGCTTGCAACAGCCAAAGATGTAACAGTTGAAAGCGAAAATCCGGTAAGCCTCAGCTTCAGACATGCAATGCACCGTCTGAAAATTAAATTCAATGCAGAATCAGGAATTGATACAAAAGAAATACAAACAAAATGTACAGCAAAATCAACCTGTTCTGTAAATATGATGGACTGCTCAAATGATGCGACCAACGCATCTTCTGCCGACTTCACAGGCTCAGGAGAAGAAGTTGAGTTCATTATAATTCCTCAAAAGGCATCTGATGTCACACTTGAAATAACTGTCGGAAAAACAGTCAAGACATTTACAGTAAACAGCATCAAGCCTGAAATTAACGAACTTGAAGAAGGAAAGCAACTTTATATAGAACTTTCCGTAAAGGAAGGAAAAATAGAAATAGACGATGCAACTATCAAGGGATGGGAATCACAGGGCACTGCAAGTGGAGAAATAATTATCTAATCCATTCATTAGCAATGTTTGCAAAACAATAAAAACACACAATGAACATAAAGGGTATGCAGAACAATGCATACCCTTTATATTTATAATCAACCATAAAAATCATGAAACAAACACAGCAGTACCGCTTACAGTAACCATAAGCATACTGCTACTGCTGCCTATTGTTTCATAATCCAAATCAACGCCGACAACGGCATTTGCGCCCATCCTCAGCGCCTGATCAATCATTTCTTTCATTGCGGTATCCTTTGCTTCGCGTAAAACTTCTTCGTACGAATTTGCGCGACCGCCTATTACATCACGAATACTGGCAAAGAAATCACGAAATACGTTTGCACCAATGATTGTCTCACCCGAAACAATTCCAAAATAATTCACTATTGTCTTCCCTTCTATATTGGGAGTTGTTGTTACTATCATATTGTTTAAAAATTAAATCCTTCACAAATATAGAAACATTTATTTCTTTTCAAATCTTAATTCCACACTTTTCATGATACAAGTTTAAAACAGATATTTTTCAACGGCAAACACTACTGTCCACTAAAAATGGACAAGGTTAAAAATTAAATAAATTCGGTTCACTTGAATCATATCGGTCTTTG
>CALUJO010000055.1 GCA_944320965.1 uncultured Bacteroidaceae bacterium | reverse complement strand
AACGACACTGAATACTAACTGGGGAGTGAACGGATATCACCGGAAATGCTGAACGGGTATCCGCCGGAATATGCACAAACCGAAGCCTCTGTTTTTATAACCGCAATCTTTGTTCTTGAAACCTAAGTCTTCGGTTTAAGATTATATAGGGTAATTTTTTGTCTTTCCCAAGATATTATTTACGCTTTACTGAAAGTTCTTTATTGAAACTGTCAGTCATTATATGCAGCTTCGTGCACTCCGCTTACGGCGCGTCCGCTTGGGTCGTTCAGATTCTTGAATGATGCGTCCCATGCAAGTGCTTCGGCTGTGGAGCAGGCAACGCTGGCAACAGACGGTACAGTGCGTGCTGCACTTTCGCTTGGGAAATGTTCTTCAAAAATTGAGCGGTAGTAGTATTCTTCCTTGTTCTTTGGAGTGTTTACTGGAAAGCGTATTGCCGCTTCTTCCATCTGACGGTCGCTTACGGCTTCGGAATTGATTTAAAGTAAGTTTGTTGACCTGAATAGTTGTTTATTGTTTTCTGTATTTTGTATAACCTATTGGGCTGAATTAAATCAGTGCATATTTAATTCTGAAAAAGGTCTATTGTTTTTCCTGAAAAATGTAGAATGTATTTGACAAAAGCCTTAAATGATTTTGGTAAATATGTAGAACGTTTTTGACCGAAACATTCAATGTTTGAGTCTTGTATCGGTGGCGGAAATCCGGCAAGGGGGGCTGTATCTCTCAGTCTGGAAAAATGGTGTATTTGGCAATCATGAGCAAATCAAGTGGTTGATAATGTGGCTGAAAAAATTATGACCAACATCAGAAAAGTGGATTTTCGATGAGAAGATAGCTCATAATGGATTAACTAATAATATTGTATGAATTTGATGTACAATCGAATTTAAAACGTAACTTTGTAAATAGATCAAAGGAGATTATGGCTAAAAATATAGATAAACAAGCAATTGAAAACATGTCGGATAACTTTTGTGGTTATGCGGTACTGCTTCGCAAAATCAAACAACGGGTACTGCTCGCCCAACAACGGGCGATTTATGCTGCCAATGAAGAAATGCTTAGGATGTATTGGGATATTGGCGGCATGTTGCAGCAAAGTCAGGATGCAGACGGTTGGGGCAAGAAAACCTTGCAACGGCTGGCAGCGGATTTGAAGAACGATTATTCCGAAATAAAAGGATTTACTGTACGCAATATGCAATATATGGTGCAGTTCTTCAACGAATACAACCAAGAGCTTACGATGGTAAAAGAGGGTGTTTCTCCAATTGCGAAATCAGTGATTTCGCAATTGGATGAATATAATTTCACCCTCCCCATCAAGCATCTGGATTGGACGCACAATCTTGTATTGATAAAGCAGGTTAAGGACATTCGAGCACGTTACTGGTATATGATGCAAAGCATTACGAATCATTGGACGACACGCTATCTACAAGAAGCCATCAAACTTGATGATTATGGCAAGCATGGAGCGTTGGCTAACAATTTCACCGAAACACTGCCTGTTCCGGAAGCAAACGATGTGAAATCTATGCTCAAGGACCCATATATATTTGATATGCTGACTTTCACAGAGCAATATAATGAGCGGGATGTAGAAATAGGATTGGTTAATCATGTAGAGAAATTCCTTATGGAAATGGGTGCAGGCTTCGCTTTTATGGGGCGACAGTACCACATAGAGGTGTCGGGCGATGATTACTACATTGACATCCTGATGTATAATACTTTCTTGCACCGCTATTTGGTGATTGAATTGAAAGATACTGAGTTTATGCCGGAATATATCGGCAAACTGAACTTCTACTGTTCTGCCGTAGATGATATTCTTTGCCGAGAGGGGGATAACCGGACTATCGGACTGCTACTTTGCAAGAGTAAAGACCGTATCAAAGCAGAATATGCCTTGCGTGATATTCAGAAGCCTATCGGAATTTCCGATTATGAATTAGGACAAGCTCTACCGAAAGATTTTCGGGGCAGCCTTCCTACGATTGAAGAAATTGAGAAAGAACTGGAATCTGACAGGCGATGAACAAAAATACATATACTTTCAAGACTAATAACAGATAAAACATGAATCCTTTTATAGCAATAACAGTATTTTTATCTTTGATGGTTCCATCATTGTTTCTGAGTTATGGTAATTATACAATTGCGAAAGAATATATAATAGACGATGTCAACCAGGCTTTGGCCCAGACTATTCTGTACAAACAATCAGACCGTATAACGGCAGATACTTTGAAAATATACAGGTCAAAATTAAAAATTGAACAGCTGAAGAAAACGTCCTATCTGGCAATGTGCACGGAAGAATCAAGCAATGTATCCTTCTGCAGTGACACGATGACTTACAAATGCGGTGAAGAAAGACTTCATGTAAGGGCATATCCCAACTGCTCCAAAGCTGCAGTTTTCAGCATGTCCGAACAGACAGTTCCAGGGATGTTGTTTATAGTGTCACTACTTTGGGGAATGTTTTCTATGCTTTACCTGAATCATAAGAAGTCTTTATGTCAAAGTTCTCTGCCAGATAATCGTTCAATAGTTTTCGGTGATATTACATACTCTGATTCACGTTCATTATTCTATAATGGAAACAATGAAGAGATTCATTTCACACCGATGCAGTATGCATTCATGAAAATCCTTATCACCAGCGAATGTAAAAAAGTGCCGGTCAATGACATCTGCCAGAAACTGTGGCCTGGGAAAGACAATTCCAAAGAAACATTATATACATTGGTACGTCGGTTGAAACCTGTCGTTGAGAACAACAGTAATGTGCGGATAATTTCGGATAAAGGGGAATATTATTCGCTCAAAATAGAAAACCGGTGATTATCTGTCAATTGTCAGACTGACGTCGGTAAAATGTCAGTCGTTTTATAGCTGTTTTTTCTTGTTTGACTTTACTTTTGCATCAAAAAAACAGCTATTCATCATGAGAAAATTGAAACTTGTTTTTGCGCTGCTTTGTTGCATTGTGTGTACAATACCGGCATGTGCTCAACATACCGTCAAAGGTGTTGTGAAGGATTCCAAGGAACAGCCTGTAACCGGAGCCTCAGTGGTAATCAGATCCAAGATAGATTCCCTTTATTACAAAGGCGGAACTACGGATAATGAAGGTCAATTTGCCATAGAGGGACTGAAGTCCGGAGATTATGGCCTTGAAATATCATTTCTGGGCTATTCGAACTATTATCAGAATCTTAAACTGGACAGGACAACCGACTTGGGAATAATCCACCTGCAGGAAAGCTCCATGAATCTGGAAGAGGTTGTCGTAACTGCAAGCATGGTGAAAAGATTTGCCGATAAAAAAGAATATAAATTGACCAATGCCGAAAAGGGGCAATACAGCAGTGCGTTGTCTGCATTGGAATTTCTGCCCAAGATACAGGTTCTTGACCAGAGTGTCTCGTCGGTTGACGGCAAGGCGGTAAAGATCCTGATCAACGGGGTTCCGTCAACTACGACTGATCTCTCAGTCATATCTCCCGAGAACATCGCAAAAATAGACTATTACACACAACCACCCATCCAATATTCCAATATGGGATTGGGAGCGGTCATAAATGTAGTGACCAAGGAAAAACAGAACGGAGGTTCTGTCGGTATCAATACCCAGAATGCCGTGACTACAGGCTTCGGCAACAATGTAGTCAACTTCAAATACAACTGGGGAAATTCGCAGATAGGCGTAACCTACAATATAAATTACAGAAACTATAACAAGATGGTATTGGATGAAGAAATGGCATATTCTGTCGGGGGAACAGATTACCAAAAAACAAAAAGCGGACACAACAGTCCGTATGCCTATGAACAGCAGATGGCTGAAATCAGTTTCAATAATTCAAAAGCAGACAACTATCTCTTCAGTGTAAAACTGTCATTCAACTCCCTGAACCGCAGACGTTCCTCGATACAGGATATCACATCGAGGATAAATGACGTGGAATCCGTCAAAATCGGTGAAAGCTCGGACAAAGACAAATACATCAGTCCGGTTATGGATATGTATTTCAGCAAATCATTCGGTTCCAGACATGAACTGATAATTAATCTTGTTGGTACTTACTACAAATCAGACTATGACTATGGATACAAGGAACTGATTGACGGAAAAACGGATTTTGAAACTGCAACTTTAATCAACACGGACAAATATTCCATTATAGGCGAGGCTCTGTATAACTATAAGATGAAGACGGCAAACCTGTATGTCGGAACCAGATACATGTACAACAATAGTATACAGAATAATTTACCATTAAATAATCAGATAACCACCAACGAAAATTACTCCTACTTGGGAATAACCGGAATGCTTGGGGAGAGATTCAATTACAGCATAAGTGCCGGTGTAAACAACAATATATTTAACACCATTGAGAACAAGACCTACAACTTTACCTATTTCCGCCCTCATGTGAAATTGGGATATTTCATAGACCAGAGTTCGGAGTTGATGTTCAATTATGAGGTGAACACTGAAAATCCGTCGGTGTCTTCGCTCACTTACAATCCTTATTTCAAGGACCCCAATTATATATTTGCTGGAAATCCTAATTTGACCCCGAGCAACAATCACAATCTGTCGCTGTCCTACTTCAAAGGCTTCAAGAAATTTATAATCAATGTAGAAGTAGGATATTCATATACAAAAGATGCCATCGCACCGATTTTCCAATCGGATGATATAAACGTCATTGAGACATTCGGCAACCTGGACAAAGCTCAGAACATAAAAGCCAGCCTGTTTCTGCAGTGGTACCCGTTTTCAAACAATATACTCAGACTGAGACTGTACTCTGACGTGTTCCATCAGATAAACAGACTGGGCAATTCACAGTGGAACCATACGGGCTATTCTATCATTCCGTCAATATACCTTGCATACAATAAATGGGGATTGCAGCTGTTCTACCAGACTCAGAAGAAATCACTTATCGGACAGACTACGAAAAACATACCAAGTATGGCATCGGTAGAACTATCCTACAAGCCTGTAAAGAACCTGACTATCACCGGTGGCATAAGATACCCGTTCTATGATTCATGGAAACAGGTTACATCCGTATCGGGAACATCGCTTCTACAACGTACGGAAACCGAAAGAATCATCAACAATGCCAATATGGTGTATATAAATCTTGTTTACAACTTCACATTCGGCAAGTCCAAGTCCGGTGTGAAACTGAAGATGCAGAATAAAGATAAGGATTCAGGAATACTGAACAGAAATTGATAGACTCAAGAAAAGGAAAAAGGAGAACCTGACGGCTATATGTCAAAAGATTCTCCTTTTTCTTTTATTCTTCAAAGAGCAGCAGATATTCCACTTTTCTTTTGTGTTTGATGCTTGGAATTACTTTACCTTTGTTGTGCAGGAAAGAAATCTTGAACAATATAAGTAAATGACCATATTTATGACTTATTCAAAAAAGTGCTGAAAGGGCTTTATTGAAACTGTCAGTCATTATATGCAGCTTCGTGCACTCCGCTTACGGCGCGTCCGCTTGGGTCGTTCAGATTCTTGAATGATGCGTCCCATGCAAGTGCTTCGGCAGTGGAGCAGGCAACGCTGGCAACCGATGGTACGGTGCGGGCCGCGCTTTCGCTTGGGAAATGTTCCTCAAAAATTGAGCGATAGTAGTATTCTTCCTTGTTTTTGGGAGTGTTTACAGGGAAGCGTATTGCCGCTTCTTCCATCTGACGGTCGCTTACAGCTTCGGAAGTGATTTTCTTCAGTGTGTCAATCCAGCTGTAGCCTACACCGTCGGAGAACTGTTCTTTCTGTCGCCATACTATTTCTTCAGGCAACATATCCTGGAATGCTTCCCTAAGTATTTTCTTTTCAATTGTCTTTCCCGGGCACATTTTAAGTGAAGGGTTCAGGCTCATTGCTACATCCAGAAATTCCTTGTCAAGGAACGGAACTCGCCCTTCAACTCCCCATGCGCTCAGACTCTTGTTGGCACGCAGGCAGTCGTACATATACAGTTTGCTGATTTTGCGTATTGTTTCTTCATGAAACTCCTTTGCATCAGGCGCTTTGTGGAAATAAAGATAGCCTCCGAATACTTCATCGGCTCCTTCACCGCTGAGGACCATCTTTATTCCCATACTTTTTATAACTCTGGCAAGCAGATACATCGGGGTTGATGCCCTTACTGTCGTTACGTCGTATGTCTCAATAAAATAGATTACATCGCGTATGGCATCAAGACCTTCCTGTATTGTATAGTTAATTTCGTGATGTACCGTACCTATATGTTCGGCAACTTTTCTTGCAGCGGCAAGGTCCGGAGCACCTTTAAGTCCTACAGCAAATGAGTGGAGACGTGGCCACCATGCTTCGGATTTGTCCTGTGTTTCTATTCTCATAGCCGAGTATTTCTTGACTATCGCCGATATTATGGAAGAATCCAGTCCGCCTGAAAGCAAAACTCCGTAAGGTACGTCGCTCATCAACTGACGGTGTACGGCTTCTTCAAGTGCTTTTCGTATGTCAGCGGCACATCCTTTGTTATCCTTTACCGATTCGTATGATGTCCAGTCGCGTTTATACCATTTTACAGTTTCTTTGTCATCGCTGAAAAAATAATGTCCCGGCGGAAACTGCCCGAATGTTTCGGCATATCCTTCTAGTCCTTTCAGCTCCGAGCATATAAGTGTGTGACCTTCACTGTCATGTCCCATATATAATGGTATTATTCCTATCGGATCTCTTGCAATAAGAAATTTGTTGTTTTCTTCGTCATAAAGGGCAAATGCAAAAATTCCGTTAAGCTTGTCAATGAAATCAGTTCCGTATTTCAGATAAAGAGGGATGATTACTTCGCAGTCACTTCCAGTCTGGAACTCGTATTCGTCTTTCAGCTGCTCGCGCAAGTCCTGATGATTGTAAATCTCTCCGTTTACTGCCAGAATTATTTTCCTGTCCGGACTGAACAATGGTTGTCCGCCTGATGCCGGATCTACGATTGAAAGACGTTCATGGGCAAGTATTGCAGTCTTCCCCTGATATATTCCGCTCCAGTCCGGTCCGCGGTGACGTATTTTGCGACTCATGGCCAATGCCTGTTTCCTTAACTCTGCATGTCTGCATTTAACATTGAATATAGCTGTTATTCCACACATCCTGATTCTGATTAATTGTATTTGTAATTGTTTGTTTAGTATCAAAAAGTATACTGTCTTGTAGAATGTATTTCTTTTTGCTGCTCAAATATATTATTTATATGTTATATTGTAATATAAAATGTGGAAATTTTTATCAGAATGTATGGTTTTTGCGGGTGTTGGATATGAAAAAGAAACAGACAAGTCCATAAATTGCTTACGGCACTTGTCTGTTATCAGTATATTGTGTATGTTTTTAATGTTCTTCTATGTAGGAATCCTTGAATCCGAGGAAGTACAAAACACCGTCAAGTCCTATCGTGTTTATTGACTGTTTTGCATTTTCAACAACTTTTGGTTTTGCGTGATATGCGATACCCAGTCCGGCAATACTAAGCATAGGCAAGTCATTGGCTCCGTCGCCCACGGCAATGGTCTGTGCTATGTCAACTTTTTCTACTTGTGCAATCAGACGCAGCAGTTCTGCCTTGCGTTTTCCGTCAACGACATCTCCAAGATATCGTCCTGTCAGTTTACCGTCAACAATTTCAAGTTCGTTGGCATAAACGTAGTCAATTCCGTATTTCTTTTGAAGGTATTGTCCGAAATATGTAAATCCTCCCGAAAGAATGGCTATCTTGTAACCGTATTTCTTCAGGACAAACATAAGTCTGTCAACACCTTCTGTTATCGGAAGATTCTCGGCAATGTCTTTCATTACCGATTCGTCAAGTCCTTTAAGCAGTGCGACACGTTCGCGGAAACTTTCAATGAAGTCTATTTCTCCGCGCATTGCACGTTCGGTTATAGCCTTTACCTGGTCGCCGACACCGGCTTTTATCGCAAGTTCATCAATAACTTCAGTTTCAATAAGCGTTGAATCCATATCAAAGCATATCAGTCGGCGCATGCGGCGGTACATGTTGTCAAGCTGGAATGAGAAGTCCATTTCCAGTTCCTTTGAAAGTTTCATAAGCTGTCCTTGCATGGCTGTCTTGTCTTTTGGTGTACCTCTGACAGAAAATTCAATGCAGGCGCGTGTCTTAGCTTCGCTTTCGTTCAAAGGGATACGTCCTGTCAGACGTTTTATTGCGTCAATGTTCATGCCCTGTTCGGCAAGAATGCGTGTTACTGATGCAATTTGTCTGGCAGACAGTTTTCTTCCCAAAAGAGTAAGGATATATCTGTTTTTACCCTGCATGCTGACCCATTCGTTATATTCTTCGGCAGAAACAGGGTAGAATCCTATTGCGACTCCAAGTGACGATGCCTTGAAAAGCAGTTCTTTCATTATAAATCCTGAATTGCTCTCATTGGCTTTGCACAGAATACCGAGTGATAGGGTGTTATGTATATCGGCCTGTCCTATATCAAGGATTGTAACATCATATTTAGCAAGTATTTCTGTTATAGAGGCTGTTAGGCCTGGACGGTCTTCTCCTGTTATTCTTACAAGAATTAATTCTGTATTTTCTAAATTATTCATTGTTTTTATTCAATTTATTTGCAAAGTTATTCTTTTTTTGTATTAAAAATTGATACCTTAGCGTCAATTTTAAATAAACGGATTTTTATATATGAGAAAGTTTACAACTTTATTTTTTCTCCTGTTTGCCATGACAGTAGGCAGCCAGGTGTTTGCCTTTGAATATGAAGGGTTGAATTATACTGTTATTTCACCGGAAAATAAGACGGTAAGTGTTAGTGCTCTTAGTGGGGATTTGTCCGGTGATGTGGTTATACCGGAAAAAGTAATTGATGGTGAAACCGAATATACAGTTACAGAAGTAGCACAAAATGGTTTTAGACTTTGCGGTAAGATAAACTCTTTGGTTATGCCAAATACCATAACCAAAATAGGTATGGATGCATTTTGGGGTTGTTCTCTTCTAGGAGAAGTTACTTTGTCGGATAAACTTGAGAGTATAGGAAACTTTGGATTTAATTCATGTACTTCGTTAAAAACTATTGATTTGCCTGCATCACTTAAAACAATAGGAAATCAGGCTTTCGCAAACTGCACATCTCTTGAGAATTTTACAGTTGATGAGGCAAACACTAATTTTACAGTTGATGGAGGAGTACTGTTTTCAAAAGACAAAACAATACTGGTATCTTATCCGAATAAAAAAGGGTCAGTTTATATAGTTCCTTCTTTTGTAAATACAATTGGTGCAAATGCATTCTTTGGATGTAGTAATCTTACAAAAGCTATTGTAGGTAAAAGTGTTACATCTATTGAAGAAGGTGCCTTTTATATGTGTGGCTATCTTAAGGAAATAGTACTTACAAACAGTATAAAGACTTTGGGTGACTGGACTTTTGCCTACTGCGGTGCTTTGAAATCAATAGTACTGCCAAAAGATATTACATCTATAGGAAATGATTTATTTGCAGGATGCAGCAGTCTTCAGGAAATAGTAATTCCAGAAATGGTTCAGAGTATAGGTAATCAGGCATTTCACAGTTGCCGCAGTCTGGCGAAAATAGTAATCCCTGAAAATGTAAAGAATATTGGCGATCAGGCATTCAAAAGTTGTCTTAGTTTGGCAAAAGTTGAATGGAATAACCAAATAACAACAGTTGGTTCTGAAGCATTTTCCGGATGTGAAAAACTAAAAGTTATGGAAATATCTTCTCCTGTTACTGAGATAGGAATTGGAACTTTTTACGGTTGTTCTGAACTTAAAAAACTTGTTTTGCCTGCCGAACTGGAATCATTGTCAGATGCAATAATTCTTGATTGTGAAAATCTTGATACTGTTGTATGTTATGCAGTAAATCCTCCAACATGTTCACAGTGGGCTTTTGAAGGACTCCCGGCAAATTGCAAGCTTTATGTTCCTGCCGGAACTTCAGATGATTATTCAAAAGCTTACGGCTGGGACAAGTTTACAAATGTTTTTGAAATGGAAGGAACTTCAATTGAAGAAAATATTTCAGAGACAGTCAGAGTTTATGCTTTTGACGGAAAACTTGCTGTTGACGGATTGAATGAATCTGCAACTGTTGAAGTGTATGGCTTGGACGGAAGCAAGGTTGTTGAATTTACTGCAAAACCGGGCAACAATGTATTTGAACTTAACTCTGGCCTTTATCTTGTAAGATGTGGCGGTAAGGTAGTGAAGGTTATTCTTTAAATTAAGGTAAAGGAAAATTTTAATATAAGAATGTTCAATGTCCCTGTCAATATGAAATTATTGGCAGGGACATTTGTTTTTGGTGCTCTATTCATTATAATATTATTGTATTCCGTCAATTTTCCGTAAATCTGTATAAGGAATATAGCTATTTGAAATTAAGCAATTTAGAAGAATTACCTTGTTTGGGGGTAATGATTTGGCAACCGTTTTAATTGCTTTGTTCTGCATCGCTTTGCTTATTCGGGTAACTCATTTTACTACAAAACTACAAAATAATTGGGACTCTCTTGCTTTTTACTGATAAAAGATTAATCAAATGAAAAAGGTAAAATACATGAATTTTATAAGTAACGTATGGCGACCATTAGTCGCCATACGGGTTGTCAGTTTTCCTTCTTAGGCAAAGATTCTATGCCACTTAATCTGTACAAATCTTTATTTACTATTATAGCATAAATGAACATTACAAAATCTAACATCACCGAAGTGATTCCTAACAGTAATGCAAATTGTGGGAACACAAACATTCCACAAACCGTCAAGCTAATAGATATAATACTCATTGCAGACTGCCACTATAATAACTCACCTTTCTTTTGCGAAATAAAGAGTGAATATCCGTCCACGATTATACAACCATAACCCATGAATCCCAACTGCGGATGCATTGATAAAATTGTTACGATTAACGATAGTGTACAGATTCTCAGCTATTCATCTGCTGTAGCCTTTTTAAGTGTAGGGAGAATTCTTTTGGAAATGAATTCTCTAATCTACACACAAAACAAAATCATTTGTTCCATATGAAAAAAGATTAAAAAAATAAATACCCACGGAACCCAAACTCATTCGCACAGTCTGTGAGTCCCAACCTCAGACCTTGGCGATACTTACTCTCCCACTTTTTGTAGTACCATTAGCGTATATAGTCTTAACTTCTCTGTTCGGAATGGGAAGAGGTGATTCCTATATACTATTAATCGCCGTTGCTTATTTAAGATGCAAAATCAACCTATAAATAGAAAATATATTCAGAACCACTAACATTACATTTCATTACCTCATTTATTTGCTTAAATGTTAATTCTTTCTCAAATGCAATTGTAAGATATTCTGGGAAATAAGATACATCCCTATGTTTAATATAACCATTTATAGGAGCAAGAATATCAGGTAAATTGTCAATGTAATTTTTTAGGCTATAAATAAAATCAAATACCTTATAAAAACAAGAATTATATTGATGGTATTTATTCTCCCATCCATTTGAAGTTCTTCTACCTCCTGGAAGTTCCTGACAATCAGAATAAGATCCTTCTATTATTTTTTTAGAATAGTCTATTTTAAGATTTAAGTAAGAAAAATAAATATTATCAGGTGTCCAAAATGATTCACCGAACTCTGTAAACTTTTTAGGAGAAACAGATGTTCCACCTCTTACTTCTACAGAATGAAGCATATCTATAGGTATTTCTACTACAGATTGATAATCAGATCCATTCTCCCGATAGTTATCCTTAGGAATTGCTTCATCCTTTATAGATAAATGTAAATCTTTTATTGCCAATTTATTGATTGAAGAATATCTTGTGTATGATCCTATATATAGTTTAGCTGTAATGTTAAAGGGAGTGTAATTGGTTGTACTCACTTCCACTTTTTCTCCGACTAATTCATACCACTTTTTTTCATCCTTTAGTGTGACAATAATCAATTCATTTAACAATGAAGTTATAGAAAATGGACAATAAACTCTTAATTCACGATTTAATCTCAATTCTTCTAACAATGAATCACATAACAATAATGATTTATTGTTAGAAGAATTTAAATATATATTATTCCTAAATAGAGGACGAGTGAACATTTGAATACTATCTATTACTATCGAATATGTTTTAATATAAAATCCCAATTTATCATCATTTATCATTAAAGAAAAATCTTCAATAAAATACTTCATGTTTTCCTTTTTTTGTAGATAAATTTTTGAAGACAAAGCATAACAGCCTAAGTTCTCTAACTTGGGATTTGATATCTTCAATTTTTTTGTATTAATAATTTGCATATTTTATACAAAGTGAGCTGCTAATTCTAAAATGAACATATTGCAAAGATAGGGGATTTTTCTGTAATACACTATCTTCTAATGTCTTTATTCGATTCAGAAGTTGATTTTAAAGTACATTTTACATTTTCAATCCTTTATCCTGCTTTGTGAATACAATCCCAAAACTGTTTCTCCATTCCTGCGCTTTTTGCCTAAACCATTGCACAAACGGAATATCGTTCACGCATATGTGGTAATGTCTTTTTCTGCTCTTGTCCTCTTCAAACGAGAATGTAGCATTCTCGTCATGGAACTTTCGGTTGAACTCTGGAGAATAGAAATCACCTTTTAACCTTATCTCCTTCAACTTGCACAACTTCTGAATTACTCTTTCAGAGAATTTCAAGGTGGTTCGGCAGAAGTCAATTAACGGTAACAGCTTTTCTACATAAGGGAAGTATCGCTGTATCTTATCCACATATTCATTGAACTTGGTACGTTCTTCCTTATGTTCCTGTTCCATTGTTTTGATATGTTGTATCAATTCTTTGTTCTGATTTTCAAGTGCGGATATACGTTGTTGTAATTCCTCTCTTTCCTCTTTCAATTTGTTGCTACCGAAAAGAGAACCGACCTTTGCCACGAATGCGGCTTTCGCTTCCATCTTGGTAGCTTCCAGTTTCTCCGACTTGACTTCTTGCCTTACCTCATCAAGCTGTTGTTCTGCCTGTTGCTGCTCTGTCTGTAACTGTTGTACATTGGCTTCGAGTTCACTCGTCTGCCGTGTCAAATCACGGTAGTATTGGGCTGTTGTCGTATGCCGTGCTTCCGAGCCACGTACGCCACGTTGCAAACCGTATTTTCCCATTACTCTTGCGTAACTGTCGTGATAGACAACGAGTTTCTCACGTGTCAGTACATCATCGGCACACAGACGCACGGTATTGGCTTTCTTGCGGTACGAGCGTTTACCATCCGTCTGCTTTTTCTTGGCTTTCCTTCG
>CALUJO010000054.1 GCA_944320965.1 uncultured Bacteroidaceae bacterium | reverse complement strand
ATGTTGTCAAGCGCAAGGTTCGTCTCCCTCGCTTCCACGCTCTTGCCTTTGGCACGGTTGCCCTTTGCGTCCCAAAGTACCTTTGAGATGCTCCGCTTGCAACTGAACTGCGCTACCGTCCCGTTGATTGTAACCCGTCCCATGATAGGGACAATTCCATTCTTCTCCTTGCTGCCGTTCGCATAGAACAGCACGCGAAATGTGCTCCTTGTCATACTCGTAATTTTTTGAGTGCAAAACTATAAATCAACGAGTTAAACCTTGACAAGCAAACCTACGCAGAACGGCGCAAATAAAACGGAGACTGTTAAATCTGCATTTCTGACGGGTAACGAATAGGAAACCGTTCTCTTTCTCCAATCTGCTGTGGAACACTTTTCAGCCCTCTGCCCAACTGCCGTGAAATTCTTCTAACTGCTTAAATCTCAATTTCTATTGCGTTAATCTGCTGATTTTCTTCGATTATTCCAGCAATATTTTCTAATTTTGTAAAAACACCTAGATTTCAGGTATTTTGTAACATTATTGAGAATCTTGAATCTTATAAACTTTTTCGTATGAAAGGATGGAAACTTGAAGCTCTGATTATAGCAGTAGGACTGTTTGTCGGAGGTAAATTTATCGGTGACGGAATACAAAGTATAACAGATAATACAAGAACAATTGAAGTTCGCGGACTTGCCGAAAGGGAAGTCAAAGCCGACAAGGTTACATGGAATATAAACTTCAGTTCAAGCGGAAATGTATTGAGCCCGATATACAAGGAAATCAAGAACAATGAAAAGCAGATTGTAGAATTCCTTAAAAGCAACGGAATACAGGAAAAAGACATTTATATCAATCCTCCAACAGTATACGACAGACAGAGCGACAGATATATGTCAACAGAAAAAGGTCCTCGTTTCAATATCAGCCAGACAATAACAATATCAACCAATAATGTTGACGTAGTTACCGCAACAATAAAGAAACAGGGAGAATTGCTGGAAAACGGAATAATCATAGATACAAACCCATACAATACAAGTTATGAGTTTACCGGTCTTAACGACATTAAGCCTTCAATGATTGAAGAGGCTACCAAAGGCGCAAGAGAAGCTGCAGAGAAATTTGCAAAAGACTCGGAAAGCGACCTTGGAAAAATAAAGACAGCAAGACAGGGACAGTTCTCAATTGAAGACCGTGACCAGAATACACGCTACATAAAAAAAGTAAGAGTAGTTACATATGTGAACTATTACCTGAAAGACTGATAAAACAAATTACAGATAAAAGCCGGAAACAAAACAGTCCGGCTTATTTTTTAGGAAACAGCAAAATACAAAAAACAGATATATTATGCACACAAGAGAAGAACAGCTTAAAGCATTCGGAAGACTGCTTGACATAATGGACGAACTAAGAGAGAAATGTCCGTGGGACAGGAAACAGACATTCCAAAGTCTGCGATCAAATACAATTGAAGAAACATACGAACTTTGCGACGCAATCATAAAAGAAGACAAGCCCAACATAATGAAAGAATTGGGAGATGTGCTTTTGCATATTGTATTCTACGCCAAAATGGGCTCGGAAACAAATGATTTCGACATAAAGGATGTGTGTGACAAGCTTTGCGACAAGCTGATATTCCGCCACCCGCATGTATTCGGTACAACACAGGTTAACGGAACAGAACAGGTTCTGCAGAACTGGGAAGAATTGAAACTGAAAGAAAAAGACGGAAACAAAAGCGTACTTGGAGGTGTCCCAGACAGTCTGCCGTCAATAATCAAGGCATACAGAATACAGGACAAGGCAAGGAACGTAGGTTTTGACTGGGAAAAACGCGAGGATGTATGGAACAAGGTAAACGAAGAAATGAACGAAGTCAAAACTGAAATTGAAAACAAGGACAAGAATAACATTGAAGCAGAATTCGGCGATTTGCTTTTCAGCATCATAAATGCAGCAAGACTTTACGGCATTAACCCTGACGATGCCCTTGAAAGAACAAACAAAAAATTCATCTTCCGCTTCAATCATCTTGAAAAATGCGCAAAAGAGGCAGGAAAGAACCTTAAAGACATGACACTTGCAGAAATGGATGCATACTGGAATGAGGCTAAAGAGCTTGAAAAACAAAACAGATAACCACTCTTTCACCCTACTATAAAAATCATAAAGGTGTCCAGACGTTGATTATCCGGACACCTTTATTACAAATATATGATTTAACCAATCAAGTATTTCAGGAAATTAAATCATATAGCATCAAACTTACTTTTCTAACATTGTCGCAACTACAGCCCTGTTAAACTTGTTTTCCGAATAAGGCTGAGAGTTTGAACCTATACCCTGAGCCTGAATTCTTGATGACTCAATACCATAGTCATTAATCAATATTGAACGAACAGTAGCTGCACGTTTTGTAGAAAGTGCAAGATTATACTCAGGAGTTCCTGTTTCAGAATCTGCATAACCGTCAAGACGAACAACGGCGTTAGGATTTGCATTCAAATATTTGACTATATTTTCAAATGCTATTTGCTGACCAAGAATCGGATTATACTGGTTTATCCTGAAAGATATAGTGGAAAGAGCAAAGGGTTCATTGAATACTTTCTTTTCGACAACAACCCTCTTTACTGTATTGACAGTATCCCTTATCACTTTTTCCACTTCTCTGACAACTTCTATAGGAACATTGTTGCTTTTATATCCTCTTCTTTTGAATTTATAAGACACTCCCAAAGTCACAGCAAGATTGTTTTCATACATTTTTCCTGTCACACGACCGTCAAACTGGTCAGGCATAAGTGCTGTGCCAACTTCCATATTAATATCCAGATAACTGTTCAAACGGTATTTTGCCATAACTCCAAAATTAGTAGAAATGGAATTTACCCCTGAATTGCCCTTGAATGCAATAAGACGGTTATATCCTATTCCGGCAGACATAATAACATCCCATTTTTCCTTAGGCTTCAAATCAAGCATATTGAACAGACTTAACTGTACATCGGCATGAGTATTGATGTATCTTAAGTTTCTATTGTAGCTTCCGTCAGGCATTATTCTGACATTCAATCTGTGAGGATCATTGTTTCCCCAAACCCAAAACATTACAGCATCGTCAAGATAAAGTCCGTCAACTTCGCTGTAAGCACGATAAGCATATCCCTCGACTTTAAGGCGGAATCCCAAATATGGTGTTATCCACTTACCCCCGGCAACAGAAAAGCTTGATGAAATCCTGTCTTTTGGGGACAGTCTTGTCGCATCGGTTGAAAACAAAGCCTGAGCACCGGCACCGGCCTCAACATACCAATTATTCAAAAAAGTATTTTCCTTTTTTACATTATCCTGTGCAGAAGCAAGAGCAACGGCCGAGAACAATATAACGCCAGCCATTAATAAACTTTTCATAAACATAAATTTTTAATTGATTATTCATTAATGACAACTAAAGGCAATACAATAGGAGAATCAGCAGTTCCATATATGCCGTCATTTTCAAAAGCGGTACAATTCACACACTGATACATATACATATTTCTTGCACTGTAATATTTGAATGTGACCATTTCATTTTCGTCCGGCATACCTTTTATCATAATGTAATTCAAGCCGTCAATATTTTTGGCAACTCCACGGCATTCACCGTTTATAAAAGCAGCAAGCTCATCACCTTCCTGAACATAAGTTCCGATTTCCTGAGGAAGAGTGACAACAGCAGTCATTGTTGCTGTATATTCTGCGTTGAACTCTTCATGCCAATAAGGTTGAGTAAAAGTCTTGAATGTTTCTTCCTTTTTACAACCAGTCAGAAACAAAACGCATAAAGCAAATAGCGGTAATATAAATCTTAGTTTTTTCATATCTATTCATTTATTGTTATATAAAGGAACATGTCCTCTTTTATTTAATAAAAAACAATAACCGTTCCGTGAGACAAAATCTCACGGAACAGTCAAAATCACTTTTTCTCAACTTTATAAGTACATACCTTATTGTCAAGTTCTATTCTTACAAGATAAGAACCGGCAGAGCAATATCCACTTCCTCCATTTTCACCGTTCCATTCTGCATGGTACCATCCTTCACCTGATTTTTCAGAATGTTTCCATACTAAACTTCCAGCAATGTCATAAATGCTTATCGTTACATTTGAAGCTTCTTCAAGATTTATATCAATGTTAAGCTTTTCTGCAAACTGTGTAGGATAAACATTTGCAAAGCCTACATTTTCTGTAAATACTATTGAAAGAGGCGCATCAAGAGTACCGTTAACAGCATTTCTTATATACATTGCCGGAGTTACGGACTCAGCAATAATCTGTCCGTCACGTTCCAGTCTGAATGTAATTGCAGCATTATCAATATCTCCGGCTACTGATACGAAGTTCAGATTCTTGTCAGAGTATTCAACAGCCTTGCTTTCACCACGCAACTCTCCATCTACATAAGCAAGTATGCGATCGCCAGGAATTACCTGTTCAGAAACAGCAACAATACTCATATTATAAGAATGGATAAATACAGGTGACATGTCTGCCAAAGCACGATTCATACCCATTGTCATGTTCAAAGAACCTCCTGTTGAAGGATACTTGAATTCGGTATCTGTTTCAGCTACACGTTTCAGCATATAACCTCTTCCAGCTTCCATATAAGTAAGACTTCCTACCCATTTCTTTCCGGAATACATAGCAAACTTATCCTGTGACTTGATTATATCACCTGCAGTAGCCTCATAACCAGCCAAAGCTTCCTTGACTGTATAATTAACAGAAGGTATATAGCTTATGTAATTCCATAGTCCGCCCTTGACAGATATAGATGTTTCAGAAGGATTTACTACAGAACCAACAACACTCAGTACCTGTTCTTCCGAACTGTGAAGCATAAACATTGATGTATTGTTGAATCCTCCGGCTGCTGATAGAGTTCCATTCCAAGTTTCTTTCTTTACAGAATAAGAATCAAATGTATTTTCACTCTTGACAACATCATCAGAAGTCCATACACCATTTACCAATGTTGAATTTACATTATTCAGATTTTCATTTGCAAGATTGAATGAAATCCAGTTCCATCCCTGGTTCAATGCAATGTTCCTTACAAATATTTCCTTACCGTCAAATATTACAGGATTTTCTACGTTGCCGTAAACAGCATCATTACTAAAGATTATATTTTCACTCGGTTTTCCGATATACATCTTTCCTGTACTTGCATCCCACATACGGAATTCAAGGTTATCAGCCTGCTTTTCATTATTGTAAACAGTCAGGAATACATACCACAAATCATAATCCTTATCATATGTTCCGGTATTTACTCCAATACATTTACCATCCTTGAATACGGCAAGCATATCTTCCTTATCATTTGAGAATACTCCTTCAAACTTCATCTTTCCGAATACAGTCATATTATATTTGAATTGTGAAGGATCAACAGACCAATCAGGTTTCTCACCCATAACTTTCACTGTCAGTTCAAGTGCTTCACGTACACCGTTGTCATTGCTCAAATATATAACCTCATCATAAGTACCTACATTCAAGCCAGGATTTATTGTGAACGTGATATCTTCAGAATCAAGCGGACCAACTTGGCCTTCTGTAGCAGAAACTTCAAGCCAAGCAGGAAGATTTTCAATATAGAAATTCTGTATTGAACCACCTGTATTTACAGCCTGCAATGTAAATTCATATTCTTCATATGCAGATTTTTCTATAGATAACTTGTTTTCAGACCACTTCAACTGATTGCGGTTGATATAAGCACTCCAAGTTACAGGAGAAAGCATTTCGTTTCCATTCAGGTCAGTTACTCCATCAACAGTAAACGTAACGATAGTCTTCTCTATTCTGTCCATAGGTTCTGTCAGAGTAATTATAAGAGCATCATTGTTTACAACAAAATCATATGAAAGGTTTGAAACGGAACCCTTAGTCTTGACTGGAGCAGAAAGCACAGATTCAACTGAAGATGCGCCGAACTGCTGTCCCGGCTGATTTGCCATAGACGGATCATCATAGATTCTCTTGTCTTCTAGAGTGAACTGAAGTTCCTGAGTGCCCTGCCATTCAATATAATGTTCAAACGGGTAGTATCCCAAAAGTCCTTTTTCTGTTCCATCAAGCTGAACATTAAAGTTATTTGAAACAATAGTTTCATTGCGGTACAAGTTCCATAATCTCAGTTCATCTACAGAGCCTCTAAAGAATCTGTCAACAGTTGCCTGACCAGAACCGTCAGCTTCCCAGCCTCTGGCACCTACATACATATAAGCCGCAGATACTCCTCCAAAATCAATTGAATTGAAATAAGTATTCAACGAGCCGTCAATATAAATCTGACCACGTCCGCTTGTTCTGCTTATTGCAATAGCCATATGATGCCAGTTACCATCGATGAAGTTTCCATCAGCAACAACTGCCTGACCGTTATTTCTGAATGTCAGTTCACCGCTTTCAAATCCAATAGAGAACAGATTGTCAGAACCGCCCATATCCTGTCCGTCACCTCGTCCGTTTGACAACATTACAGCATCTGCCTGACCAGGTTCGGCATTGAACCAGAACTCAACAGTATAATCCATTGTTCCGTCAATAACTGCAGTGCTGCCAGTATTAATCCTTACATACTGGTCAGTTCCGTTGAATTTGGCAGCTCTTCCTTCCGGTAAAGTCCATTCCGTTCCACTAATATCAAGATTTGCACCACGTGCCTTGTCTAAAGCAACACTACCTTTAGCCTCATCCATCGGATAATATGCCATAAGGTTGTTTTCCATTCCTGAAAGCACAACAAGACTGTTTGTCTGAAGTCTTCCTGAAGAAACTACAGTATCCCAAATTCTCACATTGTGCATCTTTCCTGAGAAGTATCCGTATTCGTTAATACTTGCACCGAACACATATGTTCCGCTGTTTCTATAAGTTCCGATTTCTACATTACTTATATATTCTACAAAATTGTAATAAGCCGAAACTCTTCCATCCTTACTGTAAGTCACTGCTACATGTGCCCAATTTCCAGCTTCATACTGTACGGCATCGGTACTTGTAACTTCATTATCCCCTACTTTCACCTTCAGATGATTGTCGGCAGTCAATGAAAGTTCAAAAGTATTTGCAGCATTACCGTGACTGAACAATACTGCATCCTGAGATTTGTCTGCCATAATCCACATCTCGACTGTAATATCCTTATCAGTCCAGTTGCGTACAAATTCACTTGTCAGAATATCATTGCCATCAAGTCTTACAGATACATCATGGTCTGTCTGTGCGCCGTTTCGTATACCTGTAACCTCAAAATTGTTCTGAGTAAGCAATCCTTCTGCAATTGCTTCATTGAAGTTAAGACGTATTTCATCGTTCACATCAAGAACACCGTCTGCCGGCTGTGCGTTACCGAACAGTCTTGGAGTATACATATCCTTGATACCTGTATGAACATCAGAGAAGTTTTCAACTTCAAGATTGTTTATCATACATACGCCAACAGCACGCAAATCATAATTGCGGTCAGGCATATCATCCATAAAGAACTTATAGTTCAATGCACCTGTATTATCAGGCTCAATCATTGAGGCTGTAATACCATTCTCAACAGCCTTGTTATATTCTTCTTCATCATCAAAATATGTCATCAATGTTGTCCAGTCATCTTCTGTTCCTGAAGAAGGCTTATACTGAAGGCGGATACAATAGAAATTGTCATAATTTACATCAAATCTTTCAAGAGCAATATTCATATAATGCTTTTCAACACCCTCAATTTCTTCGACCGGAAGTTTTGTATTATAAGTCCAGTTGTTTGCCGGAGTCTTGATTTTTACATCAGTACAAGAAGGAGTATAATGAACACTGAATGTTACTGTATCTGCAATTACAGGCGTGAATCCTGTTGGGTCACACTGACATTGCGACATAAGCTGCAACTGCAAACCGTCATAGTTCAATACAGAACCCTTGCCCACAGCAAGTGTCTTTACCAAAGTTTCTCCTGCAGGAACAAGTAATGTACGTCCATTACCTATTGGAGCGCCATCCATTATAAGTTCTGCACCATTAGGGTTGGTTCCGTCAACCAACTTCAAGTCATACCATGAATCGTCCTGAGACTCAGAATTGTTTCGGATAAACAATGTAAAATATGCATATTCACCAGACGGAATATGTTCTATAAAGTCATCTTCAACTGTTATTTCAGGAACTTCTATCTGGACAGTAGGTTCGTCAATGACATGCTGTCCTGGCTGATAATACTTGGTTGTATATCCGGCTTCGTACGGACAAGATGTAGCACCGGCTTTTGTCTTGAATATGAATGTTGACATTTCCTTATCATCCGCATCGTCTGCTTCACGGCAAACATCGACAGACAGATAATCTGTACCAGAATCTTCAAAGACAAAACCTTGTGACTTACTTTCAGTTGTTCCGCTTGAACTTTCGCCTGACAGCTCTGTACCGGCTTTTTCCTGAATATCCAGTATAAATCCTGATGTATTGAGTGTCAGACCGATTGAAGTTGCAAAATCGGCACTTATAACAATTTCCCAATTGCTTGTACTTGATTCTGTAGTTGACAAAGATTCGCCTACTTCAACGGCAGAACCTGCCTGATATGAATAATTCTGAATCAGTTCTGCCTTAACCTTATCTTCCTCATTCTTTTCCATAAGCTTATACCAGTTATCAATTGACTGATTCATAGCAAGGATTGTATCGTTCTTTGCAGTCGCTCCCTGAGGGAAATAAATCTTATAGCTCTTTCCATCATAAGGGTCACGTTCATTCTCATAGACAAATACTTCATCCGTATTGCTCTTACCATAATTTTCATCTTCCGGATCAAGCTTTGACACGTAAACCGGTGTATTGTCCCTGTCGGCAAGGGCCTGGAACTGGTCTGCAGTCATCTCAGTTTCCTGATGGAGTATCTGATTTCTGTAGTCAATCATCTGAGGAATCAAAACCCTTTCGATATGTATCTGCGGATAAGCAAACAATGTCCCATACTTCTGTGTCAGTCCAAGACCTACACTCTGTACAAGAAGTAAAGGCTTGTCTTCTGATGTAATTTGAGAATATACTGTATAGTCTCCAGGGTTACTGTCATATTGTTCTTTTGTTATAATCTGAATATTATCAGTAGCGCCATAAGATATATTTGTAGAATATCCTACATACATATCCCCGTTTGCTCCTACATATTCAGGATCGGCACTTGTCTGAAAGCGTGTAGTAGTTGTCGTTTCCGATTCGGTTGTAGAAGTATCACCACCTCTTTCCGAATGGCTTACACCTATATTATATTCATTGTGAACATCATTTTCCGTAACTGTACCAGCACCAATACCAACGAACGTAATAACCTTTGTACCAGCTTTGGTACTTCCTATTTCACTGCCTTCGTTAAATCCGCCAGCAGTAAATGAAGAAGACTTTGTTATTGTCGTACCTTTTTCCAAATAAGAATAAGAGTTACTTCCTGGAGGGTCACGAAGTACGAACAGAATTTTATCAGGTCCGGCTGTTATAAAGTTTGTACCCCTCATACGTGCACCTACGACAACAGCATCAAACTTGCCTTTCCAATCTATAGAAGTAGGATTTTCGCTATCACCATAAGTTACTGTTGCACTTAACGAACGCTTTGCAGCAGTCAGTTCCGGATTGTTTACCTGGAAAGTATATATTGCATGTCCAATAGAATCAGCAACGATATCTCCTCTTTCGGCTTCTCCTATAAACGGTAAGTCACCGCCAAACTTGATTACAGCATCCTGTGTAGGAACTTCGTCAGCCGCAACTTCAGGTTTGTCGTCACCACTTTCTGTCTTATATTTATATTCTTCAAATACGTCAATGCCCAAAGTAACCATTGAAGCCTGTTCAAATACAGGAAGACCTAAAGTATAAGTTTTTGATTCGGTATCCCATATAAGATGTTTTTGTGTTTCATCTGGATTAAGTGTCGGAATCTCAACTGTTTCAAGTCCGAAGAATTCTTTAACCATACTTGACTCATCCATCTGGTATACACGTATGGTCGGAGTATATCGAAGAATGAATTTCTGTGCCTGATTATAGAATACAGAATCAGAACGGTTGATATATTCATCCTTAACCGAAACAGAATCGACATATGAATTTACAGAGCTTTGCAGTGTAAACACATTTGTAAGATTAACCTCCGAATTGTTTCCGGCTATTGCATCCGACTGATGTCCAGGAACAGTTACAACCACCTTATACTTTTCAGGGCGGACATATGCAATGAATTCACCTGTTTTGGCATCAGGATAAATTGTAATGACATTCTGATTGAAGTTTACTTCATTGGCATGCTCTTCATCTATATAAGGATTAGCGTTCAGATGCTTGTATAATGTATCCGATTCGTTTTCAAACATTCTGTAAGCATCATTTTCATATTTTAATTCAACCTTAACGCCGTCTGCAAGATTGTTCTTTGACAGAGAATGTCCCAAAGGATATGCTTCCTGGATTGCGCCACCGGCAACTCGTCCGATATATTTGACAGTCGTATTATCCCACAGTTCAATGCCAGTGATTCTGTCCTGATAATTGCGGTCGGTTCCGTCGCTGTTTGTTATGCGGCCATCCAATTCAAATGTATGGTTTACAAGAACAGCCTTAACTTCATGTGTTCCCACAGGAACATTGATAGTAAAATTACCCTGAGCATCTGTCTTGATGATATTTGCCTTACCGTCCATAACAGTAACCCCGTCAACAGTAAACGATACTCCTTGTACAGGAACAGTACCGCCAGAATATCTTACAGTACCCGAAACCTCAAACGAAGACTTGTCTATGAAGTTTACAGTATGGCTCTGTGAATTGGTATTGAGAAGACGCAATTCCTTTTCCGATTCAAACTGATGGATTCCAAGGCGAGGAATAATCATATATGTTGTTCCGTTACCGGCATAAGGAAGGGCACGGATTGTATATGAACCGTCAGTTCCTGTATATCCTTTATAGCCGAGCTGGCTTATAGTCGGTATGTTGTCAGCATCTACAACAGCCCCCGAAACGGTACCATGATTCTTATTATAAATACTTCCGTTATAAGATGTATCATAGAAACTGTCGTTTACTGAATAGTCAAAAGTATAGTATGCAGCAAGACCGGTCTCATTGCCAATCAGATAACGGCCATAGTCACGTGCAACAGTTGCACTGTCAAGAGCCACAGTCCAGATGCGAACTTCATCAATGTTACCTACGTATCCGTTTCCGCCTAAAACTACCTTGTTTTCGTTACCTGTTACCTGAGCTGTACGCTGAACCTTTGCCTCTTCCTTATCATTTATATATATGTAAAGGAATGCTTCATCCATAACAGCCGTAACATGCGCAAAATCTGCTGAAGAAGTATATTCGCTCAAGTCTGATTTGGATTCGATTGTCTGGTTGCCAGCAGTGAACTTAATCTTTCCACCTTCGTAGAACAATTTCAAAGCACCAGACTTATCAATTATCGAACCATCAGCCTCTGCATTCACCCATGCTTCAAGAGTTGCAGTCCGGGTTGCCTGACTTAAAAGTTTTCCGTTTTCAACAGTAAGCACGTCCGAGCCACTGTTAAAACGGTAGCTTTTCCCTGTCAGTCCGCTACCCTCGGCAACTTCGGCACGGACTTCTACATCGGCAACAGCCTGTCCGTTCTCAAATGTCACGCGACCATAGATATCGCCGGTAGGTGTTCTAAAACCAATACCTTCCAAACTATTTGACACTATAACTTCAGAAGAGCAATTTACATATCCTGCTACCTGATACTCATATATAACGCCAGGGATACAATTAACATCATCTGTCATATACTCTTCCATAACTTTAGAACCGTCAACAGTCAACACCTGTTCAAACTTATCGTTACTACCGTAAATACGACGTTTTACTATAAATTTGTCAAAAGCACCAACAGATGTCCATTTTAATTCTACGCGATTTGAATAATATCCCTTTGATACGTCAAAGGTAATTAGTTCGCCAATTGTTGAAGGCAATATTACACCTGTAACGTTCTTATTCAATTTATATCTATCATCTCCTGGAGACACATAAACTTCATAGGAATATTCACTACAACTTTTTATAGCAGTATCAATATACTCCATTTTATCAATATTGTCACGAGTTGATATTCCACTTATTTCCTGAGCTGTCCCTTCTGTAAGATTATTTCGTACAATCACAAACTTACTGCCATCAGTCCAAATTTTATCTGTACCATTATGAGTCCATGTTATTTTGGCTGCATCACGTCCGTCATATTCAATGAGATCTACATCAGCAGACAATATTTCAACATGCTGAAGATCTATATCAACAGAGAGTGACTGTCCAAAACTCCATCCCCAGTCATTCAAAGAATAGCTTCTCGTAATACGATAATATTGTTTACCATCTATAAAATCATCCTTTACAAAATCTTCAAAAGTAAACTGAATACCATCACCAGTTTCAACTCTTACATCTCCAATATCTACAGCATTTGTAAAATCAGGATTATCAGCTCTTTGTATCTTAAACATATCCCCAGACACAACATTTCCTATTCCCTTTTCCAGATTCCAAGTCAGGACAACCCTACCATCCGGTTTGTATGAAGCCTTAAAATTCTGAATAGCCTGATAACCTTTTACTTGTATTGACTTATAGACATCCTCTTGAACAAGTTTTCCATTCTCATTACTATAAGTTTTCCTCAGTCTTATATTGAACTTTCTTTCAATCGGACTGCGCAGGATTTCTTTATTCAAAGTTTTGCTTGTCAAAGTTTTGTAACTAACCCTTTCACCTTCTTGATATATGTCATACTGAGAACCTGCAGGATAGTCTTGTGAAAGATTAAACGTAACATTAAACCAATACAATCTCCCCAAACTTACAGTTCCGTTATCCAGAGTATTTAAAGTCTTTATTTTATATTCAGCAGTATATGCGTCAGACTGTTTAGGGTCATCACCATCATTATTTTTTTCAATACTTGCATAATAATGGAATTTTATTGTCTTACCAAAGAAAGCACTGGTAATATACCAACGCACTTTCATGTATCTTGTTTGATTCACGACAATCTTTGACTCATCAATATAAGCATATGTTGCATCATCGTCTTTGTTAATCAAACTCGGAGCTTTATCACTATTATTACCATTACTAAAAGCAAAAACCATTGTTTCAACTCCATCTACAACAGTCCACATTTCCTTTCTTCCGCCCTCAAACCATTCATTTGTAGCTCCTTCCCAATCAGCAAAATACGGTATTGTAAACTCTACATATCCGTCAGATTCGACATAACTGTAATTTACCTGAATATTGGAAGCTTCACATGCCAAAGCATAAACTTTTTGTGTGCCCGCAGATGAAAACAATAAAACTAAAAGCATATGCATTAAAGCATACCACTTTGTCTTCTTCTTGTGTTCACTTACACAAGAATTCTCCTTCCGCTCTGGAGGAGAAAAAACTCGTAGAAACTTTCCCATAAATTTAATTATTAATAAAACAAGGTGAGTTCTATCAATTCAATTTATCCTCTTGTATCAGACAGCAGAACTCTTTAACTGCCCAATTTGTGAGCTTTAGTCTTTCAAATTTAGCGAATATTTTCTACCCCCCCCCCCAATTTTTACAATAATTAACTTGTGTTTGTTGTAAAAATTGGATGTGCAGGCATAATTCACCCCAACAACT
>CALUJO010000053.1 GCA_944320965.1 uncultured Bacteroidaceae bacterium | reverse complement strand
CAACGACACTGAATACTAACTGGGGAGTGAACGGATATCACCGGAAATGCTGAACGGGTATCCGCCGGAATATGCATCTTAGGTTTGGGAAGATATTGCGGTCTATAAGACATGAAGCATTTCTATGCCCCAAACATAGTATATCTTCGCCCTTATTCTGATTATATTGAATGTTTTTCTGTCAGTTGCATACGTGTGACTAAGGATGTCTGTATGTTTTTGTTTTTCAAATTCTCTGAGATTTTGATATTCCTGAGTGAATGGTCGATTTGAGGGAAATATGCGATTCTCAGTGATTAGAGGAAAAATGCAGGCTATAGGGATTTTATGCATGATTATAGACTTTGGAACTATAATTGTTTGGGATTGTATTTGCCGTTATATTTATGGGAAAGTTTGATTTGAATGCTGGAATGTGAGTTTTATTGTCGAGCAATTCTTTAATAAAATTCCCAAAAAGAGTTTGCTGTTTGGGATAATTCTTTTTATACGGATAAAATAAAAGTTGCCCTAAAAGGGCAACTTTTACTGTCTTTATGGTTTTGATATTGTATTACCAAACGTTTGCGCGGTTTTCCTTAGGCAGGTACATCGGGTCGTTTTCTGTGATGCCGAATGCTTCGTACCATGCGTCAATGTGAGGAAGTGCGCCGTTTACTCTCCAGCGGCCAAGTGAGTGAGGGTCTGATTTTGTTACAAGGCGGATAAATTCATCACGTACGTTGCCTGCCCAAAGGGTAGAGTAGGCAATGAAGAAACGCTGGTCTGGTGTGAAACCGTCAATTGTTTCAAGAGGAGCGTTCTTTGTTGCGTTCTTGTATGCCTGGAATGAAATCTTCAGACCTCCGTGGTCGGCAATGTTTTCGCCAAGAGTAAGTTTTCCGTTAGCCATAAGACCCGGCAAAACTTCAATCTTGTTGAAGTAGTCTTCCATAACCTTAGTTTGTGCCTTGAATCTTTCAGAATCTTCAGCAGTCCACCAGTTGTTCAGATTACCGTCTTTGTCGTAGAGTGAACCCTGGTCATCAAATCCGTGAGTCATTTCGTGTCCGATAACTACACCGATTGCACCATAGTTGAAAGCATCGTCAGCATTCATGTCAAAGAAAGGATACTGAAGTATTGCAGCAGGGAAGCATATTTCGTTTGTTGTCGGGTTGTAATATGCATTGACAGTCTGTGGAGACATGTGCCATTCGGTCTTGTCAACAGGTTTTCCTACCTTAGAATACATGTAAGCATATTCGAACTGGTTTGAACGCTTGATGTTTGCCCAGTAGCTGTCGTTCTTGATGTCAAGGTTTGTATAGTCTCTCCACTTGTCAGGATAACCGACTTTTACATAGAATGCGTCAAGTTTTTCGTGAGCCTTTTTCTTTGTTTCGTCGCTCATCCATTCCTGTACATCGATTCTTTGACCAAGTGAAATCTGAAGGTTCTTTACAAGTTCAACCATTCTTTCCTTTGCCTGAGGAGGGAAGTATTTTTCTACATACATCTGTCCTACGGCTTCGCTCAATGTTGAGTTTACAACTTTTACAGAGCGTTTCCATCTTGGTGATGCTTCCTGCTTTCCTGAAAGCACCTTGCCGTAGAAGTTGAATGATTCGTTATAGAAGTCATCGCTCAAATAGCTTGCTGATGAATCAAGAAGTTTCCATTCAAGATATGATTTAAGCTCGTCGAGTGATGAATTCTTGAATATGTTCATCACTGCTTCCATGTGCTTAGGCTGTGAGATGTTGATTTCGGAAACTGTAACTCCGAGTTCTTTCATATATGCGTCCCAGTCAAATCCTGCGAATTTCTTCTTTGCTTCGTCATAAGACATCTTGTTGTAGTTTGCATAAGGGTCGCGAAGTTCTGTAGCAGTAAGTGAACCTTCTGCAATAGCTGTTTCAATCTTCAGCACGTCTTCCATCTTTTTCTGAGATACTGTCTGGTCGTATCCTGCAAGTTGGAACATGTTGTTTACAAGTGTCTTGTAGCTGTTACGGATATTCTCGGTTACGCTGTCCTTGTCAAGATAATATTCTTTCTGTCCGAGTGATATACCGCTCTGGAATGTCTGGAACAGATTGTTGCTGCTGTTCTTTTCGTCTGCTCCAACATAGGTTGCAAAGAACAGGTCAATGCCCATCTGCTGCATGTCGGCAATCAGGGCTGGTAGCTGTGCCTTGTCTGTAACGGCTGCAATTCTCTGAAGATCTTCCTTTATAGGTTCTGCTTTTTCGTTGTTAAGCTTTACGCTGTCCATTGCAAGGTTATAGAGAGTATTGATTTTCTGCGCAACTGTTCCAGGCTGCTGTTCCTTGCTTGCGATGTCTTCGATAAGGTCCTGAATCTGTTTGATATTGTCTTCAGCCAGCTTGTCAAATGTGCCGAAGCGTGAATACTCTGCTGTAAGAGGATTCTTTTCTATCCATCCTCCGCAAGCATACTGATAGAAATCGGTACCCGGTTTTGCTGTCTTGTCCATGTTTGATGGGTCAATACCGGCACCCAGCTTCTTTTCTCCGCCGCAAGATACTGCAGCAAGCATTGAAAATGCCATGATCGGATAATAAAAATTCTTTTTCATAAATCAATTAATAATTATATTACTGTTGTTTCAAATTCTCCAGTTCCTCGTTGCAGGCTTCCCATTCCTGCATTGTGTCGTCTATTTTCTTTTTCAGCTGGCCGTGGCTTTCGTACAGACTTGTATCGGCTGCACCTTCTGGTGTTGACAGTTTCTCTTCAAGCTGTGCAAGCTCTTCTTCAAGTTTTTCAATCTGTTCCTCAAAGCCGGCTATCTGTTTTTCAAGACGCTTTATCTTTTTGTTCTGTTCTTTCTGCTCCTCATAGCTGAGTTTTGATTCGGATTTCTTTGGCGCCTCTTCCTTTGTTTTGGGAGTGTTGTCCTGTTTTGTTTGACGGTTCAGCTCGTTAAGGTTCTCTATTTTCTTCTTTTCAAGAAATTCGTATATGCCTCCAAGGTGTTCCTTCACTTTTCCTCCGCCGAATTCATATACCTTTTCGACAAGTCCGTCAAGGAATTCACGGTCGTGCGATACGACGATTACCGTTCCGTCAAAATCCTTTATTGCAGCTTTCAGCACATCTTTCGAACGCATGTCAAGGTGATTTGTCGGCTCGTCCAGTATGAGCAGGTTGACAGGCTGCAACAGAAGGCGTATCATGGCAAGTCGGCTGCGTTCGCCTCCCGACAGTACTTTCACTTTCTTCTCGACTGCTTCTCCTCCGAACATGAATGCCCCGAGTATGTCTCTTATCTTTGTTCGGATATCTCCCTGTGCAATATAGTCGATTGTCTCGAAGACGGTCAGGTTTTCGTCAAGCAGCTGTGCCTGGTTCTGTGCGAAATATCCTATGATTACGTTGTGTCCCAGCGTGAGGGTTCCTTCATAAGGTATCTCGTTCATTATACACTTTACGAGTGTTGACTTACCTTCACCGTTCTTTCCTACAAATGCCACTTTCTGGCCACGCTCGATTGTCATCTCAACGTCCTTGAAAACTACGTGGTCACCATAGCTTTTTGACAGATTTTTTGTTATCACCGGATAGCTGCCGGAGTGGGGGGCAGGCGGGAATTTCAGGCGGAGCATTGAGTTGTCCTCTTCGTCAATCTCGATACGTTCAATCTTGTTGAGCTGTTTGATTCGGCTCTGCACCTGAACAGCCTTTGTTGCCTTGTATCGGAAGCGCTCGATAAACTCTTCGGTTTCGGCAATTTCCTTCTGCTGGTTCTCATAGGCACGCAGCTGCTGCTCTCGTCTTTCCTTGCGAAGCTCGACATACTGGTCGTATTTTACCTTATAGTCGTACATGGTTCCGCATGACAGTTCTATGGTGCGGTCGGTGACATTGTTTATGAAAGCGCGGTCGTGAGAAACAAGTATTACGGCATTTGCCCTGCTGGCAAGGAAGTTCTCGAGCCACTGTATACTCTCAATGTCAAGATGGTTGGTGGGCTCGTCCAGAAGAAGCAGGTCAGGATTCCGCAATAGCAGCTTTGCCAGTTCTATACGCATGCGCCATCCTCCGCTGAATTCGGATGTGGGGCGGTCGAAATCTGTGCGCAGGAATCCCAGACCGGTCAGGGTCCTTTCCATTTCGGCGTAATAGTTGTTTCCGCCGTTGAGCAGGAAATGCTCGTTTTCGTGGGTATATTTTTCTATCAGCTTGTGATAGCTTTCGGATTCATAGTCGGTGCGTGTTTCAAGCTCCCTTTTGTATTCCTCAAGTTTCTCGCTGATTTTCTTTATGTCCGAAAATGCTTTTTCGGTTTCCTCCCTTACGGTACAGCTGTCACTGATAACCATAACCTGAGGAAGGTAGCCTATTGTGAAGTCTTTGGGACATGCAACAACTCCGGATGTAGGCTGCTGTTGTCCGGCTATTATTTTTAGAAGCGTTGACTTGCCGGCTCCATTCTTGCCTACAAGTGCAATCTTTTCCTTGTTGTTTACTACGAATGATATATTGTCGAACAGCTTTGTCGCTCCAAACTCTACCTTGACTTTTTCGATTGATACCATTTTGTATCGTCCTATATATTATTAAAGTTGAAAATCTTTTTTTCTGAACACGAAGTTGTTGCTCAGGTATTTTTCCCTTACTGTCTTGTTCTCTGCCAGTTCTTCGGGTGTTCCCTGGAAAAGTATCTTGCCTTCGAAAAGCAGATATGCGCGGTCTGTGATACTTAGTGTCTCCTGTACGTTGTGGTCGGTAATAAGGATTCCTATGTTCTTGTACTTCAGTTTCCACACAATGTTCTGGATATCCTCGACGGCAATAGGGTCAACGCCGGCAAAAGGTTCGTCAAGCATGATGAACTTTGGGTCGATTGCAAGGCATCGTGCTATTTCAGTTCTTCGTCTTTCACCTCCCGATAGCTGGTCACCAAGGTTCTTGCGCACTTTCTGCAGACGGAACTCTGCTATAAGGCTTTCAAGCTTTTCCTTCTGGTAGTCTTTTGGCTTGCCCGTAAGTTCAAGCACTGATGCGATATTGTCTTCGACCGACATCTTGCGGAATACAGAGGCTTCCTGTGCAAGGTAGCCTATTCCGTTCTGCGCACGTTTGTACATTGGGAATTTTGTTATTTCCAAATCGTCAAGGAATATTTTTCCTTCGTTGGGAGTGATAAGTCCTACTGTCATGTAGAATGATGTTGTCTTTCCGGCTCCGTTGGGGCCCAAAAGTCCGACAATCTCTCCCTGGCGCACGTTGATGCTTACGTCGTTCACAACTGTACGCTTTCCGTATTTCTTGACAAGATGTTCTGTTCTCAGAATACCGTGCTTTTCATTGACGGCATTTGTATTGTTGTCTATTTCCATATCGCATATTTTTGCAAAAGTAAGAAAAATGAATTATATCCGAGGTATATGAATGTTTAATTTATGTTTTATGTATGGCTTAAAGGGGATATTCAGATGATTTTATGAGACGCGGATTCCTGCCGAATGTCTAAAAAAGACTAATTATTGGGATATGTGCTTTGATAAATTAGTCTGTTAATATTAATTTATTTAATTTTGCATGAAAATAAAAACTGAACTATGACAAAGATTTTTGCTTCGGTCGGTAAATATATGATGCTTATGTGGCGCGTCTTTGCCCGTCCGGAGCGTATAAGAATGTATTTGAAACAATACCTGAAGGAGCTTGAACAGCTTGGTGTAAACTCTATCGGTATTGTGCTCCTGATTTCGCTTTTTATCGGAGCTGTTATTACTGTACAGATCAAATTGAATATTGAAAGTCCGTGGATGCCACGCTGGACTGTCGGTTATGTGACGCGAGAGATTCTTCTGCTTGAGTTCTCTTCTGCAATCATGTGTCTGATTCTTTCTGGAAAGGTCGGGTCAAACATTGCCTCGGAACTTGGAACAATGCGTGTCACCCAGCAGATTGATGCACTTGAAATAATGGGTATAAACTCGGCTTCATATCTTATTCTGCCTAAAATCGCGGCTCTTATGACTATGATTCCTATACTTGTTGTCTTCAGTATATTTGCCGGTACGATTGGGGCATTCTGTTCTTGCTGGATAATAGGTATAATGCCTGCATCAACACTGGAGTTCGGACTTCAGTATATGTTTGTTGAATGGTATGTGTGGTGCAGTTTCATAAAGTCGTTCTTCTTTGCATTTATCATAGCGAGTGTGTCTTCATATTTCGGATATACGGTTGAAGGCGGCTCTATTGAAGTGGGTAAGGCAAGTACAAATTCGGTAGTGGTGAGCAGTGTCCTGATATTGTTTGCCGACCTTGTTCTAACTAAACTTTTGATGGGATGATTGAGGTTAAGCATTTATATAAATCATTTGAGGACAAGGATGTCCTTAAAGATATCAATACGGTGTTCCATACCGGAAAGACAAATCTGATAATAGGGCAGAGCGGTTCGGGTAAAACCGTACTTATGAAATGTCTTGTCGGACTGTTGCGCCCCGAGCAGGGAGAACTTCTTTATGACGGTCGCGATATTGTCAAGATGAACAAGAAGGAAAGAAAAAAGCTGCGTACCGAAATGGGAATGCTTTTCCAGAGTGCCGCGCTTTTTGATTCAATGACAGTACTTGAGAATGTTATGTTTCCTCTTGACATGTTCTCGAATATGACAGTGCGTGACAGGATTAGACGCGCAATGTTTTGTCTTGACCGTGTGAATCTTACCGATGCGAAAAAGAAATATCCGTCCGAAATAAGCGGCGGTATGCAGAAGCGTGTGGCTATTGCCCGTGCAATCGCTCTTAATCCAAAGTATCTGTTCTGCGATGAACCTAACTCAGGACTTGACCCTCGTACGTCTCTTGTCATTGATGATTTGATTCACAGCATTACACATGAGTTCCAGATGACTACAATCATCAATACGCATGATATGAACTCCGTAATGGGGATAGGTGAGAATATAGCCTTTATAAATCATGGTGTAAAGGACTGGGAAGGTACAAGCAAGGATGTTTTCACCTCAGATAGCGAGAGTCTGAACGAATTTGTCTTTGCAAGCGACCTGTTCAAGAAGATAAGACAGGCAGAACTTGCTTCGCGCGAAAAGTAAGTGTGTGGAAATATGTCTGTCTAAAATGAAAGGCAGACAGAAAATATTTGCATATAAAGTACTGAGATTTCGCAAAGTTTCTTAACTTTGCAAACAAATATATTATTCATGGAAATAGGAGATATCCTTGCAGCCCTTGAGAGATTCGCTCCTTTGTCCTTTCAGGAAGACTATGATAATGCCGGTCTTCAGTTGGGATTAACAAAGGTAGAAGCTACAGGGGTTTTATTGTGTCTGGACATAACTGAAGATGTGATTGACGAAGCCGTTGCATGCGGCTGTAATCTTGTCGTTTCACATCATCCTCTTGTCTTTCGCCCGATAAAATCCATTACGGGACGAAACTATGTTGAACGCTGTATCATCAAGGCAATTAAGAACGACATAGCGATATACTCGGCACATACCAATCTGGATAACATTTTGAATGGAGTGAATTCTGAAATTGCATGCCGTCTCGGGCTTTCAAATCTAAGAATATTGCGACCGGTTACTGACGCGCTTATGAAACTAATAACCTTTGTTCCGTCAGCTCATCTTGAAAGTGTCCGCAATGCGCTTTTTGATGCCGGATGCGGAAAGATTGGCAATTATGATTCATGTTCGTATTCTTCTTATGGTGAAGGAACTTTCCGTGCACTTGAAGGGGCAAATCCTTTTGTCGGCAATATTAATTCCATTCATCATGAAAAAGAGGAGAGACTTGAAGTCGTGTTCCACTCTTATATGAAGAACAGGGTAATACAGGTACTGCTTGATGCCCATCCTTATGAAACACCGGCTTATGATATTGTAGGACTTTACAGCACTACATCGGAGATTGGCGGAGGCATGATAGGAGAACTTCCCGAACCTGTTCCGGCTGCCGACTTCATGAAAAGGATAAAGGATGAATTCAAGGTTGAAAGACTTGCATATTCCGGTAATACAGACCGTATGATCAGTCGCGTTGCCGTTTGCGGAGGGGCAGGTTCCTTCCTGATCGGAGATGCAGTGCGCCAAAAGGCAGATTTGTTCATGACCGGTGAAATAAAGTATCACGAGATGTGCGGGTTTGAGAATGAAATAGTCCTTGTTGAAACAGGGCACTACGAAAGTGAACAGTTCACTCAAAACCTTATTGAGAACTTTTTGAAAAAACAGTTCCCCGAATTGAAAACAATGATAACAAATATAGGTACTAACTTAAAAAAATACTTGTAAATGGCTAAAGATTTTGGTAAAGACTCAAAAGAACTTTCTGTTGAAGATAAGCTGAAAGCTTTATATGAACTGCAGCTTAAACTGTCATCAATTGACAGAATCAAGACGTTGAGAGGCGAACTTCCTCTTGAAGTTCAGGACTTGGAAGACGAAATAGCCGGTCTGACAACACGTATTGAAAAAATACATAAGGAAATAGAAGCTTTGAAGGAAAATGTCCTTACAAAGAAGAAAGACATTGCTAACGCTGAAGCTGAAGTAGAAAAGTACAAGACTCAGCAGGATAATGTAAGAAACAACCGTGAGTTTGACTTCCTTACAAAGGAAATAGAGTTCCAGACCCTTGAAATCCAGCTTGGTGAAAAGCGTATCAAGGAATTTACAGCTGAAGAAAAGGCGAAGAACGAAGAACTTGCAAAGAGCGAAGCTACACTTGCTGAAAGAAACAAAGACCTTGAAATAAAGAAGAGAGAATTGAATGACATCGTTTCTGAAACTAAGCAGGAAGAGGAAAAGCTTCGTGAAGCAGTAAAGGTTCTTGAAGGCAAGATTGAACCGCGTTTGTTGCAGGCATTCAAGAAGATCCGTAAGAACTCAAGAAACGGACTTGGTATCGTTTATGTACAGCGTGATGCTTGTGGTGGTTGCTTCAACAAGATACCGCCTCAGAGACAGCTTGATATCAGAATGAGAAAGAAAATCATTGTATGCGAATACTGCGGAAGAATCATGATAGACCATGAACTTGCAGAATCAATAGAAAATGAAGCATAAAATTATTATAAACATCATTAATTGAGATTAGAAAAATGTATCCTTTAAAATTTAAGCCGATATTGAAACAGACAATCTGGGGAGGTGAGAGAATAATACCTTTCAAAGGATTGAATGAAAACTTGAATAATGTTGGTGAAAGCTGGGAATTGTCAGGAGTTCCTGGAAACGAATCAATTGTTGCCAATGGTGAATTTGCGGGTAAAAGCTTGAGGGAAATGATAAACATTTTCCGCGAAGAACTTGTTGGTGAAAGCGTTTACAAGCGTTTCTCAACAAAATTCCCTTTGCTTATCAAGTTCATTGATGCACGTGAAGACCTTTCAATACAGGTTCATCCTAACGACGAACTTGCTATGAAACGCCACAATTCTTTGGGTAAGACAGAGATGTGGTATGTAATGGATGCTACTCCGGGTGCAAAACTCCGTTCAGGATTCGCTAAGGAAGTTACTCCAAAAGAATATAAGGATAGCGTTGCAAATTCAACAATAACAGATCTTCTTGCTGAATATGAAATACATCCGGGAGATGTGTTCTTCCTGCCTGCAGGACGTGTTCACAGTATTGGTGCCGGAGCTTTCATTGCTGAGATACAGGAAACATCTGATATTACTTACCGTATCTTCGATTTCAACCGTAAGGATGCAAACGGCAATACAAGAGAACTGCATACAGAGTTGGCTAAAGATGCTATTGACTATGAAGTGCTTGAAGACTACAGAACACAGTATGAACCGGTTCAGAACGAACCTGTTGAACTTGTAAACTGCCCATATTTCACAACTTCAGTTTACGACATGACTGAAAGCATAACATGTGACTATACAGAACTTGACTCTTTTGTTGTTCTTATCTGTATGGAAGGCTCATGCAAGGTTACTGACAATGAAGGCAATGTTACAAACTTCAAGGCTGGTGAAACTATTCTTCTTGCTGCAACTACTCAGGAAGTTACAATAGAGCCTGAAGAACATACTCGCATTCTTGAAACTTACGTATAATCCGTTTCGGGATTTCGTAATATAAACTGCAAATGGCGACGGAAGTATCATACTTCTGTCGCCATTTTGTTTTGTCTGTTTTTGTTGTGATTTCTGATTTGCTATCTGTTTTTGCCTGTCAAAAGGTCAACCAGGTTTTGGATAAGCCTTTCTGTTACACGGTTGAAATCCTGGGCTTCTCCAAGTTCTGCAGCCATTGACGTAACACCTTTATTCGTAAATCCGCATGGGTTTATGTTATGGAAATACTGCAAGTCGGTATTTACATTGAATGCCAGGCCATGCATGGTTATGAACCGGCTGCTTTGTACGCCTATTGCGCATATTTTACGCTCTTTGGGACTGTGCGCATCAATCCATACTCCGGTGGCACCTTCAAGTCTTCCTGCACGGATGTTCCATTCCGCACATGTCCTTATTACTGCTTCTTCAAGTGTAAAGACATATTCTTTTAGCCCCAGTCCGAACTGTTCAAGGTCAATGATAGGATATACAACAATCTGTCCGGGCCCATGATAGGTAATGTCACCGCCACGTTTTATATGAAAGAAGTTTATCCCAAGATGTTTCAGCATGGCTTCGGAAATAAGCATGTTTGAGTCCTTGCCCGACTTTCCAATTGTGTAAACATGCGGATGCTGACATATTATAATGTTGTTTTCGGCAGTTTTCCCGCTATTCTTCAACTCTTTTGCCTTTTCATACAGTTCGGTTTGTCTTTCCAGTGCTTCACCATATTCAACCGTTCCCCAGTCAACAATGTTTATTTGAGTATTATTCATAGTTTTAAATCATTTATTATTGCAAAAATATAATATTCGGACAAAAAACAATACATTTGCTTAAAAATATGCTATATGGACAATTGCTTGATAAAATATAATAATGTAAACATACGTCAGGACGGACTTATGGTGCTTGAGGATATAAGTATCGAACTCAATGCAGGTGATTATGTATATATAATAGGTAAGGTAGGAACAGGAAAAAGTTCTTTTCTGAAAACCGTATATGCAGAATTGAAAATTGATTCGGGCGAAGCATCGGTTTTGGGATTTGACCTTAACAGAATAAAGCAGAAGGACGTTCCTGCATTGCGCAGAAAACTTGGAATCGTTTTTCAGGATTTCCAGTTATTGACAGACAGAAATGTTCATGACAATCTTATGTTTGTGCTTAAAGCTACCGGATGGAAGGACAAACGCGAGATAGAGGAAAGAATAAACGAAGTGCTTGTTCAGGTTGGAATGCAGAATAAGGGATACAAAATGCCTAATGAACTTTCAGGAGGTGAACAGCAGAGAATAGTAATTGCAAGGGCCATTCTGAACAAACCTGAAATACTTATAGCAGACGAGCCTACTGGAAACCTGGATGTAGAAACAACCGATTATATTGTCGGGTTGCTTCATTCTATTGCAGAATTGGGAACTCTTGTTGTTATGACGACCCATAACCTTAATATTATAGATAAGTTTCCCGGAAAAGTTTATGTTTGTGAAAATCATTCCCTGAAAAATAAAGAATTTATTAATTGTAGTGAATGAATTTAGCTATAATTATTCATAAAGTTATAAAACTTCTTAAATTGCATGATATAATATAAAATTATTTGTTTTATAGAGAATGAAATTAAAACATTTTATTATTTTTGCATTAGAATAATATTAATGCTAACGTTTTAGTGTCATGAATAAAAATTTGCTAGAAGAAATTGAAGTTGGAACAAAGAGTTCTATGATAAAGAAAAGAATTATCAATCATTATATTTATAACGGTAATTCAACTATTACAGACTTGTCTAAGGCTGTTGATCTTAGTGTTCCTACAGTGACAAAGTTTATCGTTGACATGTGCAAGAACGGTTACATCAACGATTATGGAAAACTTGAAACAAACGGTGGACGTCATCCTAATCTGTATGGATTGAATCCTGATTCAGGTTACTTTATAGGAGTTGACCTTCAGGCTGAAGCTATGGTTTTGGGCTTGATGAACTTTAAAGGCGAAATGCTTAAGATAAAGAGCATTAAACCGTTTATTCTTAAAAATGATGACGATTGTATTGATGCAATATGCCAGAATGTAAATGATTTCATCAATGGTCTTGATATTCCAAAAGAAAAGATATTAAATATAAACGTGAACTTGCCGAGCCGTGTTAACCCTACAACAGGTCACAGCTACGGTTTCTTCAACTATGTAGAAAAGCCTCTTGACGAAATGTTCGCAGAACGTCTTCACCACAAGGTATCTATTGACAACGATACACGTGCAATGGCTTATGGTGAATTCATGCAGGGATGTGTTACAGACCAGAAGAATATCATATTCGTAAACGTAAGCTGGGGATTGTCAATCAGTATAATCATTGACGGAAAGCTGTATTACGGAAAATCAGGTTTTGCAGGAGAATTCGGTCACATACCGGCATTTGACAATGAAGTTCTTTGCTATTGCGGTAAGAAAGGATGTATGGAAACTGAAGTTTCAGGTTCTGCACTTCACAGAAAACTTATTTCAAAAATCAAGGAAGGTGAGATTTCAATTCTTTCCGAAAGAGTAAACAAGAACGAACTGCTTACGTTGCAGGATATCATTGACGCTACAAACAGAGAAGATACTTTGTGTATTGAACTGATTGACGGTATTGGTCGTGAACTTGGACGCCATATTTCTACATTGATTAACATATTTAATCCTGAAATGGTAGTTATCGGCGGTACTTTGTCTTCAACCGGAGATTATCTGATACAGCCAATTGAAGCGTCAGTACGTAAATACTCATTGAGTTTGGTTAACCGTGACTCAAAGATTGAAAGATCAAAATTGCAGGACAATGCAGGTATTACCGGAGCATGTATGCTTGCAAGAAGCAAAATGTTTGAAGTGGAATAATCTTACTTTCGAATAGATAACTGAATAAACGGGACGGCATTGCTGTCCCGTTTATTTTGTATATGGATTGACCGTTTGCCGGAAAATCATATCTTTGCATGAGTATATTCGTAAATATGAAAAGATAAAAAAACTGAGATATGGACACTTTGGATAAATCGGAAAACAAACAGATGTCATGTGTTGACTGTGGAACTCAAAACTGCAAATACAAGGACAGAACATACCCGGATTTCTGTCTTACAACAAATCTGGCGGATGATGATTTGCAATGGGCAATGACACGCTATGATGAGGGAAACAATCATGAAATAATGGTTGCAAGTGCTGAAGTGGAGTATGAAGGCTACTGCCAGTGGACACGTGTCCGTGAGATTATGGAGTTCTCACGCAAGATTGGTGCGCATAAGATAGGTATTGCAAATTGTATAGGACTGATTAAGGAAGCGCGTATTTTTGCCCGTATATTGCGTGCCAACGGTTTTGAACCGTATTCTGTTATATGCAAGGTTGCAGGTAAGAAGAAATCATCGGTGGGCATACCCGAAGAATGTGAGTCAATCGGGGCGGCAATGTGCAATCCTATTCTTCAGGCAAGACTGCTTAATCGTGCCAAGACCGACCTCAATGTAGTTATCGGGCTATGTGTCGGGCATGACAGTCTTTTCTACAAATACTCGGAAGCGCCTGTGACTACGCTTGTCACCAAAGACCGTGTGACGGGAAATAATCCTGCTGCTGCGCTATATACGGCTGAATCATACTATCGCAAGAAGTTTGGCTTATGAAAAATATAACAGTAAAGGAAATAGTAAGATAAAAAACGAAACAAAGGAATGAAGACTATTATAGTTACAGGTGGTGCAAAAGGTATAGGACGTTGTATTGTAGAGTATTGCTGTCCGATAAACTCGATAAAATATAAAAATATCCCTCTCGACCATTGTGTATTCAGTGGTCGAGTCTTATT
>CALUJO010000052.1 GCA_944320965.1 uncultured Bacteroidaceae bacterium | reverse complement strand
TTATGAAACGGCATCAACGTATCGCACCGCTATTCTCGGATGATTTTTGGGTGACACGTTGACGAAGTCAGGAAAAAACGGCATAGCCGAAAACCGGTTATGCCGCATATCTGATTTGGTAGCTTTTATCAGTCAATGATGTCAAATCCGCAGTAAGGAACAAGAACTTTAGGTATTCTGATTCCTTCCGGTGTCTGGTTGTTTTCAAGGATAGTAGCAACTATTCTTGGCAATGCAAGTGCCGAACCGTTCAATGTGTGGCAAAGTTCAATCTTGCGGTCTGCATTGCGGTAGCGGCATTTCAGACGGTTTGCCTGATATGACTCGAAGTTAGAAACAGAACTTACTTCCAGCCATCTTTCCTGTGCTGCAGAATATGTTTCAAAGTCGAAAGTTATGCTTGAAGTGAAACTCATGTCACCGCCGCACAGACGGAGGATACGGTATGGAAGTTCCAGCTTGTTGACAAGATTCTCAACATGTTTAATCATTTCGTCAAGTGACTGGTATGAATGTTCCGGAGTATCTATTCTTACGATTTCAACTTTGTTGAACTGGTGCAGACGGTTAAGACCTCTAACGTCTTTTCCGTATGAACCTGCTTCACGACGGAAACATGCTGAGTATGCGCAGTTCTTTATAGGAAGATCCTTTTCTTCAAGTATTACGTCACGGTAGATGTTTGTAACAGGAACTTCGGCTGTTGGAATCAGATACAGGTCATCTTCGTTTGCATGATACATCTGTCCTTCCTTGTCAGGCAGCTGTCCTGTTCCGTAGCCTGATGCTGCGTTCACAACGTATGGAGGTTCGATTTCAAGGTATCCTGCTTCGCGTGCTTCGTCAAGGAAGAAGTTTATCAAGGCTCTCTGCAGTCTTGCTCCTTTTCCTTTATATACAGGGAAACCTGCACCTGTAATCTTTACTCCAAGCTCGAAGTCAATAAGGTCGTATTTCTTTGCAAGTTCCCAGTGAGGAAGAGCGTCCGGACCAAGTTGCGGGAAGTGTCCTCCCTGACGTTCAATCACGTTGTCAATAGCGTCTGAACCTTCTGGTACACTGTGGTTAGGTATGTTTGGAATAGTGCAGAGCAGTGTTGTCAAATCTGTTTCAGCCTGTGACATAGCTGCTTCAAGAGTCTTGTTGGCTTCCTTTATTTCGGCAACCTTGTTGCGTGCTTCTTCAGCTTCAGCCTGTTTGCCTTCTTTCATAAGTCCGCCGATAGACTTTGACAATATCTTTATCTGTGCCAAGTTGTTGTCCAGTTCACTTTGGGTGCTGCGACGTTTCTTGTCAACTTCAATTACCTGTTCGATTGCTTCGCGGGCACCTTTGAAATGTTTTTTTTCAAGTCCCTTGATAACCTCTTCGGTCTGTTCTTTTATAACTTTAAGAGTAAGCATATATGTAGTATTTTTAGTTTATCATGAAAAACGGTGCAAAGATATGTAAATTTAGATAACAATGTTCCAAAAACATGATATTAAGTTGTTTTTTATGCTCTTATATATGTATTTATAGCTATTTGGGGTTTCAAAATGATTGCTCACTGTTTCAGCAGTTTTATTGCTTCTTCAATTATTGTGTCCTTGTTCTTTTGGATATCTTCCTGTGTCATGTCAACCCTTATGTCAGGATCTATTCCCGATTCAATGGATTTCTTGCTGACATCGCTTGTTGGGCTTGCCGAAAATCTTACTGTCCATGAATTCAAGAGTTCTGCAGAGAAGGGAAGTCCTGAGCCGCCTCCTGTCCTGTCTCCCATAATGGTTACGTTTGGCAGCAGCTTCATTGTGTTGACAAAGTCGTTTGTAGCGCTGAATGAATGGCGGTTTGTCAGAACAATTACAGGCTTCTGCCATCTTATATAGTCGCTTTTCTTGAGCCATACAGGGTAATATTCGGAGAAATCATTGTGTCCCGGTCCTGTTTTGTGTTGTATATAACTTGTAAGCACGTCTTTTTCCGTGAATCTTGCAGCAAGCTTGTGTGCATAGTCAAGGCTGCCTCCTCCGTTGTTCCTTACGTCGATTATCAGTCCGTCGCAAAGGGCAAGGTATGCAAGTACCTCGGATATGTTCCCGTCTCCTATTCCACTGCTGAAGCTTTCATATCTTATATATCCTATGTTCTCCTTGAAAATCTTGTATTTGAGTCCGGCAGCTGTCATGTATTCGCCTGTCTTTCCAAGATAAAGTTCATTTATACTGTCGTTGAAGTTAGCCGGATAGTCTTCAAACCATTTCCTGTAGCTTGCTACATCATGCGCGGCATAGAGGTTTACATGCCCGTCTTTCAGTTCGGCCAGCATTTCGCCCAGAACTTCAAACAGTGCGTGTGACGGCATGTCTGGCGTGATTCTTTTGCTGTATCTTTCGTGCACTTCGTTCCAGTCAACTTCCTTTTCGCTGAAGAAGCAGTATTTCTCGTCTATGATTTTCCACAATAGTTCGAAGTTGCCTTCGGGTGTGTTCTCAAAATTCTCTTCCTTTATGCAGGAACTTGGAATGATGCACACCAGTATTGATGCAATTATATATAATAATGTATGTCTGCCTTTCATTTTACTTGTCTGTTAGAACGGATTGATGTTTGCCGGAAGATGTTTTCCGTGTTTGTCCCTTATAAGTTTTATGTTTCTTACAAAACCTATCATGAACGAATGTGAATATGTATGCGATTTGATGTGTTTGAGATGTGACTGCTGCATTTCCCAGTAATACCCCATTCTGAAAAGTACATATCTGCACGGAAAATCAAGTGTAAGCATCTGGCGTATTGAAAAATGATTGTGGAATGAAGTGAAGTTTACTATTCCGTCAGTATGTCCAAGATAGAACATTTCGTAATATGATGCACCGAACTCAGGTGCGAACATTACTCCCGCTACAGGGATATTTGCCTGATATCGTGCAGTCATATGGTAGTTGCGTATCTTGAATTTGTAAATAGCCATAGCGGAAAGGTCAAGGTCAATGAATGCCTTGGCAGATGCCGGGTTGTTGCTGTTCTTTGGGTTATAGACAAATCCTCCGTTCATGTCGGTAAGTCCTCCGGCAAGGATTTTCAGTTCCGGCAATATGTTGAAGTTATAGTGCATGCCGTAATTCCAGTTGGCGAGTCCGGAATATGAAATGCGGCTGTCCTTGTTGAGATATGCGGCATTTATCCTGAAAAAGTTCTGGACTGTAATGTTTCGGTTGAATCTGGTTTTTCTGATTGTTTCTCGGGCGATGCTCAGTTCAGGTCCTTTGTATTCGATAGGACTGAGGTATGTGTCAAGCGAACTCTGGAGTCCTATGCCGAAAGTTGTGGCAGTGACTCTGTATCTTGACTGCAGGGTGTCACTGTCAATATATTGTGCGCTGGAGTTTGTCCCCAGGCACAATAACAGTATTGCTATGAAAAACAGCTTAACTTTCTTCATTGAACAGGTTGATGGATTTGTTGTCTGTGTCAAAAGAGTTTTCGGATTCCTGTTCTTCCTGTTCGTTGTCATCTGGAACAGGTTCTTCGTTTTGTTTTAAAGGTTCAAGCTCTTCTATTCTGTCTATACAGGATGTTGTCAGTCGCTTGCCTTTTGCCTTGAAGCTCTTTATGGCGATAAACTCTTCGGCTTCAATAGTCTGGCTGCCGCGGAAACTGTCTCCTTCGCCGAATATTATTTCAAATCTCGGATAAGTAGTGTCTGTCAGCAGAATAAGCTTATTGTCCTTGTTCTCGCCAAGGTAGCTTTGAGGCTTGTTGCTTGCTTCAAACTGGAATCTCTTTATATACGGGTAATTCTGTTGGCTTGCATCATTCAGAATAGCTGTCCATGTCTTGTGCGAATTGAATTTCTCAATTCTCAGGATATTGTCGTCAAAATGTACGGACAGGTCGAATGATGTTGTATAGAATTCTCCATCTGTTGTTATGACAAGTATTTTATCCTGACCGTTAAATTCTCCCAGATATGTGCCGCGGTTGTCATAGTTCAGTCGCAGGACATCCTGGTCAAACCATACTTTTCTGCCTCCCAAAGTGGATTCTCCCTTCTGTTTAAGTGTTATTTTTTGGACATCGTTCTTGGTAAGCAGATTACCTTGCGCCTGACGTCCTTTGATAGAAACTTCGCTGAAGTCCTTGTCGAACGAAACCTTTCTAAGTTTCGGGTTTGGACGAAGAAGTACCTTTATAACTTCAGCTTCGCCGTTTGGGTTTGCCGTGAAATATTCAACCTTTGAACCCTTTTCTCCTTGAGTCAGGTCGTAAACCTTGTCACGTGTTATTCCGGTTACGAAGAATCTCTTTATATAATGTATTCCGTCCTTACCGTTTTTGTATACGGCATTGTATATAGTACGTTTGTCGTTTTTCTTGAAAATACTGATGTGGATAATATTCTTTCCGACGAATTTCTTCTCTGCCACCGGAGTAATTATATACTTTCCGTCTTTGTAGAAAATAATGACATCGTCAAGGTTTGAGCAGTTGTCAATGAATTCGTCCTTCTTCAGACTTGTTCCTATAAAGCCTTCTTCCCTGTTGATATACAGACGTTCGTTTGCCTCGGCAACCTTGGCGGCTTCAATTGTGTCAAAGCTCCTTATTTCTGTCTTTCTTGGGAATGCCTTGCCATACTTTTCCTTCAGCATATTGAACCACTCGGAAGTATAGCCGACCATGTCGGAAAGTTTGTGGTTTATGTCTTCAATCTGCTTTTTGAGTCCTGCGATATACTCGTCAGCCTTGTCGGAACTGAACTTGAGGATTCTTAGCATCTTTATTTCAAACAGTCTGTACAGGTCTTCTTTGGTTATTTCCCTTATGAAGTTTGCCTTGTATGGCTCTATTCTTTTTTCAATATGCAGACAGGCTTCGTCCTTTGAACGTGAATTTTCGTATTCCTTGTCCTTGTAAATCCTTTCTTCGATGAATATCCTTTCAAGTGATGCGAACAGGAGATCTTCTTCCAGTTCGGATTTTTCAATTTCCAGTTCTTTCCTTAACAGTGAAAGAGTATTATCAGTTGTCCTTTTCAGAATTTCGGAAATATTCAGAAAATGAGGTTTCTTGTCGTATATTACGCAGCAGTTGAGTGATATGCTTGTCTCACAGTCCGTGAATGCGTAAAGGGCGTCAATAGTCTTGTCGGATGAAACGCCCGGTGCAAGATAAACCAGAATCTCGACATCCTTGGCGGTATTGTCGTCAACTTTTCTGATTTTTATTTTGCCTTTGTCAGATGCCTTTATTATTGATTCTATGACAGACGTAGTTGTCTTTCCGTAAGGTATTTCGGTTATGGCAAGTGTCTTATTGTCTATCTTGTTTATTCTTGCCCTTACTTTTACTGATCCTCCACGTGCTCCGTCATTGTATTTTGTAACGTCAACCATTCCGCCTGTAAGGAAGTCCGGATAAAGTTCAAACTCTTTTCCGTGCAGGTATGATACTGCCGCGTCACAAATTTCATTGAAATTGTGAGGAAGTATCTTTGATGCAAGTCCGACAGCAATACCTTCAACTCCCTGTGCAAGCAGAAGCGGAAATTTTACAGGAAGAGTTATCGGCTCCTTGTTTCTGCCGTCGTATGAGGCTTTCCATTCGGTTGTCTTTGGATTGAAGAGGACTTCGTTGGCAAACTTTGACAGTCTTGCTTCGATATAACGTGGTGCTGCTGCCTGGTCGCCCGTATAAATGTTTCCCCAGTTTCCCTGATGGTCGATAAGCAGTTCCTTTTGTCCCAGCTGGACAAGGGCATCGCCTATTGAAGCATCTCCGTGCGGATGATATTGCATTGTATAGCCTACAATGTTTGCAACCTTGTTGAGCCTGCCGTCATCTATTTTCTTCATTGCGTGCAGTATTCTTCTTTGTACGGGCTTCAGACCGTCAAGCAGATGAGGTACTGCGCGTTCAAGAATTACATATGATGCATAGTCAATGAACCAGGACCGGTACATCCCGGTAAGATGATGGGTTATGCTTTCATCGTTCTCGGAAGGTTTGTAGGATGAATGGTTTTCCTGCTCAATAGTTTCATCAATATCACTCATATACGGTAAATCAAGGTGTTTAAGGGATAAATTATTATAAAAAAACTCTTTTTGCTTACGAAGCTATGCAAAAATACAAATTTAATTGAAAAAAATGATTTACTTTGCAGATTATTTGGAGTATTATGTTCATATCGGTATAATCCAGTCAGACCAATAATAGAATGACAGTGATATGTCTGAAACAAAAAGATTTAGAATAAATAATTATAAATCAGATATAGGAAATGGCACAAGAAGATGTTTTTAAAAAACTGGTTTCACACTGCAAGGAATACGGATTTGTGTTCCCGTCAAGTGATATTTATGACGGACTTGGTGCAGTGTATGATTACGGACAGATGGGTGTTGAACTTAAGAACAATATAAAGAAATACTGGTGGGACAGTATGGTTCTGCTTCATGAAAATATTGTGGGTATAGACTCTGCAATATTTATGCATCCGACAATCTGGAAGGCTTCAGGTCATGTTGATGCATTCAATGACCCATTGATTGACAATAAGGACTCAAAAAAGCGTTACCGTGCTGATGTACTTATTGAAGACCAGCTGGCAAAATATGAAGAAAAGATAAACAAAGAAGTTGAAAAAGCGCACAAACGCTTTGGCGACGCCTTTGACGAGCAGCAGTTCCGTTCAACCAATGCTCGTGTTCTGGAACATCAGGCAAAGATGGATGCTCTTCATGCACGTTTCAAAAAGGCAATGGAAGACAATGATCTTGAAGAGTTGAGAAACATTATTATAGACGAAGAAATTGTTTGTCCTATTTCAGGAACAAAGAACTGGACCGAAGTTCGTCAGTTCAATCTGATGTTCTCTACTGAAATGGGTTCAACATCTGAAGGATCAATGAAAGTCTATCTTCGTCCGGAAACTGCACAGGGTATATTTGTCAACTTCCTTAACGTTCAGAAGACAGGACGTATGAAAGTTCCTTTCGGTATCGCTCAGATAGGTAAGGCTTTCCGTAATGAGATTGTTGCACGTCAGTTTATCTTCCGTATGCGTGAATTTGAACAGATGGAAATGCAGTTCTTTGTTCGTCCTGGTGAAGAACTTGAATGGTTCAAGAAGTGGAAGGAAATAAGATTGAAATGGCATAAAACTCTTGGCTTTGGTGATGACCACTACCGTTTCCATGACCATGAGAAACTTGCTCATTATGCAAATGCTGCAACTGATATTGAATTCCTGATGCCTTTCGGTTTCAAGGAAGTTGAAGGTATACATTCACGTACAAACTTTGACTTGAGCCAGCACGAAAAGTTCAGCGGAAAGAATATCAAGTACTTCGACCCAGAAATTAACGAGTCATATACTCCGTATGTAATTGAAACATCAATCGGTGTTGACCGTATGTTCCTGAGCATTATGTCGGCTGCTTATTGTGAAGAAAAACTTGAAAACGGTGAAACCCGTGTAGTGCTTCGTCTGCCAGCTGCTCTTGCTCCGGTTAAACTGGCTGTTATGCCTCTTGTGAAGAAAGACGGTCTTCCGGAAAAGGCTCGTGAAATTATTGACAGACTTAAATTCCATTTCAACTGTCAGTATGATGAAAAGGACTCTATCGGTAAGAGATATCGTCGCCAGGATGCAATCGGTACACCATATTGTGTAACTGTTGACCATCAGACATTGGAAGACAATATGGTAACTATCCGTCATCGTGATACAATGCAGCAGGAACGTGTCTCAATCGATCAGCTTGATTCTATAATTGCTGATAAGGTAAGTATAACAAGCCTGCTTAAACAATTGATGTAAGTTATGAACAAATCTATTTTCACTATATTTATATTTGCTTTAGCTGCTGTTGTTTCGGGATGCAAAAAAGATGAAGTTGTAGATACTTATTGGAAAGATAAGAATTATGCTTTTCTGGATTCTTTGGCAACCGTTTATAGTATGCAGAAATCTGGTGCTGTACAGGTAGAGGACGGGGATTCTCTTTACAGGCTTATCCCTCTTTATGATGTAAATTATCCGATTTATTACAAGAAATTGGGTGTTAAGGAAGGATATGTAGGGGTTGGAGAACCTGCAAAGTTTACACAGACTGCAACAGTTTATTATAAGGGAAAGCTGATTGACGGAACGGTGTTTGATTCAACATTCTCGGGCGATTTCCCGGATAAGGAGATAGACCGTACATATTCTTTCCTTGTTTTAGGATTGCAGGGAAGTAGCTCTGGGGTAATCTACGGATGGACAGAAATAGCACAGATTATGCGCCCTGCTGATAAGAAAAATCCTGAAACGCATAAGGGTGACTTCTTTAGGGTTTATATACCGAGCGAAATGGCTTACGGAACGGATGGCAGTGGAAGTATTCCCGGCTATTCTGTACTGGAGTTTGATATAAATATGGTTGAGGTTGAGTAAATTTGAAATAACATTTAATCGGTGTCGTACAAATAAGTATGACACCGATTTTTTTATTTAATAGTTTCGCTGAAAGTGGATTATATGTAACTGTTTTGGAATTTGTTATTAAACATGTTCTATTTTAATCGGTTGGCAGAATTAAACTAGCGCAGACTCATAAAACATTGAATGCTTTTGTCAAAAACGTTCTACATGTTTATCAAAAACATTTAAGGTTTCAGCCAAATACATTCTACATTTTTGGGGAAAATGACAGAGCATTTACGGAGTTAGATATGCGCTGATTTAATTCCACTATTATTTTTATTATATGATTAAGAGACAGGCATAAAGAAAGTGCATAATTTATTTCTATCATAGTATAAAATGGTATGTTTCTTATTATCTTTTGTTATGCTTGCTTTGCAAAAAGTTTAAACGTATGTTATATTTATATTTGCATTGTTATTGATACAATATAAAATATTAGCTAAACACACTTTTATATCTAACAAATAATTATATTTGCAAGGAATGTACAGCCATTTTAGGCTTTAAAACTTACATTTTGTAAATATCTTAATCTTAATTTATAAAAACTATGGCAGATAGTAAAGAAAAACTCTTCTCAGACTTTCCTTCCGTTTCAACACAGGAATGGATGGACAAGATAACAGTGGATTTGAAAGGCGCTGATTTTGAGAAGAAACTTGTTTGGAAGACAAACGAAGGCTTTAAAGTAAAACCTTTCTATCGTAAGGAAGACCTTGAGGGCAAGGCGGTTGTTAATGCTCTTCCTGGAGAGTTCCCTTATTTGCGAGGTACAAAGAAAAATAACGAATGGTATGTCCGTCAGGATATAAAGGTTGAGGATGTTGCTTCTGCAAATGCAAAAGCTCTTGATGTACTGAACAAAGGCGTTAATTCATTGGGCTTCCAGATTCCTGGTAAACTTGTAAATGCTGAGAGTGTTGCTGCTTTACTTGAAGGAATTTGTGCAGAATGTGTAGAACTCAATTTCACTACTTGCAAGAAACATACAGTTGAACTTGCAAAGGTGCTTGTTGAATATTTCATAACTAAAGGTTATGATTTGGAGAAACTTGAAGGTTCTGTAAACTTCGACCCAATCAATAAGATTCTTATAAAGGGTGTTGATTTCTCTGCACTTGTTGACCAGGCAAAGGATGTTGTAGAGGCTCTTGCTCCGCTTCCTAAATACAGAGGGGTTGCCGTAAACGCAATTACTTTGAACAATGCCGGTGCTTATATCTATCAGGAACTTGGTTACGCTCTTGCATGGGGTGTTGAATATTTGAACCGTATGGTTGAAGCCGGACTTGACGTGGTTAAGGCTGCTTGCAGCATTAAGTTCAACTTCGGTGTAAGTTCAAATTACTTCATGGAAATAGCAAAATTCCGTGCAGCACGTATGCTTTGGGCTAATATCGTTGCTTCATACAAGCCTTCATGCAACTGCGCTTGCAAAATGAAGGTTCATGCAGAAACATCTTCATTTAACCTTACTATATTTGATGCTCATGTGAATCTGTTGCGTACTCAGACAGAATCAATGAGTGCCGCTCTTGCCGGTGTTGATTCTCTTACAGTTTCTCCATTTGACAAGGCTTATGAAACTCCTGACGAATTCTCTGAAAGAATCGCACGCAACCAGCAGTTGCTTTTGAAGGAAGAATCTCACTTTGATAAGGTTGTTGACCCTGCTGCAGGTTCTTATTTTATTGAAAATCTTACTATGTCTATTGCAGAACAGGCTTGGAAACTTTTCCTTGAAGTTGAGGAAATGGGTGGCTTCATGGCTGCAATCAAGGCAAATGCAATACAGGATGCTGTAAACAACAGCAACAAGGAAAGACATACAAACGTTGCTAAACGTAAAGAAATCCTTTTGGGTACTAACCAGTATCCTAACTTTACAGAACTTGCAAACGGCAAGACTCCTGTAGCCAAGGCAGCTTGCTGTTCAGGTAACCACGAATGCAATGCAGAATTCCATACTTTGAATTTCGACCGTGCTGCAAGTGAATTTGAAGATTTGCGTCTTCAGACAGAAAATTCAGGCAAGCGTCCAAAAGCATTCATGCTTACAATCGGTAACCTTGCAATGCGTCAGGCACGTGCACAGTTCTCATGTAACTTCCTTGCTTGCGCAGGATATGAAGTTGTTGACAACCTTGGCTTTGAAACTGTTGAAGCCGGAGTTGAAGCAGCTGTTGCCGCTAAGGCTGACATCGTTGTCCTTTGCTCAAGCGATGACGAATATGCAGAATATGCTATCCCTGCATTCAAGGCACTAAACGGTCGTGCAATGTTTATTGTTGCAGGTGCTCCTGCTTGTATGGAAGACCTTAAGGCTGCCGGAATCGAGAACTTCATCCACGTACGTGTAAATGTTCTTGATACATTGAGAGAATACAACGAAAAACTTGGAATAAAATAACTTGGCACCGGGTAATTCTGTGTTGAATATTAAAAAGAATAATTATGAAACCAAATTTCAAAGACATAGATATATATGCAGCCCTCAAACCTGTAGATGGTGCTGAGTGGCAGAAGGCTAACGGTATTGTTGCTGACTGGAAGACTCCAGAACATATCAATGTTAAGCCTGTTTATACAAAAGAAGACCTTGAAGGTATGGAACACCTTGACTATGTAGCAGGTATTCCTCCTTATTTGCGTGGCCCTTATTCAATGATGTATACATTCCGTCCTTGGACAATCCGTCAGTATGCAGGTTTCTCTACAGCTGAAGAATCAAACGCATTCTATCGCCGTAATCTTGCATCAGGACAGAAGGGACTTTCTGTAGCATTTGACCTTCCTACTCACCGTGGTTATGACCCGGACAATGAACGTGTTGTCGGTGATGTCGGTAAGGCTGGTGTTTCTATCTGTTCACTTGAAAACATGAAGGTTCTGTTCGACGGTATTCCATTGAATAAGATGTCTGTTTCAATGACTATGAACGGTGCCGTTCTTCCTGTTATGGCATTCTATATCAATGCCGGACTTGAACAGGGAGCAAAACTTGAAGAAATGGCAGGTACAATCCAGAATGATATTCTTAAGGAATTCATGGTGCGTAATACATATATCTACCCACCTGCATTCTCAATGCGTATCATTTCTGATATTTTCGAATATACATCTCAGAAGATGCCTAAGTTCAACTCAATCTCTATTTCAGGTTATCATATGCAGGAAGCTGGTGCAACTGCTGATATCGAGTTGGCTTACACATTGTCTGACGGTCTTGAATATCTTCGTGCCGGTGTAAATGCAGGTATTGACATCGATGCATTTGCTCCACGTCTGTCATTCTTCTGGGCAATCGGTATGAATCACTTCATGGAAATTGCCAAGATGCGTGCAGCACGTATGTTGTGGTCAAAGATTGTCAAGATGTTCAATCCTAAGAATCCTAAGTCTCTTGCGTTGCGTACACACTCACAGACATCAGGTTGGTCTTTGACAGAGCAGGATCCGTTCAATAACGTTGGCCGTACTTGTATCGAGGCTATGGCTGCTGCTTTGGGACATACACAGTCATTGCATACAAATGCATTGGATGAAGCTATTGCATTGCCAACAGACTTCTCTGCACGTATTGCACGTAATACTCAGATTTATATTCAGGAAGAAACTCAGATATGCAAGAATGTTGACCCATGGGGCGGTTCTTACTATGTTGAGTCTCTGACTAACGAAATAGCTCACAAGGCTTGGGAACATATTCAGGAAATCGAAAAGCTTGGAGGTATGGCAAAAGCTATCGAAACAGGTCTTCCAAAGATGCGTATCGAAGAAGCAGCTGCACGTACACAGGCTCGTATCGACTCTGGTGAACAGACAATTGTCGGTGTAAACAAATACCGTCTTGAAAAAGAAGCTCCAATCGATATCCTTGAAATTGATAACACTGCAGTACGTAACGAGCAGATTGAGAACCTGAAGGTTCTTCGTGCTAACCGTGACGAAGCAAAAGTTCAGGCAGCTCTTGAAGCTATTACCAAGTGTGTTGAAACAGGCGAAGGCAATTTGCTTGAACTTGCTGTTGAAGCTGCAAAAGTTAGAGCTACATTGGGAGAAATATCAGATGCCTGCGAAAAGATTGTAGGCCGTTATAAAGCAGTAATTAGAACTATTTCAGGCGTGTATTCATCAGAAAGTAAAAACGATGCAGATTTCGCTAAGGCTGTTGAGCTTTGCGACGAATTTGCAAAGAAAGAAGGACGTCGTCCTCGTATTATGATTGCAAAAATGGGTCAGGACGGTCACGACCGTGGTGCTAAAGTTGTAGCAACAGGTTATGCCGACTGTGGTTTTGACGTTGATATGGGACCATTGTTCCAGACTCCAGCCGAAGCTGCCCGCGATGCAGTTGAAAACGACGTTCATGTAGTTGGTGTTTCTTCACTTGCTGCAGGTCACAAGACTTTGATTCCTCAGTTGATTGACGAATTGAAGAAACTTGGACGTGAAGATATTGTAGTTATTGCCGGTGGTGTAATTCCTGCTCAGGATTACGACTTCCTTTATAAGGCTGGTGTAGCTGCAGTATTTGGTCCTGGTACATCTGTAGCAAAAGCTGCATGTGTAATATTGAACCTTCTTATGGAAGAATAATTCCATCTGACTTGATTATATGAAAAGCCGGCAATAGCCGGCTTTTTTATTAGTATAAATTTAAGTTCTGTTTTAAGTCTTTTTGTATATGTAATAAAAGCTGTTATGGTTATTTTCTATTAACTTTGCAGCCGGAAAAATTGACTAAGGCTATGCTTCTTGTATTTTATTACATTTATTTTTTCTGTATTGCGGTGCCATTGGCGCTTGTCGTGACTATATTGGCTGCATTGATAACAATTGCAGGCTGTTTTATTGGTAATGCACACTTCTGGGGATATTACCCGGGCAAGTACTGGTCGCGCATCCTTTGCTTTCTGTTTCTTATCAGAATAAAGGTCAGAGGCCGTGAGAACTTGAAAGGCAAGCAGTCATATGTGTTTGTTGCCAACCATCAGGGAGCATTTGACATATTCCTTATCTACGGTTATCTGAACAGAAACTTCAAGTGGATGATGAAGAAGAGCCTGCGCAAGATGCCTCTTGTCGGTAAGGCGTGCGAATCTGCCGGTCATATATTTGTGGACAGAAGCGGACCGCGCAAGGTCTATGAAACAATATCAAAGGCAAGGGCAACGCTTGTTGACGGAACTTCACTTGTGGTTTTCCCTGAAGGGGCAAGGACCTTTACAGGTCATATGGGGTATTTCAAGCGTGGAGCTTTCCAGCTTGCAGATGAATTGCATATGACAGTCGTGCCTATGACCATTGATGGCTCATTTGAGATTATGCCAAGGTTCAAGAAACTGCCGAAACCTCACAAACTGATATTGACAATTCACAAGCCTATACCTCCGGTAGGTGAAGGACAAGAGAATATAAAGCATACGATGGAACTTGCATATAAAGAGGTGGAAAGTGCACTTCCTGACAAATTCAAGGGCATGGTTCGTAATGAAGACCAGGATATTCCTTAGTTCACAGGTAAAATTTTTATTCGGAAAAATAAAAAAAGACTTAAAGCGTTTGTATATTAAAAAAATATATTTACCTTTGCATCCGCAATCAAGAGAGATAGCTATTTAATTGAAATATTGAAATAAACTTTGGTGCGTTAGTTCAGCTGGTTAGAATACATGCCTGTCACGCATGGGGTCACGGGTTCGAGTCCCGTACGCACC
>CALUJO010000051.1 GCA_944320965.1 uncultured Bacteroidaceae bacterium | reverse complement strand
ACAGAAATCTAACGAAAATGGGCTGACCTCGCAAATGAAGTCAGCCATATTTTTATTCTTTTGCAAAATTTTTATCGCAAACTTTCAGATTAAAGTCCGAAAGCAGCTTTTACCTTGTCAACATAGTCAAGCTTTTCCCAAGTGAACAATTCAACCTCAATAGTCTTTTCACCCTGATAACGTGACTTGAATGTTTTTGTCACTGTCTGTGGAGTACGTCCCATATGACCGTATGAAGCAGTTTCTTCATAGATAGGATTGCGGAGTTTCAATCTGTTTTCAATTGCTTTCGGACGCATATCAAACAATTCGTCAACCTTCTTTGCAATCTCTCCGTCTGTCATTGCAACATGAGATGTTCCGTAAGTATTGACATAAATATTAATCGGACGTGCAACACCGATTGCATATGAAACCTGTACAAGAACTTCATCAGCAACACCAGCTGCTACAAGGTTCTTAGCTATATGACGTGAAGCATAAGCAGCACTGCGGTCAACCTTGCTTGGGTCCTTGCCAGAGAATGCACCTCCACCGTGAGCACCCTTGCCACCGTAAGTATCAACTATGATTTTACGTCCAGTAAGACCTGTATCACCGTGAGGACCACCGATAACAAACTTACCTGTAGGGTTAACGAAATACTTTATACCGTCATTGAACAGCTTCAAAACATCTTCATTGCTGATGCTTGCAATTACACGAGGCATAAGAATATTAACAACATCATCATGTATTTTGGCAAGCATTATCTCATCAGCCTTCAACTGTGCTTCCTTTGAATCGTTTTCAGGAGCAACAAAATCATCATGCTGAGTTGAAACAACGATAGTATCAATACGCACAGGCTTGTTATTGTCATCATATTCAACTGTTACCTGGCTCTTTGAGTCCGGACGAAGATAAGTCATAACCTTTCCTTCACGACGGATTTCAGCAAGAACAAGAAGTATTCTGTGAGCAAGGTCAAGTGACAGAGGCATATAGTTCTCTGTTTCATTTGTTGCATAACCGAACATCATACCCTGGTCGCCTGCTCCCTGATTCATAGGGTCTTCGCGTTCAACCCCACGATTTATATCGGCACTCTGTTCGTGCAGTGCAGAAAGCACGCCGCAAGAGTTGCCTTCAAACATATATTCCCCTTTTGTATAACCGATACGGTTAATTACACGTCGGGTTGTTTCCTGAATGTCAGCATAAGCAGTAGTCTTCACTTCTCCGGCAAGCACCACCTGTCCGGTAGTTACCAATGTTTCGCAAGCTACTTTAGAATTTGGGTCATATGCCAAAAGTTCGTCAAGCACAGCATCTGATATCTGATCAGCTACTTTGTCGGGGTGTCCCTCAGACACCGATTCGGATGTGAATAAGTATCCCATTTCAATAAGATATTAAATGAATAATAATTAAAATAAAGAATGAGGGGAGAATGTGCGGAATGCTATACAAAATAATAAAAGCAAATACTGTTTAGCATTTTTTATTGTGGTTGCAAGCCGCTCAAATCTTTCCACATTGTTTTCAGTCTGCAAAGATATTAATAATATCCGGATTATCTATAATAAAAAGATTTTTTAACCCAATTGTCTTATTCTTCACAAAGCAGAATAAAGGTCATACATGGTCTTTCCCAAAACCGGATGAACCAGCAAAGGGGCTATTTCTGCCATAGGTTTCATTACAAAATCCCTTGTATGCATCAGCGGATGAGGTATTTTAAGCTTGTCAGTATCAATAATACAGTTGTCATACAAAAGAATATCTATATCAATTATCCTATCATGATATATACCGTCCACAGATTTAATGGTTCTTCCCATTTCCTTTTCAATGCTTTGTGTAACAGACAGTACTTCTTCAGGTTTCATACAGGTATCCACACAAACCACTGCATTCAGGAAATCATTGTCCGAGACAAATCCCCATGGCGCAGTAACGACAAAAGAGGACAGGGAAACACTTTTCCCTATCCTCTCCTCTATCATATTCACGGCACAGCGTAGATTCTGTTCCTTATCACCAAGATTTGTGCCAAGTCCCAAATACAAATGTGCCATACCTGTTTTATCAGTCATTAAGTATAAGCATTGCATCGCCGTAAGTACCGAAACGGTAATCTTCCTTCAATGCAATATCATAGGCATCCATAACAAAGTCATATCCTCCGAATGCGGCAACAATCATAAGCAATGTTGAATAAGGCAAATGGAAATTGCTTATCATGCTTGTTGCAACCTGGAAGTCATATGGAGGGAATATAAACTTGTTTGTCCATCCTTCAAAAGGTTTCAGATGGCCTTCTGTTCCTGCAGCAGTCTCTGTAGCACGGATAACTGTTGTACCTACGGCACATACATTTCTTCCTGCATCCTTAGCCCTGTTAACAATATCGGCAGCTTCATCAGTAACAAACATCTGCTCCGAATCCATCTTATGCTTTGTCAAATCCTCAACATCAATGTCACGGAAATTACCTAAACCGGCATGAAGCGTAATGAATGAGAAATCAATACCCTTAATCTCCATTCTCTTCATCAGTTCGCGGCTGAAATGAAGTCCTGCGGTAGGTACTGTAACAGCTCCCTCATTCTTTGCAAATATTGTCTGGAATCTTTCAACATCTTCTTCTTCTACAGGACGCTTGATAAAATACGGCAATGGTGGTTCTCCAAGTGCATAAAGCGCTTTCTTGAACTCATCGTGAGGTCCGTCATAAAGGAATCTCAAAGTACGTCCTCTTGAGGTTGTATTGTCAATAACTTCTGCAACCATTGAATCATCGTCACCAAAATACAGTTTGTTTCCTATACGGATCTTACGTGCCGGGTCAACAAGAACATCCCAAAGGCGCAATTCTTCATTCAGCTCTCTCAGCAGGAACACTTCAATTCTTGCACCTGTCTTTTCCTTGTTGCCATAAAGTCTTGCCGGAAAGACTTTTGTATCATTGAAGATGAAAACATCCTTTTCGTCAAAATAGTTAAGGATATCCTTGAACATCACATGATCTATCTTTTCGCTCTTCTTGTGCAACACCATAAGTCTTGATTCGTCACGATACTTTGTCGGATGCAAAGCAATCTTCTCTTCCGGTAATTTGAACTTAAATTGTGACAGTTTCATAAGCTATTGTTTTATAATATTTTTTAATTGTTTTCTATTTCAATAAATTCCAGTCCTTCAATAAACTGGTCCGGATTCATACAATCATCAAGTGTAACTTCTCCCACACGGGTACGTTCAAGAGCAGTCAGATGAGCTCCGCTTTCCAATGCCAGACCGATATCACGTGCAAGCGCTCTTATGTAAGTACCCTTGCTGCAAACCACTCTGACCTTAATTTCCGGCATGTTGTATTCCAACAGTTCTATTTCATCTATTGTCAGAGTCTTTGCCTTCAATTCAACGTCCTCGCCCTTTCGTGCCAATTCATATGCACGCTTACCGTCAACCATACAGGCCGAGAATGCAGGAGGCACCTGTTCTATTGTACCGATAAAAGTCTTCAATACACTTTCAACAAGTTCACGCGTAATATGTTCAGTGGGATAAACTGCATCTATTTCATGTTCAAGGTCAAAAGACGGAGTCGTTGCCCCAAGTTTAATAGTAGCAACATATTCTTTTGTCTGATACTGGAACTCTTCTATTCTTTTGGTAGCCTTGCCCGTACATACAATCATCACTCCTGTAGCAAGCGGGTCAAGCGTTCCGGCATGTCCAACCTTCAGCTTCTTCTCACCAATCTTCCGGCAGATAGCCTTTCTTACCCTTCCAACAACATCAAACGATGTCCATTTAAGCGGCTTGTTGAAATATAATATTTCTCCTTCCTTAAAATTCATCAGATAAGCGCATTAACAACAACAATCGAACCTACTATGGCACAATATATTGCAAAATATATAAGCTTGCCTTTCTTTACAATGTTTATCATCCATTTGCATGCAAGACATCCTGAAACAAATGCAGCCACAAAGCCTACCATTAGAGGCACGATATCTATTCCAAGTGCTCCCACACCATTCTGGACCATATCTATAACATCAAGCAAAGCCTGGCCCAGGATAGGAGGAATAACCATAAGGAATGAGAACTGCGCAAGTTTTTCTTTTTTGTTTCCAAGCAAAAGACCTGTTGCAATTGTGCTTCCTGAACGTGAAAGTCCCGGCATAACGGCACAAGCCTGTGCAATACCTATTATAAAGGCATCACGAACAGAAATCTTTTCCTTCTTTCCTGATGAATAAAAATATGAAAAAGTCAGAAGTAATGCCGTAAGCAGCAGCATAAGTCCAACTACAAGAAGTCCTGAACAGAATATTTCCTCAACTTCATCCTTAAACAGAAGACCGACAACACCAACTGGTATCATTGATATGACAATATTTATAAAATATTTCATTCCATTATTCAAGCCTTTACCGGGATTGGCACAATAGCCGAATACATCCTTGAAAAGCCATTCAACTTCCTTCCAAAGTATAACAAGCGTACTTAAAACTGTTGCGACATGTACTGCAATCGTAAATGCAAGATTTTCTTCGGCCTGAATACCGAAAAGATATGCACCTATAGTCAAGTGACCTGAACTGCTCACAGGTAAATATTCCGTCAATCCCTGAAGCAGTCCGAGAACAAGAGCTTCTAAACTATCCATTTATATTTTTATAATTGTTATTCTATATTTCCGTTATCTTCCTTTTCCTCTTTTTCATTTTTTTCTTTTGCCATAATTCCGTATATGACAAAAATAAAACCCGCAAAACACACTGTAGGCGCAACCTTAATGGCTCTTGCACTGAAAATCTCTTCGGCAAAAACTGTTTCGTTTGATGAAGGAGTTATCATCAGAAGGAAACCTACAATTACAACCAGCATTCCCACTGCAATAAGCAGAAAATTGATTTTGCTGAAAGCTAAATTTCTCTTACTCATATTGTTTTATATTATTTCAAATGTTATACAGTTCATTGCTGTTCATCTTCAGGAATCCGTTGATAGAGAAAAATGAACAGAGGAAAGTTATCACTATTCCAAAGAAAACCACACTTGCCATGACAATTCCCATAACCTCGTATGTTATAACCTCGGAAAGCTGAGGTTCATATTGCATAAGCATATATGCCCCGCAAGCAAGAATAATATCGGCAAATATAGCCGCAACTATCCCTGACAGCACATGTTTACGGACAAACGGCGCCCTGATAAAGCCCCAGCTTGCCCCAACAAGCTTCATTGTATTTATAAGAAAGCGCTTTGAATATATCGAAAGCCTTATGGTATTGTTTATCAATGCAAATGATATGAATGTGAGCAACGCCGCAATAGCTATAAGTACAATACTTATCTTGCTTATATTCCTGTTGACCGAATCAATAAGGTCTTTCTGGTAAAGTATATCATTTATATTGCTGTTTTCCCCAAGCTGTTTTTCTATCTTTGCTATACTGTCAACATTGGCATAGTCGGCATTCAGCTTTACTTCAATAGACGCTGTAAATGGATTGTAACCTAAAAATTCGGCAGGGTCTGTTCCCATAGCTTCTGTCTCTTCCTTTAATGCCTGTTCTTTTGATATATATACAGACTCTTTCACATACGGCTGTGAATCAAGCTCCTTCTTAAGCTGCAAAATCTTTGTTTCGCTTGCATTGTCACTAAGAAGAATTGAGAATGTAAGGTTTTCACGGACATAAACAGATATATTGTGTGCCGAAAGCACAAAAAACACAACCATACCCAAAAGCAACAGCACCATCATAGTGCTGAACCCTGATGTAAGGAACTGCAATCCGGGAAGTAATTTTGATTTCTTTGCACCCATCATTATTTCTTTTTAAATATGTATATCAGTGAACTGCTTCTCTCCCTTTTACCTAAAGAACTGAGCCATCCTGCAGCTCCGTAAAACATACCTTTAAGGAACGGAAAGCGTGAACCGCGGTTCTTCTCACTCATCATGGATATATAAAAGCCGTCAAACGGCATGGTTATCATCTCAACAAGGCTGAAGCCGTGCATATTTCCAAGGTTAGCCAATGTTACAGGCGAAAAATGCCACAAATGACGCGGCACGTCATAAGCTGCCCACATATTGCCGTATCTGCCAGCATCATAGGATGTTCGGTTTGGGACTGCAATTATAAGCATTCCTTGCTCCCTAAGCAGTGCATTGAACTTGTCCATAATACCATGCAGATCCTGAATATGCTCCAGAACATGCCAAAGAGTAACACAGTCAAAAGACTTTTCTCCGAAAGAATCCATCTCCGAAGGCAATTTGGGTTTAAGTCCGAAATGCTCAAAGGCAAAAGTTCTTGCCTCCTCACTGACTTCTATAGCCTCAACATTCCATCCTTTCTTCTTCATCCGGTTGGGGAAATATCCTGTACCCGTACCATAATCAAGCAGATTGCCTTTTTTCAAGCCTGTAAAATGAATGACAAGACTTGATTTCTCTTTCAGCATAAGAGAACGGACCCAATGATAAATTTTATTTATAATACCTTTCCTGGTATCCGAATGTGAGATATAACTGTTTGACTGGTAATACTGCCCTATTTTGTCTTCTGAAGGTACATTACCTGTAAAACGGAAACCGCATTCCCCACAACTGTAAATAGGGAAAGTCTCTCCGCTCACAAAGTAATCTTTACATTTCATTTCCTCTGTAACCAATCTGCTTCCGCACAAAGGACAGACTTTTATATTGTTTTTATCTGAAGACATTGACAAATCATTATATAACAGTGCATATTACACCTAAATTTGATGCAAAAAAACAAATTATTTGTATTATGGGCACCTTCAATTAACATTTATTATCAAAAAGTTTATGTACAAATGGTAAACAGACAATAAAAGCCCATAGTAACAACAGAACCTCCGGCATTCAAACCGGAGGTCCGTAAATATAAAACAACTTTTATCAATACTTGAAACTGCTTCCGCCAAGGAATTCACGAAGAAGTGAAGTAGGCGGAATTTCGTTATCCCGTATAGGAACAAAATAATTCAGGAATTTCAGCAACCTGTATGCCTCGGCATACTCAGGACAATTCTGCTGCACACTTGACAGAATAGGTTCGGCATAACGGCGCAACACGGCAAACTCATAGAGAAGAGCCGAATTGAACATCACATCCGCATTCTCCTGATAAGGGAAAATCCACTTGTCTTCCCCTTCCCTTACACTTGGCCAGCGGCGAATTGTGTCTTCTGCCGAATATCCTCGCGTATTGTAATCGCGTATTATCCTTCGGAGCAGACGGTTGTCGGTTGTAGGTATCCAGTTATGGTCATCAAGCGAAATGCTTGTAAGTGCCGAAACATAAACACGGAACTTGTTTTCGTCAGACAAATTAGGTGTAAGTTCCGGATTAAGTGCATGTATGCCTTCAAGAACAAGCACCATATTGTCTTCAAGTTTCAGCTTGTCGCCACGGTATTCCTTCTTGCCGGTAATAAAATTATATGTAGGCAACATTACTTCCTTCCCGTTAATAAGGTCATTCATCTGGCTGTTAAACAGTTTAAGGTCAATGGCATACAATGATTCATAGTCATACTCACCCTTGCTGTTTCTTGGCGTTTCAGACCTTTCCACAAAATAGTTGTCAATAGATATCGGATAAGGCTTTATGCCGTTTGCCATTAGCTGCACTGAAAGGCGCTTGCTGAAAGTTGTCTTTCCTGATGAAGAAGGACCGGAAATAAGCACAAATCTTACCGGCCTGTCAGTATTCTCCCTTTCGGCAATTCTGTCCGCAATGTTCGAAATCAGCTTCTCCTGCAATGCCTCGGTCACATTTATTATATCAGTAGCCCTGCCTTCATTTACGGCTTCGTTCAGATCACCGACATTTGACATTCCCAATATATCCATCCAGTGGAGATGTTCCTTGAACACTTCCAGCATCTTGTCCTGACGTACAAACTCTTCAAGAACATGAGGATTCTCCCTTGAAGGTACACGCAGAAGTATTCCATTGAAATATTTTATCACATCAAACACCTTCAGATATCCTGCATGAGGCAAAAGATTACCGTAATAGAAATCAACGCTGTCGCCCAAAGTATAATATTTTGTATACAGTTTGCCTGATGTTTCAAGGAGTTTTACCTTGTCCATCATTCCCTTTTCGACAAATACCTTCATTGCAGTTGTAGTATGGCATTCAACACGGTGAAATTCCATGTTGCTGTCAATTATCTCGTTCATTCTTTTCTTTATCAGAGCAACATCTTCCTCCGTAATCTCCTTTCCGATATTCAGATTGCAGTAGTAGCCCTTTGAAACCGGATGTTCAAGTCTTATGTTCCCATGCGGGAAAGTCTCTTCAACAGTTTTGCACAGCACAAAACACAGTGAACGGATATATGTACGCATAGCCGAATAGTCACGCACATCAAGAAATTCAACATCCTTGTTATTGTATAGTCTGAAATTCAGCCCCTCCGAAACATTGTTCACCCTTGCACTTACAATGTCATATGGCATATGAAAGTCAAATGCCTTAATTGCATCAAGCAATGATGTCCCCGGCTCTATTTCTTTTGTTTGGCCGTTATTTTTGCAATAAATTTGTAACATGTTTGTTATAAGTATTAAATTTGTGCATTAAATATATGTCTTATTTGCTTGTAAATATTTTAAAAACAAATAAATAATATTCTATGGAGTACTCTTTTTATGATTTTTTAAAGCTTATCGGCTCGTTGGCCTTATTCCTTTACGGAATGAAGACCATGAGTGAAGGCTTGCAAAAGTTTGCCGGCGACAAACTGCGAATGGTTCTCACGGCAATGACCACAAACAGAGTTACCGGAGTCCTGACCGGTATGTTGATTACAGCACTTATCCAGTCTTCTTCGGCTACAACTGTTATGGTTGTAAGTTTCGTAAATGCAGGCCTTCTGACATTGACACAGTCAATAGGAGTCATAATGGGGGCAAATATCGGTACAACAGTTACTGCATGGATTATTTCAACATTGGGATTCAAAGTTAACATTGCGGGATTCGCTTTGCCATTGCTGGCATTCGGAATTCCGCTTTTGTTTTCAAAGAAGAGCCAAAGGAAGTCAATAGGCGAATTCATTTTCGGTTTTTCATTCCTGTTCATGGGTATGTCAGCCCTCACGGCAAATGCACCAGACCTGAAAGACAATCCGGACATGCTTGCCTTCCTGGCTAACTATACGGATATGGGATATGGTTCAATTATCCTTTTCCTTATAGTAGGAACCATTCTGACAATGATTGTCCAGGCTTCGGCAGCAACAATGGCAATCACTCTGATTATGTGTGCCAACGGATGGATTGACTACGAACTTGGTGTGGCACTTGTACTTGGTGAAAACATCGGAACAACAATTACCGCCAACCTTGCAGCGCTGACAGGTAACACGCAGGCACGACGGGCTGCACTTGCACACCTAACGTTCAACGTGTTTGGTGTGATATGGGTGCTGTTCCTGTTCTATCCTTTTACAGAGGCAGTTTCATGGTTTGTCGAAAAAGTAATGGGCGTTACAGACCCTGCACTTGCCGTATCATTCAAGCTGTCAGCATTCCACACGGCATTCAATATCTGCAATACATTTATAATGATATGGTTTGTCAAACTCATAGAAAAGACCGTATGCCTTGTCATACCTATGAAAGAAGAGGAAGAAGAGTACAGACTAAGATTTATTGACAGAGGTCTGCTTTCAACAGCAGAACTTTCAATACTACAGGCAGGCAAGGAAATAGACCAGTTTGCAGACCGTATAAAACGTATGTTCAATATGGTCAAAGACCTGCTCCATACCGAGAAAGACGAAGATTTCAACAAACTGTTCAGCCGGATAGAAAAGTATGAAAACATAAGTGACAGCATGGAAATAGAAATTGCAAGCTATCTGGACAAGGTTTCTGAAGGACGACTAAGCTCGGAAAGTAAGATGCACATAAGGTCTATGCTGCGCGAGATAACAGAACTTGAAAGTATCGGAGACAGTTGCTACAACCTTGCACGTACAATAAACCGTACAAGACAAAAAGGCATGAAACCTTTTACAGAAGCACAGATGGAGCATATGCATCAGATGTTCAACCTTATTGACGAGGCTCTTGACCAGATGCTTGTCATCGTAAAACGCTCCGAACACACAGAGGAATCAAGAGTTTCGGTTGACGTAAACCATTCGTTCAATATTGAAAACGAAATAAACAATTTCCGCAACCAGCTTAAAAACCAGAACCTTATTGATGTTGACAACAAGGTATATGACTACCAGACAGGTGTCAACTATATGGATATGATTGGTGAATGCGAAAAGCTTGGTGACTATGTTGTAAATGTAGTTGAAGCACATTGCAACGTTAGCGAAAAGAAAAATTCATAAGCATACTATAGCTTTAAATAACAGAAAATATGCGCCGCATCTGAATTGCGGTGCATATTTTTTATGCAGTCAAACAGTCTGTCAAATATATAGAACGTTTTCACCAAAAACATTAAATATTTCGTGGCAGAACATTAAAGGTTTTTACCTTTATCATTTAATGTTTTCGAGCTAATTCCTTAAATGTTTTACGGCAAACACAATATATACGGTCCAGTTATATTCCGCTTTACCGTAAACATAATATTATAATGGCAAAAGATACCCTAACAAACAGATACAAAAAAGGAGGATACGTTTCCATATCCTCCAGTATTTGAAATATCAAATATTATGTATTGTATCAAATTATCCTAAAGCAGCTATACAATAAAGATAAAATGCTGTAACAGGTATTGCAAACAGCGAGCTGTCAAAACGGTCAAGGAAACCGCCGTGTCCAGGCATTATGCTACCGCTGTCCTTTATTCCCCATGTGCGCTTGAGAAGTGATTCTACAAGGTCACCGAATATTCCGGAAACAGACACCACAAATGCAAGCCCTATCCACTGATATACATTAAGGATATCAAAGAATATTGAGAATACATATCCTACAATCATTGCAATTACTACACCGCCGATGGCACCTTCCCACGACTTGTTTGGTGAAATTCTCGGGAAAAGCTTGCGTTTTCCTATCAGTGAACCGACGCAAAATGCTCCCGTATCGGTTGACCATATAAAGGCAAACATAGCAAGAGGCAGAAGCGGTGAGTATTCAGGAACATAGCCCTGAACAGGAATAAAAGGAAGTGACTGTATTATACCGAAAGGCAAAGCAACATAAAGTTGGGTAAATGCCCAATAGGCAAGGTCGTTTATCGGCTCAGCTTTCTTTCTGTACAATTCAGCAGCAAAGACAAAAAGCAGCAACAAGACAAAGGCAAGGATAAAGATAACCAATTCCAGGGACTCTCCACTTGCATAACGCAGTCCTCCAAATATGCCTGATATTATGACATAACCGAGTATCGGCGTTATCTTGCCCACTTTTGCCTTTCCTGACTTGTTTATCAATCCTATAAGTTCATCCATTATACCCAATCCCAAAACCAGGAACAGTATACGGTACATTAATTCGCCTACGAAAGGCAAACCAACCAACATGGCAACGAATATCAGCCCTGATACTGTGCGCAATACAAGATTACTCTTTACTTTCATGCTCTTCTGTCTTTTCTTTATTATTGTCTTCTTCAACGTCGCCATCCTTCTTGTCTTCAGGAGCAGGACCTACAGTAGGACCTTCCAACTGCTTGATTTTTTCGTTCTCAGCAAAAATCTCTTCAGAACGTGAACCCCATTTGCGCTTTCCGAATATCTTTTCCAGGTCATCGGCAAAGATTACCTCTTTCTCTATAAGGAGTTCTGCAAGCTTGTTATGACCTTCGGCATTCTCGGCAAGAATCTTCTTGGCACGTGCATACTGCTCTGCAATGATACGGTGAGCCTCATCATCAATACGCTTTGCAGTTTCATCACTGTAAGGCTTGTCAAACGAATATTCATTATTGTTGTAATAACAGATATTAGGCAGATTCTCACTCATACCAAGGTATGCCACCATTCCATAAGCCTGTTTTGTTACACGTTCAAGGTCATTCATTGCACCGGAACATACACTTCCGACGAACAATTCCTCTGCAGCACGACCTCCAAGAGTTGCACACATCATGTCAAGCATCTGTTCCTTTGTTGTAACCTGACGTTCTTCAGGCAGATACCACGCAGCTCCAAGAGCACTGCCTCGCGGAACTATTGTAACCTTAATCAGCGGATTGGCATGTTCAAGCATCCATGACAATGTAGCATGTCCGGCCTCATGAAGCGCAATTGTGCGGCGTTCTTCCTTTGTCATTATCTTTGTCTTCTTTTCAAGACCGCCTACAATACGGTCAACAGCATCAAGGAAGTCCTGTTTACCTACTGTCTTGCTGTTATGACGTGCAGCTATCAGAGCTGCCTCGTTGCATACATTGGCAATATCAGCACCTGAGAAACCTGGAGTCTGGCGTGCAAGCATATCTACATCAACAGTATCATCCTTCTTTATAGGACGAAGATGAACTCCGAATATCTCCTTTCGTTCGTTAAGGTCCGGAAGATCCACATAAATCTGACGGTCAAAACGTCCTGCACGCAGCAATGCCTTGTCCAAAATATCAACTCGGTTTGTTGCAGCAAGAATTATAATACCACTATTTGAACCGAATCCGTCCATTTCTGTAAGAAGCTGATTCAAGGTATTTTCCCTTTCATCGTTTCCTCCCATACTCGGATTCTTGCCACGGGCACGTCCTACAGCATCAATTTCATCAATGAAAACTATACATGGTGCCTTTTCCTTTGCCTGTTTGAACAAGTCACGCACTCTGGATGCACCGACACCTACAAACATCTCAACAAAGTCTGAACCGGAAAGTGAAAAGAACGGAACATTTGCCTCGCCGGCAACAGCCTTTGCGAGCAATGTCTTACCTGTTCCCGGAGGACCTACAAGCAAAGCTCCCTTTGGAATCTTACCTCCAAGTTCAGTATATTTCTGAGGCTGTTTCAGGAATTCAACTATTTCCTCTACTTCCTGCTTGGCACCGGCAAGCCCTGCAACATCCTTGAATGTTACCTTTACTCCGTTTTCCTTGTCAAAAAGCTGCGCACGCGACTTTCCTACATTGAAAACACCTCCGCCGCCTCCGGCACTGTTGCCCATACGGCGCATAAAGAATATCCATACACCTATAAGAAGTACCAACGGGAAAATATTCCAGAAAACCATTCCGAAATAATCACTCTTCTTTGTATATGCAAGATTTCCCTCGAAATGTCCCAAATCACGCTGCTCTTCAATGTATTTGTCAAACGATTCCATTGAAGCGACCTCAACAAGAAGCATAGGATTACGTCCTGTCCTGCTTGAATCACTTTTGAAAACATCTTTTATATTTTCGGGTTTCACATATACTTCAAGACTGTTGTCATTATTATATGCAACAATCTTGTTTATATATCCTTTTTCAACATATGACTGGAATTCGGAATATTCCACTTTCTTTGTAGCGGAACCGCCGTCACCGAATATATAAATCCCCATAAGGGTAAAGAATATCAGACCGAATAGCCACGACACGTTAAATCTTGGCTTGACAGGTTTCTTCATATTGTTTTGTCTTTTATCCATATTGTCAATCAATCTAAATCAGGTATTTCTACTATTTTGGCATCTGCCCACAAATGTTCCAGATTATAATGGCTTCGCATTTCGGGTACAAAAATATGAACCATCACATCAACATAGTCCATAGCTACCCACAAGCAATTTTCTGAACCGGCTATCTTTGAAGGTTTTTCGCCGGTTTCCCTTCTGACATAATCCTCAACATTGTCATATATTGCAGAAACCTGTGTCGGTGTATTACCTTCACATATCACAAAAAAATCACAAATTCTATCTACAATCTCTCTCAAGTCAACTATTACGACTTTTTTCCCTTTCTTGTCCTGTATAGCTTCCTTAATTTTTTCTACTAATAATTCTGTTTCGTTCATTAATATAAATTTAGTTGTTACAAACAAGTCATCCAGATATTCAATATATCTGTGTGTCATGACATTATTTCATATTCGCAAAGATAAACTAATTATACGTTATATCTAAATCTATACTATCAAAAGTCATGCCAAATTATGCATTTTTATATATAAGCAAAACCGTCTGAAAAGAAAAAATGCATTTTTTTGAAAAAAATCCCCCAAAAGTTTTGCACAATTAAAATAATTCGTACCTTTGCAGCGTAATCGAATTGGGCTATGGTGTAATGGTAACACTTCAGATTCTGGTCCTGACTTTCCAGGTTCGAATCCTGGTAGCCCAACCAACAGAAAGTCTGCTTTTCAGCAGACTTTTTTGTTTTTATACACAATCAACCCCACACAAAGACATTGCTGTCATAACACTTTCGATTATACACATGTAAATCAATCTTAAACAGAAAAAACTTATCTGTAAAGTACAATAAAAAAACAGCTACAAATAATGTAACTGTTTCTGAAATGTATTTGACAAGCATGTTTTACATATTCCGGAGCATACCCGTTCACATTCCGGTAGCCTATAAAGCATAAAAATAGCCTTTAAAAGCACAATTTTA
>CALUJO010000050.1 GCA_944320965.1 uncultured Bacteroidaceae bacterium | reverse complement strand
TGAACTGCTTTATGGGCTTGCCATCGCCATATTCAGATGTTGGGGACACATAAATCAGAGAATTCCCAAAAATATCGTAGTTTAAAGAACATGAACCGATTTTTATGGCTAACGAAAAAAAGAAGGTGCATCGTGCATTACGACACACCCTCATAACCATATTGTTAAATTCAGAATAAAAACCAGAAGTCGCTCCTAAATTGAACACCAGTTCAGATTTAAAAGAATTATTCAAACTTTTATACTTCTCAAGTTCCATATCAAATCAAAACAGAATTATCTATGAAATTCAACCATGGCAACTCGGTCTTATCGTTACACAAAGTAACCAACTTATCTTTGTTGTCATTCAAAATTGCAGCATACTTACCCATTGTTCCCTTACTTGTAATCTGATGTTTACAACATGCCATAAGGAATAAATCCATATAACCTTTATCTGATCCATTAATATCAACTACTCTATAATTATCCGTCAACGGCAAGTCTTTCAACAGAACCTCCCTTACCCAATCTGATTCATCAGAAAAGAAATAATAATATGTCTCATGCAACTGATTATTCATATAATCTATTGCATTCCTAAAATAACTGTTAGAGGCAGGTTTGCCATAAGCAAAAACTTCATTTGCAACTAAATCTCCCCTCCTGACATGAATACCTACAGAGTTATTGCAATTAATTATTTCATCTGCAATAACCTTATTGTCTTTATCCAATACAGACAAATCTATTTTATAAAGTTCATGAAATTTATTAAGCCATATTCCAGCAGGTAAATGATAATATCCGCCTAAATAAACTGGAGCCCTTAAATCAAGAAAAGAAAAGTCCTCTACTCTTTCAGTCGTATTATTCCCTAAATAGTAAAATTTTCGTTTATACACTTTTAGCATACGTCCTGATATGGAATTAACCTTCAGATAAGGAAAAGCTCTCAGCAAATCATAATTTCTGACAAACTTATGATCAAGATCAGAACCTCCATCCTTAAAGAAAGACAAATCATAGGATACATCAAAACCTTTTTCAGCAAAAATCACTCCCAGCAAATATTGATGCATTTGAGAACAAATTCCCCCATCCATCAAAACTGCAACAATAGGTTTTATTACTCCAGATTTAATAAGCCGCTTATATAAAGAATCAACTAAATTCACTGTTACTATTTAACTTAAAAAGCTAGGATAAACACCAAATTTCCTTTTAAAATACCATAAGCCCAACCTTTGGGATATCGAAAAAAAAGTTATCAGTTTTGCAAATCGTCTGTGAATATCTTTTTTAATCTGAGGATACTTTTTTACATAATATACAGCTTTGTTCATATCTGACAATACATAATCATATAGCTTATATGAAATCAAGTCAATCATATTAAAGACATAAAGGTATCCACATTCCAAATCAAATTTTTCTCTAACACCTTTAGACTGTAAAAACGAATCTATTATTTCCGGGAAACGATGTAATTCATTCAATCGTTTATTACTTATATTATCTAAATCTGTTATGGAATCTTCCGTCCTATTATAGATAATTACATTGTAATCAAGAAAGGCAACCTTTTGCGAATAAAAGAATATCTGGGTCATCAACAAGGCATCTTCACCAAAAGAAATTTCTTTATGAAATATAATATCATTATCCAAATACAATTTTCTTTTATGCAGTCTTATCCAAACACAAAAGAAAGCTTTATGAGAAAGCATTAATTTCAAATAGTCCATTGAAGACATTTCATCAAAATACTCTCCCTTATATTCAACATCACCGTCCTTATATCTTGTTACGAATTTTGCAGTAACCACATCTGCTCCAGTTTCCAAAGCACGGCATACAAGTTTTTCTATTGCAGATTTATCTAGAATATCATCAGCATCCAAATAAAAAATATAATCCCCAGTTGAAACCATCATTCCTGTTTCACGCGCCACAGAAACACCTGCATTCACTTTATCGATAACCCGGATTCTTTTATCAACTAATTCATAAGATTTAAGAATCTCCAAGCTCTTGTCTGTACTGCCATCATTAACGACAATAATCTCCAAGTTGGTATATGACTGTTTTATTACACTATCAAGAGTAATTCCAACATACTTTTCCCTGTTATAAACAGGTATAACAATTGAAACCAATGGAGTATTTGTCATAAAAAATTATTTTATACTGTCCTTGGATATGATATCATCCCTTCCAACAATTCCGTCAACAATAAACTTTGAATAACCGCGCCATGGTATTGCTCCGAAATATTCCTTATAATGAAGTTCTACAGGTTTACCTCCAAGACGCATAAGTTCTTCTGCAAGTTCCTTGTTTTCAACAGAGAATTCAAATTCATAGGATTGTATTGTTCCTGCCTGCTTTCCACGAAAGCCAGATTGTATCAGTTTTCCTTCATAAGTCTTGAATACGACACCTTTATAAACCACATAGTTCAAGTCACCTGCCTTGACTCCTTCACCAAACACATAATAGAATCTGATATAAATAAACAGAGCCAATGCTATTACTACAACAATTGACGATATAGTCAAAATTTTCTTTCCTGTTGTCATAATTATCCTTTTATTTTGTCAAAGCCTTCACCGAATACTCCAATAACCGCACTTTGAGAGATAAAGGCACACGGATCAATAGCCTTAACCAGTTTAAAAATATTTGTTGATTCTCTTTTCTTAGCAAGCACAACAATAACCTTTACATCGCGTTTGCTGTACCATCCTGTTCCGTCAAGAACAGTAACCCCGCGATGTGCACGTTTTATTATCGCATCAGCAATCTTGTCATAATCTTTAGAGAAAATAAGGAACTGTACTGATTGTCGTGTACTGTTAACCACATAATCAACTGTTGAACCCACCACAACCAAAGTGGTAAAGCTGAACATAACCTTGCTTAACTCATAATCAGGAATCAACATTGAAGATGAAATGATAAACACATCACAAATCATTGTCATTCTGCCGAACGAAACGTTCTTGTATTTGTTTACAATTGCAGATATTATATCAGTACCACCAGTACTTCCATTATGCGTAAATGCAATACCAAGTCCAATACCGCACAAAGCCGCTCCTATTATACAAGCCATAAATGGTTCATCACCAACAAGCGACAGAGGATTTCCGTCAGCATCAACAATAAGCGAGCGTAACAGGAACAAGAAAAAGTAAAGGAAGATTATACCATAGATAGTCTTCAAAAAGAATTTCCATCCTAAAATCTTCAATGCAAAAAGCAACAGAACGACATTAATAATTACATAAGAATTCTGCAACGGGAAACCTGTTGCATATTCTATAATCGCAGAAATACCTGTTACTCCTCCGGTTGCTATCTTATTCGGAATAAGAAAACCAGCCCAACCAAAAGAATAAATCAGAAGACCTAAACTTATGATCAGATAATCCTTGATTTCTGACCATAAAGCAGCAGCCGAAAAAGTTTTAGGTTTATTCATATCTTTAAATTTTCAATTATCCTATAACTATATTTACTATCTTCTTGGGAACTATAATAATCTTCTTCACGGTCTTGTCGGCTATATATTTCTTTGAGTTCTCATCTGCAAGAACAACCTTTTCAATTTCTTCATTTGTAGCATCAGCAGCAAACTGAAGATTGAATCTTGCCTTTCCGTTGAAAGATATTGTATAGTTTACCGTATCTTCTTTCAGATACTCTTCATTATATGCCGGCCATGAAGCATCACATATTGTTGTTGTATGTCCCAGTGTTTCCCACAATTCTTCAGCAACATGAGGAGCAAAAGGAGCGATTACAACAAGCAACTGTTCAAGAATTTCACGCTTGCTGCACTTCGATGAAGTAAGTTCGTTTACACATATCATGAATGCACTTATTGATGTATTGTAAGAGAACACCTCAATATCTGATGTCACTTTCTTTATCAGTTTGTGCAATGACTTGAGTTCTTCTGGCGTAGCTTTGTCATCGTTTACAAGAAGAGTACCCTTACGGTCATAGAACAATGACCAGAACTTCTTCAGGAAGCGGTGAACACCGTCAATACCGTTAGTATCCCAAGGTTTGGACTGCTCTACAGGACCAAGGAACATTTCATACATACGCAATGTATCGGCACCATATTTTTCAACAATCATATCAGGATTAACGACATTGTACATTGACTTACTCATCTTTTCAACTGCCCAGCCGCAGACATACTTGCCGTCTTCAAGAATAAATTCGGCATTATTGAATTCAGGACGCCAGTTCTTAAATGCTTCAACATCAAGAATATCGTTTGAAACGATGTTTACATCGACATGAAGAGGAGTTACATCATACTGGTCCTTGAGGTTAAGAGAAACAAATGTATTTGTATCCTTTATTCTGTAAACGAAATTGCTTCGTCCCTGAATCATTCCCTGATTGACAAGTTTCTTGAAAGGTTCGTCCTTTACAATCACATTAATGTCATAAAGGAACTTGTTCCAGAAGCGTGAATAAATAAGGTGACCAGTAGCATGTTCAGTACCGCCAACATACAAATCCACATTTTCCCAATAAGCATTTGCTTCTTTTGAAACAAGAGCATTTGAGTTATGAGGATCCATATAGCGCAGATAGTATGCAGAAGAACCTGCAAATCCAGGCATTGTATTAAGTTCAAGCGGATAACCGTCTTCTGTCACCCAGTTCTTTGCACGTCCCAATGGTGGTTCACCTGTTTCTGTAGGCAGGAATTTGTCCACTTCAGGCAATTCAAGAGGAAGTTTGCTCTCATCAAGAACATAAGGCATACCGTCCTTATAATATACAGGGAAAGGTTCACCCCAATATCTCTGGCGTGAGAATATGGCATCTCTCAGTCTGTAATTTACCTTAACACGACCAAGTCCCTTTTCCTTTATGTACTGTTTTGTCTTAGCTATTGCTTCCTTTACATCAAGTCCATTAAGAACAAGTCCGCCTTCCTTTTCAAATCCCGGGCGCGGAGAGTTAATCATCTTTCCTTCCTTTGCATCAAAGCTCTGCTCACTGACATCGCATCCCTCGATAAGAGGACGTATTTCAAGTCCGAAATGCTTAGCAAAAGCATAGTCACGACTGTCATGAGCAGGAACAGCCATAATTGCGCCTGTTCCGTATCCGGCAAGCACATAATCACTAATCCATACAGGAATAGCCTCACCTGTCAAAGGATTTATTGCATATGAACCTGAGAACACTCCGCTCACACGGCGGTCGCTTATACGTTCACGTTCTGTACGTTTCTTTGTAGCTTCAAGATAAGCCTCAACTTCGGCACGCTGTCCTTCGGTTGTAAGCACGCTTACAAGCTCGCTCTCCGGAGCAAGAACCATAAATGTTACACCAAATACAGTATCTGCACGTGTTGTAAAGATGGTAAATTCCAGATCACTGTCCTTAACCTTGAACTGCATTTCGGCACCTTCAGAGCGTCCAATCCAGTTACGCTGTGTTTCTTTCAGTGAATCAGTCCAGTCAACAGTTTCAAGTCCGTCAAGCAAACGCTGTGAATAGGCAGAAACACGAAGACACCACTGTTTCATTACCTTCTGAATAACAGGATGTCCTCCACGTTCAGAAACGCCGTCAACTACTTCATCATTGGCAAGTACTGTACCAAGTGCCGGACACCAGTTTACCATTGTATTACCAAGATACGCTATACGGTAGTTCATCAATATCTCCTGCTGCTCCTTTTCTGTTTTTGCCTTCCATTCATCTGCAGTAAATGACATAGGCTCGGAACAAGCAGCATCTACACCTTCAGTTCCCGATTTTTCAAAAGCAGCGACAAGTTCGCTTATAGGACATGCCTTATTCTTATGATTATCATAGTAACTCTTGAACATCTGAATAAATGCCCATTGAGTCCATTTGTAATACTCAGGGTCACAAGTGCGTACTTCACGACTCCAGTCAAAAGAGAAACCAATTTTGTCAAGCTGTTCCCTGTAACGGTTAATATTCTGAGAAGTAGTTATAGCCGGATGCTGGCCTGTCTGGATAGCATACTGTTCTGCAGGCAACCCATAAGCATCGTAGCCCATAGGATTAAGCACATTGAATCCCTGAAGTCTTTTATATCGTGCATATATATCCGATGCAATATATCCTAACGGGTGTCCGACATGAAGTCCCGCACCAGAAGGATATGGGAACATATTGAGCACATAAAACTTTTTCCTTGAAGAATCTTCATGTACCTGATAAGTCTTGTTTTCAACCCATCTCTGTCTCCACTTATTCTCTATTTCCCTGAAATTATATTCCATATTTTAATTCTTACGTTATTACATTATAAACAATATGCAAATATATATAAAGTTAAGGTTATAACCTTTCTAAAGACAGAAACTTTTGTCGTGTTACATATTCAAAATATTGCTGTTCTGCAAAAATTTTCATGTTTTATATACAACAATATCTTAAACCGAAGACACCGTTCTCAAAACCAAAGTCTTTGTTCATAAAGCCGAAGCTGGCAGTTATAAAAAGCATAAAAGACTTACCCCGTATAAACAGATAATTGTATAACAAGGCAAGTCTTTAAATTGTTGTTTAAATATCCAATGCTTTACAAGGCTTATTTTGCCTTATATACATGGAATTCAGTAATATCTACACGATTGCTGGCAGTCTCTATCATTTCATATTTTACATACTGTGTTTCCTGAGTCTCATCAAATTTGATATTCTGCTCACCTCCCGACACATTCAACTCTCCAAGTGATTTCCATTCTGAGCCATTATCTGATACGGAAACTTTCAATCTTGAAGGAGCATATTGAGCTCCCCAGTGATATGTACACAAACCTGTAACATTGGTTTTCTCTTTCAGATTAACAATAACCCAAAATCCCTTATTATTCACTGCAACATCACTATTGTGGTTATTATCGACCAAATTTGCAGGACCATTCTCTACACCAGATTCAACTTCTATTTCCCAGACAGACCTGTCTGCTATAAGTTCACTGTTTTCCGGAATACCAGCTGCCATACGGCATTTTGCCGGTTTTATAATATTTACATTGAAAGAACCATTGGTTCCACTGATTTTCACATAATCGAGGTCGGTCTCCAAAGATTCCATAATTACCTTGAAACTGAAAGTCTTTTCATCAATTACACTTGTTATAAAATCTTCATTCTTAAATGAAACAGTCACATCTTCACTTTTTAGATTTCCGGCCTTTATAACCGGGGAAAAACTGCTCAAGTCAATATTTGATACATCAAAACCGTCAATTCCTTCAAGTTTAAGATTTACTTTTACATCATTCGGAATTGCTTTCTGGGTTACAACATTAAATTTAAAAGATTTGTCTCCACCAACAGTTCCGTCTGAAGGTATATCCAGTCTCATATCAACGTCTCCACTGCTTGCAGCATCAGGAGATTCAAGAGACAGTGTCGTAGCCTTTCCTTCACCGTTTACAGTCAACTTTATATTGCTTTCCTTAGGACTAATCAGAACATTGGGCATACCAGTCTCTACAGACATTATCTTAAGATTAAAAGCAAAAGTACCGACATCAATCGTATCAGGAATAAAAGAATAATCTCCAAAAGTCAGCTTCAACTCCTCACTGACCATTTCTCCTGCCTTTATTACCGGAGAAGCATTACTGATTTTCATACATGAAACATCTGTTCCATCAAGTCCTTCAAGTCCAAGATTTACTTTTATGTCTTCTGTTGGCTTTTTCTGGGTTTTAACACTAAAAATGAATGCAGTATCCCCTTCCATACCTTCAAGAGTATATTTCAGATTCAGTTCAGTATTATTCGGACGCAAATAGTCCTTTGCCTGAACATACACATAACATGCATTCCATTCATCATATACTCCCTCCTCTTTACATGAGGATAATATAATCGCAGGCAATACTGCCAATCCCCCAATAAATTTATAAAAATTCTTCATAATATGCATTGTTTAAATTATACGATTTTTACTCACCAGGACATTTAACTCCTTCAATCCATTTAGCATTACGTCCAGAATAACTGACGGCATCATATCCGTGTCCGGTACAGTCAACGGACTTGTTGCCTTCACCCTCATTAAATCTCCAATAAGCCAACAGACCTTCGGTATCAGGAGATACATAACACATATTTTCCTGAATCTCAACCTGTGTAAGAGCCTTTGTCCATACTCTTGCCTCGCTTATCGCACCGTCTAAATAACGTCCATCATACGAATATCCAAAATTGAAATCACCACCGTCATACAAGTTAACTGGACCTCTTGTCGCAGCCTTTGAAGCAGCAAGTTCACCGTTTATATACATATAAATTGTATTACCGTCAAATACAGTTGCGATATGGTACCATTTTCCTGTTTCAAAATGATCCGACGGTGTAACCTGGTCTTTTGCTGTCAACTGCAACTGATTGTTATCTATAGTTACATCTCCAAAACGCAAAAGGAAGTTCTCATCATATTCAATTCCCATTACAGAACTGATAAACGGATCTTTTGTCTGGAATTTGTTTACCTTTACCCTGCACTCCATTGATATCTTGGGAATACTCTTCAATTCTGCATTTTCCTTGAATTTAGGGACATAAAAACGTGTATAGTTTGCAAGTGACAAAGCCTTGGTTACAATAACCTGATTAAGCAGGACATAAACAGTTCGGCATGATTCAAGAACCTGATATCCGTCGGCACTAACCAAAGTAATGGGAACAAGATATGAAATACCTTCTTCAAGACCTTCTGTCGTAGTAAGAAGAAACATTATAGCCTCCGAAATATTGCTTCCTGATTTAATAACAGATACATTTTTCTCCAGTTTGCCAACTCCTTCAGGCAATGCCCTGTAAGATGTTCCCTTCTCGCTGTTATAAGAATCAACCAATGATGAATTAATAGAGAATTCAACCCTTACATCTTTATTTACTTTTTCCGTACACGTAGCACTGATTCCAAACTCTGTTGGTCCATCAATACTTACCCTTGTCAAAGTAGTCTTTTCAGTACCAGTCATATAGACAACGTTGACCAGTTCATCTGCCTCCTTGCAAGAATTAAAGAAAACAAGGAAAAGCGACAATAAAAATCCTATATTAAACAATTTGTTCATAACATTATCTTTTTACACTTATTTTACTGCAGGATTCATTATTTGAATTGCTTGACGCAAATATTTGTAATTAGGAAGTGCGAGATATTCATACTCCATATGATATGTACCTATCCCGGCCTTTTTGCCCTGTTCTGGATTAAATCTTGCCATACCTTCAAGAGAAGGCATTACATTACCATATTTGTCAACAAAATTAGGATTACCACCGGTTGACCAATAACTTTCAAAATTCTCAGTAAATATGTACTGCTCCGGTTTCCATCCTACTGCTGCAGCATCATTAAAACGATTCTGCAAATTTGTATCTCCCGTACAATTATAAGACTGAACGATACCATAATCAAACAATTCTGCAAGTCCCAAATTCAGATAATAAGGTTCACCGTCAATGCACATAAGTTTTCCAGTACCGGACTTTGGTCCAACATACTTTGACATCTCCTTTATGAATATTTCCATATTATTCTTATTGCACAGAGGACCGCTTCCGCCATAATTAGGTTCATAGTCAAAATCTATTCCATCATAATTATACTTCAGAATTGTGTCATTTAGTGATTTTGCATAAGCAGCATAATCAATGACTCCATCTTCTGAAATGAATATTTCAGGAACCTCATGGGCAAAAGTCGTAAATATAACCTTTGTCCCCTTTACTTTCTGAACATAATCCTTGTCTGCCATCATAGCCGGAGTCAGATTGGTGTATCCACCCCAAATAGAAATAATATCCATACTGTCCGGAGCATTGTCAAGACGTGTTGACATTGCAGGACCTGTAGCGGTCCAGTTTCCAAACCATCCGAACGCCAATGAATGCTCACTTTTCTTATATTCCCTCAATGCCTCATAATAAGTATCCGGCAATTCAGGCACTACCTGTATTTCAAGTGCTTCAGGTTCATTCTGTTTTTCACAGGAAAAGAATAATCCAAGTCCTGCAAAAGCCAATGTTAAATATATAATTGATTTATTCATACATAAATACATTTAATGTCCATCATTTCTTGTCCCACCATAAACGTGTTCCGCCATTATCTGCTCCACCAAGAAGCGAAATTGCTTTCTGTACGTTTTGGCTGTTATTGTCATATTCGGTCTGCGGGAAAAGCAGACGGCGTATCTGAGTTTCTGTATCAATAGTTCCGGCACTATTGTTTACAACAACAGGGAAAATCTTAGGATAGCCAGTACGTCTGAATTCACTCCACGCCTCCATTCCCTCGGGGAACATAGCAAGCCATTTTTGAGTAATAATCCTTTCAAGCTTCTTCTCAAAAGAGTCACTTTCGTTATAAACTGGAGATATTGAAGTAAGCGCTCCTATACTGTTTCCGCCAACTGCATCAACAAACTTTGCCGGACTGGCTTCTGTTGTAAGATAAGTACCGATTGAAGCTCCGTGCTGGTCAAAGGAAGTCTTTACCCCTGTTTCATAAAGTTCTTTCTCCTGTCCTTTCATATCCCAACCTCTTGCAGCACCTTCTGCACGGAGGAAATATGCCTCAGCAGCACACATCCACAAAACAGGATCTGTATTTGATACATTTGGAGAAGAAAGTTTTCTGTATTCCTCAACATTATCCACATTTATACCATTACGCATTCCGTGGAATCCGCCTTCATCCAAAGTTGACTCACTGAAATACTTTTCCATTCTCGGATCATTATACCCCTTGAGGAAAGACTCCATTGACGCTCCCATTCTGGTATCGTTATACATAAACCACAATACCTGCAGAGGGTTATAAACTACAATTCCGCCTACGCTGTGAAGTTCTGCATTATCGTCATTGCCAGTCATCACGCCAAGACGGCTTCCTACTGCCTGCTCTGCATACTTCTGTGCATTGACAGGGTCAGCATACGAAATTCGCATCGCAAGACGCAGTTTCAATGTATTTGCAAACTTCGCCCATTTAGAGATATCCCCTTCATAAATCAGGTCATACTGTTGTAAAGGTCTTGAAGCCGGATTGCTTATCGCATAATCTTCCAGTATCTCTATAGCCTCATCCAATTCAGTAAAAAACGAATTATAGACAGCTTCCTGTGAATCATACGGAGTGAACAGTCCTTGCCCGAACTTTGAATATGGGATAGGACCATAAGCATCTGTTACTCTGTGGAGAGCCATTATTTTTATGACTTGTCCCATTGCATACGAAACAGGAGAATTTTCCTTGTTCTTGTCTGATGAAATTGTTTTCCACTGGGGCATTACCTTAGTGTATGCAATATCAAACAGGACATCACTCCAACCGCCAAAACGTAGGTTATATGTATTGTTGTTTGAAGAACCATTCCAATTATTACTGCCCGACATATATCCGGAGAAAATATCTCCAACCAGATTCTGTGCGCGCTGGTAAGCATTAGCACCTTCATCACTACACGGAATAACATCCATCTGCATGGCAGAGATAGCTCCGCCAGATCTCAAATTATCCATATCAAGCATTTCATCTGTAACCTTGTCGGGATCTGTATTTATATCCTTGAAGTTCTTGGTACAGGAAACAGACAGGATAGCCAGCAAAGAGAAACTTATATATTTTATTTTCAAAATTCCAGATTTCATATTCCAACAAATTTAGAAGTTAAACTTGACACTGAATCCCAATGTCCTTAGACTTGGCAACATAAAATAGTCTATTCCCTGATAATAAGTACCTGTTGATGATGCCAACTCAGGATCAAATGGAGCCTTATTGTAGAACATAAACAGATTCTTTCCGATAAAGGATACGTTTACATCCTTTACATAATTCTTGAACCATCGGTTAGGGAATGTATATCCGAAAGACAACTCACGAAGACGTACGTTTGTTGCACTGTAAGTATAAAATGCAAGAATACCGGTAGTACCGCCGCCAACAACAGAGTAATAGTCTTCAACATTTGTCATTATGTTTCCTCCAAGCATAACACCGCCGTTGTCACGTGCTATTGCGGAAGCCTCGGAAGTACCGAATCTGTCCATAAGAGCCTGGGTAGCAGAAACACAGACTCCACCTATACGGCTGTCTATCAGCACGCCAAGACTGAATCCCTTATAAGTAAATGTATTGTTCCATCCTACATTGAAATCCGGAGCGGCATTTCCTGCTTTCATCCATGTTTCAGAATCAGCCTGTATTGAACCGTTCTGTGGATTTACATATATATTACCCTTGTGGTCACGTTTCAAACCGGAAACATATATATCACCTATGCTTCCTCCTTCAACAAGACGCTGTTTGTAAGTACCGTCAGTACAAACGTCAATATACTCCATAGGTTCAATCTTTTCACCTGTAATAGGATTTATTATGTTCTCGTCAAGAAGTTCTTTTATTTCGTTTCGGTTCATTGTAAAGGTTACTGATGAATTCCATCCGAAATCTCCGAACTTGTCATTGTAAGCGACCGTAGACTCAATACCCCAGTTATTAACCTTACCGCCGTTGGCATAGAAATGAGAATAACCAGAGCTTGGTGGCATTGAAATGGTAAAGAACTGATTGTAAGTATTTGAATTATAATAAGTCAAATCAATATTAAGTCTGTTGCCAAACATTCTCAGATTAACACCTGCCTCAAATGATTTTGTTCTTTCCGGCTTCAGGAATGTTGCCGGGACAAACGGAAGACTTTCTATATTACCGCCTGTAATACCGTAGCTCAAAGAAGTTAGATAAGGCTGTGGAGCATTACCGACTTCACTATATGAAAGTCTTAGCTTCATGAAAGGCAATATATCATTTGAATCAAACAACTCGGTCGGTACAAATGAAAGTCCTACCGACGGATAGAAGAACCCGCTCTTCTCATTGTCGGTAAACGCAAAAGTTGAGAACCAGTCGTTTCTTCCTGTAACATCAAGGAACAGCATACTCTTGTAACTCAACTGCAATGTTGCAAATACAGATTGTGTATTTGTACGTACACCTTTTGAATCGTGTGGCTTGGTCTGTGCATCATTCTTTATTATATTCTCAAATGTAAACAGATTAGGAACTTTCAGCAAATGACCTTCATAGCCGGTCTTTATTCCGGAAGTCTCATCAGAAACGCTTCCACCGATATTTGCATTCACACCGAAACTGCCGAACTTTTTGTCAATGTTAAGAATAGCATCGGCATAGAAATTCTTGAACTGTGTGTTAAGCTTCATGTAGTTTCCATAATCTGAAGCAAACAGTTTGCTTGCAGATGCAGAAATCTTTCTTTCATATACATCTGTGCTGTTGTCAACACGCATACGGCCCGTTGCCCTCATCCAGTCTGTTATCTTCCAACTCAAGTTGGCTGTAAACATATAGCGCATCTTATTATTCTCAAAATGTTCTCTGTTTACTATCCAGTAAGGATTCTGCATAGAAAGTGAATTTTCTCCGTATGGCCAGAACTGTGTAGCGAAATTCCTTTCAGGATCATAATGTTCATAAGTTTTGTACTTGTTTATATCATCTCCCGGCGGAAAAAGATACAAAGGAACAAGAGGGTTGTGTGCCTGTCCCTGAACCATAAGATTATGATTGTTCTGTAGAATGTACGATGCTCCCAAATCAAGAGTTAGACGGTCATCTATCAGGTCTGTCGTGTTTCTCAAAGTAAAATTGTACCTGTTATAACGGCTGTTTGGAATAATACCCCTTGAATTGTTTGAAGAAGCAGAGAAATAAGTCTGGTTCTTACTGCTTCCAACAGTCATACTCATTGAGTTCACCTCATTGAAACCAGTCTGGAAGAAGTCAAGCGGATTATAAATTGAAGGAGTTGCAAGTTTGTTTCCCCAACTCTCATAAACCAAATCACTCTTTCTTCCGTAAGTATTCTGAAAACGTGGTGTGACAAACGGACTCATAAACTGGGTATTATTGGAATAGTTTACCTTCAGTTTGCCTTCTTCCCCTTTCTTTGTAGTTATAAGTACAACACCATTTGCTCCCGAAACTCCATATAATGCGGCAGCTGCAGCACCTGTAAGAATAGACATTGATTCTATATCTTCGGGATTAAGACTTGATATACCTTCACTATCCCCACCATCAGGCATTTCAAAAGAACCTTCTGGCTGCGTACTTCTCATTGATGACAAAGGGATACCATCAACAACATATAGCGCATTGTTGTCACCAAAAAGGGATTTTGCACCTCTCATTACCACTCTTGTAGAGCCTCCCAATCCGTTAGCACTCTGGTTAATGGTTACTCCGGCAATCTTTCCGGTAAGGCTGTTTACAAAACTTACATCTTTTATTGTATTTACAATATCGCTTTTAACTTCCTGGACATTGTATGTCAGTGATTTTACTTCGCGTTTTATACCTAAAGCGGTAACAACAACTTCGTCAATAACCTCTGTATCAGGACGGAGAATTATCGTATAAGAACTCTCTGATGTAACTTTTACCACTTCGGTTTTGAAACCGATATAAGAAACTTTTAAAACTGCATTTTCTCCAACTTTAAGAGAAAAATATCCGTTAAGGTCAGTTATCGTTCCGGAAGAAGTTCCCTCAACAGAAATATTCACACCTATCAAAGGCGCACCGTTTTCATCAACAACCTTACCGGAGACAGTTCTTTCAGAATTCTGAAGCACGCTGGACACTCCAAACACGGATGGTGTAATCGCCGATAAGCCTTCGGAATAAGCCAATGTACCAGAAAACAGGAAACAGCAAGCCAATAAAAGCTGGCCCTTTTTCTTTAATAAATCCATATCTTCTTTTTTATATTATTACCAATCCCCAAATTTTGTATTTTTCAAATCATATCAGATTATTCAACAACTGTTACAAATGTATAAATTCATATTTCTTATACAATATCTGACAATAAAAATCAATATACACAAATTGACATATAGCAATTATATATAGATTTATTTTATATAAAGGCTTGATATTATAATATTCATATTACAATTCAAATTAAATCACTCAAAATTCATAAAAAAGGGATGATTGAAAATCAACCATCCCAAATATCAATTATATGAATCAATTTTATTCTATTATCAATTTTACCTCACCGGTTCCGGTACGCTGTTTTAACCATTCTGATATTATTTTCTCCTGACTTCGCCACTCAAAAAATGATGTTTTTGTAATACTTTGATATATAATGTTTTGTAGTTTTGTGTCACCC
>CALUJO010000049.1 GCA_944320965.1 uncultured Bacteroidaceae bacterium | reverse complement strand
TGGGCGTTGACGGATTCGAACCGCCGACCCTCTGCTTGTAAGGCAGATGCTCTGAACCAGCTGAGCTAAACGCCCGAGATGCTTTGTTTTTCAAAAGCGTTGCAAAGGTAAGTTTAATTTATGAGATATGCAAGCATAATCAAATATTTTATTTAGAAAAAGTTGTTTTGGATGGAATATGGTACTTCAGTAATGTCTTTCAAAAGAATATTTGTGTATATATCTTTGGGAGGAAGTTATTATAAAATCTGTTTATCTTCGAAATTATTGTACGTTTTTATCCAAAAACATTTAATGTAATCGGTAAAAAGGTTCTATGTAATAAGTGAAAACGTTTGGTGTTTTTGGTGAAAACCCTTGGCGTTTTATTGATTGTGTGCTGTTGCCTGTTTTTGACAATTGTAATTGTGTGAATTTCTGCTGTATGTATAAAAACAAAGGATGTCATGGTTTGCATGCCTGACATCCTTTTGTAAGTGTGAAACAATATTGTTTTGTTTGAATTATTGCTGGTCTTTTCCGCAACAGTGTTTGTATTTCTTTCCTGAACCGCATGGACAAGGATCATTTCTGCCTATTTTCTTTTCGGCTTTGATTGGTTCCTGTTTCTGCTGTTCCCTTGTGTCGCGTTTTGCAACTTCGCTCATCGGGCTGTTCAGGTCTTCTTTCTGTTCCTTGTATTGAGGGCGCTGTGCCGGTCTTTCAGGAGCTGCTTCCTTTACTTCTTCCGGTTCGCGTACAGGAATCTGTCCTCTCATCAATACAGATATTGTTCCGTTGTTGATTTTTTCAACCATGTTGTCAAACAGTTTGACTGATTCGAGTTTGTATATCAACAATGGGTCTTTCTGTTCGTAGCTTGCGTTCTGGACAGAGTGTTTAAGTTCGTCAAGTTCGCGAAGGTTTTCCATCCATGCTTCGTCTATTGTATGAAGAAGGATTCTCTTTTCAAATTCCTTGACAATAGACTTGCACTGGCTTTCGTATGCTTCTTTCAAGTTACATTGTATATTGTACATTCTCTTACCGTCGGTAATAGGAATAAGAATGTTTTCATACATTGCTCCCTGCTGCTCATAAACATTCTTGATAACCGGGAAGGCAATTTCAGCCATGTGGTCGGTTTTTCTCTTGAATGTTGTCATTGCAGCATCAAAAGTCTTTTCAAGAAGATTCTCTTTCTTTTCTTTTGCGAATTCTTCTTCGGTGAATGGTACTTCCATTGCAAGGACTTTCAGAAGGTTCATCTTTATGCCTTCGTAGTCATCGTTCATGACAATGTTCTCGCATCTTTCCCATATCATGTTGACGATATCCATACCGATACGTTCGCCCATAAGTGCATGGCGGCGTTTTGTATAGACAACGACACGCTGTTTGTTCATTACGTCGTCATATTCAAGAAGACGTTTACGGATACCGAAGTTGTTTTCCTCAACTTTCTTCTGTGCTCTTTCAACAGCATTTGAAACCATGCTGCTTTCGATAACGTCGCCTTCCTTGAATCCCATCTTGTCCATCAGCGAAGCAATCTTGTCTGATGCGAACAGACGCATCAGATTGTCTTCGAGTGATATGAAGAATACTGAAGAACCCGGGTCACCCTGACGTCCGGCACGACCTCTTAACTGGCGGTCGACACGGCGTGATTCGTGACGTTCTGTACCGATGATTGCAAGACCTCCGGCATCTTTTACTTCCTTGCTCAGTTTGATATCGGTACCACGACCTGCCATGTTGGTTGCAATTGTTACTGTTCCGCTCAAACCTGCCTGTGCTACGATATCAGCTTCTTTCTGGTGCAACTTGGCATTAAGAACGTTATGCTCAATCTTGCGCATGTTTAGCATCTTGCTCAGCATTTCTGATATCTCGACAGATGTTGTTCCGACAAGAACCGGGCGGCCGGCTTCGTGCATTGCAACAATTTCGTCGATTACGGCTTTGTATTTTTCGCGTTTTGTCTTATAGATGCGGTCGTTCATATCCTTACGTGCTATAGGACGGTTTGTAGGTATAACGACAACATCAAGTTTGTATATATCCCAGAATTCGCCTGCTTCTGTTTCGGCTGTACCGGTCATACCTGAAAGCTTGTGGTACATACGGAAGTAGTTCTGCAGTGTGATTGTTGCGAAAGTCTGTGTGGCGGCCTCAACCTTAACGCTTTCTTTTGCCTCGATTGCCTGGTGCAGACCGTCGGAGTAGCGGCGTCCTTCCATTATACGGCCAGTCTGTTCGTCAACGATTTTAACCTGTCCGTCAATAACAACGTACTGGTCGTCTTTTTCGAACATTGCATACGCCTTAAGCAATTGGTTTATTGTATGAACTCTTTCTGACTTGATAGAGTAGTTTGTCATGAGTTCATCCTTCATGTTTATCTTTTCTTCTTCAGAAAGGTCTGTTCTTCCTTCAAGTTCAGACATCTCGGAAGTGATGTCAGGCAGGATAAAGAATGAAGGGTCGGAAGCATTCCTTGAGATAAGGTCAATGCCCTTGTCTGTAAGGTCAACGCTGTTAAGTTTTTCGTCTATTACGAAATACAGTTCATCGGTTGCTTCGTGCATTCTCTTGTTGTTCTGCTCCATGTAGATTTCTTCAGTCTTGAGCATACCGGCTTTTATTCCCGGTTCACTGAGGAACTTGATAAGCGCTTTGTTCTTTGGCAAAGCCTTGTGTGAGCGGAACAATGACAACCATCCTGCTTCCTGTTCTTCCTTCACGTCAGACTGTATAAGTCTTTTTGCGTCAGAAAGCAGTTTTGTTGCAAGTGATTTCTGTATGTTGAACAGGTTTTCTACCAAAGGCTTGAACTGCTCAAACATCTGGTCTTCGCCTTTTGGTACAGGACCTGATATGATAAGCGGTGTTCTTGCATCGTCAATCAATACTGAGTCGACCTCATCGACAATGGCATAATTGTGCTTGCGCTGAACAAGGTCTTTTGGATTGCTTGCCATATTGTCACGAAGGTAGTCAAAACCGAACTCATTGTTTGTACCGAAAGTGATGTCGGCCATGTATGCCTTACGGCGTGCCTCAGAGTTTGGCTTGTGCTTGTCGATACAGTCGACGCTCAATCCGTGGAACTCGTAAAGTGGTCCCATCCATTCGGAGTCACGTTTTGACAGGTAATCGTTGACAGTTACAACGTGTACACCGTTACCGGTAAGTGCATTAAGGAATACCGGCAATGTAGCAACAAGTGTCTTACCTTCACCAGTCGCCATTTCGGCAATCTTTCCCTTGTGAAGTACCACACCACCAAACAGCTGCACGTCGTAATGAACCATGTTCCATGTCATTTCGTTTCCGCCTGCCATCCAGTGGTTCTTGTATATTGCCTTGTCACCGTCAATTGTAACAAAATCCTTTGTAACTGCAAGTTCACGGTCGAAGTCAGTAGCGGTAACTACAATTTCTTCGTTTTCGCTGAAACGCTTTGCTGTATTCTTTACAATGGCAAATGCGTCAGGCAGAACATCGTCAAGGGCTTTTTCGTATTTTTCAAGGATTGCTTTTTCAAGTTTGTCAATCTGGTTGAAAATGTCTTCTCTTTCTTCAAGTTCCAGAGTTTCAACCTTTTCTTTCAGTTCTTTGATTTTGGCTTCTTCTTCAAGCGCCGAATCCTTGATATACTTCTTCAGTTCGTTGGTTTTTGCACGCAATTCGTCATTGCTAAGCTTTTCTATTGCGGGATAAGCATCGTTAATCTTTTTTACCCATGGCTGTATTTCCTTCATGTCACGGGTTGATTTGTTCCCGAAAAGCTTCTTTAAAAAATCATTTAGTCCCATTATATATTTATTGTTTTTGTTTACTGATTGATAATATTTTGCAAAGTTAAGATAAAATGTGAATAAACTGTATATTACAGCTATTATTTAAGGTCGGTAACCGGCCTTGACTTTGCAGCATTAGGGGCTCTGATTCTTAGATAGTATGCAACTGTTGGTGCAATTATATCGTTTTTAACCGGTGTGTCAATAATTTCTCCTTTTATTCCGTTGCCCCAGAAAATTATGGGAGATGCGGTGAATGAAGCTCTTTCGGTGCGGTATTCATATGAGTTTTCTTCGCGTGATGACCAGCCCGGAAGCAGTTCTATGAAAATATCTCCTGAACGCTGTCGGTTATATGAGTTCTTCCATTTTTGCATGTCGGGAGTCCATGAACCGAGCAATATCCTTTCGGATGTATATATCTGTGATATTCCGTTGAAGGTTATGAGGAATTCGCAAGAGCTTTCAAGCACTGTACGGTAGTCAAGTCCTTTTTCCTTTATAGTCTCATGGTCAAGGTAAATCTGGTTTTTGTTGAATCCTTCAACATAATCCGCCTGTCCGTACTTTGCTATCAGATACATGTTTAGTAGTGCAGAGCATCTGTTCAGAAAAAATTCTCCTGTCGGTATGTTGTATTTGCTCAGATCTGCGGCTTCTTTAGTTGTATATCCTGTTGATGATATGACAACCATGAATCTGTTTGCCCCGAAATTCTTTTCTGCGGTGTTTATTATTCTTTCGATTTCTTTGTCCAGTCGGACATAAGTGTCCTGAATTTCCAAAGGACATTCTATTGTGCTTTTGTCATCAAAGTTGCCTGCATACAGCGTTATTCCGAGCATGTCGGTAATGTCGTCATCTCCCATCATGGATTTTTCCATGCATCTGACTGCCATATTGCATATTTCATTGTTGACAAGTCCGCTTTTGATGAATTCCCTGTATTTGAGGTATTTGAAATTCTTGAATTTGTGTTCGAAACTGTCTTCAGCCCACTCTGATGTCAGATATTTGTATTTGCTGCTGTCAAGCATAGGCTGCCAGACAATATCATCTATCCTGAAATCGACAGACAGACTGTCGTTGTAGGAAGATACCCAGTATGGAAGTTCCCTGTAATATGTTGAAGTACACCATTTGCCGGTTTCTTCGTTCAGCCAAAGTGCGTTGTCAGCATTTCTTCCTCCACTTAGTATTGCACTTTCGGCGTTTGGACCGATAGTATATATTATAGCTTTGCTTAAAGTGGCTATTTTCAGTTCGTCAGCAATGGTGGAAACCATTATTTTATTGGGTGAATATCCGCTTTTGATATAATTGCCAAGATACTTGTTGTCCTTTACGCAATTGGTTATTCGTCTTTTCTCCCTGTCATACCATTCGTTTGATACAATACCGTGTATGGACGGATATGTTCCTGTATTTATGGATGTTATTGAAGATGCAATGTCTGGAGCAATGTATTCATGGTATCCGTTTTTATATACTCTTCCGTCTTTTAGCAGTTTCTTGAATCCTTTTTCTCCAAGAAGCGGATAGAAGCGTTCAAGATAGTCGTATCTGAGCTGGTCAATAGTTATATTGATCAGGACTTTTGGCTGTATGTTTGTTGTTTGGGCACTTGTCTCACATATTGTGAGTATTACCATTACAGATGCCAGGAATGCTTTCATTATTTGTTTTTTCTGAATTTATAAGTGTAAAACATACTTCTTGTCAGCAAAGATAATGCCAAAAACAATATAGCATGATTGAATTGCTGCGGAATAATAGGTAATGTCACAAAAAATATGATTATTATGACACTGTTTGCCATATGATAGTATGATTTCTTCCTTTTGATTTCCTTATATATTATAAAAGGAAGTGCTATAAGGTGTATCGGATGCATAAAGAAAAGCAGATAGTTATGGCTTACTGCCGGGTGGGTTGAAAAGAAAGCAAGAAAGGCTATTATAAGTCCGCTTATGCCTGTTCCGCCAAATAGGATAATGTCATATCCCCAGAATGTTCTGTTCTTTTTATATTCTATTATGCATATAGCTACTGTTATAATAAATAAAAGGATGAAGCAGAGTAGTGGTGATGGATAATTGTCTGCATTATCTCTTTCACCAGGGCTCACAATTTTTACTGCCTTTTCTGCAAGCGGTTTGTCTGTGTCTCCTATGTATGCGTGTTCAAGTAAATCCATGTAATAGAAAGGGGCAAACATCATTTCTTCTTTTGTTATCTTTTTGTCTGCCGGAGAAGCTATGCACAGGTCAATGCCCAGTTCGGACCATTCATGCCCCTTGGTGAACTGATGCACTATATCCCTGAAAGACAATTCGGGCATGTCTTTTTTATAAGTTATTCCATCTTTGAAGATGCTTTCAACCCTGTCTTTTGCGCGGGTTGTACAGTTGTTATAGAAAAAGTTGTATCTGTATATTCTGTTTTCAGGCTTGTAGTCGTTCATCAATACGGCAAGCAGCTGTCTGGTTTCTTCGCTGTCAAGATTCAGTTTCTGTTCGAAAACAGGCGATTTCCTGTCATAGTACTCCTCGCAGAAAGACTGGAATGATGTTATGCCAAGCATATAGTCTGTCTCTCCTTTTATAAACCTCCATATAAAATTGGGAGAACTAAAACTGAATAGTCCGTAATTGAAAACAATATCTGCTCCGCTTTTGCTGTCCTTGTATCTTATTGATGTATGTCCGAAAAGCGAATATATTTCTTCACCAGGCGAGCATGTAAGAATACTGAACTGTTCTGTTTGTGGATTGGCTTGTTCGGCTTCATCTTTTGTAATATTATTGGCTTTGCAATATATTATGGCCAATAGCATTAATAGCGTTGAATATATTCTGTTTTTCATCTTTTATATAATTTTTTTGTTATGACTTCTGCCCACAGCAGCCAAAGACCAAACAGGAAAATGTAATATATAATTCTGAATACACTGTCGTGCCAGAATTGGAAAGTTGTCATGTCTTCAACGCTTAGGCATGTTATAGCTGTAATTCTGAATATGTTGAAAATTCCTATTATTGGGATTGATATTATGAAAAACAGCATCCGGTGTCTTAATTTACCGAAAGTTGTCAGCATTATTAAAAAGAACATGATAATCTGTTTTACACTTGTGCAGCCCCAGACTATTTCAAAATCTGTATTGTATCTGTTGTTTCTTAAAATAAATTTTTCTGAGTCTCCGGTTTTAATTGAAATGCCTTCAAAACCGTCTTTAAAAATGTTACATAAAGGAACTACGCTGTTAAGAGTCGTTCTGCATATCGGTTCGAAAGCTTTTGACAAGTCATATCCGAAAATGGAAATGTATCTTGAGTCTGTTATCTCCCTGTCAGGCTTATTTCCCGTTATTAATTCCCATGCAATATCTTTTGTCTTGGCAAGGAACCCTACATCTGTACTGCTTTTTATTCTTGCTTGGTACTCATAATTCTCCATCCCGGTTTCAATGACTGTTCTCCACAATATGTGAGAAACTATCAGTATTAAGCCGAAAACAAGAGTGTAGATAACCCTTTTTTTATCTGTTATTTCAAATCTCATTTTGTCTTTATTATAAACGTGTGCAAATGTAATTATTTTATCCTTTTGTTCGGATGCAGAATGATTAAATCAAAGGAATATTGTTCATTTTGACTTTAGTTTTTTATTTTGAGTGTTATTTTGGATTAAATGTTTCATGATGTTACATTTCTGTTTCATCATCATAAAAATATTATATAAAGTTGTGTAGTTAAATATATTTTTGTTATTTTGCGGTCAAATATAGAAGGTTGTGAATCTTATTGTTGATATAGGAAATACAATAGCCAAACTAGCTGTTTTTGAAAGGGATGAGTTAAGGGAAGTTGTTTATACTTCGAATGAAACATTGTCTGGATTGGAATGCTTTTATAAAAAGTATGATATTGACAAATGCATTGTTTCTTCTGTTGTTGATTTAAAGGATGAAGTAAAAAACAATCTTAAACTGATAGACGTTCCTGTAGTTGAAATGAATCATAAACTTAAATTGCCTGTTAATAATTTATATTCAACTCCTGAAACACTTGGCAGCGACAGAATTGCCGGTATTGTTGGTGCAAACTATTATTATCCAGATAATGATATTCTTGTTATAGATGCCGGAACATGTATTACCTATGATTTTATAGACTCGTCAAACAACTATCTTGGGGGAAATATCTCTCCAGGAGTAGATATACGCTTTAAGTCTTTGAATTCTTTTACTTCAAGACTGCCTCTTTTGGACAATGGAGGAGATTGTCCTTTAATAGGATATAATACTGAAACTGCCATTAGAGCTGGCGTAATGCGTGGTGCTGAGTTTGAAGTGCTTGGATATATATCGGAAATGAGAAATAAATATCCCGAACTTTTGGTTTTTTTAACGGGGGGATATACCTTTTCTTTTGAAATAAGTCCAAAAAATAAGATATTTGCAGACAAGTTTTTAGTATTAAAAGGTCTAAACAGGTTATTGGAATATAATGAAGGTAAATAAAAAAATACTTTGTGCTTTAATGTTGGCAAGTTTTTCCGTTGGTGTATTTGCACAAAGTGATTCTCCCGTGCCAAATATAAATTCTCCATACTCAATGTATGGCTTTGGTGCTTTGAAGGATAAGGCTTTTGCAAAAGGAAAAGCAATGGGCGGGATAGGTTATGCAATGCAGGACGCGATGGAAATAAATATAAAGAATCCTGCGTCTTATGGTGCAGTAGATTCTCTGACCATGATTGTTGATGCCGGAATGTCTGCCTATAGTTCAACATTTGATGATGGAGTAAGTACTGTAAAAGCTAATAATGCTGCTTTTGATTATATTGCATTGCAGTTCAGACTGTTTAAGGGAATGGGTATGACTTTTGCCTATACTCCTTTTTCAAGTGTTGGATATAATTTCTATACATCTCAGAAGGTTGCAGGAAGCAATTCTTCAACTGATTTTGGAACAAATACCTATACCTATAAAGGTAACGGAGGTTTGCAGGAAGCAATGGTTGGATTGGGGTATACTCCGTTCAAGGGCTTTTCTTTGGGCGTTAATGCTTCGTTCCTTCATGGTTCAATAAACAGGTTTACAACGGTGTCTTCCTCTGATGCAAATTCATATGGCTATTCAATTACAGAAACTTTTGATGTAAAGGATTATAGACTTGATTTCGGACTGCAATATAAGTTGACAATGAAGGAAAAACATTCTGTTACATTAGGTCTTGCATATTCTATGGGACATAAGCTTAATTCTGATGCATATGTAACAAGAATGAAGACTTCATCATCCAATGTGGTTACATATAGTGTGGATACTTTATCCGGAGGTATGTATCTGCCTAATATATATGGAGCCGGATTGACATACCAGTATGATAACAGACTGACATTGTCTGCCGATTTTACTTTGCAGAAGTGGGCAGAACATAAGTTCTTGGGAAGCGATGCTTTGCTTGACAGACGAGAATACAGGTTTGGAGCAGAGTATATTCATAATCCTAATTCAAAGAATTATTTTTCAAAGATAAAATATCGTATTGGAGGATATTATTCTGATCCGTATGTAAAGATAAACGGTGTTGAGGGAGCCAGGGAATTTGGCGTTTCTGTCGGTCTTGCTTTACCTATATTATATAATAAGTCAATGGTTCAGGTAAGCGGACAGTATTCAAGGTTGTCTTCTTCCAATTCGAGTGTTGGATTAAAAGAGAATATGTTCAAATTGAATGTTGGCATAACATTTAATGAACGTTGGTTTATGAAACAGAAAGTAAGGTAATATAAAATATACAAATATGAAACTAAGAAATTTATTGTTTTTAGCTGCAGCTTCTTTCAGTGCTGCTTCAGCTTTTGCCCAAAAAGGCATTGAGGACGGTTCAAAATATGGACATGGACAGGACAGTTTGAACTGTTTGAAGAACATCAGTGTTTATACTCAGTATGTAAAGACAAATAACTTCGTAGATGCTTATCTTCCTTGGAAGGCTGTTATTGAAGAATGTCCAAAAGCAAGTGTGAACGCTTATATCAACGGTGTTAAGCTTGTTACCAGTCTTATGAAAAATGAAAAGGACCCTGCTAAATACGAAAGATATTTCAACGATCTTATGAAGACATTTGATTATCGTATGAAGTATTTCGGTACATTGAAGTCAAGACCTGCTGCTGCTGTATTGGGAGAAAAGGCTTACAATTATCAGACTTATTGTCCTAAAGGCAAGAGAGATGTAAAACAAGAATATGCTTGGTTCTCTGAATCTGTTAAAGCTATGAAAGAAAAGTCAGAATATTTGATGTTCTATGTAAAATCTTCAATGGATATGTTGAAGGCAGATCCTAACTTCAGAGAACAGTTTATTGATGACTATTTGTTTGCAACAGAATGTATTGACAAGGCTATTGCTACAGCTAAAGGCCCTATGATCGAATATAACAAGACTGTGAAGAACAACATCAATGCTTATTTCATAAACAGTGGTGTTGCTGACTGTGACAATTTGCAGACAATATATGCTCCTCAGGTTGAACAGTATAAATCAGATATAGAACATTTGAGCAGTATCTTGAGAGTTATGGAACTTGTTGGATGTACTGAATCTGAAGCTTACTTTAGCGCTTCACTTTATGCACACCAGATTAAGCCAACTGCAGAATCTGCATTGGGTTGTGCTGCAATGAGTGTTAAGAAACAGGACTTTACTGCTGCTGTTAAATTCTATGATGAAGCTCTTGAACTTGAACAGGATGATTTGAAGAAAGCCGACATTGCTTACAAGGCAGGACTTGTTTTGTATGCAGACAGCAAATATCCTCTGGCTCGTAACTATGCAAGAAAGGCTATAGAATATGACAAGTCAAACGGTAAGGCATATATCCTTATAGCAAATATATATGCAGCATCTCCACGTTGGAGCGAAGAACCTTCTTTGAATGCTTGTACATACTGCCTTGTAGTTGACAAATTGTATCAGGCTAAGAGTGCAGATCCTGAAGTTGCAGAAGAAGCTCAGTCACTTATCAACAAATATTCATCATATTTCCCTGCTGCTAAAGACTTGTTCATGTTGGGATACAGTGCAGGTAACAGCATTACAATCGGCGGATGGATTGGTGAAAGTACAACAATCAGAGTTAAATAATCATGTTCTCCTATAAAGGAACAATGCTTGTAATAAAAAGCATAGCAGTAGTATTTTCTACTGTTATGCTTCTTTTTATTTCTTGTAATAATAAAAGACAGCTTGTTACAGATGCTGTTGTTGAGAGAGATTCAATGTCCGTAATGACTACATACGGAGTAAGTACATTTATTTCTGATTCTGGAATAATAAGGTATAAGATTATTGCTGATGAGTGGATGGTCTTTGATAAGAAGAATCCTCCGTATTGGGCTTTTGAAAAAGGAATATATGTAGAAAAGTTCGATACGCTTCATGCAGTTGAGGCAAGTATTAAGGCAGATACAGCCTATTACAACACCAAGGATGAAATATGGACATTGAAGAGTAATGTTGTGGTGGCAAGCCCTAAGGGCGAATCCTTTAAAACAGAACTGTTATACTGGAATCAAAGGAAAGAAAAGGTATATTCGGACAGATATATTGAAATTATTCAACCAGACAAGACAATTGCCGGTTATGGCTTTGAGTCAAATCAGCAGATGACAGAATATGAGATAAAGAATATTACCGGTATATTCTATGTCGACGACGACAAACAGGATACTATTCCGTCAAATTCTGATACTACGAATGTAGAGGAGTCGGAGAAATGACTGAATAAGATGTAATTGACTTACATCAAAACAAAATATTTTTCGGGGTTATGAGTGTACAATTTATTGAACTTATAATAGTGATGGCTTTTTCATCCTTTTTTTCTGGGATGGAGATTGCCTTTGTTTCATCAGACAAACTGAGATTTGAAATGGAAAAGAATAATATGCGTTTTTCTGCATATATACTTTCCAATTTCTATAAGAATCCGAATACTTTCATTTCAACAATGCTTGTAGGTAATAATATTGCACTGGTAATATATGGTATTATTATGGCAGGTATTATAAACCGATATGTCTTGTTTGGATTTGAAAACGGATTTTTGCAGCTTCTTTGCCAGACTATTATTTCAACACTTATAATATTGTTTACGGGAGAATTTATTCCCAAGTCAATTTTCAAGATAAATCCTAATTTGTCTTTGAGGCTTTTTGCTTTTCCTTTGTTTATATGTTATATCGTTCTTTACCCTATATCAAAACTTACATCTGGAATCTCGGCTGTCCTGTTGAGGATATTTGGTATAAAAATGAGTAAGGAGGACTCAGACAAGGCTTTTTCAAAGATAGATCTTGATTATTTTGTCCGTTCAAGTATTGAGAATGCTGCTACTCCGGATAAGTTGGGTAGTGAGGTTGAGATATTCAGAAACGCTCTTGACTTCTCTGAAATAAAAGTACGTGACTGTTATATTCCGCGAACAGAGATTGTTGCAGTTGACATGCACGATGATATATCAAAACTTAAGAATATGTTTATAGAGTCCGGTATATCAAAGATTATTGTCTATGACGGAAATATTGACAATATAATAGGATATATACATTCTTCAGAGATGTTTCATCGTTCTTCTCAATGGACGGATTCGATTCAGACGATACCAATAGTACCGGAAACAATGCCGGTGCATAAACTGATGCGTATGTTCATGCAGCAGAAGAAAAGTATTGGTGTGGTTGTAGATGAATTTGGAGGTACTTCCGGAATAGTGACATTGGAAGATATTGTTGAAGAGATTTTCGGCGATATTGAAGATGAGCATGACAGTTCGAAGTTAATCTGCAAGCAGATTAACGAAAATGAATATGTCATGTCTGCCAGAATGGAGATTGAAAAACTGAACGAGACCTTTGGACTTTCACTTCCAGAATCAGACGAATATCTTACGGTTGGCGGACTTATATTGGAGAAGTATCAGGGATTCCCGAAACTTAACGAAGACATTGAAATTGGTAACTATTCATTCAAAGTAGTAAAGAAATCTGCCACGAAAATAGAAATGGTTAAATTGAAAATCAATTGATTTTGCAAAAAAAACATATAATGAGTTTAAAATATTATCATTTTTTGTATCTTCGTGCGCTATTATGCATATAGAGAATATAAAACAATAAAAAATAGATATAAATGGCAACTTTACAAACAATTAGAAGCAAGGGACCATTGTTGGTCATTGTAATCGGAGTTGGTCTGTTCGCTTTTTTGGCAGGCGACTTTTTTAAACTTTTTCAGACACACGGCAGTGCAACAAGTGTTGGTGAGGTAAACGGAACATCACTTTCCGTAATGGATTACCAGCAGAAGGTAAACATTGCAACAGAATCATATAAGAATATGACTGGGGCAAATGTTTCAGATGCAATGATGGCATCATTGAGAGATCAGGTTTGGAATTCATTTATTATGGAAGAACTGATCAGTGCAGAAGCTGAAAAGATTGGATTGAAGGTTACTGACGCAGAAATCCAGGATGTGATTGAAGCTGGTGTTCATCCAATGCTTGCAAATGCACCTATAGGAGTTAATCCTCAGACAAGAAGATTTGACAAGGACGTATTGAAGAACTTTATGTTGACATACAATACTCAGATGTCACAGATGGATGCTTCAACAGCTGCTATGTACAAGAGTGCACATGATCAGTGGGTAAACTTTGAAAAGGAACTTGCTCTTAATCTTCTTGCAGAAAAATACCAGAGTCTGTTTGCTGCATCAATGCTTTCAAACAAGGTTGAAGCAGAATATATGTATAACGGTCGCGTAAACCAGTATAATGCAGTTTATGCAGCAGTTCCGTATCGTTCTATTCCAGATTCAACAGTAAAGGTTTCTGATTCAGACTTGAAGAAGATTTATGACAGAGACAAAGATTTCAGATACAAACAGATGGTTGACGGATGTGATTTGACATATGTTCAGGTTGAAATCGTAGCAAGCCAGGCTGATAAGGATGCACTTCTTGCAAAAGTTGAGCAGGCTTCAGAGGGCTTGAAAGCAGATATGGACAATTATGCTTCATTTGTTAAGGCTGAAGGTTCTACTACTGCTTATGTTGATATGTTGCGTGCTAAGGAAGCTTATCCGTCAGATGTTATGGCGCGTCTTGACAGTGTTGGCGTTGGTGAAGTATTTGCTCCTTATTTCAATGTAGCAGATAATTCTTACAATACATTCAAGCTTCTGGCTAAGGCTGAACAGGCAGATTCTGTACGTTTCCAGAATATAATAGTAATGAGAGATACAAAAGAAGCTACTCAGGAATTGTCAGACAGTATTTACAAGGCAATCAAGGGTGGTGCTGATTTTGTAGCGCTTGCTGAAAAGTATAATGGCACAGTTGAACCTCAGTGGGTATATTCTGCACAGTTCAATTATGGTATAGATGCAGACAATGCAAAATATTTCTCAGAACTGTTTGCTGCAAGCAAGGGTGATGTTTACCAGACAAAAGTTGGTGAAATGAGCGTTATCACAAATGTGATGGATAAGAAAGGTTCTGTAAAGAAATACAAAGCAGCGGTTGTTAAATGTCCTGTAACTTTCAGTGATGAAACTTATACAAACGAATATAACAAGTTCAGCCAGTTTGTTGCTGCTAACCGTACAGTAGAAAGCATTGTTGCAAATGCTGAAACAAGCGGTTACAGAGTAAGAACTGCAGAAAATGTTGGAAGCAATGCTTATGGTGTAGGCAACATTATGAATTCACGTGAAGCTTTGCGCTGGGCATTCAACAAGGCTAAGGTTGGTGAAGTTTCTGACGTATTTGAATGCGGTGACAACAATACATTGCTTGTTCTTGCTGTTACAGGCGAATACAAACCTGGTTATATGCCATTCGAATCAGTAAAGAGCCAGTTGATGCCTGAAGCATTGAAGAACAAGAAGGCTGAAAAGATAATCAGCGATCTTAATTCAAGAAACCTTGCATCAATCGATGCTTACAAATCTGTAGAAAATGTTGTTTCAGATACTTTAAAACTTGTTACATTCTCTTCTCCAGTTAACGTAATGGGTATCGGCGGCGGAGAATACGTATTGAGCGGTTTGGCATCAAAGGCAGAAATGAACAAGGTTACAAAACCTGTTAAGGGCAATAACGCTGTTTATGTTCTTGATGTATATTCAACAAACAAAACAAACGAAACTCTTGACGTTGACAAGGAATTGAAGATTTACGGCTCTTCATATCAGCGCAGTGCTTCAGGAATTATTTCTGACTTGTATCAGAAGTCTGAAGTTGAAGACAACCGTTATCTGTTCTTCTAAAAAGAAATGTAAATAGAAAATATTTGTGCAGCTGTCTTTTTAAGGCGGCTGCACTTTTTTTATTATTGCTGTCCGATAAAAATTTTGCAAAAGAATAAAAATATGGCTGACTTCATTTGCGATGTCAGCCCATTTTCGTTAGATTTCTGTCGCCAAAACAAAATCAATCCAACTATGGGCAAAAGTATACATTTTAGCGG
>CALUJO010000048.1 GCA_944320965.1 uncultured Bacteroidaceae bacterium | reverse complement strand
TCAAATGGAGAGACTACTACTTACCGGACGATGAAATCGTTTAAGGTTTGTTAGTACATTTATCACTACACGGAGATTCCTATTGCCGGGATGTTGTTTCGCTTCATCATGTTCTTTGCCGGGTGCGTATATCCTTCGGAGATGTTTGAAATGTCTCCAAGACGGAAATACTCTCCGTTTTTTGAAACAACCGTAAGGTTCTTTATTTCGTCAATAGTAGTAAAGCTGCCTGTTGCGTCAATGCGCATTCTTGTATAGTCGTTTTCCACCGCACCTGCATCAACAACCTTGTTCTGCTTGTCAAAAGCAAGTGCAATGTCGGATATTGTCAGTCCGGTCTGTGCAAGCAGTGAAGGCTCTATATCTACGTTGATGGTCCGGTTCTGGATACCGTAAAGCTCTATCTTGGCAACATCCTTTACTTTCAGAAGTTCGTCTTTCAGTCTTTCGGCCTGGTCTTCCATTTCCCTATAGGAATGCTCTTCGCTTGACAGGCTGTAGAATACTCCGAGAACATCGCCAAAGTCGTCATTTACAACCGACGGTCCTGCTCCTTCAGGCAGTTTGCTCTGTACATCCGATACTTTGCGGCGCAATTTGTCCCAAAGCTGCTGCATGTCCTTTGCCCTGATTTCCTTCTTTACATATACGGTTATTTTGGAAAGTCCGGCTCTGTTTTCGCTTTTCAGATAATACAGTTCTCCAAGCGATTGTATTGATTCTTCAAGTATGTCTGTAACCTGTTCCTGGACTTCCATAGGCGAAGTTCCGGGATATGAGGTCAGGACAAGGGCCTGCTTTATTGTAAACTTGCCCATGTTTACATACGAATATGTTCCTCCTGCCAATATAAGAACCAGCAGCAGCCAGCTCAATGCCCTGTTTTTAAGGAAAAACTTTGCAATTTTGTCCATGATGATATATTGCTGTTTTTATTGGATATTTACTTTCTCGTTTTCTCTCAGATAGTGTATTCCGCTGGTCACTATTACGTCGCCGGTATTTAGTCCGCTTGTGATTTCAATACGGTTGTTTCCGGTTATCTTTCCTGTAGTGACGCTTTTCTTCTCAACAGTATTGTCGTCTTTCAGACGCCATACGTAAGTTCCCGTCTCCATTCTGTTTACAACTGCATTCTGGGGGACAGTGACAGGCGAGGATACAGAAGTTAGACGGACAGGAAGGGACAATTCACCTGTCATTCCCCCAATCAAGCAGTTTTCAGTATTAGAAATAACAGCGGTTAGTAAATATGATATATTGTTTTTAGTTGTTGACTGTGATATGAATGTTTCCACAGGTTTGAAAGTTCTGTTTTCCATGCCGCTGAATTTGATTTCGCATTCAGGGTCATTGCTTTTCCTCATATAGGCAGCAATGTCTTCAGGAATGTAGACTTCAACTTTTATTTTTGATACGTCAATGAATGACACCACCGGGAATGACGGTTTTACATCCTGGAAGCGTTCAATGTTTACATCCTGAATGTAACCGTCAAACGGTGCCTTGAGTTTTGTATCATTGAGGTTAAACTGTGCTGCTTCGTAGGCTGTACGTGCCTGTACATAGTCTGATTTTGCCTTTTCGTATGAAGTGCCTGAAATGTTTCCTTTGTTATACAGACTTGAGATACGCTTGTATTCCGCTTCTGCCTGTTCAAATACAGCTTTTGCACGGTCGTATGCAATCTCGTAGTCACGGCTGTCTATTTGGGCAATTACCTGACCTTTACGGAAGAACTGTCCCGGCTGTACGTCAAATTCAGTTACAGGTCCTCCGACACGGAAAGACAAATCGCTTGTCTTGTATGGTTTTGAAACAAAAGAGTATCTTCTGACTGATTCGCCTGAAGCTGTTTCTGCTTTTGCGGTCCGTACAGTTCTTGTCTGTTCTGTTGTTTCATTTTCAGAACTGCTGCAGGAGCAGATGAGGCTTATCAGGATTAAATAAATTATTTCTTTCATATCTTGTTTGTTTTTGTTTTTTTGATTTGTATCCGGTTTTAGGGTTTGGCAATATCGGTGTGCTGCTCATTTCCCCCAACTGTGCCATCCTGTTTACGTCACAAATGTAGAATCAAAAACATAAGATATTCAGTCTCATTTACTGAAGTGTCAAATCCTGAGGATGAACCGTGTTAATATGCTACTGAAGATATGTACGTTTAATATGATGTATTATTTTGTACACTATAGTATATAAGCCTTTATTTTAATCATAGAAAATTTATACCTACATGCTGGTATTTTTGTCTTTTTTATACTGAAATATAGGTATTGTAATAGGGTTTTATCTGCGTTACCTTTGCGAAAAAATAACAAAAATTAGCAATTGATTATTTATGAAAACTAAAAAGATACTTTTTTCTGTTGCATTGGCAGTTTCTGCACTGAATGCATTTGCAGGTGTTACTGAATCAAAGGATGATGATAAAGGAAAAACATCAAGACTAATGTTTGGCGGTTATGGTGAGGCCGTCTACAGTAGAAATTTTTTCAGTGATAATTATCTTAGGTATACTGATGCAAAAAACTATAGAGATGAGAGTCATGGAAGATTTGACTTGCCTCATGTGGTATTCTTTGTAGGATATGATTTTGGGAAAGGCTGGTCGATGGGAAGTGAAATAGAAATAGAACATGGAGGAACCGAAAGTGCTGTTGAGATAGAAGCAGAAGAGGCCGGTGAATATGAAAGTGAGGTTGAACGTGGCGGAGAAGTGGCTCTTGAGCAGTTTTGGTTGCAGAAATCATTTGGAAGGCCGTTTAATATAAGATTAGGACATATAATTGTTCCGGTTGGTGCAACAAATATGCATCATATGCCTACAGAATTTTTTGGAGTTTACCGTCCGGAAGGAGAAAATACAATAATACCGTGTACATGGCATGAAACAGGTATAAGTTTATGGGGTATCAGTAATAAATGGAGATATGAAGTAATGCTTGTTGCCGGATTGGACTCTGACCGTTTCAGTAGATTAAACTGGATTCAAGGCGGAGCTGGAAGTCCGTATGAGTTCAAGATAGGAAATGCTGTGGCGGGTGCGTTCCGGATTGACAATTTTTCGGTGAAAGGATTGCGTCTCTCAGTTAGTGGTTATGTGGGAAACTCGTTCAGCAATACGCTTAGCAGAAGTAAAAAGGAAAAGTTCAAGAATGTAAAAGGTACTGTTGCCATAGGTTCTTTTGATTTTGGTTATAATGACCATAACTGGATATTGAGAGGAAGTTTTGACTATGGTAGATTGTCAGATGCCCAGCTAATAAGCGAGTATAATATGAGTATGAGTAAAAATTCGCCTTCGCCTAAGCAAGCAGTTGCTTCGGATGCAATAGCCGGAGGGTTTGAAGCTGGATATGATATATTTTCCCAATTTGAAAAGACCAGAAAACAGAAACTGTACATTTTTGGAAGATACGATTATTACGATTCAATGTACAGGACAAAAGGCTTAAAGTACGAATATTGTGGCAGACATAGAATAGCCGGAGGGCTTAATTATTATCCCATCAGTGATATAGTGATAAAAGGAGAGTATTCTATAGGTCTGTTGAAGTCACAGTATAATGATGAGCCTTCTATTTCGGTGGGAGTTGCTTATTCGGGATTATTTACAAAATGATATATTAATTAAAACTTAAAAGAGAATGAAGAAGATTATTAAAATGTCGGTTTATGTTGCGTTAGGCGTTATGGCTGCAACAGGTTTTGTTTCCTGTGATGAGGAAAACAATAATGATGTTACGGGGCTTTATACAAAGGAGCAGGCTTTGAAAGATGCTGTTGTGCCTTATGTTGACAATACTGTAGTGGCAACATACCGCAGTCTGGCCGACGGTTCGCTTAAACTTATGAATGCCTGCAATGAGGCTAGAGATGCTTTTGGAAAGGACAATGAAAAGGCTCAGCAAAAGATTGACGAAGCTGGAGATTACTGGAAAGAATCAAGAAAATACTGGGAGTTGAGTGAAGCGTTCCTGTTTGGGGCTGCAGGCGACTATAATATTGACCCGCATATTGATTCATGGCCGCTTGACAAAACCGCTATGGACCAGTTGCTGAACAATGCCGGTATGATGAGTGCTATTGGTGAAGGGGGTGGAGCATATGTAAGTGCTAATCTTGGATATGGACTTTTGGGTTTTCATGCAATTGAATATATGTTGTTCCAGCTTGACAATACAGGTTATGTTTCCGATTCCAGAAAAATTGAAACTCTTGACATGAATGAAATGATTTATATGGCGGCTGTTGCAGAAGACTTGTGTTTCCAATGTGTACGTCTTGAGGCTTCGTGGGCAGGTATGGATAACGTGACAGAAGAAAAAAGGAATATACTTACAGAGAATGAACTTGAACCGACATTCAATTATGGTGAAAGCATGAAGAATGCTGGAAAGGGAGGCAGTAAGTATGTAAACTATACAGACGCAGCTCAGGAAATTGTTCAGGGCTGTATTGATATTGCTGATGAAGTTAGTGGACAGAAGATTGGAAAACCTGCAAAAGGAAGTAGCAATGAGGATAAAAACTATATTGAGTCACCATATAGTCTTAATTCTATCAAGGACTTTGCAGACAATATCAGAAGTATAAGCAATGCATATCAGGGAAACAATGATACAGACAAATCTGTAAGCGACTATATTGCATCAGTCAGTCCTGAGAAAGACAAGGCTGTTAAAGATGCAATTGAAGGGGCAATTGCCGCTATCCAAAAAATGCCGGAGCCGTTTGCCAAGCATGCTACTGAAAAGACAAGCACGGATGCTATGGAAGCCATTGATGTTTTAATAAGTGCGCTTGAAAATGTTAACAAGGTGCTTACCGATAATTAAATCTATAGCCAATACTTTTATAATATCAACAGAATATGGTGTATAGCCATATTCTGTATTTATGTATAATAAAAATTACTGGATTATGGACAGAATCAAATTATTTACAGGTGCACTGCTATTGTGCAGTGTCTATTCATGTAGTGACAGTAGTGGTGATGTACCTGGACAGGGTACAGGTAGCGGAAGTACTGGAAAACTGCCGGAATGGTATTATGCTGGAGGCGAGTTGGGAACTTCCTATCTTTTTACGATGAATGCTTTGGAACAGCCTTCTCCTGCAATAGAAAATGCAGGACTTATCGAGGAATTCAAAAGCGGGGAACAACTTTTTGAAAAACCTTTTATGAGTAATAACAGCGGTGTACGAAAGGGGCTTGGTCCTGTATACATCAGGTCATCGTGCATTCATTGTCATCCTGGTTATGGACATGGTAAAAGACTTCCGCAGGGGCAGTACGAATCCAACTCTATAGGTAATGGAACATTGCTTGTGGTTTATTATCCTGACAACGACAGTTATGTTCCATGGCTTGCCGGTATGCCACAGCTACACGCTGTTGAGCCTTTCAAGGCTCCTTTGGACGAAAGCATGATAACTGTTGAATGGAAAAATCATATAGACCAGTGGGATAATACATTTCCAGACGGAGAAACATACGAACTGCAGTATCCTGAAATAAATATACCGAAGGAGGCAATATATGTTTATAATGAAGGTTTTGAAATTCCTAAGGATTATGAAGTCAGAATAGAATCTACAATAGGTATTTATGGTACCGGATTGCTTGATGCCATTTCTGATGAGGACCTGAAAGCCGAATATGCAAAACAGGAAAAGGACGGTTTTCTTCCGAATGGTATAAACCCTTCAATATTCAAGGATGGGGAGTGGGTTAAACAGTATGTAAATAACAGACCGACAGACCTTATTCCTGGTACAACAGCTGAATCACATCCGCTTAAGTTTACATATGCACTGAGCCGCGGACCATTGTTGGATGCTGCCGGTACAAATGCTTTTTGGAATATTACGAATGTGACAAGGTCAAACAGGAGATATCATTATCTTGATGCTGAAGGAACATATGCCGAATATTCTTCAAAAGACCTGGATGTACAGAAAGGTTATAAAAACTTTATAGAAGAAGTTGACCCTGAAAAGAAACATCCTGAATGGCATCCGTCCGACTATTCTGACAGTCAGAATGTTGCTGAGGCTATAAAAAGCTATTTGACTTCAAAAGAACTGGATGTAGAAATCAGCGATGAGGAATATGTGGATTTTGTAGTCTGGCACAGAGGATTGGCTGTTCCTGCTGTAAGAAATATTGATGACCCTGAGGTGGAAAGGGGGAAAGAGATTTTTGAACAGATCGGATGCGCCTATTGTCATAAACCGTCGTGGACTACTGGAGATGATGAATTCTATGACCCGAACGGATTTTTCAGCAAAGGTGACAAGAGACTGCCTAAATACCCTAATCAGAAAATATGGCCATATACTGATATGGTGCAGCATAAGCTGAATATGGTTAATGATATCCGTACCGGTTGGTGTAGAACTACTCCGCTTTGGGGAAGGGGATTACATCAGAGATGTACAGGTTCTCCTACATCAGACAGACTTCATGATAATCGTGCAAGAAATGTCATCGAAGCTATTATGTGGCATGGAAATGAGAAAAGTGACGCATATCAGACTGTGAAAAAGTTCAGAGAACTCCCAAAGGAGGACAGAGATGCTGTAGTTAAGTTTATAGATTCTATTTAGTTTGTATATAAAAGAGCGGAAACAGCGCCTTGCTTTGGTTCTATGCAGGGCGTTGCTCTTTAATTTTTTAATTATAGATATGAGGTCAAAATTACCTGTTTACAGTAAATATGCTGTGATTTTTCTGTTTTTGCTGCTGGTTGCCGTAATGATTGTTGCTACTGTTGTTGAAAAGATATCAGGAACGGATTTTGTGGTCGAAAACATATATTCGTCGCCTTTGTTTATTTTGTTATGGGCTATTGCTTCTATTTTTTCGGCAATATATATAATGAGCCGGAAATGGAGAAAGAGATATATAACTCTTTTTATTCATTTGTCATTTGTAATAATTCTGTTGGGAGCTTTTATTACTCATGTGCATGGATTGCAGGGATATATTCATTTACGTTGTGGGGAGCCTGCTGTAAAATATTTTACTGTTTCCGGAAAAGATAACTTTGAATTGCCTTTTTCTGTCGGGCTTGAAGATTTTCAAGTTGAAAATTATGCAGGAACACAATCGGCAATGGATTATGTCAGTAAAATAAGAATTGAAGACGGAAGAAATATTACGGAAGGTACCGTTTCTATGAATAATATTTTTGAATACAGAAAATACAGATTTTATCAGTCGGGATTTGACAAGGACCGTAAGGGAACCACGCTGTCTGTTTACTATGACCCTTATGGAATAGCAGTTACTTACACGGGATATGTTGTTCTTTTTTTAAGTATGTTACTTTTTTTTATAGAAAGAAATACAGGCTTCAGGAAACTTATAGGAAATAAAATTCTGAAAATATCATTTCTTGTTGTTTTATTTTTACTGTTTTCCGATACTTTATATGCTGGTGAAAGAATACCAAAAACAATCCCTGTAGAAACAGCTGCGAAGTTTGGAAAACTATATATTTACTATAATGGTCGTATATGTCCTTTGCAGACATTTGCATACGAGTTTACAAGTAAGATTTATGGAAATAAAAGTTATAAGGGACTTACTCCTGAACAGGTTATGGCTGGATACTTCTTTTTTTATGACAGTTGGAAGGAGGAACCGTTTGTCAGGATAAAAAGTAAATATGTGCAGGAGATACTTGGTACTGGCAAATATGCAAGTTTAGCAGATTTTATAGGGAAAAACGGCTTCAAGATAGAAGAAGCTATGTCGGAAACTCATAATGCTGATGAACTTAGGGCTCTTGAAGAGGCAAATGAAAAATTTAATATAATAAGTATGTTATGTACGGGTAGTATGTTGAAAATATATCCAGTGAACAGTAGTGAGGATAGTTCATGTAAATGGTATTCTATGGCAGATAGACTTCCGGATGGTATTTCGCATGAAAAATGGGCTTTTCTGAAGTATGGTATGAATTATGTGTCGGAGCAGATTTACAGAAACAATTATCAGGAGGCTGGAGTTCTGTTGGATAAAATTAAAAAGTACCAGAAAACAGAGGTTGTTTATGGAGTTCCGTCGGATTTCTGTTTTAAGGCTGAATTATTCTACAATAAGTGGACTAATATAAGAGTTTTGGCAATGGGATGCATTGTTGTTGGCCTTCTTGCTTTTGGTTACCAGACCAGGGTTGTAATAGGAAGACAGTCATCATCAACATTTGTCAACAGGGTATTGGTTGCCGGAATATATATTGTGCTTTTGTATATAATTTCCATAATATTCTTGCGTGGTGTAATTGGAGGACATTTGCCTGTTTCTAACGGGTTTGAAACAATGTTATTCATGTCTGCAATAAGTCTTGTACTGACTTTGGTTGCCAGAAGGTATATACTTGGATACACTTCGTTTGGATATCTTATAGGCGGTCTGTCACTTCTTGTTGCAATGTTTGGTGAAAGTAATCCTGCAATTACCCCTCTTATGCCTGTACTTGCTTCACCTTTGCTGAGTTTGCATGTAATGACAATAATGATATCATACTCTCTGTTTGCAATAATGATGTTTAATGGCATAACTGCCGAGATAATATTCCGTAAAGAAGGTTTCAAGATGGAACTCAAAGTAGAAAAACTTGAGAAAATAAGCAGGATTCTTCTTTATCCTGCAGTATTCTTTCTTGCTGTTGGAATATTTATTGGTGCAGTATGGGCGAATGTTTCATGGGGAAGATATTGGGGTTGGGATCCTAAAGAGGTTTGGGCTTTGATAACAATGATGGTCTATTCGTCAGCTTTCCATGTAGAATCTGTTGTGTTATTCAGGAATGGAATGTTTTTTCACAGATTCTGTATTATAGCTTTTATTTGCGTAATTATAACTTATTTTGGAGTAAACTTTATATTGGGAGGAATGCACAGCTATGCATAGAATATATTCAATGATACAGTTGTATTTGATGATTATATAAAGGTATAAAATAAGAGTGTACAAAGCTTATCAGTTGCTTGCACACTCTTTCCTTTGTTTTCTTTTATATTTAAAGAATTATTCTTCTACCGGTTCAAATTCGTCTTTTCCGACACCGCAAAGTGGGCATACCCAATCTTCTGCCAAATCTTCGAATTTTACACCTGGTTCTACACCACCGTCAGTGTCTCCAACTGCTGGATCATAAATCCATCCGCATACAATACATCTGTACTTCATGTTAGTTTGTTTTTTTAGTTAATAATTATTTGTCTTGTAATATATAACAACTTTATGTGTCGTTTTGTTTTATCTCATTGCTTCAACTTCTTCAGTAGTAAGAGGCTTTTTCTTTCCAAGAAGGCGTGAACCAGTTTCTGTAATCAGATAATCCTGTTCGTTTCGTATGCCTCCGAAGTTCTTGTATTCTTCAACCTTGTCATAGTTGATGAAATCGGTAAACTTGTTCTGTCCTTTCCACAAATCAATAAGTTCTGGTATGAAATATATTCCCGGTTCTATTGTATGTACAAATCCCGGTTCAAGTGTACGTGCAAGGCGCAGTGACTTTCGTCCGAACTGTTTGCTCTTTGGCTTTCCGTCATATCCGACAAGTTCTTCGCCAAAGTTTTCCATATCATGCACGTCAAGCCCCATCATGTGTCCCAGTCCGTGAGGGAAGAACATTGCGTGCGCACCTTCGCGTACGGCTGTTTCGGTGTCACCTTTCATCAGTCCCAATTCTTTGAATCTGTTTACAAGTACGGTAGCTGCAATGTCATGAACACTTTCAAAGGTAACTCCCGGACGGAGTGCCTTTACTGTTTCGGTGTACATTTCGTTCTGTACGTCGTATATTTCCTTCTGCTTTCTTGTGAACTTCTTGCCTACACATACAGTTGAAGACATGTCACCGGCATATCCCATAGGCGTTTCTGCTCCGGCATCAATAAGGAACAGGTCGCCTTCCTTGATTATATTTCCGTGATAATGGTTGTGAAGTGTCTGGCCGTTTATTGTTGCAATGGTTGGGAATGATAATCCGTATCCGGCAGCCGAAGCCACTCTTTCGATAACTGCGGCCACATCGCTTTCGCGCATTCCGGGTTGCATGTATTTTATCGCTTCAAGATGCATGTCGGCAGTTACGACACATGCCTTTTCAATTTCTTCAATCTCAATAGCAGACTTGTAGTTTCTCTGATTGATTATTGCTTTCATGAAATCGACAGATACGCCTTCATCCTGTTTCAATGGATGTATTCCCAGCCAGTAGAAAAGTTTCAGGCGATGTTCAGCTCTGTAAGGAGGCAGATAGTGAATCTTTTGTCCTTTTGACATTGCCTTTTGCAGGTAATTTACAACTTCTGCTGCAGGCATTGTTATGCTGATTCCTGCATTTTCGCACTTTTCGTGTAATGTAGGCTGTGTGCCCATCCATACTATATAGTCGATTGACAGTTCGTCGCCGAATATTATTTCCTTGTTTTCGTCAATATCTATTATTGCGGACAAACCTGCATATGCCTGTCCGAAGAAATAAAGAAAACTTGAATCCTGACGGTATCCGAAAGCATTGTCCTCGTAGTTCCTTCCCATGTCATCATTTCCAAGGAAAAGAAGAATTCCGGAACCTACTGACTTTTTCAGCTTTTCGCGTCTTTCTATGTAAACTTCCTTATTGAACATATCTGTATGTTTTAAAAATTCATATTAGCAAATATATGAAATTTTACTTTAAAACATTTTCAGTATATATAAATATTAACATTACTCATTATGTTTCAGATATGTGTACGGTTATTATACCTTACGGCATCTTAGAATGACTTTTGTGTTGTCCGACAGGGTTGTTGCAAACAGATAGTCGTCTCCGCCTTCGGTAATCTTCAGGCGTTTGCGCAGTTCGTTTACCGTTCCTGGAAAGTTTCTTACTGTAAGGTTGGCTTTCGGGCAGTCGGATGTCAGTTGTTTTATGCTTTTTTTGCTGAAATCATACGTATTTATAATCTCGAATGTTCTTCCCGGGAACTCTGTTTCAAGGTTTTCGGAAGTGTAGAGGTGGCTGTTTACCGAAATCTTCTTTAAACCGAATGCATTGCCAAGGCTCTTGTATGCACCGGCTTTCATTATTGATGCGTTTGGCTCATACAGATATTTTTCAGGCTTGCCGGCATATGTCGGTATGGATTTTTTCTCTTCGGATATTGTATATCCGAATTTTGAGACCGATTCCTTTGTGAGGTTTATGCAATATATATATGGTTCTGTCCCATTGCTTTCTTTTGACAGGACAAGAAGCAGTTCCTTGCATTCATTATTGACAGATATTATGTATATGCTTTCTATTCCGTTGACTTCCCTTTTTGCCTGTTCCAGGTCAAACATAGGCGACAGTTTGACCATTACCTTGGATGCCTTTTCAAGCAGAAGGTCATTGATTTGCGAGATATCCGGTTCGCACTGCGAAATAAGAACCGTTTTTCCGCCATTGACATCTCGTCTTGCAGGGTCAATGTAGATAAGGTCAACGTGTTTCATGTCTTTGAGATATGAAACGGCATCACCGTTGTGTACAGAAAGGTTGTTGGCATTAAGTAGGCTTTTGTTGTGGTTCATTATGTTGCACAGCTCTTCCTGGCGTTCAACATAGTCTGCTTTCTTGAAGTTTGATGACAGGAAAAAGCAGTCAACACCCATGCCGCCTGTAAGATCAACCATTGAATTGCCGCTTGCGAGTGTTGCTTTGAACCTTGCGGTTTCCTCGGAAGAGCACTGTTCAAGCGACAGATGTTTCGGGTATATTATACCTTCAATTTCCGCCCATGAAAGAATCTTGCTTTTTGCGATGTTTCTTCCGTTTATTTGCGATGCTGCAAATATCCCGTCAATATTCTTGTTTGAGGAGGCTGCCAGCGCAACTTCCTTTGGATTACGGTTTTCGTTTTCCTTGATGAAATATAGTGTCCTTATATATTTTTCGTCTTTTTTCAGCTGCTCAATCAGGGATTCAAGATTTTCAAACTTATGTTCATCCCTGATATGCTCGGTAAATGTGAATGTAAGTGTCTCGTTGTAGATTGATTCATTGAAATCAAATATATGGACCTCTATTGATCTTGCCGGACCATTTCCTATTGTCGGGCGGTTTCCTATGTTGAGCATTCCCTTGTATTCCCGTCCCTTTACGCTGACTCTTACGGCATATACGCCGTTTGAAGGAATCAGTTTCTCTGTCGAAGGCTGTATGTTTGCAGTCGGAAATCCTATTTTCCGTCCTACATGATAGCCGTCAACAACCTTTCCTGTGATATTGTATTCACGACCAAGCGAGAATGTCGCCTTGCGTATTTCACCTGCCATAAGGTATCTTCTTATTGCAGAGGAGCTTATTTCGTATCTTCCGGCAATGAATTCATCGGCTTTTATTACTTCAATACCAAGTTCTTTCCCGTAACGGCAATAGTCTTCAAAGCCTTCAAGGCGGTTATGTCCGAATCGGTGGTCATATCCTATAATGAGTGCCGATACCTTGAATAGTTTTTTAAGAATATTGTTCATGAAATCATAAGCGCTGAGAGACGCTATTTCACCGGTAAAGTTTATTGAGAAAACATAGTCTATACCGGTTTCTTCAAACAGTTTCAGCTTTTCTTCGTAGGTTGAAAGCATTACAGGCTTGTATTCGGAGTTCATGACAAACCTTGGATGTACCGGAAAGGTCACCACTGCCGATTTCATACCTTTTTCATTAGCCTTTTTCTTGACCAGGTCTATCAGAAATCTGTGTCCTTTATGCAGTCCGTCAAAGAATCCTATTGTTGCAACTGTCTGTGAGTCTAATTTGTTTATATTGTCAATGCTTATAACTTTCATTGGCTGTCAATGCTTAATTGTCCGTCATTACGGTACTTGTATATTGTATGCTCCGCTTGCGTATATCCTGTAAGCGGGTATAAGTGTAATAATATTGCAAAGTTATAATTTTATCCCGTAACTACCTATAATAAAAATATGTATCCGGAGCGCTTGTCAGGTTATGCGGTAATGCTGAGCAATAGTTTTCATGAAATATGTTGCAAGTACTTGTTCCTTTATATAATATGGTTACTTTTGTATAAATATATGATTTTGACATAGTGGGAGATTGATTTTCTGCCTTGTTTCTTATTGTCGGATATGAAAAACAATTACAATTTTATGAATACAGGTATTATAAAAACAGTGCTTTTGGCAGGTGCATTGCTTGCCGGTGGTTCGTCTTATGCTCAGATTGATATTGTAAAAGACGGAAAGAGCAAGTCGAAAATAGTGCTTGCAGAAAAAAATGAAATCAATAATGCAGCAGCCGAAATATTTCAGGATGTCGTTTATAAAATTACCGGTTGCAGGCTTGAAATAAAGAACAGGGGAAAGGCTTCTGACGGTGATATACTTATAGGAGGTGCTGTCTCAAGTGATATAAGCGAGGACGGTTTCAGTATATCGACTGAAGGCGGACGGCTTGTTATTGCAGGCAAAGACAACGGAACGGTATATGGAGTCGTTACTTTGCTTGAAGATTATCTTAGAGTTGACTATTGGGGCAACGGAGAATTCAGCCTTGAAAAGAGCGGAGACATCTCGCTTCCGTTGATAAACAAGACGGAAAATCCGGCTTTCAGATACAGGCAGACGCAGAATTATGCCCTTGCCAACGACCCTTTATACAAATGGTGGTACAGGATTGAGCAACCTTCGGAAGTGTTTGCCGCAAACTATTGGGTACATACTTTCAACAGACTGCTTCCCGATTCACAATATGGCAAGGAGCATCCCGAATATTATGCCTATTTTGACGGAAAGCGTCACCCTGGAGCGCAATGGTGTCTTACAAATCCTGAGATTCTGGATATTGCAACACAGAAGATAGACTCTATTTTCAAGGCAAATCCGGGACAGCGCATTATAAGTGTAAGTCAGAACGACGGCAACAATACCAATTGCCAGTGCCCCGAATGTAAGAAACTTGACGATGAGGCAGGTTCACCGTCGGGCAGCCTAATATACTTTATAAACAAACTTGCCGAGCGTTTCCCCGACAAGGAAATATCAACGCTTGCCTATCTTTACACAATGAATCCGCCCAAGAATATCAAGCCGCTGCCGAATGTTGTGGTTATGCTTTGCGACATTGACTGCACGCGTGAGGTGTCTTTGACAGAAAATGCAAGCGGACAGTATTTTATGAAGGCGCTAAAAGGATGGTCGGATATAACAGACAACATATTTGTATGGGACTACGGAATAAACTTTGACGGGTATCTTTCTCCTTTCCCAAACCTTTATATAATGCAGGATAATATGCGTATATTCAGAGACCATAATGTAAAGATGCATTTCTCACAGATTGCAAGCAACTATGGCGGCGACTTTGCCGAACTTCGCTCGTATATTGCCTCAAAACTGATGTGGAATCCCGACCGTGATGTTGACAGCCTTATAAGGCATTTTCTGAAGAGTTATTATCATGATGCTGCCGATTATCTGTACCGTTACATAAATCTTCAGCAAGGGGCTTTGTGGGGCAGCGGATTGAGGCTCTGGATTTATGATTCGCCCATTTCACACAAGAACGGAATGTTGCGCCCTGCGCTTATGGAACGGTATAAGGATTTGTTTGACAAAGCGGAAGAGTCTGTGGCTGATGACGCTGTTGCTCTTGAACGTGTGCGCAGGACAAGGCTGCCTCTGCTTTATTCCGAGCTTGAGATTATCCGTACCTTGCCCGAAAAGGACTATGACGACGTAGCCCGCAAACTGGATTATTTTGAAAGCGAAGCGCGCCATTTCGACAATCCTGCAATCAACGAGCGTAACAATCGTGCGCTTGACTACTGCAAACTTTATCGTGAACGCTATATGCCTACTGATGAAGTCAATCTGGCAAAGGGGGCAAAGGTCATATATATCACCGAACCTACACGGAATTATGCTGAACTTGGAAAAACAGCCCTGACCGACGGACTGTTTGGAGGTGCAAGTTATGTTGAAAGCTGGGTTGGCTGGGAAGGCAAGGACGGAAGCTTTGTCATAGATCTTGGCGAGGAAAAGGAAATCAACTCAGTGGAAACCGATTTCCTTCACCAGATAGGTCATTGGGTTCTGTTCCCTCTGAAAGTAGTTTACAGCTATTCAACAGACAATAAGTCTTATACAGAATGGGATACTATTGAAATGGAAGAGGAACGTTCAAATATGGTTCTATTCAGAAGTGTAAAGGCTGAATCCGATGCACCTTTGAAGGCACGTTACATAAAAGTTGATGTAACCGGTACAAAGGTATGTCCAAGCTGGCATTACGGAGTGGGAAATGCTTCATGGTTCTTTATTGATGAAGTAACAGTTAAATGATTATTGATAAAATATTTTCTGTACACAGATACTGAATTGATTTAATAAAAAATCAAACCGAAGCCTTCGTTTGCAGAACCGCAATCTTTGTTTCTGTAACCGAAGGCTTTGGTTTTAAAACCGGACCTTACGGTTATAAAAATCTTTTGGTGCCGGTAAAAATCTGGTTTATGGATTCTATAAAATCCTTTTTATAATCTTTGTCACATCATAAAACAGCATGTATGTATCGTACATTTTAATATGAAAAAATGGATTTATGCAAAAAAATGCTTGATTGATAGCTGTTTATATTTTATCATTAGTGTCCCGTTAAAATCGGGACAAGTTAATATTAATCAAACAATCCCGGAAAAAGGGAAGAATTGAGTTC
>CALUJO010000047.1 GCA_944320965.1 uncultured Bacteroidaceae bacterium | reverse complement strand
CTGATGAAGCCCTTGGAAGAGAGCAGAAGTACGACTTGGGTGAACACTTCGTTGATTTCCTGCTTCACCCGGTTGCGCAGCACGGCTCGGACAGCTTCTGCCAGTATTCTTGAATTGTGTAAAACGTACTCCTTCTTCAGCAAGCCTGTCAATATTTGGTGTCTTTATTTCACTGCCGTAACAGCCTAAATCAGAAAAACCCATATCGTCACAAAGAATAAGCACTATATTGGGTTTCTCTGTCGTACCTGCAAATGCAGCCGCCGATGTTGCAAGCACAAGTGATGAAAATATTATTCTGTTCATTTTATCAAACTTTATATTTTACAATGAAATGCAAATATAATAATCAGTACAAAATAATCAGATAATCAATTGTGGTATTACCATAAATTCAATAATTCTTTTTATATACAATAAAACAGGCCGGACTATATATCCGACCTGCCATACTCAAATCAATAATAATATTCACTTATTACATAACGATTGACAAACCAAGAGTCAATTTATTCTGCTGGGTAGAAAGTCTTTCAAACATCTTTTGTTCAGTCAAGCCTCTCGTATATCCTGCATTTATCTGAATTCCTCCCAACCTTAATCCTGCAAAAATTTCCCAAGACAAATTAAGCCTTTCAGGGAATTTATATTCCCCATTTACACTATAAATATGATTTTTCCCATAATAATCTTCGTACAACAAATTACTGTTTTCAACTGATGACGAAAATTTTGCATAGCACCCATAATCAACACCTAAACCTCCATGAAACGAAAGAGCCACTTTTTTAGCAAAAGGCAATCTAAAATAAAGATGAAGAGGTACATATAAATTATGTTCTTCAAATTTATTCAAAGCCAATATATCATTTTCATAATTATCCTGAGTTACATCAACATCCTTATTTACAGACATATAATATTCATAGAATATACCAGTGTATAACCCCAATCCAAAACTAAAACAAGGCTGGAAATGAAGTCCTGCCTGTACTCCATGTAAATACATGTTCTCTTTTCCCCACACATCATTTTTATACACTCTGTTATTTTCAACTGTAACCCACTGTTTGTTTACATAATTGACAGCTATACCTACCGGAGCAGGATAATAAACCTTGTCCCAAGGCCATGTAAATTTATTTCTAGTCTTTACCTTCAATTCGTAATATGACGGAGAATTTGAATTAACTTTAATCTCTTTATCAACAGATTTATCTTGATAATACATCCTTACATTATACGTACCGTAAGGAAGACTGACATTGTGGTAAACTTCTCCTGAAGAATACCTTGAGTTATCTATGTCCAGATCAGACCTTACATAATCACCGGCATATACTGCTGCTATCTTGAATTGTTTTTTCTTGATAGGACGCATAACAATATATCCTGGTGTATTAGAATCTACATTCAAATTAAGGGTATCTGACTGTAAAGGACCTACATACGCAATAATCCTGTGATTTCCATAATATAAATCAACTTTCATCGGCAATTTTCCCCTGTGTACCGGTTCATCATCAACCAGCAGATATGCCCCTGAAGGCTCACTGTCAATAAGTATAGTTTTCTTCTCTCTTAGGTCATAGGTAAAATCTCTTTTTTCTTTAGTTACATTGATTTCTTTCTCTGTGAATTTTCCATTCAATACCAGCGTTAATGTATGTTTCCCATAATTGACATCATTTATCTGTATAGGAGTACTCCCTTCCTGCATAGAATTATCAAGCAAAACCTTTGCTCCAGCCGGCACAGTTGACACCATTATTGAAACTTTTTCATTATTTCTAAGGACTATGTCATATACAGATCTTGAACTTAACTTCTTTGTTATTGAATATCTTGTCAAATATCCATCAAGCCTTGCTTCTATATATGCATTTTCTACAGCAGAAACAAAAATCCAGATTTCACTTCTATCATTTAAATACTGGTAGCTTATTTTGCTGATAGGACAATGAGCTGGGAAATTAAACTTTATAGATTTTGCTTCTTCAGAACTTATCTTTTCCAACCTAACACGAATCAATGCCGAATATTCATTACCATCAGCATCCATAGGCCAGTCTGAAATATAGTTCGACGTTAAATTTGCAATTTCACCGCTACTTTCTTTAAATGAATTCTTAACAAAAAAAATTCCTTCTTCATTTGTCTGTGAAAATCCAAATAAAGAAACAAACAGAAAAAAAAGTAAATTCAATATCCTTCTCATATATCAATTCTATTAAAACGAAAATTTAGAAATAAAATTATCCAATCCAACCATTCCATCCTTATCAGGTTGCCACAGTCTTACCTCAATCATTGGATACTTTCCCTGAAGATTCAGAAATAGGGTCAAATACCCCTTATCCGAATAACTTGGAGATGTATATATCTGATTTATCTGAATAGCAAAAGCTGCTCCATCGGGCAAAAGTCCGTTTGTATTTATCTTTTTGGTTATATTATCTTCAAAAGTCAAATGAATATATTCACGTGAATTAAAGTGAAGTCTAAGCCTTTCAAGAAATTCATTTTTTGTAAGTCGACTATATCTTATTTCCTTATCATCCGATAAAGATATAGCCTTCCCTTCCTGCCCATACTTAGGAGCCTTTTTGATTTCTGTTCCGGTTATTATTATTGCATTATCGGAAAATATCTGTTCAAGATAGTCATATCTTTTCAAGGCATAAGCTGTCTGATAGTCCTCCATAAAGTTCAATATAGTAAATCTTGATACTTCCGACCATTGCGCTGCAGCATTAAATATATCATCTTCGGCTTTTTTAGTAAGGGCAAAAGCTATTGATTCTATCTTATTGTCAAATTTATTAAATCTGAATACAAGATTTTCAGTAAATGTTCTTCCGTTTTTGAACTTAATTTTTATTCTGCAAAAACGGGCAAGCACATAATTTTCTGTATTTATAAAATTATAATATGACTTACCGCACAAACTAACCTTTCCTGTTTTATGAAGCAAATCATTAAACATTTCAAAGCCATTCTCCGTAAAACAGTCTTTAACCAAAGTTGTATTTGAAGTTTCTATTGACTTCTCTATTTTTGATATTACCTTTATATAATCAGATTCATCAACTTCTTTCATGTCAATCCTCTTTTTTTCGAATATTGGTTGAGGAGCAACATACGTTTCCATATTATTCATGTCAGGTAAGTCATTCTTTACAGTCAAAGAATTTCTTCTTATTTTAACAGGTATCTTTACATTTGCAGGTATTATTGGGGTTTTATTTGAAAATGCTGCCCTTAAATCTGCATCCAGATTTTTTGCTTCGTTCGCAAATTTATATTCATAAGAAATCTGCATTTTATCATCCTGAGGATAATATAAGAAATCCAATTCCGCGACACCATCTCTAGCCGAAATTGGTCCGACATAGGACTGCCCGTCAAAGTAACTGAATTGCAAGGAAGAAACCTTTTTATCACTATAATAAAATTCTGCCATACAGACACAGCCTTCACCTTTAGGCTCTGTCTCTATAATATTTATTTTTATATCATTAATCATTGATTTTATTTTTGCAGGCAAGACTGTAAGACAATCATATTCCTTACCATTAAAATCAACCATTACGTTCTCATTAAATGTCTGAGCCAAACATAATGCCCAATAATAATTCCGAAAAGCATCATCAATCTGCAATTTTTCTTCACATTTTTTACCTATATTGACAAAGTCTTTAATTTTGTTTTTTTTCTTCTGTACGGATTCCTCAACTTCTGTTTTGGATATATAACAGAAAACCTTAAACACCGGCTCCACCTGCAATACAAGCTTATTAACATTGCTCAATGTTGACATAGAGAATGAATGAACATTATTTGAAACCTTTTCTGAATATTCTATAGAATTACCTTCTCTTGACTGAACTTCTTCTCTACTTAAATCAGTTGTTACACTTACTGAAATCTGTTGGATTATTTCAGATAAAGCCTGTTTATATGCATCTTCATCACTATAACCTTCACCTTCACCGCAATAATATTCTCCACTCATTTTAATATCTTGGATATTCATTTGTCCTACCATAGTCTGAGATAATATTGCAAAGAAGGTCAAGAATAAAAAATAATATTTCATAAACAATTAAATATCAAAAGACTTAATAATAATACAAAAATTCACAAAATCATATGCTTTTAACAAAAACATGCAAATATATTAAAAATATATCAATTTTACATAATTTCCGTTTACATTTTATCAGGCTACTTATAAAAAGAAGATAGATTACTTATTCTTAGCATCTTAGATAACATAAGAATTAATTATTAAAAAAATATCATTAATTAGTTTGCAGAATTAAAAAATATATCTACCTTTGTCGTCGGATAAGTCCTATACGGCATGCTCCTTGGGAATCCTCCAGGGCTTGACCGCAGCAAAGGTACCAGGTTGTAGCGGCGCGATATAGTAAGCTTATCCACCTGCCTCTTTAGCTCAGTTGGCCAGAGCACGTGATTTGTAATCTCGGGGTCGTTGGTTCGAATCCGACAAGAGGCTCAAAAAAGCATCGGTTGAATATATCCGATGCTTTTCTTTTTTATGCCTCAAACTATGAATACAAAGTATGTGCAATCCAAATATTATCTCCATTAAAGAAACAATAGAAGATCTGAAAAACGATAACTCAATTCCCACAAGTACGGGATACAGTATGCTGCACAAAATACTCACCATATTCTGCAAGGAAATGTTGGGACAGGAAAACCCATACTGCAACAATCTGAATGATCTTATAAAGACACTCAAAAAGAAAAATCTGATAACTTCAGAGGTAGCCGAGATATTGCAATGCATCAGAATAGATACAGAAAACGTGCTTGACCTGACATCATCACCAGATGAAGAAATGTACAGACTGGCTATTGACACTATAAATGGCATCATAACAAAAAACACCGAGAACAGCGCTGCTGCAAAATACACAGAACTTTGGAGAAACAAGCACATATTAAAGACCAAGCAGAAAAAGATAAAAAGAATAAGATGCACCTTTGTCAGACACGAGGACAACTGTATTGTTGTTATTCCTGACGAAGACCCGACAATGCATGAAATTAAAGTCAGACCGCAAAAGCATAACAATGACTATACTTTCCACAACACAGTAGCATGTATTGAAGAAGGCATGAAGCTGAATATAGTTGATGCTGTATTTGAGAATGGAATACTCATACCCGATATTATTGTTCTGGAACCGGATTATCTGATGGACATCAGTACTGTGGCAGATTGTATAAAAGAATACGGCACACACCCGGCAAACTATTACCTAAGGCTACTGACAGATACAGAACAAAGAATGCCTCTTATACTTGGAAACATAGTAAACCTTTTTCTTGACGAATGGATTTACAGCCCGTGTGCACCTGACTACATGAATACAATGAAGAAAGTATTCAAGAAACATGCGCTCGAACTGATTACATGCCCCGAAATAGACAACAATGAAAGAGCGTTTTTCGACACATGCCACATGCATTTTGAAAACCTAAGAAAAACGGTTTACGGCATATTTACCCAAAAGGAATACGGACTGAATACGGATGACGCCGTTCTTGAGCCTTCATATATCTGCGAAACACTGGGACTGCAGGGACGACTTGACTATATGCAGCGTGACATGAGCTGCTTTATAGAAATGAAATCCGGCAAAGCCGATGAGTTTTCAAACCGTGGAAACATTGAGGCACTGCTGTCCAATAAAGTACAGATGATGCTTTATCTGGCAACACTGCAATATAACATGGACATGAACCACAACAATACAAAAGCATATCTGCTTTATACAAGATATCCGCATCTATACACTTCCACACCATCTTGGGAAATGGTACGAAATGCAATTGATGCAAGGAACAGGATAGTTTCGTGCGAATACTCAATGCACAGGCACAATTCGGCACAATACACTGAAGAAGTAATAAAAGAAGTTTCTCCCGATATTATCAATGAAAAAGGAGTAAACAACAGACTATGGACAAACTACATACAACCACAAATTTCAAAAATACAAAAACAGATAAACAGCCTTGACAATATTGAAAAGGCATATTTCATGTCACTGTTCACATTCATAGGCAACGAACTGTACCTTTCAAAAACAGGTAACGGAGAATATGACAGAAACAGTTCTTCATCGGTCTGGGACATGACACTAACCGAAAAAGAAGACAGAGGAATTGTAATAAACAATATGAATATAATAGAAAACCATATTGCAGACATACATGCCCCGTACATAATCTTCTCTTTGCCCCCACTGAAGGAAAACTCGGTACTGAACTTCAGAAACGGAGACCTTGTGATTGTATATGAATGCAATACCCCGAACGACAGGGCAACAAACAAAATGGTTTTCAAGGGAAACATTGAAGAAATAGACAATAAGACTGCCAGAATAAGATTCCGTTCGCCGCAACGCAATCCAAAGATAATAGATGAGACCTCATTGTTCTCACTTGAACCGGACTACAGCGACAAGCCTACCCTGTCAATGTTTTCCAGTCTGAACAACTTTGTGAAGGCAAACAAGGACAGGATAAACCTAATATTGGGTAAACGTGAGCCAGAATTTGACAAGGAAATGCTTGAAAAGGCAGAAAAGGAAACTGATGACTTTGGCAGAATAGCAGCAAAATCAATTGCAGCAAAAGACATGATGCTTATAATAGGCCCGCCGGGAACTGGAAAGACATCCTTTGCTCTGAAACAGATTGTAGAAAGGCATCTTGAAAACGGCAAGAGCAACATCCTGTTGCTTTCATATACAAACCGCGCTGTTGACGAAATTTGCAAATCAATATCCAGAATCAATCCAGAAATTGATTTCATCCGTCTTGGCAGTGAACTGGCATGCGATGAAAAATATCGCAGCTACTTACTTGAAAACCGTCTGAAGAATTGTACAAGACGAAGCGAAGCACGTGAAACAATAAACAAATGCAATATATTTGTATCTACAGTAGTTACACTTCAGAACAAGCCCGAAATATTCAGACTCAAGCAGTTTGACTGTGCCATCATTGATGAATCAACACAAATACTGGAACCGCAAATACTCGGTATCCTGACAGCAAAGACTCCAAACGAAGAGAATGCGATAAAAAAATTCATCATGATTGGTGACAACAAGCAGCTTCCTGCCGTCACTTTGCAAAATGACAAGGATGCTGAAATAAAACATGAAGAGCTGATTAAATCAGGTTTCAAGACTTTCAAGGAATCATTATTTGAAAGATTGTTCAGATATTACAGTCCTAAAGAACATCCTTGTGTTGACATGCTATGCAAGCAAGGAAGGATGCATGAGGATATAGCCGATTTTTCAAACAAATACTTTTATCACAACCGTCTCTTGATTGCTGGTCTGGAACACCAGACAGAAAGAATTCATACAGAATCGGAAGAAAATATCAAATCTTTTTCTGACATAATAGATAAAAGGATTGCTTTCATTCCGTCAACAAGTGACAGCAAAAACCTTAACGACAAGACAAATAAAGATGAAGCCAAAATTGCAGCCGAACTTGCATATCACATATATATAAAGAACAAAAAAGACTTCAATATAGATAAAACAGTAGGGATAATTGCACCATACAAGAATCAGATAGCACTGATACGCCAGGAACTTGCAGCAAAAGACATTGATATACTTAAAAATATAACAATAGATACGGTTGAAAGGTATCAGGGAAGTGAGAGAGATTATATAATATTCACTTTCTGCATAAACAAACCTTATCAAATAAGTATGATGTCAAACACCATTGAGGAAAACGGACAGATTATTGACAGAAAACTGAATGTTGCACTAACAAGAGCAAGAAAATACTTGTTTATTACAGGAAACCCTGAGATTCTAAAGACCAATTTTGTTTATAACTGCCTGATTGGCTACATGAAAGAAAAAAAATATTTTATTAACAGATAAAAATCGCACATATTTTTTATTTCTCTTTTTTTATCCGAAATAAAAAGATATATTTGTGTGACGTTTTTTTCATAGAGATTTAGATTTTAAGGTTAGACTGTTTAAAGGAAGTCGTGAGACTTCCTTTATTCATTTTGTCTACTCACTAAACGGAAGAATATAATAAGTAAGACTACGGACAACGAAACAACCCACCATTCTGTCATATAACTTTCAAATTCACTATAAGGGTAAAGAACAAGGGCGATTATATTGTTAACAGCATGCATTGTAACCGCTACCCAAATACTTCCACTTTTCAAATATGCATAACCTATAATAAAACCAAGAATTATTCTGGACAAAAATTCAGATGCCTGAAAGTGCACCAGACTGAAAATTATTGCTGCGAAAAGGACTGCCACAATTCCATTTTCAATATGTCTCTTTAAAAAGTTTTGAATTATACCACGAAAAAAGAATTCTTCGCTTATAGCAGGAACTATACACAACGCAAAAACATTCAAAATATAAACGGAAGGGGTAACATCAAGCAAAAGACTGTCATAAAAGGCTTTCAATGCACTGTCACGCAATTCAACTCCACTTATTAAATTTGCAAAAACAGGTAATGAAAGTATTTTCCTGCTCATCTCGGAAACAAAAGAAACAAGAGGCAATGAAACCGGAATAAACAGAATGCTTAAAAATATTATTTTAAAAGATACATTACTTTTATACCAGTTAATATAAGAGACTCCCCTCCTTCTACTCCAATAGTCAAGTATCAAAGCCGGAAGAAAAAATATCAGTAAAGATTGTATTACTATTTTTATCCAAACCATATAAAAAAGAAAAAGCGCAACTATAAGCTGCGCTTTCATTAATATTTAGACATTATTATCTTACAACAAACTTGTGTGCAGTTGTACCATTTTCTCCATTTACTGTATAAAGATATACACCAGCAGCAAGTTCAACAGGAACATTCAAAGTACCGTTTGAACCTTCAAGCTCGCAAGTATACAATACATTGCCTGACAAAGACACTATTGATAACGTTCTGTTTCCACCTTCATTGAAAATATAATCCATTGTCACATTGTTTCCGTTCTGATAGAACTTAACATTGCTTTCATTTGAAGCAACTGAATTGATTGATGATGGATCACCCAATTTTACTTTTATATTGAATACACAAGGTTCTGCATCTTCACTGAACTTGATGTTTAATTTTACCTCTGAATTTCCACCAGGTACACTTGGGTTATTAGAAATAAACATAAAATCCATATCTCTATCAAGAACTCCGTTAGCCGGTATATCGTATGGCCCTAATACTCCATTCCATGGGTTACATCCAAGCAATCCGTTATCACCAATAAGACACAAGCCTAAATTATCAAAATTACCACTTATCTTTTCCCAAGATTCAAAAGTAACAGCACCAGCCTTATCAGATTTGTTCTTTATATAGAAATATAATCCAGAATTTCCAACTCCATTCCACAAACTTCCGGCATCATATGTATCCCCAGAATTCAATGTTTTAATATCCTCTTTAGTTTCATGGTCTTGAATTACAAGTGACAATGACTGTGCACTAACCATTGTTGCTACAAACAACGCAACTACTGATAGTAAAATTTTCTTCATATTGATATTAATTTATAGTTTCTGCAAATATAAAAATTTATATTTAAAACAAAACCTTCAAAATATTTTATATCAATAATTGGTATTGTTATATACATATATATACATTAAAAGAACAAAAAAGATGATATTTGCCAAATAAGCATTCCAAACAACTAAATAATGAATCATTTTTTGTTATATATTTGTAGCATACAGACAATACCCAATAGACATATCATAAATATTTTAATTTTGCTATTTGTCATTTTCTGTATATAAAAAACACAAATATACAAACATTACCCTATATGAATAGTCTTACTGTTTATAAAGCATCGGCCGGAAGCGGAAAAACGTTCACACTTGCCATTGAATACCTTGAATTACTAATAAGGGATATAACAGCATATAGAAGAACACTGGCTGTTACATTCACCAACAAGGCAACGGCAGAGATGAAAAACAGAATTCTGTCGCAGCTTTACGGACTTGCACATAATCTTGAATCATCAAAAGCATACAAAAACGTTCTTAAGGAGCGTAACCCAAACTTGAATGACGAGCTAATACAAAGTCAGGCAGCCAAGGCATTAAAGGCAATAATACATGATTACAGCAGATTCAGAGTAGAGACTATTGATTCTTTCTTCCAAAGGATAATGAAGCAGCTTGCCCATGAATTGAAACTGAGTGCCAGCTTCAATATAGAACTGGATTCAATAAAAGCTCTTGGTGAGGCAGTTGATTCAATACTTGAAGACCTGCACAATGACAAAGACTTGCTTAAAGTTATCATAAGCTATATTGAAGAGCAGCTTTCAAACAACAAAAACTGGAAGATAGAATCCGGAATAAAAAACTTTGCAAGACATATTTTTGACGAAGCATACGAACGTGAATCTTCTCATCCTTCATATAAAACAGTAAATGAATACAAGAAAGTCCTTATTGAAAAAAGCAAAGCAGAACAGGACAAAATTACAGCTCTGGCAGACAAATTCTTCTCAATTGTAAAAGCAGAAGGCCTAGAGGTTGATGATTTCAAGAGCAAAGAAAGAGGACCTTACGGATATTTCCTGAAGCTATCAAGAGGAAACAGAGCAGAAAAAGACTACAATACAAAGACATATATAGCAGCCAAAACAGAAAAAGATACATGGTACACCACTAAGGCAAAGCCTCAACTTGTGAGTATAACTCCTACATTAATGAAACTGTTAAATGACGCAGATGAAATAAGGAAAGAGTCTTTCAAGGCAATGAACACAATTGACATTGCAATAAAGAACCTTAACAACCTTAGTCTGTTCGGACATATCTCACGTACGCTTATTGAACTTAACGACAAGCACAACCGTTTCCTTCTAAGTGATACAAACAATCTTCTGCGCAAGATGATTGGCACAGACGATCCGTCGTTCATATATGAAAAGATTGGTACATTCATTGAGCACATAATGATTGACGAGTTCCAGGATACATCATCAATGCAATGGGAAAACTTCAGCAAACTTCTGAAAGAAGGACTTGCCCAGGACAATAAAAGTCTGATTGTCGGTGATGTGAAACAGAGCATATACCGTTGGAGAGGCGGTGACTGGAATATCCTCAATTCAAGATTACCGGAAGACATCAGCCCGTTTATTCCACAAATGGAAACACTTAACACAAACAGAAGAAGTGCCAAAAACATAATTGATTTCAATAACACGCTGTTTCCGGTAATCATAAGAAATAAAGGAATTGAAGAACTCACAAAAGCCTATTCAGATGTTAAACAAGAGGTCCCCAAAGAAAAACAAAAGGCTGAAGGATACGTAAAAATAACAGAACTGAACAAGGAACATGACAAGGATTACACAAAGGAAAACTATGTAGAAGATACAATAAAACTTTTGGCTGATGATATAAAAGACCTTGTTGCCGGCGGGCTGCCGATGAAAGACATCTGCATTCTGGTAAGGACAAAAGAACCGATGCAGAAGATTGCCCGCTACTTTTCCGAGAACCTTCCGGACATATCCCTTGTAAGTGAAGAAGCATTCAGGGTTGACTCTTCCGAGGCTGTATGCGCAATTATCGCAGCATTGAGGTATCTTGATTCTAAAGAAGACTCGGTTGCAAGGATACAGGTCGCCATGTTCTGCCTAAAGGGTAAAGCTGAAATAAACGAAATACTATCACATTCAAGGGATAATGATTTTGACGAAATTTTCATGCCCCAAGAGTTTATTGAGAGATATGAAGAACTTCAGTCAATGCCGCTTTATGAGCTGACCGAGAATCTTATGAGGATTCTGAATATATATGACTACAAAGAAGACCAGGCACATATATGTTTCTTCCTTGACAGCATGAAAAAGTTCATGCAGGAAGAAGGCGCCGACATAGAATCATTCCTAAAATATTGGGACGAAACACTACAGTCAAAGACCATATCAGGAGGAGCAACAGAAGGGGTACGTATTATGACTATACACGCAAGCAAAGGATTGCAGGCACATACCATACTTATACCGTTCTGTGATTGGGCTGTTGTCGATGAGAGTTACTTCAAAGCCCCCATAATATGGTGCAGACCACCCGAAGGATACGAATATAAAGACATAAACATTCTGCCTGTAACCTACAGCAGAAGTATGGAAAACAGCGAATTCTCCGAGGCATACGCCAACGAAACTATGCAAATGACGGTCGACAATATAAACCTTCTGTACGTTGCACTTACAAGAGCCGAAAAGAACCTTTACATTTATACCAAAATAAGGCTTGACGACAGAGGTTCGGAAACAGTTGGAGACATAATAATAAATGCCATTGGAAGCGAAGACTTCGCAAAGCTGAAACCTACAACAAGTGATTTATGGGAATTCGGGAGCAGAATATGTAAAGGAAACATTGAAAATAACAGTGAAACAGACAACCCTCTGACATCATCCCCTGTTCCACTGTTTCTTGAACTGAAGCACTCCACAACCAAAGTGGAGTTCAGACAAAGCAACAAATCAACCAGATTCCAGGAAGGTGAAGAACCAGAACAGCAGACATATATAAACAAAGGCGTACTTATGCACCGACTGTTTTCATCGCTTGTCACAGGTTCGGAACAGGAAATAGATTCTGCTCTGGCAATAATGGAATTTGAAGGCCTCATAACAAGCAGTAAGGAAAAGGAAGACATGAAACGACTTGCACTCGGCAGGATTGGCAAAGCCATAGAAATGGGATGGTTTGACAAAAGGAACAGACTTTACAACGAATGCAAACTGCTTTACAACAACGAAAACGGAGAGCTTGAACAGGCACAGCCGGACAGGGTTATTGTAAACGGAAACAACATAACCGTAATAGATTTCAAGTTCGGAAAGGAAAAGGACGAATACAGAGAACAGGTAAAACGCTACATTAATATTCTGCACAATGTCCATTTCGGTCAAAAGGCTGGAAGCGAATACAATATAAAGGGATTTCTCTGGTATGTATATAGTAACAATATAATTGAAGTGGAATAATGAACAGTTTCTTATATAAAGTGGCAACCGATTTGAAAGACAGAATCGGTAAGGATTTGGCAGATGTTGCGGTAGTATTTCCCAACAAGCGTGCCGCACTTTTCTTCAACAAATACCTTGTAAAAGACGAAGACGGACCTGTATGGGCTCCAAAATATATGACCATAAGTGAGCTGTTCGGCAGCATAAGACCTGAGATTGTCATTCCCGACAGCATGGAACTTGTGTGCCGTCTGTACTCATGCTACTGCAGAGTGCTGAAAGACCGTGTCAAGGAAAATGAGACAATAGACTCGCTTGATTACTTCTATCAGTGGGGAGAAACCATCATTTCCGATTTTGACGATGTTGACAAGAACATGGCAGATGCAAGGAAACTGTTTACCAATATAAATGACTGGCACCAGCTTGAAAGCAGTGATTTCATTGACGAAGAACAGGAAGAGAACATAAAGAAGTTCTTCAGCGGTTTTTCTGTAGAAAACATGAGCATACTGCGTCAGAGATTCCTTGAAATGTGGAATAACCTATATGACATTTACACCCTTTTTAATGAAGAACTGGCAAAAGAGAACATGTCATACGAAGGAGCCCTATACAGAAGTATCATTGAACATTTTGACATTGACCAACTGCCATGCTCAAAATATGTATTTGTTGGATTCAACGTACTTGATACTGTTGAAACAAAACTGTTCGATATACTTAGGGATGCAGACAAGGCTCTGTTCTATTGGGACTACAGCCCCAAATACATGGACGGCAATGAAGCCGGAATATTCCTTAAAAAGAATCTTGAAAGATACCCAAACTCGCTTCCCGACAGCAATGAAGAAAACTCTACTGAAAAGGAAGTTGTCATCATATCATCAAAGACAGAAAACGCACAGGCACAATATGCGCGCAAATGGATTGAAGACAATATGACTGAAGACGAAGCAGAAACAGCTGTTATTCTCTGTGACGAACATCAGCTCCAGCCGGTACTCCACTCCATTCCAAACGATGTCAAGTGCATAAATGTTACAATGGGATATCCATTGAGCGAGACACCTGCGATGAGTCTGGTGCAGGCAATTATAAACATGCAGGCAGGATATGACAAAGGAAAGGATGCCTTTACCTGCAACAGCACGATACAGCTTCTGAAGCACCCATACATGAGCATACTGTCGCCCAACACAAAATACATACTCCGCCGCATAACCGAAAACAACATCTTTTACCCTACACAGCAAGTATTGTCGGAAGTGGAAGGAGAAGAAGACCAAATGCTTAAATATGTCTTTACGAAGCAAACAGACAACCTCAGATTCTGCAATTATCTGTCGGAGATTGTAAAGACGGTTGCACAAAACTACAAGTCAATATCCGCCAGCGAAACGGAAACAAGCGATGAAATAAAGGCGGAAAGGAAACTTTACGAACAGCTCTATGGTGAAAGTCTTTTCAGAATATACACCACAATTGTACGTTTCTCAAACCTTATTGAAAGCGGACTGCTGAAGGTTGAAAGGGAAATGCTTGTACGACTTATAGGACGTGTGCTGCAGGGAATAACAATACCGTTCCACGGTGAGCCGGCAATAGGCCTCCAGATGATGGGGATGCTTGAAACAAGAAACCTAGACTTCAGGAATATTCTGATGCTCGGAGTAAACGAAGGCACACTGCCCAAGGCAAGCGAGATACCTTCATTCATACCTCATACAATAAGACAGGGATTCGGTATGACAACCATTGACCGCAGAATAGCCGTATTTGCCTACTATTTCTACCGTCTGTTGCAAAGAGGCGAAAAAATATACTATATGTATAACGACGAGACAACAAATGGACAGAAAGGTGAAATGTCAAGATTCCTGCTGCAACTGATTGCAGACACCGATATCAGCGTCAGAACCATGACAATAACCTCAAAAATAAATATAAATCCAGGAAACAGAATCTCTGTCCCCAAATCAGAAGAAACTCTGAAGGTGCTGAAAAACCGTTTCAAATATACCGGAGAAAGCCAAAACGCTGAAACGGCATGGATAAAGAAATGGATTGACAACCACGGAACCAAGCCTGTACGCACTGAAGGCAACAACTTCCAGAACAGATATATACTTTCGCCGTCTGCAATAAATACATATATAGACTGTTCAATAAAGTTCTATTTCAAATATATCGCAGGACTGAAAATAAAGGAAGACATAACTGTTGACATTGACAGCGCCATGTTCGGTACAATATTCCACAATACAGCCGAAGAAATCTACAACAGACTTACCGCCAAAGGCAATACCATACTTGCATCCGATTTGACCGCCCTGCTTGAATACCAGCATGCAGATGAAAGCACGACTGCCAGCTCGGAAAAACTTTTCAAAATAGAACCAATCGTCGACTTCTATTTCAGAAAGGAATTCTTCAGGCAAAAGGAATTAAGCAGCATACATACCTGTCTTGAAATGACAGACAAGAAAATTGTATGTCCCGAAGTCACCTACAACGGAATACATGCAATCAACAAGGAAGTGATAGTACGTCTGATATTAAAACTTATACAGATTGACTCGCAGCACGACAGTTTCAACTACCTTGGTTCGGAAATAAACGTAAGCCGTACCGAGAAAATAAATCCGGGTAACGGAGAAGAATTCATGATTAACATTGGAGGAAACATTGACCGTCTTGACTTTATAGGAGACAATACAATAAGGATTATAGACTATAAGACAGGAACCAAGGAACACAAGACAGCCCAGCTTGCCGAAATATTTATTCCGGACAAAGAACGTTCCGGCTATCACCTTCAGACATTTATGTATTCTTCAATACTGTGCGACATAATTGAGAACAAGGCTGAAGTGAAACCTGTTCTGCTGTATATTCAAAAACAGGAAAGCGGAAAACAGCCCGAACTGAAAATTGGCAAGGACACCATTGAAAGTTTTCTTGTTTACAAGGAAGACATGGATAAAATGCTAAGGGAAAAACTTAACGAAATGTTCAGTGTAAACGGAAGTTACGAACAGACCGAGGTTACAGAAAATTGCCAGTACTGCGACTTCAAGCAACTGTGCAAAAGATAATACAAAAATATGAATGTCCGCATGTTCCCAAATTAGCAAAGTTTAAACCGCCAAGATGTCCGATAGGCGTGTATTGGAACAC
>CALUJO010000046.1 GCA_944320965.1 uncultured Bacteroidaceae bacterium | reverse complement strand
TTGCTCTTCAGGTTGGACTTGAACCAACGACCCTCTGATTAACAGTCAGATGCTCTAACCGACTGAGCTACTGAAGAATTTTTTGGTCTCTTTTTAAAATTGCGATGCAAAAGTAATAGGAAATATTGAAATATGCAATATATTTGCAAAAAAAAGATGAGATGGATAAAATAATTGGAATTGGAAATGCCCTGGTAGACGTCCTGGTGACCTTGAAAGATGAAGTGTTGATTAATGAATTGGGCTTGCAGGCGGGCGGTATGACACTGATAGACGAAAATAAGTTTGCTAATATAAAGGATAGGTTTAAAACAATGGAAACCCATAAGGCAAACGGAGGTTCGGCAGGCAATACTATACGTGCCCTTGCAATTATGGGCTCAAAGGTCGGCTTTATAGGTAAGACCGGTGATGATGAATTCGGACATTTTTTTGTTGACTCATGCGAGTCTGTCGGAATAGATACAAAGATTACAATAAGTGAATTGCCGTCCGGAGTAGCTTCAACATTTATATCTCCAAACGGTGAAAGAACTTTTGCTACATATCTTGGAGCCGCATCAACTTTGAAAGCAGAGGATTTGCGTGTTGAAATGTTCGAAGGATACTCATATCTTTATCTTGAAGGATATCTTGTCCAGGACCATGACATGATACTGACTGCCGTTGAAATGGCTAAACAGGCTGGTCTTCAGATTTGTCTTGATATGGCAAGCTATAATATAGTAGAGGCTGAAAAGGAAATATTCACGCTTTTGCTTAACAAATATGTAGATATAGTATTTGCCAACGAAGAAGAAGTGAAGGCATTTACAGGCAAGGCACCTGAGGAAGCATTGAATGATCTTGCACAATATTGCAGTATTTCTATTGTAAAGATGGGCAAAAACGGTTCTATTATAAAGAAAGGAACCGAAATTATTCATGTAGATGCCCTTGATGTTCCAAATGTTGTGGATACAACAGGTGCGGGTGATTTCTTTGCTGCAGGATTCCTTTACGGTCTGACAAGCGGATATTCGTTCACTAAGTGCGCAAAGATCGGTTCTCTTCTTGCAAGCAAGGTAATACAGACCATCGGTACAGATTTGTCCGAAGCGGAATGGAATGAAATAAAGGAAGAAGTAAACACTATAGTTTCTGAATAATATCAAGAACAATGAATAAAGGCTCGAAAAAAAATATATTTGTTGCTTCTGTGGTAGCTTTTTCAGTCTGTGCGATATTTTACGGTTTTCAAAGCAAGGACTACAATTTTCTTAAAAACAAGAATTTTGAAATATTCCACAGTCTGTACAATGAGCTTGACATGCTCTATGTAGATACCATTGACCCTGACAAATCAATAAAGAATGCCATTGACGGAATGTTGATGCAGCTTGACCCTTATACGGTATATTATACTGAGGATGACAATGAGGAGCTTGAAATGATGACAAAGGGTACTTATGGCGGTATAGGTTCTGTTATTGTCAAGAATGGAGACTATATAGCCATCTCCGAACCATATAAAGGCAATCCTGCGTATAATGTAGGATTGAAAGCCGGAGACCTTATATTGTCAATAGATAATGAGGACCTGAAAGGCAAATCTGTTTCGTATGTCAGCGACAAACTGCGCGGTGAGGCTGGAAGCAAGTTCAAGATTGTAGTACAGCGTCCGGGAACTGAAAAGAAACTTGATTTTGAGATAGAGCGAAAGTCTATCCAGTTGCCGATAGTTCCTTATTATGGTATTGTTGCTGACTCTGTAGGATACATACAGATATCAACATTCAGCGGCGAACCGTATCCTTTGGTTCGTGATGCTTTTATGGAACTGAAGTCAAAAGGCATTAATTCGCTTATTATAGACTTGCGTGGAAACGGTGGCGGATTGCTTGACCAGGCTGTGAAGATTGCCAACCTTTTTATACAGAAAGACCGAGAAATCGTGTCAATGAAGGGAAAGACAAGCTATAGTTGTCAGTCTTACAAGACAACAGTCAATCCGGTTGATACGCTGATACCTGTAGCCGTTATGGTTGACGGACAGTCGGCTTCGGCTTCAGAAATCCTTGCAGGTGCTTTCCAGGACCTTGACAGAGGTGTGATAGTAGGTGAGTGTACATTCGGAAAGGGGCTTGTACAGAACATACGTCCTTTGCCTTATGAAGCAAGTCTTAAACTTACTGTTGCAAAATATTATACACCGAGCGGAAGATGTATCCAGGCTCTTGATTACTCGCACCGCAATGCTGACGGAAGCGTTACACGTGTTCCTGACAGTCTTACAACCGAATATCGTACAGCAGCAGGACGTATTGTCCGTGACGGTGGAGGCATAAAACCTGATGTTGAAATAGAACCGGAGAAATTCTCCAACAATCTGCTGTTTTATCTTGTCACAGAGAATAAGATATTCAATTATGCAACAGATTATTGCCTGAAACACGATTCTATACCTTCGCCCGAAGAGTTTACAATATCTGATGCAGATTATGAGGAATTCAAGAAGATTGTGACATCGTCTGATTTCAAATATGACCGTCAGAGCGAGAAATTCCTGAAATCATTGAGAGAAGTTGCCGAATTTGAGGGATATACCGAGAGTGCAAAATCAGAATTTGAAGCTCTTGAAAAGAAGCTTTCCCACAATCTGGAGCATGATCTTGAGCATTTCAAGAAAGATATAGTCAACTATATCAATATAGAAATCGTGAAACGCTATTATTATCAGGAAGGCGGAATAATACAGCAGCTGAAGAATGATAAGGAGCTTGACAGAACCGTAGAAGTGTTGAAAAATAAGGATGAATATAAAAGACTGCTGACTGCCGTTGCTGACGATAAGGAAAAGTAATGGCTGTGTAATATGCGTCGTGATATATTTTACTATACAAATGAGGATAAGCGAGGACTTGTAGTTCTGCTTGTCCTCATTGTCGTTTTGTCCGGCAGCATATTCTTTATTAAAAATTATAATCCCAATAATCACGAATCCGACGGAATAGACAGCTCTTTGGCTGAGTACCTTGCTTTCAGAGAGCAGTTGTCGGATAGGGACAGTCTGGAAAAACTGCGTTACGCTTCACGCAGAAAGAATTACAGAAAGGGAAAATCCGGTTATTATGATATTTCAAAGGTTGTCCCGTCATTGTTTGACCCAAATTCAGACGATTCTGCCGCAATGGTCCGTTCCGGTCTTCCTCCCTATGTTGCGAGGAATATTGTCCGTTACAGGGCAAAAGGAGGTAAATTCCGTAAACCAGAAGACCTTGCCCGAATCTATGGCATGACTGATGAGGTGTATTCTCTTCTGTCGCCTTACATAATTATTACTCCGGAATTCTCGGGAGAGGCAGATTCCATAGTTGTAGCCCGTGACAGCCTTTACAAACCTGTTTTCAAATATCCCAAAGGAACGGTTGTTGACCTGAACAAAGCTGATACTGCAGAACTGAAAAAGATTCCGGGAATCGGTAGCGGTTATTCGGCTATGATAGTGGGCTACCGTTACAGGCTTGGCGGTTTTGTCTCAGTTTCCCAGCTTAAAGAGATTGAAGGATTGCCGGACAGCCTTGCGGTCTGGTTCAGCGTAAGTCCTGATTTTGTTCCCGAAAGGATAAACATAAACCGTTCAAGCATAGAAAGGTTGCGCTCGCATCCTTATATGGGCTTCTATCGTGCCCGTGCAATTGTTGAGTATCGTAAGAAATATGGTGATATTGACGATATCAACCGTTTGAAAATGTTTGATGAATTTGATAATGGAGCATTTGAGCGAATTGCTCCGTATCTGAGTATTGAATGACTTTGTGCAACGATTTTTTTGTAACATCAGTTTTGACTACTTAAAATCTAATTTCCCAAAAAATAATTTCTGACGACACGTTTTGTCGCACTTGTCATGTATTTTTGTGGTAAAAATAATCATATGGGAAAGTTTGAAGCTATACAGAGATATCTGTTGATAATAAATAAATTAAAACGTGCCAACGGATATGTTGAAAAGGATGAACTTGTTGGGTATGTAAACAAGGAAATGGGTTTGAGGGATGGACGTAATATTTTTTCTTTCCGTACTTTACAACGTGATTTTCAACGAATATGTGAATTGTTCGGTATTGAAATTCGCTCAAAACCAAAGTTAGGATATTACATATCCGAAGAGTACGGAGGCGCTTATGGGCATTATGAAGAAGTTCTTTGGGATTTTGACTTGCTTAGTGCCATTGATGCGGATAACGGACTGTCAAAATATATATTGGCAGAGCATCACAGACCAAAAGGAAGTGACAGTATGCCAATGTTGATCCATGCGGTAAGAAAAAATATTCCAGTTGAGTTTGATTACACATATATAAGACATAATGATGTGGTTAATCATAAGAATGTTTATCCTTATTTTTTAAAAGAATCAAACCAAAGGTGGTATCTTCTGGCAATGGATAATGAACAACTTAAAACTTTTGGTATAGATCGTATAAGCAATCTTTGTCTTATGGAAGGAAAAATTTTTGAAAGGCGTAATATAGATGTCACCAACATGTTTATGGATTGTTATGGAATATGGGATCAAGAGGATATTCCTGTTGAGGATATTATCTTGAGTTATGATTCTCTTGACGGTAAGTTTATCAAGTCACTGCCTATACATCATTCTCAAAGAGTGCTTATTGATACAGATGATGAGTTTCGTATATCGTTAAGGCTTAAAATAACAAATGATTTTGTAATGGAACTTCTTTCACGCAGCAGGTCACTGACTGTGCTTCAACCTGAATCGTTAAAATTACGTATAAGGGGAATTTATGAAAGAGCTTTGGAACGTAATACTTAAACTGTATGAGATTATGAATAATTCTTTAAATGAAATAAAAAGTTTGTTGGGGCGTATGTTTGTTTTAGCCCTGATTGTAATTGTTGGAATTGTAGCACCTGCACTTCTTATTGTTATAGTTCCTTTTGCTATATATACTTATTATTCTCATAAAAGAAAACTTGATGAGATAAACAGACTTATTGATTCGGAGTTGGAGGGAAAAACAGAGATGCAGATAGAAGAGTTTAGAATCAGAATGTTAAGTATATGTAACAATCCTAATTCAACAAGTGTTGAACGTGATAACGCCTTATACGCTGTAAAATATATTGAAAATAAGTATTACAATAAAAAATAAAACAATGGAAAATATGATTGATTTGAAAAATAATGGTTTTGTTGGATTTAAGACTGTTGCAGAATTGAAATTGGATATGTCGTCAGTGACTGATTTTCCTGGGGTATATGTTGTGATAAGGAATAAAATTTCGGCTCCAAACTTCTTAGAAGTTGGAAGTGGGGGGTATTTTAAAGGTGAAAATCCCAATGTAGAAACTTGTTTGCTTGAAAAAAAATGGATAAATGGTGAGAAAGTGGTTTATATAGGAAAGGCAGGAACTAGCTTAAAAAGACGTATAAAGCAATATATAGATTTTGGCTCCGGAAAAAACGTAGGGCATAGGGGAGGAAGATATATTTGGCAACTTGAAGACCATGAAGATTTGATATTTTGTTGGAAACCAGTAACTGATGAGGATCCGGCAATTGTTGAGAGTCAGATGCTGGAAGATTTTTTTATAGATCATTGTTTAAGATTGCCCTTCGCAAATCTTAGAAAGTAATATTGGTTTTATTCTATATGTGGGGTTTCATTTACATCAGTTTTGATAATATGTGTTTAACCCAATGTAGCTGATTTTTTTTGTCAAAAAAACATAGAATATATTGCCTCAAAACATTCAATCTTTTGCATCATAACATTGAATGTTTTCAATTAAAATATTCAATATTTTTGTTAGTTTTGACCGTATGTTTTTACTGGATTTTGAGGGCATAAAAACAAAAAAAGGCTGGGATTTTAATCTCAGCCTTTTTTATATGTTTTGAATAATTCAGATTATTCAGCAACAACTTCGAATGGTATTTCAACAGAAACTTCTTTGTGAAGTCTAACAACTGCTGTATAGTTACCAACTTCTTTAACGTTACCCTTAACTGTGATAATCTTGCGGTCAATGTTGAAACCTTTTTCTGCAAGACCTTCAGCAATTTGGATGTTGTTAACAGAACCGAAGATTGTACCTGTTGCACTAACCTTAGTAGCGATAGTAAGGCTTACACCTTCCATCTTAGCAGCAAGTTCAACAGCTTCGTTTTTGATTTTTTCAAGTTTGTGAGCTCTCTGTTTAAGTTCTTCAGCCAACATTTTTTTAGCAGAAGGTGAAGCAATCACAGCTTTTCCTGTTGGGATCAGGTAGTTGCGACCGTAACCGGATTTAACGTTTACGATGTCATTCTTGTAACCCAAGTTTACTACGTCTTCTTTTAGTATAAGTTCCATATAAATCCTCCTTCTTGCTAAAATTATTTCATCATATCAGTTACGTAAGGAAGCAAAGCAAGGTGACGAGCACGCTTGATAGCCTGAGCAACTCTACGTTGGTATTTCAATGAAGTTCCAGTAATACGGCGTGGTAAAATTTTACCCTGTTCGTTCAAGAACTTTTTCAAGAATTCTGGATCTTTGTAATCGATATATTTGATACCGCTCTTTTTGAATCTACAATATTTTTTCTTCTTAACATCTACTGATGGTGGAGTTAAATATCTGATTTCTGATTGATTTTGCTGTGCCATAATTATTTTTCCTCCGAATTAGCTGATTTTAGATTTCTTCTCTTTGCTGCGTATTCAGCTGCAAACTTATCCTGTTTGAAAGTCAAGAATCTCAAGATTCTTTCATCACGACGGAAGCTGATTTCCAATTTGTTGATTGTAGTTGGCTCTGCTTCGAATTCGATCAACTGGTAAAAACCTGTTGATTTCTTCTGGATTGGGTAAGCCAATTTCTTAAGGCCCCAATTTTCTTCGTTGATGATCTTAGCTCCGGCTTCTGTTAAGACACCTTTGAATTTTTCTACCGCTTCCTTCATCTGTGCATCAGATAAAACGGGAGTTAAGATGAAAACGGTTTCGTACTGATTCATAAATTAATTATTGTTATTTAGTTAATAAAAACTTTTTCGGCTGCAAAGGTACGGTTTATCTTTTGAATGACAAAATATATTTGATGTTTTTTGCTTTAATGTCCTCTTATTCATTCTGTCGGCGTATGTGGCAGTTGTAATTATTCATTTTTTATTTGAATATTTTGGGCAAAATATTTTATTTCTCAAATAATTATTTGTTTCTTTGTGCTGTTAATGGCAAACAGGTTTCAAAGTATTCTGGCACATCCCTTGCATTGCATATTTAGCGTGCTTTGGATTGTATTTTGATAAAGTTTGTCCGTTTCGTGTAAGAATAAATAATATAAATGAATATATCATGAAAGGTTTAATTAAAAATTCAGGTCTTCTATTAGTTTTGATTGGCGCTATCATTCTTATGGTATGTGCTTTTACCGGTAATGTTAACAACAATGCTGTTTTAGGCTTATCAACTGCATTGGTAATTGTAGGTTTGATTGTCTATATTGTTGTGAACAAATACGTTCAGGACTAATATACTAATTTGGATAGAAATACGAGCCGTAAAGTCAAATACTGACTTTACGGCTTTTTTCTTTTTGCATGAGGCTGTATTATATATTTTTAAAATCCCGTCGGGCTATCTTGTCTGTCAATAATTTGGTTTTCTTTTAAAAATAGTGCTATTTTGTAGAAAGTAATGATAAAAAGTTTATAGCATGATTCAAAACAGATTGTCCCTTGTCCGTCAATGGATGGGAAGCAACGGATATTCGGCTTTGATTGTTCCGAGTACTGACCCCCATATGAGCGAATATGTTGCCGAAAGGTGGAAGGTAAGAGAATGGCTGAGCGGTTTTGACGGTTCGGCAGGTACCGTTGTTGTGTGCGGTGACAAGGCAGGGCTTTGGACTGATTCAAGATATTTTCTTCAGGCCGGGAAGCAGCTTGAAGGCAGTGGAATAACATTGTTCAAATATGGTTTGCCCGAAGTGCCAGACTATATTGAATGGCTTTGTTCCGTACTGGAAAAAGGCGATAAGATTGCGGCTGATGCATCTCTTTTTAGTGTAAACGAGTCGGAACTTATGCAAAAGGCATTTTCACACTATGGTTTGGAGCTTGTCCTTCTTGACAGCGATCCGTTTGATATTATATGGAAAGACCGTCCCGGACTGCCCGCTAATATGGTAATGGCTTATCCATGCCGGTATGCCGGTGAATCATCTTCAGAGAAGATTGGACGTATCAGGGATTTCCTGTCCTGTAATGGTGCTGACTGTCTTTTCATATCCATGCTTGACGAGATTGCCTGGACATTGAACTTGCGTGGTAACGATATAGAATATAATCCGGTATTTGTTTCATATCTGATGGTTTCTCTGGATAAGGTCATTCTTTTTGTCGGAGAGGACAAACTTACCGATGAAGTGAAGGCTTATCTTGCTGAAAGCGGAGTGGAGACACGTCATTATGAGAATGTGAAATCTGTTGCAAATGAGCTTGCTGGCAGGAAAGTTATTGTTGACCCGTCAAAGAACAGTGCCCTGATAGGAAATATTTTTTCTGCTGCCGAAGTGGTGCCGCTTGTCTCGCCTGTTGCTATGATGAAGGCCATGAGGAATGAAACGGAGATTAACGGACTTCGTAACGCAATGGTAAAGGACGGAATTGCTCTTGTGCGTTTTGCTATCTGGCTTGAGGATGCCGTTGCCAAAGGTTCGGAAACCGAATATACAATAGGTCTGAAGTTGCGTGACTTCCGCAGTATGCAGCCGTTGTTTGTCGGCGAGAGTTTCGCACCGATTGTAGGATTCAGGGAGAATGGAGCAATAGTGCATTATGAAGCATCCGAAGCAACTGCGGCAAAAGTTTCGGGAAACGGACTGCTACTGATTGACTCGGGCGCACAATATCTTGACGGTACTACTGACATTACAAGAACATTTGCTTTCGGAAATCTTACAGACGAGGAAAAGACCGATTATACTTTGGTATTGAAAGGCAATATACAGCTTGCAATGGCATGTTTCCCCGAAGGAACACGCGGCACACAGCTTGATGTCCTTGCGCGTGCTGCAATGTGGAAAGCCGGATTCAATTATCTTCACGGTACGGGACACGGTGTAGGGCATTTTCTGAATGTGCACGAAGGACCGCAGGCCATACGAATGAATGATGTTCCTGTTGCCTTGCGTCTTGGTATGGTTACTTCAAACGAGCCGGGCATATACAAGAGCGGACGCCATGGCGTAAGACTTGAAAATCTAATGCTTGTCAGAAATGAAGGGGCAGGCGAGTTCGGACAGTTCTATTCTTTTGAAACTGTAACGTTGTTCCCGTTTGACAGGAACGCCATTGTTGCGGATATGCTGACCGGTGAGGAACTTGACTGGCTTAACGCTTATCATAAAAAGGTTTATGAAATACTGAGCCCGATGCTTTCAGAAGAGGAAAGAATATGGTTATTGGATAAAACAGCAAAAATATAAATAGAATATTATGGCATTAATTAAAAGTGTAAGAGGATTTACGCCTGTTATAGGCGAAGACTGTTATCTTGCAGAAAACGCAACGGTAATAGGTGATGTTGTTATAGGAAAGCAGTGCAGTATCTGGTTCAATGCCGTATTGCGCGGTGATGTCAATTCAATAAAGATTGGTGACAGGGTAAATATTCAGGATGGGGCAGTGCTACATACACTGTATCAGAAATCTGTAATAGAAATAGGTAATGACGTTTCTGTCGGACATAATGTTACAATTCACGGTGCATGTGTTAAGGATGGTGCTTTGATTGGCATGGGTTCTACGCTTCTTGACGGAGCTGTAGTAGGCGAAGGAGCTATCGTTGCTGCCGGTGCTTTGGTTCTTAGCAATACAGTTATAGAGCCGGGTACTTTGTGGGCAGGAGTTCCCGCCAAGTTTGTAAAGAAGGTTGATATCAATCAGGCAAAGGAACTTAATATTAAGATTGCCAACGGGTATCTGATGTATTCTTCGTGGTATAAGGAATAATCAACAATGTCTTTATAAAAAGCAAACTCCGCAAGAAGCTTTCTTGCGGAGTTTTTTATAGGGTATCTACCAATACATTTATATTTGTGTACGGTAAAGAAGTTTAGTATGCAAATATTGGGTAGTTCTTCATTGTTTCGTTTACACGGTGTCTTACTGAAGCAATTACTTCTTCATTGTCAACGTTTGAAAGGACTGTTTCAATCATTTCGGCAATTTCCTCCATCAGACCTTCCTTTGCACCGCGTGTTGTGATTGCCGGAGTACCAAGACGGATACCTGAAGTCTGGAATGCAGAACGTGTATCGAACGGAACCATATTCTTGTTTACGGTAATGTCGGCAGCAACAAGAGCCTTTTCCGCAACTTTACCTGTAAGGTCTGGATATTTTGTGCGAAGGTCAACAAGCATAGAGTGGTTGTCTGTACCGCCAGAAACGATTGTGAAGCCGCGTTTCATCAGAGCTTCTGCAAGAGCTGCAGCGTTTTTCTTAACCTGCATCTGGTATTCCTTGTATTCCGGTTGCAGACATTCGCCGAATGCAACTGCCTTGGCTGCGATAACATGTTCAAGCGGACCGCCCTGTATTCCCGGGAATACTGCAGAGTCAAGCAACTGTGACATCATCTTTATTTCGCCCTTCGGTGTCTTCTTGCCCCATGGGTTAGGGAAGTCCTTGCCCATAAGGATGATACCGCCACGCGGGCCGCGCAATGTCTTGTGTGTTGTTGAAGTTACGATGTGTGCATATTTGACAGGATTGTCAAGAAGTCCTGCTGCGATAAGTCCTGCCGGGTGAGCCATATCCACCATAAGCAGTGCTCCTACCTTGTCGGCAATTTCGCGCATGCGTTTGTAATCCCATTCACGTGAGTAAGCAGAGCCGCCTCCGATAATCAGTTTCGGACGTTCGCGCAAAGCTATTTCTTCCATCTGGTCATAATCTACGCGGCCGGTTTCCTTGTTAAGGTTATATTCGCAAGGCTTGTACAGGATACCTGAACTGTTTACGAGTGAGCCGTGTGAAAGGTGACCTCCGTGTGCAAGATTCAATCCCATGAACTTGTCGCCCGGGTTAAGTACTGCAAGCAGTACGGCTGCATTTGCCTGAGCTCCTGAGTGAGGCTGTACGTTTGCCCATTCTGCTCCGAAAATCTGTTTGATGCGGTCAATTGCAATCTGTTCGCTCTGGTCAACGACTTCGCAACCTCCGTAATAGCGTTTGCCCGGATATCCTTCGGCATATTTGTTTGTCAGGCATGAGCCCATTGCTTCCATAACCTGGTCACTTACAAAGTTTTCAGAAGCGATAAGTTCAATGCCTTTCAGTTGGCGCTGATGTTCGCGTTCTATAATGTCAAAAATAACATTGTCTCTTTTCATAGTAGTTTTGCGTTATTAAGAATTATATATGTTTTTCTTTGATTGTAAAATTAAGCAAAAGAGTTGAATTGGCTATTTATTATTAATCAGATTTGACAATATGTTATGCTTTGGACTTTTATTTATAATACTTTTGCACATAGCCATGTCATAATGCCAATTTGAGATTACATTTGCAGCTTTTTTCTCAGTTTTTCTATTCTTTTCTGTGCCTCGTCCATTCTTTCCCGGCTGATGCTTCCGTCCTTTACGGCATTCACAATAATGTCAATGACCTCATCCGGCCTTTCAGGGAAATATCCCGAAGGAGAGTTGTTCCCCAATATCAGCATGTCGGCTCCGGCATTTATAGCCCTTATTACCGCTTCCTTCACTGAATAGTGTTCGGCAATTGCGTTCATATACATATCATCTGTGATGACAACGCCGTCATATCCCAGTCTGTTGCGTAGTATTCCCGTAATTGTCTTTTCCGAAAGTGTTGCAGGATAGACGCTGTCAATGTTCGAATTGAAGATATGGGCGGTCATTATCATGTCCGTTTTGCCTTCTTCAATCAGCTTGCGGAACGGTATAAGTTCCTTTTCATCCCATGTTGCGGTGACATCTGTCAGACCAAAATGTGAGTCTGCCGTAGCGCTTCCGTGTCCCGGGAAATGCTTTATGGCGGTAAGTATTCCATATTTGTGATGACCGTCAATAAACCATGACGCATTCTGCCATACTGTTTCCGGATTGCCTGAAAAGCTTCTTTTCACCTTTCCTATTACAGGGCATTGTGGATTTGTATTTACATCCACCGACGGGGCAAAGTTCAGGTTTATTCCGGCATCCTTCAGCGTAAGAGCAATCTTTTCCGATTCTTTGGCTGTATATTCCCTGTCGTTCCTGTTGCCTATATCCTGTGCGCTTACCGTTGGCGGAAACCCGTAATCTGCTTTCAGGCGGTTTACCATTCCTCCTTCCTGGTCAATTGCGATGAACAGTTTCCTGTCCGAAAGTGCCTGAAGGTCCTTTGACAGCTGTTTAAGCTGTTGCGGCGACTGGATGTTCCTTTTGCTTCCCTTTATGCCTGTAGTCAGGTCAAGGTCAAAATATATTATGCCGCCTATTTTAAGGTCTTTTATGTATCTGACGGCATCTTTCGCGCTTTCAAAGTCATTGCCGCGGAAACCGGCAATAATCATTCCGGCTGCCTGTTCCTTCAGTTTCTCATCCTCACTGTTGCTTTTTGCCGATGTCGTGTTTCCCGTACATCCCGAAACGGCAAACATGACTATTGCCAGTGCTGCAAGTATTCTGCCCATTGTGCTTATCTGTTTTTCAGTATGTTTTCAATTTCCGTAATATCCTCGTCGCTGAAAGGCGCAACATCCAGGCATCTCAGGTTTTCCTTCAGCTGCTCAACCGAGCTTGCCCCTATAATGACCGATGTCACATTGCTGTCGGCAAGCAGCCATGCCAGTGCCATTTCCGCAAGTGTATTTCCGCGGTTAAGCGCAATCCTGTTAAGCTGTTCCACAATATAAAGTATTTCCGGCGTAATCTGTTCTCGTTTCAGGAAGCCGCCCTTTGCAACTCTCGAGTTTTCTGGTATTCCGTTCAGGTATTTGTCTGTCAGCAGTCCCTGGGCGAGGGGAGAGAATGCTACAAAACCGGCTCCGTTTTCGGCTGCATCCGTAATGATGTTCTCGTCGTCAACCTCGGTTGTCAGCATATTGTACCTTCCCTGATATACAAGGCACGGAACATTGTTCTGGCGCAGATAGTCGTATGCAAACTGGGCCTTGTATTTAGGGTATTTTGAAATACCTACGTACAGCGCCTTTCCGCTTCTGACAATATCTACAAGTGCCTGAAGTGTTTCCTCGATAGGGGTTTCGGGATCATATCTGTGCGAGTAGAATATGTCTACATAATCAAGTTTCATTCTTTTCAGGCTCTGGTCAAGTCCGCTTATAAGATGCTTTCTCGAACCCCATGAACCGTAAGGTCCTTCCCACATGTCATGGCCTGCCTTGGTCGAAACCACAATCTCATCACGGTAAGGCTTGAACGAAGTCTGCATCATCCGTCCGAATGTCTCTTCGGCGCTACCCGGCACCGGACCGTAATTGTCGGCAAGGTCAAAATAAGTGATTCCGTGGTCGAAGGCGCAGTGCAGAATCTTCTTGCAGTTTTCAAAGTTGTCCACACTGCCGAAGTTGTGCCACAGTCCAAGTGATATTTCAGGCAGCAGCAGTCCGCTTTCTCCGCATCGGCGGTATTTCATTCCGTTTCTGTAACGTTCATTATCCGCTTTGTATATAGTTTCCATAAAATATTATATTTGAGTCAGAATTTATTATAGCATGACAGCACACTAATACCCCTTCCATGTCTTTTCTCTGTTATTCTCAAATCTGTCACAAGGTTTCAGGCATCAGGTAATGACAGCAAATACTCTGGTGCAAAGTCTGCTCCGTTTTCCCATTCAATAGTGTTAAACTTGACGGTAAACCGTTTGAAGCGTTCAATATCCTTCAACGGTTCGAACACCTTACCTTTCAATGAGTCTTGCAAGTTCACCACTTTCGTCACTTGATTATTGAACCACAGCCTGATGCGGTATCCGTCCACATATTCGGCTTTAACTACTTCTGTAAACATATCTATACTTATTTTAAGGGGGTAATTTTTTCCAACGGTTCGCCGTTTTGGGCTTTTTCCCAGTTATCCATCAGCTCTTCCCTATGCAGTTCCAACCATTCAAGAATCATCTTGAGTGCCCTGCCAGGCATTTCTCCTTTAACAACTCCATCCTTTATACTGACAATCACCTTATAATCATTGTACCAGGCATGGAAGTGTGCAGGTGCATGGTCTGCGAAATTCATCAGGATAATAATCCCATAAAACGTGCAAATCTGTGGCATATTATTGATTTCTATCGGTTATTATAGCGAATATAGAAAAAAATATCCGAATAGCTGTATGTCATTGGCACTTTATTTTGAGTTATCCGTTTCACGCTTTATCTGTTTATCCCAAAAGCACAAAGCTTCCGATACTGCCGAAGGATTCTGTCTTTTATTATGATATTATGATTTTCAATAAACAGTTGGTATTTATATTAGAAATATTTCTCCTTCAACCAATTTCTACATTACATATTCTTGAATTAGTCAAAGAAACAGTATCTTTGTCTGTATAGGACAAATTATTATATGGCAAATATGAACCGGCAAGATTTCAAAGCTTTATCACATTAAATTTGTTGGTAGCGGTTTTAGCGGACATTGGGATATTTATGATAATTTATTCAATAATAATACTATATATTCATGATACAAAAGACCTACAAGGCTTATCTTTTCGATTTCGACTATACTCTTGCCGATTCGTCACGCGGCATAGTTATGTGTTTCAGAAATGTACTTGCCATGCACAGGCATGACGGCATCAGTGACGAAGCCATAAAGCGTACAATAGGAAAAACTCTTGAGGAATCATTCTCCATACTAACAGGCATAGATGATAAGGAAACTTTGTCTGCCTACCGTAAAGAATATGAGTCACAAGCCGACAAACTAATGACGGTAAACACTGTATTGTTTCCGGAAACACTTTATGTACTGTCGCAGCTGAAAGAAAGAAAAGCTAAAATAGGGATAATCTCCACAAAGTACAGATACAGGATTATGGAACTTTTAGGGAAAAAACTGCCCGAAGGATTTCTCGACATAATAGTAGGGGGAGAGGATGTAACAACACCTAAGCCGTCGCCCGAAGGATTAATGTTTGCCATAAAATATTTAGGATTAGACAGAAATGACGTTTTGTATTGCGGCGACAGTACCGTCGATGCTGAAACGGCACTAAATGCAGGAGTAGATTTTGCAGGAGTACTGCACGGAATGACTACATTCGAAGAACTTGAAGCATATCCTCATGTAGGAATAATGACATCGCTTGATGGTTTACTATAACTTATCTTTTCTAATTATGATTTTTCAATAAACCGGTGAAGTTATAATATTATAAGCTGTTTTCATATTATTATTCTAAAATAGTATTCACTTTTTTTGTGAATGTATAAATAATATATTACCTTTGTTTTAATATGGGTAGGCATTATGTTAATAGAGTTCGATAAGGAGTATTTGCGTGAATTGTTTGAGCAGGGACGCACAAGCGACAAGAAACACCGCTACCAACCCGAAATCATCAAGGGCTATAAAAAGTGTGTGATGTTCCTAAAGCGTGCGGACAGTATAGAACAACTTTACCCCATACGTTCCTTGAATTATGAAGTGTTGCAGGGTGACAAAAAGGGAATTTCATCTGTTCGGATAAATTTGCAGTACCGCCTTGAATTTACAGTAAGGGAAGTTTTGAATGAACAAATAGTAACAGTGTGCCGATTATTGGAAATAAGCAATCATTACAAATAACTTTAAGTATGGAAACAGCCAAAAGAATTTACAGACCTGAAGAGTTACAGCCTTCAACTCCAATACATCCTGGCGAAATGCTAAAAGATGAACTGGAAGCACGTGGGCTGTCTCAAAAGAAATTCGCAAGCATTATAGGAATGCCATACACAGCATTCAACGAAATAATAAACGGCAAACGCCCGATTAGCACTGATACTGCCCTGAAAATAGAAGCAGCTACCGGTATTGCTGCAACTATCTGGATTGGTTTGCAAACTGATTACAATATGCAGGTTGCCCGACATGACAGTAAGTTATCTGCTGTTTTGGATAACATACGGAAGGCGGTAGCAGTACTTTAGTTATATATCTTTCTTTTGCAGATTCATTTTGCCGGAAAGTTTGCGAACTCCCTTTTCAAACTCCTTTGAAAATTCAACCCTCATTTCTCAACCCTTTACTCAGTAATCCATAATGTGCAAAAGCACAAAGCCCCCGGCACTGCCGAGGGCTCCTGTTTTTATTCTCTTATCTCGCTTTTCAATAACTGCCGATACAAACTACTGGTGGATTGTCCGTGTGTTCATACTTGCTACAGCATGGCGGCATACTTGCGCACCTGCTTCAGACGCTCCATAAAAGAGGGATTGGCAGCGACCTGCCACATGTTATATTTCAACTGCAGACGCATTAGTGAATCCGCAGGTACATTCAGAGCTGCCTCGAAGAGCATTGCTGTCTGTGCCGTAACAGGACGACGGCAGTTAAGAATGTCATTCAACATTTTATAGGAGATTCCCATCTGCTCTGATAACTTACGCTGCGAAATCTTGCGGTATTCAATCTCTTCTTTCAGGACTTCACCAGGGTGAGTAGGATATGCCGGAGTGAGGTTGTTGGCAATCATAGTAGGATCTATTCCTTGTATCTCAATCATAAGTCGTCTGTTATTTATAATGGTTCGATAAATCTATTATATTGCATATTGTAGCGATAGTTTCACCTTCTCTTGTCCGTTCCTCAAACTCAATGCGGTACTGGTCGTTAACTCTAACAGAAGAAAGACCTTCCTTATCGCCTTTCAACTTTTCATAATTCAACGAGTTGTATTTCAAAAGCCCTTGTACATTCGGAGTTTCCAGCATTATGTTGATAACACGTATATATTTCCGTACCACTTGTGGCTGATACCGGTGCCTCTTGTCCGTCTGCCCCGTAATGTACATTTCCTTCAAATACTTTTCGTTGAATATTATTTCCATGCTACTCTGTATTGTTCACACACAAAGATAATAGATTATCCGCAATAATCCACTATATAAGTGGAAGTATTTTATATAACTGCCATCAGTTTCCTGTTTCCAATACTACTGATAAGCGCTCCGAACAAAAGAATGATAAGGAAAGAAAATGATTATTTCAGCAACTTCCGG
>CALUJO010000045.1 GCA_944320965.1 uncultured Bacteroidaceae bacterium | reverse complement strand
TTATGAAACGGCATCAACGTATCGCACCGCTATTCTCGGATGATTTTTGGGTGACACGTTGACGAAGTCAGGAAAAAGGGATGATTGAAAATCAACCATCCCAAATATCAATTATATGAATCAATTTTATTCTATTATCAATTTTACCTCACCGGTTCCGGTACGCTGTTTTAACCATTCTGATATTATTTTCTTGTCTTTATTGCCAGGGTTCTTACCGAATTTAGCAATTGCAACCGTAATGGTATCAACCTTCAAGGAATCGGCCGTAACTGACAAAGAACGTGTAAAAATCAGATTCTTCAAATCAGGATAAAGAATCTTAAGTTCAGGAACAAGCTGGCTTGCAAGATTATCTGCTTTCCTATATCCCTCAAGTTCTATATTCATACTGTCAATCAATTGTTTCTGTTCTGCAATCTTCTTTTCACTGTTCTTATAGAAATCCTCAAGTACAAGTGTCTTTATTGAAGCAACATCCGTTGATGAACCTCCGCCCTGGCGGATTACAAGTTTTGTCTTCTTCAAGTCATATTGAGGCAATTTGCTCATAGCTTCCTTTATTCTCTTTTCGGAAACTTCATCACCCAATATCACAACACTTATAAGACTGCTGTCCTTGTCATGAACAATGTTCTTGCTTATTATCTGCGTATTGTCAAAGTTAAGTTCCGAATTGATGAACCTGTTTGCAGCCGATTCAAACATTGTCTTACGCACAATACCCAGTGTAAGGAAAACAGCTGGAATCAATGTTACAACAGTTATACCGATAATATACTTTCTAACCGTCTTTTCCCTGTCTTTATCTATAAATACCTTTTTACGGAACTTCATTGTGTGTATGACAATAAATGTTGCCAACGCAATAAATACCGAATTGATAAAATAAAGATACAGGGCTCCCATAAAGAATGCCAGGCTTCCGGTAGCAAGCCCGAAACCGGCAGTACACAAAGGAGGCATAAGAGCAGTTGCTATTGCAACACCAGGTATAACATTTCCCTTCTGATTGGTTGCAAGTGCAACAGCACCGGCAAGCCCACCAAACAATGCAATAAACACGTCATATATTGTAGGTGAAGTTCTTGCCAGAAGTTCTGACTGAGCCTCATCTATTGGAGAAAACAGAAAAAATATAGTTGCTGTAGCGATACTGAACAATGTCGCTATACCATAACTCTTGAAAGAACGTTTCAGCGTTGCAAAATCATTCACTCCTATGGAAAAGCCTATACCGATAATAGGTTCCATCAAAGGGGATATAAGCATTGCACCGATGATAACAGCCGTTGAGTTTACATTAAGGCCAAGAGATGCCATGAATATTGCAAATATAAGAATCCACAAATTGGCTCCCTTGAATTCAATACCTTTTACAATTTCACATACAACTTCCTCTTCAGTATGCTTCTCGCCTGACAAATCCAGGTATTTAGATATAAAATTCTTAATTTTATACTTACTGTTCTGTTTCTCAAACTCTTTCATTTCTTTATAAATCTATTTATTACTGGTATGTTTTTTAAAGGAAAATCTCTCTTTACAATATATATTACGAATAATATAAGCAACAATGTTCCAACCAAAAGGTTCACAACAAGGCTGTCAGTCTCAGTATATTCCTTTATAATGTAAAGGACAGCAGCCAATACCAGATAAGAAAAAATACCTTTCAAATCATAATTTATAGGATACTTTACCTGGCCAACAAAATAGGACAAAAGCATTATTATAAAATATCCGATAAACGAAGACCAAGCACAAGCCATATATCCAATTCGCGGAACAAGTACAATATTCAATACAATAACTATTGTAAAGCCTATTATAGAGAAATATGCCCCCCACTTTGTCTGGTCAATCAGTTTATACCAGAATGACAAGTTAAAATATATACCGACAAACAATTCGGATGCCATTACAATAGGCACAACACGCAAGCCTTCCCAGTAATCGGGCGCAATGATAAATTTAAGCAAATCAAGGTAACATATAACAGCAAGAAAGGCAAGAAGTCCGAATATTATAAAGAACTTCATCGCATTTGCATATACTACCTTGTTATCCTTATCCTTGTTCTTGCCGAAGACAAACGGTTCATAAGCATATCTGAATGCCTGAGTAAACATTGCCATTACCATAGCAACCTTACTTGCAGCGCCGTAAATACCCAACTGCGTTTCAGCATATGCCCTGTCATCCAACAAATATGGGAAAATTATCTTGTCAACAGTGTGATTTAATACTCCGACTATTCCAAGTACAAGTATAGGCATTGAATACTTTATCATATCCTTCCATAATCTTGCATCAAACCTGTATTTGAAACCAGTCAGCTCTGGAATAAAATATATCATCTGTCCGGCAGTACTTATCAGATTGGCAAGAAAGGCATATCCCACTCCATACGACGGATCATAGAACCATGACACTGTATCCGGATAGTGTTGGCTCAGCCACGGACACCATACAAAGAAGAACAGGTTAAGAAGTATGTTGGGAATGATAAACATAAGTTTGACAAAGGCAAACTTTATCGGCCGTTTCTTATATCTGAGATATGCAAAAGGAATGCACTGAAAGGCATCAAGCGCAACAACTGTTGCCATCATTGTAATATAGTCTTCATGCCCAGCATAGCCAAGTACATCCGAAATCGGAGTACGAAACAGGACACAAAGCAGAATAAACAAAGCCGAAGTTGTTCCTACAGATATAAGAGTAGTGCTGTAGACAGTCATCGGCTCCTTGTCCCCTTTATTGATAAAACGGAAAAAACCAGTCTCCATACCATAAGTAAGAATGATAAGGAGCAATGCAGTTATCGCATAAATATTTGTTATTACCCCGTAACCTCCCGATGCCGCCGACAGCTTTACCGTATAAAGCGGGACCAGAAGATAATTAAGGAAACGGCCTATAATACTGCTAAGACCATAAATTGCAGTATCCTTGGCCAAGGATTTCAAACCTGCCATATCAAACAATTAATCAAATAATGTATTGCCACGACCAAATGTCATACGTCCAAGATGCTTATAGGCAAGGTCGGTAACCTCCCTTCCCCTCGGAGTACGTTTCATGAAGCCTTCCTTTATAAGGAAAGGTTCATATACTTCCTCAAGCGTATCCGACTCTTCACCGAGCGCCGTTGCAATAGTAGTCAGCCCAACCGGGCCACCATTAAACTTATCTATAATTGTACACAAAATCTTATTGTCTATCTCGTCAAGCCCAAACTTGTCAATATTTAATGCCTCAAGTGCATAAAGTGCAATATCATAATCAATATGCCCGTCACCCTTCACCTGTGCAAAGTCCCTTACTCTCCTAAGCAAGGCATTTGCTATACGCGGGGTTCCACGGCTGCGCGATGCTATTTCCATTGCAGCATCACTTGAACACTTGACATTCAGTATGGAAGCCGAACGCTTTATAATATCACTCAGGATATTATAGTCATAATATTCAAGATGCATGTTTATCCCGAAACGCGCCCTAAGCGGCGGGCTCAGCCTTCCGCTTCTTGTTGTTGCACCTACAAGCGTGAAAGGATTAAGGTCAATCTGTATGCTTCGGGCAGACGGTCCCTTGTCTATCATTATATCAATATGATAGTCTTCCATTGCCGAATACAGGTATTCCTCCACAATTCTCGGCATACGGTGAATCTCGTCAATAAAAAGCACATCATTAGGCTCCAGATTTGTCAGTATTCCAGCCAAATCTCCCGGTTTGTCAAGAACAGGTCCGCTTGTTACCTTGAAACCAACTCCCAATTCGTTTGCTATAATATTTGAAAGGGTAGTTTTACCAAGTCCCGGAGGCCCGTGAAGCAGAACATGATCCAAAGCTTCTCCTCTTAACTTTGCCGCCTTCACGAAGATTTTCAGATTCTCGACAATCTTATCCTGTCCCTGAAAGTCTGAAAAGGAAAGAGGACGCAGAGCCTTGTCATAATCACGCTCACGGTCATTCATCTTATAATTATGTATATCAAAACTGTCGTCCATAAAAACACTATATAGTGACAAAGGTATTAAAAATAAAATCTACCGGTATCCTTATATCCGTTAAAGTTGCTTTTTACAACTCTATTCTGAACGAAGCTATAAGACCGCGCGGTATTGACAAAGACATCGCATGACGTCCGTCATTATTAATTTCCGAAGGATTGTCATTCCTGTAAACCGGATTGAATACATATTCCGTAAGTTCTGTTCCAAAATCATATATATTGTAACAGAAAAGCTCTACTTCGAAAGGATGTTTCATAATATTGCCTCTGTACTTTGCACGAAGGTCAAAATTGAAAAATGCATCTTCCCTGCTTCCGAAATCACCGGTAAAAGGATCAATCCCCTTTGTACGCCCGTTCCACATTGCTGCCTGCGTATTTCCTTCAGCATCTGTATAAAGTTGTGTATAGAAACTTGAGAACGGCTGTCCGTCCTTGAACTTACCGGTCAATGCAACAGAGAAGTTTTCTGTTATATTATAACCAATATGCATTCTGGCAACATAAGCCCTGTCCTGGTCATAGCGTCCTATAGCCTTGTGCATATTGTTCGGATTAGCAGTTGTTTCGGTAAGCACACCAAGATTGTTCTGCAATACTCCATTACCCAAACCGGAAGCACCAGCCATTAAAAATGACTGCCATGAAAGAGAGAAGAAAAATTTAGGTCCGGTATACTGGTATTTTATAACAGAAGAAAAATAATAAGGAGTATCCGAAAACTTCTTTGTCCAGTTTCCTGCATTCATCATATCTCTGTATTCCTTCGGATAGTAGCCTACAATATAGTTGACCGGAGTGCCACCGTTAAAAAAGAATATGCTTTCAGGAGATGAATTTTCCGTATTTGCAGGCTTTTCAAAATGTCCATAATCAGAAGCATCACCATCAAAAGAAGTAAACCAAGTGTTGAAATACTTCCTGTAAGTATTCAGGAATGATATTCTGTGATTACCAAATGTAAAATGTATCGGCATATCAAAAACAAAATATGACGGCTGTTTCAGCATATCAGCAGTATGGTGATATTTTCCTCCGGTTGATGTGAAATAACTTCCTTTTTCATCAGGCTGATATGTTCTGTCACCATTTTTGTCATTCCAATAGTATATGTCTGCATTCATATATCTGCTTGAAAGGAATCTTATCTGGTCATAATTGAAAGCAATCCTGTTTCTGCTGGCATTGATTTCCATATTGAACCATTTGCACGGATGAATATTGACTCCGACATTGGCCTGCCATCCCGGACGGAACATTGATTTGTCCTTTAAAATCATTGCATCAACCGTCAGGTCAATACCTGCATTGAAATCAATCCATGAAGCCCATCGTCTGTGAACATCTATTCCTACGGTATTTTCAAACAGCGCACTCCAGAAAGCGTCAGTTTGCCAGTCATAGATATAAAGTGACTGATATGAACTCTTGTCGTTCGGCATATTCAGATAAAGACGGTTTGTAAAACTGTTCTTTTCAGGAGTGAAATTAATTACTGAATTATACCCGTCATAAACAATCTTCATATTGTTGTTTATGATATGCTCAAAGTTGACCGCATAGTTCAATTCCGAATTATAACCGTCAGGATACCATGGTTCCAAAGCTTCTCCATCCTGGTCTATTATATTTCTGGCATAATTTATATCATTATGATGGATTTTATTTGTCGCCAGAGTCAAACCGGACGTATATCTTGTATATTTTCTATTCTTTACTCCATAGACAGAAAGGCTATAGGCATTATGTCTTGCCGTTTCATCCTTGCCGTAATATACTTCTGAGTTCATATTGTCACGCGCCGAAGCATGGAACAGATAATTCACACGGTCAAACATTCTGCCACCTTCAACAGGCAACTGTCCGTTAAGGTTTACCTTAAAGAAATCTTCCTTATAAGGTTCTGTTATACCTTTTTCGTCAAAAGCTACTATATCCCTGTTTCCATAATCAACATAAAGACTCTGAAGATATTTCTTTCCGTTAACAGGAATCGAATAGTCCAGACTTACAGAAGCCGCGCCGTTCATTTTATTCCTGTAATCAATCGGCTTATAAACTCTCTCCGAAGCTGTCTTATGGAAGATGTTGATTATTTCCTTGGTTCCTGCAGATATACCTCCAAGTCCACCAATATTATATGTTACATTCACTGAATTAGGCACATCCTTTAAAGTACTGAAGAATATACCGGATCTGTGATAATCCATCGTCAAATCATGCTTATACATATCAGGCATGAAATAAGTGGAACCAACCATGTACCTGCTGTCTGTTCTGAAACCATCAATATAATACCTGTTCCACTGATATGAATTTCCCCCAACAGAGAACAAATATCTGTCAGGCATATTGAATGCTCCGGTCGTTTCGGACTGGTAAATCACATTATCATCTATATTGTCAAGATAGTAGACAAAATCATTTGTATGGAAATACTCCCTGAACATCTTTGTACCTTTATACTCTCTTCCGTTTACAGGCAAAGAATCTTTAACTGCCGGTTCAGAAGAGAACAAAGACAAGGGCATGAATATCAACAGTATGTAAATTAAAGCATTTATTTTGGTTACCATAAATATTATAAATTAAAGAAAGTCCAAAGTTACAATTATTTTTCATATTATTAATACTTATATAATGATACAAAAAGTCAGACAGACAAGAAACATAGATTTCTGTCTGACCGTATAATACCAAAATCAAAAGCCTTAATACTATAAGAATATTATGACAATCATTATTTAATCTTTATCATCTCAATTTTTTCTTCCTTCACCTTGTCCAGCGGTGCATATTGGAATTTCACCTTTGCAAAGTTTATTGATTTCAAGTCAATGCATCTTATAGTTGAATTGAATACCGTACGGTAATAAATCATCCTGTTTGCTACATCCGTAGCAGTAGTCCATTGTGTAGCGCTTACAAGACCTTCAGGCACACTATTACCTTCTCCATGCTCAACACCTACAGGTATATCAAAGTTGTTCATTATATGGAAACATTGCAAGACAGCGTCCTTTGCTGTCGGACTTGCAGGAGCTGTTGACTGATAAAAGGCAGCACGGACAAAACGGGAAGGAGCTGTAACATCGCCCGGCAATCCAAGCATTCCGGAACCGGCACCAAATGAGAATACAGGAACCTCGCCCAATGAGATTGAAGATGCAGTACCAGGACGCAGGTTTACATAATTGTTCAGATTTGTAATCTGCCATTCAAATCCAGGTGAATTTGTCAAAACGCCAAGTTTATTATCATATACATTAACCTTACCGTCAACTATCTCTATAACAATCTGTGCACCTGTCGTATCGGCAACACGCCAATGAACAGTGGATGATCTTGGATCAAGCGGAGTTACAATTACACTGTTTATGTTTTCCTTTACTTCCGCAACACTTTCAAATGATGAAAGTATCCAGGAAACCAACTGAAAATCAGACACACTGCGATTACTGTTGGCACCGTCATATTCCTGATATTTACCATATCCCGGGAAATAGAACAAACCTGCAGAAAGACCTTTCTCATTAATACCTTCCGTAACAAATTCTTTTTGCTCTACCGTCAGACCTACATAACCGTACTTGGCAGCAAACTTTATTCCGTTTACCCCTTGCGGCGTCATTGACTGTTGTTCGTAACCACGCGGAACAACAACATAACCGCTGTTAAGAAGGGAACCTCCCCACTCTATTGTTCTTGAATATACATAACATCCGTCGGCTGATTTTAATGTAATACCAGTACATGCTTCCGCATCCGAAAAAGGAACTGTCAGAAACGCAAGAGCTAAAGCTGCAGTTATCAGACTTCTTTTCATAATATCCTCCATTAAGTTTTAACTTTACAAATATAGTTTTTAATAACAAAAATACAAAAACTATTTTGTTCGGGAATATGTCATTCTGATAAATATTTTTAACAGGAAAAGTATGGATATAAAAAAAGGGTCAACGCCTTGACCCAATCTTTGTTAACCTTAAATCTAATACTATGAAAAACACGATGCAAAGGTAGGCATATTTCCGATATCTGCAATACCCAAGCCAATAAAAATACACGATTATAACATATGTTAACTATAATAAAATATTTTGTAAATCATATTTCTATAATCTGCAATATCTATAATGTATTTTTAATTTCATTAAGACTTTTAACTTCATAAGTAGGAGTAAAAGGCAAATTCTCCTTTCCCCATCTGTTGAAATATATCTGATCCAATCCTGCATCACGGGCTCCCCTTATATCTGTTTCTATATTGTCACCAATCATAATGGAATCCGAAAACGAGGACTGTGTTGCAGAAAGCGCAAAATGAAAGATTTCGCGGTTAGGTTTATGCACCTTTATATCTTCGGACAATATTACTTTCTTAAAAAAGCCTTCTACACCTGCCAATTTCATTTTACGGGACTGCAATTCCCTGAACCCGTTAGAAAGTATATACAGATTATATTTCGGAGCAAGATATTCAAGCAAATCCAGTGCACCTTCAACAAGTCCTGTCATTGTAGGCATCATTTCCAAAGCATTATTCATATAATCATTGGCAATACTTGTATCAGAAACTCCGGCAACTGTTAGAGGATAAGTAAACCTGCCATGATTCAGCTCCTCTTTTGTAATATCTCCCGCACCATATTTCAACCACAATTCTTCGTTCTTACGTTCAAAAATATCTATATATTGTTCAAACGATTCAAAATAATCACCGTACGAAAACTTTTCATACAGGATTTTGTAAACCTTCCTTGAATTGCCCGTGAAATCCCATATCGTATCATCAAGGTCAATAAATAGATTTTTGTATTTTCCCATATAAATCCACAAAAAAAGAATGTGCCACAATCATTATGGCACACTCCTGTATTTTAAATTAAAGACTCATCGTTATTTTACAAGAATTACAAGATATCTTGATACATTCCAGAACTCTTCAGGATTTGTAATCTTCAGTATATACTGTTCCTTTTCGTCCTTCACAAGCTCGTATGAGCCTTCAGGATGAGCTGTTTCCAACGAAACCCTCTTGCTGTATAAAGGCAATTCCTTGAACTCACGAATATCAACTTCAGTAAAATATTCCTTATCAAAGTCCTTGTTCTTCAAAACCTCACCGTCATCATATATTTTATGACTTCTGAGTTCCTTCTTTGTGCCGAAAACATACCACGCTCTGTTAATCATCTTGTCCTGGGCATCAACAATCTTTGCCTTATTCTCGTTCTGCGAAGAAAGATTTTCAATCTTACCGCTCATTTCAGATACCTTACTGTCCAGTTCTGCAATCTGTGCGTTTTTCTGTTCCAATTCATTGCGCAACTCTGTAATTTCATCCTCTTTCTGCTTCAACTGCATTTTGAATGACTCAAGAGTCTTCTGCAATTTAGCATTCTTATTAGAACCATTCTTCAGCATAGTTTCCATCTTTTCGATTTTCTCCTTGTTCTCAGCAAGTTTGTTCTTTATGAAACTAAGCTGTTCTTCAATCATATCCTTCTGAGTAAGAGTATTTTCCGTTTCCGGATCAATATTGATTCTTCCCTCAGCCTCATCAATTTCCCTGAACCCTTCAGTAACCAGAGCAACTATCTCAACAAGCTCGTCATTTTCCTTTTCCTTCAGACCCAGTTCATTTCTAAGTGAGTCCATAACCTGCTGTTCTCTATTCTTGTTTGATGACATGTTACACGAAGAAAGCACCGTTACAGCAGCGACCAAAACAAATAATAACTTCTTCATAGACAATAATTTTTACTTATTACTTTCTTTATTCTTTTTCTCTTCTTGTTTTCCTTCCACTATTATAACAAATTCACCTTTCGGTTCCTTTTCCTTGAAATGTGCAATAACTTCAGGCAAGCTTCCTCTTACGGTTTCCTCATATACTTTTGAAATCTCACGCGTAACAGAACAGGATCTTTCTTCTCCGAAATATTCTACAAACTGTTCAAGCGTTTTCAATACTCTGTAAGGCGACTCATAAAAAATCATAGTCCGTGTTTCAAGCGCAAGCTCTTTAAGTTTTGTCTGCCTTCCCTTCTTCTGAGGAAGAAAACCTTCAAAGCAGAATCTGTCGCAAGGCAAGCCTGAATCGACAAGTGCAGGGACAAAAGCCGTTGCACCCGGAAGGCATTCAACAGAAATTCCGTTCTTGGCACACTCCCTTACCAGTAGAAAGCCCGGATCCGAAATGGCAGGAGTCCCGGCATCACTGATTAGAGCAACATCCTCACCGGCCAATATACGTCCTACAATATTGGAAACTGTCTGATGTTCATTGAATTTATGATGGGACAGCATCTGATTCCTTATTTCAAAATGCTTTAGAAGAGTTGCCGAAGTACGCGTATCTTCAGCAAGAATAAGATTTACTTCCTTCAATACCCTGATAGCACGGAATGTCATATCTTCAAGATTACCGACAGGTGTCGGAACTATAAAAAGTTTTCCCATCCTTATACAATTATTCCATTTATAGCAAAAATATGATAAAAAAACATGTTTCCTACATTATTATATATTTTTTATAGTTCTTTTGTTGATTTTCAAATTGCGGGAGTTCCTTTTATCAGATTATCTAAAATAAAAATGTACTTTTGTACAGACATAAATTTAATCCAGGAAGAAAATGATTTCAGAATACAATATACGGGAGCCTTACAGAAGAGGCAGAATTGAAGTTATTTGCGGCTCAATGTTTTCAGGCAAAACCGAGGAGCTCATAAGACGTCTGAAGCGCGCAAAGTTTGCCAAGCAGAATGTTGAAATATTCAAACCGGCAATAGATACAAGATACTCGTGCGATAATGTGGTTTCACACGACAGCAACAGCATCCCGTCAACCCCGATAGACTCATCTGCCAGCCTGATATTGCTTTCATCCGAAATTGATGTTGTGGGCATAGACGAAGCACAGTTCTTTGACGACGGTATAATAGAAGTCTGCAACCAGCTTGCCAACAGCGGAATAAGGGTTATTGTAGCCGGACTTGACATGGATTTCAAGGGAAGACCATTCGGTCCGATGCCAGGACTTTGCGCAATTGCCGATGACGTAACAAAAGTGCATGCAATATGCGTTAGATGCGGGAACCTGGCATACGTATCACACAGAACCGTGGACGATGAAAAACAAGTTCTTCTTGGCGAAAAGATGGAATACGAGCCTCTTTGCAGAGAATGCTACAACAAGTCAAACAACGAACAGACAAAAGTATGATAAGAAAAGAATTCACTTTTGACCGCTTTGTCCGCATGGCTATAGGACTGGCAATATTTGCAGGAATAATTTACCTTATAAATTATCTGAGCGGCGTACTGCTTCCTTTTGTTATTGCATGTGTGATTGCATACATGATATATCCCATTGTAAAATTCTTCCAGTACAAACTTCATTTCAAATACAGAGGACTGTCCATAATAACAGTCCTCATACTGATTTTTGCAATACTTACAGGCATAGTGCTGTTTGTAATACCGCCAATCATAAATGAAGGAATACATATAAAAGACCTGCTCAATACATACATAACGACAAGCACAAGCTCAAGTTCCATACCGGACTTTCTGCGCCAGCTAATAGTTGACAATATTGACATGAACAGACTTAACGATTTTCTTAGCAAGGAAAACATAATGCAGTATTCAAAGGCACTGCTCCCTAAAGTATGGAATATACTTGCACAGTCAATGAATATACTGTTCGGCATTTTTACATCTTTCATAATCTTACTTTACCTGTTCTTTATTCTGCTTGACTATGAAAAGCTGGAAAAAGGATGGATAAACATTATACCGCGACGCTATAGAAGATTCTTCTCGCATCTTGCTGAAGACCTTGAAGAAGGAATGAGCGGATATTTCAGAGGCCAGAGCCTTGTGGCACTTTGTGTCGGGATATTGTTCTCGATAGGCTTTCTGATAATAGATTTCCCAATGGCAATAGGTCTCGGACTCTTCATAGGACTCCTGAATCTTGTACCATATCTGCAGATAATAGGTTTCATCCCGACCATAATATTGGCAGCACTGAAGGCAGCAGAAACCGGACAGAACTTCTGGTGGATATTCATAGCAGCAATGGCAGTGTTTGCAGTCGTCCAGACAATTCAGGATTTTCTGCTTGTACCTAAAATCATGGGAAAGATTACAGGACTGAATCCGGCAATAATACTGCTGTCACTTTCCATCTGGGGTGCACTGATGGGAATAATAGGAATGATCATTGCCTTACCAATGACAACACTGATTCTCTCATACTACAAGAGGTTTATACTTGGAAATGAGAGTTTTGCGGACGACAGTATTGGTGATTTACCGGCAGATCAAGAAAAAAATTAAAAAATTATTTTTGATTTATCATGAAAAATTTTGGTAATTCAAAAATTATATCTACCTTTGCAGCGCAATTCGGAAAAGATTGCAATAAAGGATTGATTCGCTAGCTCAGCAGGTAGAGCACAACACTTTTAATGTTGGGGTCTTGGGTTCGAGCCCCAAGCGGATCACTCAAAAAAAGAGATTATTCATATATAAAAATGAATAATCTCTTTTTTGATATCCAACATTCCGAATTTCATATATCAACCAATCAACAAAATAGCATATGCTTCAATAGTGTAATCATTTTCTTTATCCCATACAAACTTAAATATACAATTCACATTCTTTTCTGACAGAACATGCTTTTTTCAACATCATATTTACAGCTACAAGAAGAAGCTTATTAACCTTTCGTGCCTTATGAGGACATACAGAAACACAACGCATGCAGGATATACATACTTGTTTATTTACTTTTGCAGGATTATCTTTGTCAATAGCCGCAACAGGACATTTTGAAGCACAGATACCACATTTGACACAATCCTTCGTTGCAACTGGTACTATACCGGCATTAGACGCCTTCTTATAAGGTCTGTTTCCCGGTATTAATGGTGTGCCCAAATCTCCTCTTTCCAATTTTCCATTAATCCTAAAAGCAAAATCCTTTAACAGTCTATAATCCTCTTCATCAGGTCTATTAGCTGCATACCTGCGTGCAATCGAGTGTTCTGCAATTGCTGCTATCGCCGCAATCACAGAAAATCCAGCATCTTGAACAATATCCTGAAGCTCGACCAGGGTATCTTCATAAGCACGGTTCCCATATACACAGACCAAAATAGCTTTTGTCCCATTGCCATGCACACAAGAAATACGCTCGGCAGCTGTTACAGGCACACGTCCACCATACGATGGAACAGCAATAATTGCAATGTCATCCGCATTCAACTGAATGGAATTAAAATCAGTTTTGCTATCAGTCAAGTCAATTGTTTTATATTCAGCATTAAATTCATTTATCAAAAAGCCTGAAACCTTCTTCGTTCCTCCTGTCGGGCTGAAAAACATTTCATAAAAAACCATATACGTTCCTCCTTATTTTTTATTTATTCTGCCTTATCTGCATAACTGCATACCAAGACGTAATATAATATGTATGTTGCTGATTACAATTGAATTATTATCTTTCCGTTCACTCCGCCTTTGGCAACAAGTGCAAGAGCCTCGTTTACCTGCGACAAAGAGAATATACGCGAACCAATATCCGGAACTATTTTGTTTTTTTCCACAATCTCTGTTATTTTCCTAAGCTGACTGCCATCAGAATGAACAAACATAAAATGATATTCTTTTCCTTCTTTTTGGGCAGCCGAGTCATATTTTTTACCGACAAAAGAAAACAGACATCTTTTAAGCCATCAAAATCCGTTCTTTTTGGCAAAAGACTTATTAGGAGCAGTCCTAAGACTCAATAATCTGCCACCTCTTCGCAATACAGACAGAGCATGTACAAATTCCCCGGCACCTAAAGTATCTATGACATAATCTATACCGGATAACACCTCGCAATAATTCTCTTTCCTGTAATCTATATATCGATCAACTCCCATTTTTAAAAACTTTTCCTGAGAGCGCGCATTTCCTGTAACAAATATACGCAACCCCATATCTTTAGCCACAGGTACCGCAATCTGCCCGAAACCACCAGAGGCTCCTGTTATCAGAAGTGCTTTGCCCGATTCAGCCTCAAGTTCTTCAACCAAAGCCTGATATGCGGTCAGACCTGCCAAAGGAATAGCTGCAGCTGTTATGAAATCATAATTCAAAGGCATTTTGGCTATTGCCTTACTGTCAACCGCTACATATTCGGCAAATGCACCGATTTTGTCAAGAGGGAGTCTTGTATAAACCTTGTCACCGACACTAAATCCATTTACTCCATTCCCAACCTTTTCTATAATACCAGAACATTCATTACCCAATGTAAGAGGCATTTTATAATTCTGTATCAACCTGACACTCCCCGAAATCTGTAATATGTCCAAGGGATTAACTGCAGCAGCTTTTACCCTTATAAGAACTTCACCATTTTGCGGTTCCGGTACAGGAACATCATTAACAGACACTTTTATTTCTTTTGAATACTTATATATCTGAGCTGCTTTCATCATATGAATCACATTATTTTATTTGACATAAACATTATACATTTTGAGACATAGACTTTTTACGGTCCTGCATGATAACATCCATATTGTCGTACGCCCATTGCAGCAAAGGGTCAAGCATAGGCTTCAAAGACTTGCCCCTCTCAGTAAGAGCATATTCTACACGAAGCGGAATTTCCGCAAAAACAGTTCTTGACACATATCCGTCTTCTTCAAGTGTACGCAATGTCATTGTCAACATTCTTTGTGATATATCAGGCATATGCTGCTTTATTTCCATAAAACGCATATTTTCCTTTCCTGACATATCAAGAATATATATAACCAACAAAGCCCATTTGTCGCACAATCTTGCCAATATGTTCCGCACCGGACAAGCCGGAAACATTTCATCTTGTATAGTAGATCTCTTCATAAACCAAAATATATAAGTTTTTTTACCGATATTCAAATATCATTTTTCAGTATACAAAAATAATCAATACTATTTTATTAACCAAGTATATTTTTTATACTAATCGTTTTCCAGTAGAATATTATGATTATTTATCTTTATTGCCGGATATACCCATGGACATATAGAAAATGTTAACACTAATCAATTAAACCAATATTGAAAAACAAGAAACATGGTCAAAAAAATATAGAATGTTTCCGACAAAAACATTCTATATATTCATCAAAATCATTCTACGTTTTTCCCAATTACCTTCTACATTTTCAGGCAAAAACATAGAATATAAATCCAATTAGAAACCGGTTATCTGAAAGGAATATAAACCAGTCTGAAAACAGAAAACAATATATTCAGACTATGCACAACAAAGCGATAATCAGAATAAACAGACAACGGCAATCAATTGTCCTTCCAGTATCTATGATAGAACAACAACAGAATACCGAATATCTCAAGCCTTCCGATAAGCATCAGAACAGACAATATCCATTTGGCCGCATCGGGAAGTGACGCCCAGGAATATACAGGACCGTATTCACCAAGTGCCGGACCAACATTACCAATAGCGGAAACCACAAGGCTCATAGATTCAACAAATCCTACGCCAAGAATTGTAAGCAACGTCCAGCCCACAAATATGCACAACAGATATATTGCAAAATATGTATACACAACAGCGGAAATCTGCGCGGTTATCAACTCATCATTGACCTTTACAGGAAGCACTGCCCTTGGATGAAGCATCTGCTTGAACTGATTCTTTATGTTCTGAGCTATAATATGAAATCTCAAGCTCTTTATACCACCACTCGTAGAGCCCGTACATCCACCCGAAAGCATTGCAAAAATCAACAGTACCCATGTAAATGTAGGCCAAAGATTATAATCGTCAGTTGCAAAACCACATGAAGTATGAATTGATGCTACCTGGAACAATGCGCGGCGAAAAGAAGTTTCAAGGTCATAATAGTCATTGAAATAAAGCGCTGCAGTAATTATCAATGTAATAATTCCTACCGATTTAATGAACCAGTGCAATTCATCATCCTTCAAAAGATGGTCTGGACGATGCTTCAACGCCATATAAAACAACGAGAAATTTATACTTGAAACAACCATGAAAATTGAAATTACATATTCAATATACGGTGAGTTCCAGAAAAGAATACTGTCCTGTTTGGTAGAAAATCCTCCGGTAGCAGTTGTCGTAAACGAATGGCACACCGCATCAAAAAGATTCATACCACCCAACATAAGCAATACAACCAGAATAGAAGTCAGACCAATATAGATTAACCACAGATAACGTGCCATGACTTTTGCCTTTGGATGTATCTTGCTATGCGTAACTCCGGTAGCTTCGGAAAGGAACAACTGCTGGCTGCTGCCGCTGAAAAGAGGAATTAATGCTATGGTAAAAAGAACAATCCCAAGACCTCCTATCCACTGCGTAAGACTTCGCCAGAAAAGAAGACCGTGAGGAAGTGCCTCTATATCGTTAAGAATTGTAGCCCCAGTAGTAGTGAAACCGGACATTGTCTCAAAGAAAGCATCGGTCACAGAAGGTATATATCCGCTTAAATAAAAAGGAAGCATACCCAAAGCCGAAAACAGTACCCACGAAACACTGACAATATAGTATCCGTCACGCCTTGTTATCTCACCGCCATTGTCACGTCCCGCAAATATCATTACCACCCCAAGAGCTATATTTATAAGCATTGTATATATAAAATAAATATAGTCGCTCTCGTCATAAAGCAAAGATACACAGGCACACAAAGCCAAAAGTCCAGCCTCAACAATGACCAAAACGCCCAAGATAAATGATATTAGCTTAAAATTAATCAGGCCCGTTCTCTTTCTTCCAGATATATTGTTGTTATCGTATATTCTTTCCATTAAATATCATTTTATGGTGCAAGATACGCAGTTTTACGCAAATAATAAAAAAAGACGGGATTTAATTGATTAATATGACATCAGAGCCAAATAAAACAAATAGAGACGAAAAGGAGAAGATATAACAAAAATACTGAGATGCATAATTGCTTACCAGAATACAAAAGAAAAATGATGTTGAGAAAATGCTTCAAGAGAATTAAAGGAAAGCATATATGAGTAGAAAAGCATAAAGGTTGTATGACATCGGTTCATCAAAACTGACACACAGCCTTTATGCTTGTATGATGAACGATTATACACCTTCCGGCATGGGGATGACAATGATAGACTCATTGCACTGGATTCCGTAGAATACGTCACGAACCCGCCCCTGCTGGGGTATCAGAATACCCTTTTCTACCAGATCTTTTATATCGCGTGCTGCTGTATCTGGTGATACCTTTACACGTTTTGCCCAGTTCTTAGCCGTCAGTTTGCCGG
>CALUJO010000044.1 GCA_944320965.1 uncultured Bacteroidaceae bacterium | reverse complement strand
CAATGTTTTAAACAAAAACCTCCGGCATTTTCACCGAAAACACTGAATGTTTTTGAGGAAAAGACCGGAGGCTTTTACAAGTCGCTTTCTACTGATAAAAAACAATCCATGTATCCTACAAATAATATATAGAATATTAAACAAAAAAAATAATAGTAATACTTATATATACATAATAAAAATCACCTAAAAATCAATATTTCCAAATAAATTATTTTATGTAATTTTGCAGCTTGAAACAATACTCATAAAACGAACATACATGGGAGGTTTTTTTGGAACAGTATCAACTAAAAGTTGTATAACAGATCTGTTTTACGGAACAGACTATAATTCCCACCTGGGAACCAAAAGAGGTGGAATGGTAACCTACAGTGAAGAAAAAGGATTCATAAGATCCATTCATAATCTTGAAAGTACCTATTTCAGAACGAAATTCGAATCAGACCTTGGCAAATTCATCGGTAATGCCGGAATAGGAATCATAAGCGACACCGATGCCCAACCTATAGTAATAAAGTCACACCTTGGAAGATTCGCAATAGTGACAGTTGCCAAAATAGCAAACATGGACGAGGTTGAAGAAATGCTTATCAACCAGAACATGCACTTTGCGGAACTAAGCTCAGGAACTACTAATCAGACAGAACTTATCGCACTCCTGATAAATCAGGGAAAAACATTTGTTGAAGGAATCGAAAACGTATTCAATACCATCAAGGGCTCATGCTCAATGCTTATCCTGACAGAAGACGGAATAATAGCAGCACGCGACAAATGGGGAAGAACTCCAATTGTTCTTGCCAAAAAGGACGGAGCCTATGCAGTATCAAGCGAATCAAGCTCATTCCCTAACCTTGACTATGAAATAGAAAAGTATTTAGGCCCAGGAGAAATCTTAAAAATATATGCAGACAAGACAGTACAGCTGAAAGCACCACAGGAAGGCATGCAGATATGCTCTTTCCTTTGGGTTTATTACGGTTTCCCGACATCCTGCTACGAAGGCATAAATGTTGAAAAGGTTCGTTTTGACAGCGGATTCAAGATGGGACAGAAAGATGACAGCGAAGTTGACTGTGCTTGCGGTATCCCAGATTCAGGTGTAGGAATGGCCCTCGGATATGCCGAAGGAAAAGGCATTCCATATCACAGAGCAATTGCAAAATACACACCGACATGGCCAAGAAGCTTCACTCCAAGCAATCAGGAAATGCGTTCGCTTGTCGCTAAGATGAAACTAATCCCTAACAGAGCTATGCTTAACGGTAAAAGACTTCTGTTCTGCGACGATTCAATAGTCAGAGGAACACAGCTTAGAGACAACGTTAAAATATTGTATGAATACGGAGCCAAGGAAGTACATATGCGAATAGCATGCCCGCCACTTATCTATGCATGTCCGTTCGTTGGATTCTCTGCTTCAAAGTCAATACTTGAACTTATCACAAGAAGAATTATAAAGGAACTTGAAGGAGATGAAAACAAGAATGTTGAAAAATATGCGCAGACAGGTTCTCCGGAATATGAAAAGATGGTTAGCATCATAGCAGAACGTTTCGGTCTGACATCTTTAAAGTTCAACACAATAGAAACTCTTGTTGAAGCAATCGGCCTTCCTAAGTGTAAAATCTGCACTCACTGTTTTGACGGTTCAAGTCATTTCTGACAAGACACAGAGACCGATAATCACCATACAAAAAAGTCAGCCACACAAATATGCGGCTGACTTTTTTATTCTATCCTACAATGCAATCATTTAAAGAAACGGTTCCTTCTTCTTTCATATTTCTTATGGCCCGCATTGTTTGTATCCGTTTTCAATTCAGGATAACTGATTCGGGTATGATACATAATACGCAGTTTTTCCTTAAACACCGCCTTCACATTGTCAATATCAAGGAAAGTGATAGGACACTGACGGAAATATCCCTCGGCAAGCTGTGTATCTACAATCTTGTCAACAAGTTCGCCTATGCTCTGCTCCGTATATTCTTTCAGACTTCTTGAAGCAGCCTCAACAGAATCCGCCATCATCAGTATTGCCTCTTCCTTTGTTCCCGGGTTTGGACCAGGATACATAAACAGCTCTTCGTTTACCTTTTCGTCTGGATGCTCATTCTTATAAGATATATAGAAATATTTTGTAAGCCCCTTACCGTGATGGGTAAAAATAAATCTTCTTACAGCTTCAGGCAGATTATATTTGTCGGCAAGCTTCAAGCCATCATATATATGGTTTATGACAATTCCGGCACTCTCGACATACGAAAGCTGTTCATGCGGATTCACGCCATTCTGATTCTCGGTAAAGAAAGCCGGATTCTTCATCTTACCTATATCATGATACAAAGCCCCTGTACGTATAAGCTGGACATTTGCCCCAATCTTCATGGCTGCAGCTGCTGCAAGATTTGACATCTGCATTGAATGCTGGAAAGTACCCGGAGCAATTTCAGACATTTCACGTAACAGCTTATTGTTAATGTTTGACAATTCAACAAGAGTCACATTTGAAGTGAATCCGAATATCTTCTCAAGCAAAAGAAGAACAGGATAAATAAACAGCAAGATAACACAGTTTGCAACAAAATATATATACCTGTGATAATTAACCTTGTCGAAGCTTCCCTGCGAAATCAGTTCAAGCGCAAGATATGTTACGCTGTATGCCAGGAATACAAGCAAAGCAGTATTGAGCAACTGCGAGCGTTGAGAAAGCTCCCTCAGAGAATAAACACCGATGATGCCCCCAACAAACTGAAGAATAATAAACATCGTCGGATTTGTAAGTGACAATGAGCACAGCAATATATTTATAAAATTGATAATAACAGCAGTGCGCGAATCAAAGAAAACACCTATCACTATCGGAACTATAACATAAGGCAATGCATATACATACTCGGAAACATAGTTCTTGACAACAAAACTTGTTATGATACTTGAAAGCACAAGGCATCCGAAAATAAGCAGCGCATTACGTTTACGGCTCAAATAAGACGGCTTGAATATTTCAAGATACAACAAAAAGCAAATCATTACAACAAGCACATATATTGACTGGCCAAGAATCATTATATCAATATGCGAATTGGAATCCTGCCTTTTCATAGACTCCAGTTCAAGTGATTTCAGTATATTGTAAGTCTCATGATTTACAATCTCTCCCCTGTCAATAATCTTCTGTCCTTTCAGGACACGGCCTGTTGCTGATGAAACCAGTGAAAGCAGCTGTTCCTTCGCCTGTTTTGAGCGTATTGAATCCAATTCAAGATTAGGCAAAAGATATTTGTTTATATCATACTGACTTATAATACCTGCTGAAAAGCGCTTGTCCTTGCTGTCAAGAACGTAGGAGTACGCCTTCTTTTCGGTCATCAAATCGGTTACAGGAACAAGTGTTGCAACGTTTCCCTTTATAATATATACAGACTCTATGCTGTCGGCAAGTATCCGGCTGTAATCAGAAGCAGAGATTATACCTTTGGCATAAACCGTTTTCAGGCTTGAGGCAATATATTTTCTGTAAGACTCTATATTGGGATATTTGCCATTATTCCCCGAAAATGAATTTTTGAAATTGTTTATACTGGCTTCACCTATATTATCCATAAGATTATAATAAGGATAATACTTGTCCATAACGCTGTCACGTTCCCTGTCTATTTTATCTTTTTCCTTATATATAGGGAAATCATATTCGGCAGTCAGAAGCCCATATTTCCAAGGACTTCCCAATTCAAACGAATACTTGAACTTTGTTTCACGTGGGAGCATCCACACTATAGGGATAACAACCAACACAATAATAACAGCTCTGTAAAGTACCCACAGGACCTTGTCCCTAACATCTTTATTTGCCATAATACACAGAATTTGTGTGGAAAAGTACAAAAATAAATTGATATAGACATCTTTTGCCCATAAAATCTATATACTTGCCCGAGCAATATAGCGTAATTGTAAAAAAAGTCTTAATTTTGCAGGCAATTATACTTTAATATAACGGACAGATTTCTGTCCGGCACTAAAATAGGAAGGAATAAAAATAAAATATATGGCAGAAAGAAGAGTAAGAGTACGTTTTGCCCCGAGCCCAACTGGCCCGCTGCATATTGGTGGAGTTCGCACCGCACTTTATAATTACCTGTTCGCCCGTCAAAACGGAGGAGACATGGTTTTCCGTATCGAAGATACAGATTCAAACAGATTTGTTCCGGGTGCAGAAGACTATATAATTGAATCTTTCAAATGGCTGGGAGTTGAATTTGACGAAGGAGTAAGCTTCGGAGGAAACTACGGACCATACAGACAGTCGGAAAGAAGGGATATATACAAGAAGTATGTAAACATCCTGCTTGAAAGCGGAAAGGCATATATCGCATTCGATACTCCGGAAGAACTTGAAGCCAAGAGAAATGAAATAAAGAATTTCCAGTATGACGCTTCAACACGTATGTCAATGCGCAACTCACTGGCAATGCCTAAAGAGGAAGTTGACAGACTGATAAGCGAAGGCGTACAGTATGTTGTAAGATTCAAGATAGAACCTAACGAAGACGTTCACGTAAACGACATCATACGCGGTGACGTTGTCATTAATTCTTCTATCCTTGACGATAAGGTACTTTACAAATCAGCCGACGAATTGCCGACATACCACCTTGCAAATATCGTGGATGACCATCTTATGGAAATATCACACGTAATACGTGGTGAGGAATGGCTTCCATCAGCTCCATTGCACGTATTGCTTTACCGTGCATTCGGATGGGAAGATACAATGCCACAGTTCGCACACCTTCCGCTTCTTCTGAAACCGGACGGTAACGGAAAACTGAGCAAACGCGACGGTGACCGCCTCGGATTCCCTGTATTCCCTCTTGAATGGCATGATCCTAAGTCTGGAGAAATATCTTCAGGATACAGAGAAACAGGATATCTGCCAGAAGCAGTCATCAACTTCCTGGCTCTGTTGGGATGGAACCCGGGAAACGATCAGGAAATTATGTCAATGGACGAACTGATAAAACTGTTTGACCTGCACAGATGCAGCAAGGCTGGAGCCAAATTTGACTTTGAAAAGTGCAAATGGTTCAACCATCAGTACATACAACTAAAAGACAACACAGAACTTGCACAGCAGATGCTTGTCCAGATGAGAGCAGAAGGCGTAGATGCACCAGTTGAAAAAGTTGCCAAAGTCATAGGCATGATGAAATCACGTGTCAGCTTTGTCAAGGAATTGTGGGACACTTGCAAATTCTTCTTTGTAGCACCTACCGAATATGACGAAAAGACACGCAAGAAACGCTGGAAAGAAGAATCACCTGCACAGATGACAGAACTTGCGGAAGTAATTGCCGGAATTGATGACTTCTCTATTGAAAATCAGGAAAATGTCGTAATGAAATGGATTGAAGACAAAGGATACAATACAGGAATCATAATGAATGCTTTCCGTCTTGCAATTGTCGGCGAGGGCAAAGGTCCGCATATGTTTGACATAACAGAAGTTATAGGCAAGGAAGAAACTATTGCACGCATCAAAAGAGCTGTCGAAAATATAAAATAAAACTGTCATGCTATTATATAACTTGGGAATAGCACTATACGATTTGGCTGCCTACATACTCTTTCCGTTCAGCACAAAACCGCGAAGAATGGTAAAAGGTCACTGGGTTGTTTATGATATCCTCAGACAACAAAGAGAAAAAGGCGCCAAATACATATGGTTTCATGCTGCATCTCTTGGAGAATTTGAACAGGGACGTCCAATGATAGAAAGTATCAAGGAAAGACACCCCGAATACAAAATTCTGCTGACATTCTTCTCTCCGTCAGGATATGAAGTCAGAAAAGGGTATGACAAGGCAGATATTGTATGCTATCTTCCGTTTGACAAGCCAAGGAATGTTCGCAAATTCCTGGATTTGGCACAACCGTGTATGGCATTTTTCATAAAATATGAGTTCTGGAAAAACTATCTTGACGAACTTGGAAAAAGAAACATACCGACCTACAGCATATCATCCATATTCAGAAGAAACCAGATATTCTTCAAATGGTATGGAGGATTATACAGGAATGTGCTTAAAAACTTTGATTGTCTGTACGTACAAAACGAACTTTCAAAGAGATATCTTTCAAAAATAGGCATAGAAAACGTAAAGATAGTTGGAGATACAAGATTTGACAGAGTTCTTGACATCCGCAAACTGGCAAAGGAACTTCCGTTGATTGAAAAATTCAAAGACGATAAATTCACTATCGTTGCCGGAAGTTCATGGCAGCCTGACGAAGATCTGTTCATCGAATATTTCAACACACATCCGGAAACAAAGCTTATCATAGCTCCGCATGTCATCAACGACCTGCATCTTGTTGAAATAATAAAGAAACTGAAACGCCCATACGTCAAGTACTCCAAGGCCAACATGGAAAACATCTCCAAGGCAGACTGCGTAATAATAGACTGTTTCGGACTTCTTTCATCAATATACAGATATGGTGAAGTTGCTTATATCGGAGGAGGTTTCGGAGTGGGAATACACAATATTCTTGAAGCAGCAGTCTATGGAATGCCTGTAGTATTCGGACCAAAGTTTGACAAGTTCAAGGAAGCGAAGGAACTTATAGCCAACAAAGGCGGATACACAATAAAGAATTATGAACAGATGAGCACCCTGTTTGACAGATTCATAACAGACAAAGAATTCCTCAAAGCAACAGGAAACATTGCGGGGAACTATGTTTCAAGCAATGCAGGAGCAACAGAAAAGATTTTAAAAGACTTAAATCTGTAATAAACCTATATCAGGCTGTATTTCACATAGGAGTACAGCCTGTTTTATTTCCTACCATCAAGTATAAGTATATCCACTGCCATATAACGATATATACAATTAAACGGAATGTCAGTCCAGTACAGTCAACAGTAATTTTAATAGCTTAACAATGTTTTGATATATAATCTATTATAAAAACAAACTATATTAAATACCTTTGCCGGAAAAGAATTTGTATGAAAAAGCTGATAGGAACAATATTTATGCTGCTATGTACTTTGAACATTACAGGTCAGACCTACGAAGACATTGCGGCAATGGCTATAGACAGTGTAAATGCAGGCAATTATGCAGCAGCAGAAAAGCTGTTGAAAAAAGCAATTATTGACAATCCTAATGACTCACGTAATGCAATGCTGTTCTCAAACCTCGGTAACATTCTTTGGACAATGAACAAAAAGGAAGATGCCTTGGCAGCATATACAAGTGCACTTAATTCTGTTCCACTATCAGTACCAATCCTGCTGCAACGAGGAAAGCTCTACATAGAGCTAGGAGAATACCAAAAAGCAAGAACTGATTTTGGGAACATACTTGACGTAAATCCAAACAATGAAGAAGCCCTATTCTTCAATGGTTATCTTCTGGCAGAAGACAACAAATACAAAGAGGCGGAAGAAACCTATAAAAAGTTGCTTGAACTGAATCCGGAATACAAAGAGGCAAACATATCACTTGTCCTGCTCTATAACAAGGAAAAGAAATTTGAGGAAGCAATAAAGCTGCTTTCTTCACTTATCACCAAATATCCTGACGATAATGACATACTTATGGCGAGGGCTAATACTGAATTTGAAATGAAGCACTATGACCTGGCTCTGGCTGACCTGGAAAATATTGAAGAAACAAACAGTTCAAACCCTGACATATACATACTCAGAGGGAATATTTACAGGGAAAAGGAACTATACAAAGAAGCTATTTCCGAATATGAAAAAGCAATATCCCTTGGTGTCAGCAGGGAACTTCTGAAAGAAAATATAGAAAGCTGCAAAAAGAATAAGTAAAAAGTTATCGTTTTGTACGTAATTTAAGAAATACCGCAAAACAAAGCGAAGCAACCAATACACCGGAAGTATTTGCAATAAAGTCTGCCAACTCGCATGCACGGTCTGAAGTAAACACTCCCTGAGCAATCTCCATCAGCCCACCCCATGCTACAGGCAAGAGTACAGCACCGAACAAAATATGCTTTGGCTTATAATTGCCTTTATATTTTACAAGATGGTCTATCCACAACATTGATGACAAGCCGAAATACATACAGAAATGAACAACCTTGTCAATGCCTTCAAACAGAACAAGTTTTTCGTTTGAGGGTTGTTTCATAACTGAAAGATAAAGTATCACAGCTATAACAATCAAAGATTTCCAGTATTTCTTTATATAAGAAAATATTATCATAAACACAAAATATATCAATAAACCAAGAATTTCCGTTTTCTATTCTCCGGAAATATAAGACGGTTAAGCCATCTGTTTACATAAACATTCACAAAAGCAGTCCCTACACCAACAAACATCCCACCAATAACATCTGTAGGATAATGAACCCCCATCTGCATACGTGAATATCCGACAGCACCCGCCCACAACATTGAAGGAGCAATTACGTACCATTTTGGATATCTTATAGATAAAGAAGTTGCAAGTGCAAAAGCAGTTGCCGTATGTCCAGAAGGAAACGAACGGCTGCTTATATCTTCACGGGCAACAATATCCGGATATCTTTCAAACGGTCGTTCCCTGCCAACAAGTTCCTTTGCAACAGTAGTCAGTGCCACAGCTTCCAAGACAGTTGTGCCAATAAATATAGCGTCGCTCATCAAACGATGATCTTTCTTGACGAGTGATGCAATACCTATAGCCACAGGAACACCAAAGCCAAAAGGATAGATTGTATTTGATACTACCTTACTGAACTTGCATGCAAAATTATTGTCATTTGAATTAATCTTTCTCAAAGTCCGGATATCCCAATTCTGTGAAAACACAGTAGAGCAGAACACCATGACCATCAATAAAACCGAAATTATCCTTTTCATTTCATCCAATCATTTTGTTCTCCAATATATAAGAAAGTCCTTCTCTTATAGACTTCAATCCGAACTTTTCAACATCAATCTCATTCAAAGGAACAAATCTTAGCGAAGCGACATCATCGGCAGCCGTAAATCCGCTGCAGTCATTCACCTTACAAAGGAAAAACATATCAAGAGTATGCACTTCAAAACCGCTGTAAACATAAAGATTCGGACGAGAAAAAAGATACTTCAAAGAAACAACTTTAAGCGAAGTCTCTTCTTCCACCTCACGTATAACACCCTCTTCTGCCGTTTCTCCCATATCAACAAATCCTCCGGGCAGGTCGAATGTTCCTTTTGCAGGCTCCTTTGCACGGACAGACACAAGCAGTTCGTTTCTGTCATTAAGAATTATTGCAACCGTTGCTGAAGAAGGATTGAAGTAATACACAAAACCACATTCCTTGCATTTCTTGGACTTAAAATTGTTTACCACAAATTCCCCACCGCACTTCGGGCAATGTTTAAACTGGGCTAACGGATGATTTTCAATATTCAAAGACATAAACCGATTATTTTGTTTTCAACTGCAAAGGTAACATAAAAACAGAAAGTATAAAAACAAAAAAGAGTTGCCTTTTGAGCAACTCTCTGTGCGGCTGAAGGGACTCGAACCCCCACGACTCTCGTCACCAGATCCTAAGTCTGGCGCGGCTACCAATTACGCCACAGCCGCGAATCGTTTTATTTCCGATTGCGTTGCAAAGGTACGCATTATTTTTGAATCTGCAAGCATTTGGGAATATTTTTTTGAAAAAAATCTGTTTTTCTTCTATTTTATTGCTTTTACCTTTTCGCAATAAGCACTCTGTCACCAAGTTCACGCCCCAGAGCTTTCTGTATATCTTTCAGATTTACATAACGTTGCATAATCTCCATGCACTTGACACTGTCCGAAGCTACTGCAGGATTAAGCAATTCCTTTTCCAGTTTTTTCATCTCCGACAAGACAACTTCATTTTTCAAATCCATCATCAACTGTGGAATCAGTCTGTCAAGTCTTTCCTCATCTGTCGGTATATGCTGGTATTTTGAATGATATCTGCTTAACTGATATCTTTCGCTCATCAAATCAGTTGCAAGCTTTGAAACGGCAAGTTCCTGATGAGAAAGAAAATATCTGCTGCTGTCAAAGCCCTCGTCATTTATATGCTGCACGGCCTCATCAAGAATTCTCCTGTAAAGTTCGGAATGGAATTTCAGCCCGTCATTGTCCAGGTCAGATTTTATATATTCGGCAACTCTGACCTCAGTCTGTTCTCCAGTCTCTTCATTTTCGTAAACATACAGAACGTTTGCCGCATATTTTATAAGCATTTGGACTATAAGTTTCTCTATATCGTCAAATTCGGCAGCTTCAAGCTGTGCAGGCAATGAACTTGAAAAATCCTGCGTCTGAGATTCATCTCCTTCAGGAGACACCGTCTTATTTCTTTCGTTCTGTTTTTTAAGAGCCTCGGCAGTAATCTTTATCTTTTTATTAACCCCGTCGTTCAGCAGTTCCTCACTTATACCAAGCTGTTCGCTTGTCTCCTTTATATATAAGGAACGCTTAATCGGCTCACTTATCAGGGAAATACTCTTTACTATGCTTTCAATAGCCTCAGCTTTCTTTACAGGGTCATTTGCAGAATCATGCAACAGTATATCAGCCTTGAATCTTATAAAATCAACTTCATGGGCTTTCAAATACTCCTGAAACTCCTTTGAATTATGCTTTCGTGCGAATGAGTCTGGGTCATCACCGTCGGGCAAAAGAAGTACTTTTACATTCATTCCCTCTTCAAGAAGCAAGTCAATACCTCTTAAAGATGCCTTTACACCGGCGCTGTCCCCGTCATAAAGAACAGTTATATTGAAAGTCAGACGACGAATCAAGGCAATCTGTCCCTGAGTAAGGGCAGTACCAGAAGATGCAACCACATTTTCAACTCCTGACTGGTGCATTTGTATTACGTCAGTATACCCCTCAACAAGGAAACAACGGTCGTTCTGCTGTATCGCACGTTTCGCAAAATATATACCGTAAAGTTCCTTGCTTTTGTGATATATCTCCGATTCCGGAGAATTCTGATACTTGGCTGTCTTGGCATCTGTATTAAGGACTCGTCCACCAAAAGCAACAACCTTGCCGGATAATGTATGAACAGGGAACATTACCCTGCCTCTAAAACGGTCAACAAGATTACCCTGCCCTTCCCTTTCAAGGCTAAGCCCCGTCTTTAACAACAAATCCTTTTTATATCCCTTGGCAAGGGCCTCGTTGGAAAATGAATCCCATTTATCAAGACAATATCCCAACTGGAACTTCTCTATTATATCATCACGGAAACCACGCTGACGGAAATATGCCATACCATAGGATATGCCTTCAGTTGTATTCCTCAATGTGTTCTGGAAATAGTCACGTGCATAGGCATTTACCACAAACATTCCCTCTCGTTCGCTTTGTGCCTGCTTTTCCGCGTCACTGAGTTCGCGTTCCTGAATCTCTATGCCATACTTCTTGGCAAGCACACGCAGTGCATCGTAATATCCGATATTCTCATATTCCATTACAAAATGCACCACATTTCCACCTTTTCCACAACTGAAACATTTGCACAATTCCTTTGCGGGCGACACACTGAATGACGGAGTGCGCTCATTATGGAAAGGACAAAGTCCTACATAATTCACTCCACGCTTGCGAAGCGTTACACCATAATCTGATATAACTTCCACAATATTAGCCGCATCCCTTATCTTGTCAATGGTTAACTGGTCAATCATCTGAAATCTGTGAAATATCGTAGTGCGAAGTTAGCAATAATATTCTTTATTGAAGGAACTTGGGGATAAAATAACAAAAATACAGTTATTTAACATCATAGAGCAATTAGTACAAAAAGGGCTAAAAAGGACCAATGCAAATCAATAATTAATACATACTTTTATCAAATAAAAAACAATTTACTTAAAGAGCAAATATTTAATTATGGAAAAAATCAAAAAATCAGCAATTTACAGCGAATACATTATTCAAGTAAAAGAAAATGGAGGTATTGAAGTTTTCAGAATTTTTGATAATGTAAAAAGTTCTCTAAGAGAAGCAGCAGAAAAAAGTGGATTTAATTACGACCCATCATGGACAACCAGACAATTCGGTCATAAGTTAGTTTCAGAATTTGGAGAAAACAAAATGGCCACAATAGGAGAATATGTAATTATAGAAAAAACAGACGGAGGAATAGAAACTTACAGAACTTATGATAACACAAAAGGTGCGCTTAGGGAAATATCAGAGAAGTCAGGTTTTGAGTTTGATCCGGAATGGACTACAAGACAATTTGGAAGCAAATTAATTGATTATATAAACAAAAATAAATAAAAGAAACAAGATGGCGAGTAAAATTAGAGTCTACGGTAAGGCTCAAAACCGTACAGCATTGGGAATTATGCATGCATACCTTAAAATGTATCCTCAAGCTACATTAGAAGATTTTCAAAAGGCTTTCCCAGACAGTCTCAACCCTGATAGTGGAGTAAAAATAAACTTCATTGAGTCCAAAGACATTGCAACTAGATTTACTAATAATTGGAATGGGTTCTTTACAGAAGAAGATTGTCTTTTACACTTAGAAGACGGTAAAAAAGTTGCAGTAGTTTCCATGTGGACTAAACCCAGTTTTGAAAGACTTGTAGAACATGCAAAGCTATATGATATTGAAGTTGCAAAATTTGAGGCAGCCGAAAAAGGTTTTGGTAAAAAAGGAGGTTACAGATTAGAATATCTAAACGGATATGTTCCGCCCGTACGCAAAGAAAAGAAAAGTCCTAAATGGTGGATATGGGGACTTCTAGGAATCATTGTGCTTATTGTATTATTAATTCTATTACTAGGTAGAGGTAAAAACGAACCAGAAGTAGTTACTGTTATTCAAAAAGATACAATTACAATTACCCAAAAAGATACAGTTACAATTACAAAAACAGATACAGTCTATATCCAACAGGTTCAGGATATTGAAAAGAAATTTAATGATGCCAAATTTGCAAAAGATTCATATGAGCTTAACGATGATGCCAAATTTGCACTATATGAACTAAGCCAGCTTCTTAAAGAAAGACAAGATATAAGGCTAAAAATAGTAGGTCATACATCTATTGAAGGAGATCCAAATCACAATCAGATTCTATCTGAAAACAGAGCTAAAGCAGCAGTAGATTTTCTTATATCAAAAGGAATTGATTCTTCAAGACTTGAATATGAAGGAATGGGAAGTAAAGAGCCTATTGACCCACAAAACCATGAAATTAACCGTAGAACAGAATTTATTATTTTAGAATAGAAACTCAATTTTATTAATTATGGCTAGAGTAAAAAAAACAAAAGACGGTACTGTAGATAAACGTACCAAAGAAGGAAAAGAAATTGCAGCAAGAATGGCAAAAGCAAGAAAATCTAGAAACAGTATGAAAAATAGAATAAGAAGGATTTTAGGCATAAAATAAAAAATACGAAAATGATTACAGATATTAAAAACATAGCACTATTTGCAGCTACCGCAATTTGGGCTGACGGATATTATGATGAAGCAGAAAAAGAAATTCTTTCGGAAATTGCAGAAGCACTTGAACTAGAAGAAAAAGATTTTATAACTAATGTAGAAGATGCTTTAGATGATATCAAAGGCAAAGAAGAAGCATCTATTAATGAAAAGCTAACAGAAGCCGGTAGAAACATTGTTCCTGAAGAGAAATGGATGGTATTTGAAGCTGTACTTGAAATTATTCTTGCAGATAATAAACTCACTAAAGAAGAAGTTTCTAACATTTCAGCTATGGCAGAAGCGCTAGGTCTAGAACAAAATCAAGCTATTCTACTTCTTGCTGATATGGTGAAGTCTGAAGAAGATCTAGAAGTTGAAATTGAGTTTTAATAAAAAATGAGTATTGTAATTTATATTCTCTATGCAATAGCATTCATTTCTGCGCTTACTGGCTCATTTAGGCTAAGCCGTATTCTACATAGCAGAAAGAAGAGAGGTAGAAAAAATCAGGAACAAATAAATAATAGAAGCAGGCAAATATTCATTAATATTATTCTTATTGTTTTTGGTATAATATTAGCCTTTACTTTAGATTATTTTTTTGGAGGAATAGAGGTATAACATAAATAAATATATATTATGGCAGAGTTTAAAGTTGACGGCCGTATGACGGTCAAAGGATTAAAAGATAATTTCAAAAAAAATTTTGGAGCAACATTGCGTGTTTATACAACTACCGCATGTAAAACTTTTGCAGACGATAAGGCCACACTTGCATCTATCAGAAAAGATGACGCCAAAGGTGGAAGCCTTACTGTAGGTGGAAATCTAAGAGTCGGTAACTTTGAAAAGAAGCTTGGCGAAATGTTCGGCATTGGCGTCCAAGTAGCAAATGCTAATGATACCAAGTTAGCAGACAATAACATTACGCTTGTTGCTGCAGGTAAATAATAAAAAATTGGCATCGGATAACTCCGGTGCCACAAAATATAATACTATGAGCAAGGAATACTATAAAAAAAGAATCATTGATTTAAGGGCCAGTTTACAAAAAGAAAAAGAAGCCAAGAAAAAAGATAATGAGTATTATGCAAGAATGATAAAATCAACAACAAGCCCAATTTACAAAACAAACTATAGAAAATATAAGATAGACAAAGCAGCATCTCACGACAGACAGATTGAATACCTGAAAAGACAAATTGAAAGCGCAAAAGAATCATTAAAAAGATGTAAATAGGGACATGAAATACGGACAAGAAATAGTAATAAACAGAATGTACAATGGAGATTACTTAAATGAGAATCTCGGTCATGAAATTATAAATATGTATAAAGATGATAATGGCAATAAGTATATATATCTTCAACCATTAGGAACTTTTGCATATGAACACACAAATAAAATAGGCTGCATTCTTCTTGCCCGTACAATTCCTGGTAAGAAAAAATTGGAAATTTTAGGGAAAGCCGATTATCTTGAGGATGTATATAAATATGGACATACAGCAAAAGAACAAATTGAATACATAAATAAACATAACATAAAATATGGCGGTGTCCTATTAAACAAAATATTTGAAAGTAATAAAAAGAATCAGGACATATTTATTTCTTTCAAAGCCAAAGAAGTATTAAAACCTATAAGAACAACTTATCTTTCTTTTGAAAAGAATACAGAATGCGATATTATACTTAAAGAAAACAAACAAGCAAAAGCATCGCTAAAACAATACTTTGACAGCTCCACTCCAGAAGATTATGATACTCTTTTCAATTTCATAAATGACAACAATAATTGGGAAAAAGAAATTGATAAAGTTACACCTGATAGAATTAGTATTCCATCTGAAAAAAACTTTTTTGAAATTTGTGGAATTGAAAACTATGAACTGGCTTTTTCAAATGCACTAGCATACTTCATGAAAAAGTATCCGGAACTCATAACTAAATTTGCCAAAGAATATCTGGGCAAGGAATATATTCCTGCAGGAGACTTTGACATTATCCGTGAAAAAGAAAAAAATATAGATTTGTTAGTTACAGACAAGAACTACGTAATTGTTATTGAAAATAAAATCAAATCCGAGATTAACGGACATATAAAAACATCACAAAACAATGATTTGGAATATTCCCAATTAAGCAAATACTACAATCATGCTAAAAAGATTTCTAATGGAAGGAAAATAAGATGCTTCCTGCTTACGCCCAACTATAATGATATAGATTTAAAGTGTTATGCGGACGGAGAACAATACACAAAAATATACTATAGCCAGATTTACCAATTTCTTCATAAGCAACAAATAAATGATATTTACCTGCATGAATACATAAAAGCCATACAAAAACACACCAGGGAATACAACAATGAATTATATGAAGAAATGAAACTTTTATTTTACAATATAATAAAATCAAAAAAATAAAAGATGAAAAAAAGAATATATAAAAGTAAGCCAAAAGAAAAAGAATCGCTTACTATTATTTATTCTACTTCTATATTTTCCTGGATTGGGATGCTAGGAGGAGGATGGTTTTCTTATTTTAAACATTACAGCGTATGGGGGTGGATAGGAACAATATATACGGGCTTGGTTTTAGGCTTAATTTGTGGATTCCTGGTTGGTAAAATAATAAATACTCTAAATAACAAACACTAATCATGAAAATTGCAGACTTAAAAAAAATAGGAGCAACAATATCAAATATCACAAATGATATAAAGCTACCAGAACTTAAATTTAATAATAAGGCTGAAAAAGAATCACAAAGTTCACAAAAAGAAAATATTACACAGCCTACAGAAAAGAAAATAGTAATCTCTTCACTTGACGATATGTCTTTATGGCTTGAAAATTTAAGCCAAGACTCTCCAATAACAGTAAAGTCTGCACTTGAGAGCCAATTAGAAATAATCAGATATATAAAGTCACCGACTTTAATAGATACAACATTTGATACACTAATACTAAATCTCAAGAAATCTTTAAGTCTGACAGATTCAGAAGATATGAAAAACGAAATCAGAGAGAGATTTACTTTAATGATGCAGAACTATATTTTCTTTCTTGATGCAAGACTTCAGACATCTTTAAGCTCAAAAAATAAAGAATCTAAGGCTTTATTAAATACTGCTGGCGAAATGTTGTGTAAAAGTGTTATTTCCACAGCAACACTTGCCATACCTGGAGGACAATTAGCGAGCATAGCATCAGGTATAATAATAAAAAATGTATTCTCTTCAGACAGTAAAGATTTTACTCAATTCTTCAATATTTTCAAACTGTTTCAAAACAAGCAAGAAGAAATAGAGACTAAAAAAAATGAATTCTACACTACCATTAAAAATATAATTCTAAAATTCGATAAATATCATGAACTAATCGGGCCATCAATACTCATTAACGGAATAATTGAAAGATACGCTGAACCTGTAAGTGATTATGCCTTTAATAGTTCAATAAACGATATCAATACCGAAATAAGCAATATTCAAAAAGAAATATCATCTTTAAATTTAATTCAGTTCAATAAAAAGAAACTATTGAATGAGCAATTGAGCACCCTTAAATCACACCTAAATGATGAGGAAAGCAAGAAAGAACAATTATACAAATCTTTAATTCAAATTGCAGAAAAATTCAACTGAGTAATAAAAAGTATAAGTCTTGTACTTTTATAATTCTCATCTTAAAATATATCGTGAGTTGTAAATCAATAAGAAGAAATCGTAATTTCGATTAAGATGATTTTGACAATTGTCCTCTTATAAGCATCGTTTTTGAAGAAAGAGTAACAGAGTTCCCTGAGGATACATTTAACAGTTGTAAATCACTAAAAAAGGTCAAATTCCCAAAACTCTTAAAAAATAAGTGGTTACGCCTTTGAAAACTGTAGTCTTTCATCTGTAAAAATACCAACAATATATGAAGTTGGAGATTATGCTTTTGACGAATACTAAAAGTTGCCCAATTTGTTTAACAATAAATAAATCACAGAGTAAGAGAATATAAATAAAACTGTATCAGTAAAGCAAAAAAATACTTACTTTACTGATACAGTTTATTATATAAAACCAACACTATTTTAAAATAATATATCCATATATGATTTACCACAAATACCTTTTGCAACTGCAAGCACTGGTTTTATAACTAAAGGCTTCGGTTTCAAAAACAAAAGCTACGGTTATAAAAATGGTAGTTAAATATTGTTTCGTCTTATGTTTAAATAAGAATATTATATTTTATAAGGCACTATAAAATATTTTGTGTAAATGGAAAATACGGGATTCAAGTTTGAGTCTCGTATTTTTTATTTAATAGATTTGCAAAATGAAGAAGATTATGAAAGAAAAGAATCAAGTAGTGCCCGATGAGGTGTTAAGCAAGGAGTTCC
>CALUJO010000043.1 GCA_944320965.1 uncultured Bacteroidaceae bacterium | reverse complement strand
CTCTTTAGCTCAGTTGGCCAGAGCACGTGATTTGTAATCTCGGGGTCGTTGGTTCGAATCCGACAAGAGGCTCAAAGAAAAAGACAATTTTAGTCTGTTCTTTAAAAGCCGAAAGCATAAAGTTTTTGTTGATAATAAGCCTCTTTAGCTCAGTTGGCCAGAGCACGTGATTTGTAATCTCGGGGTCGTTGGTTCGAATCCGACAAGAGGCTCAAAAAAGGAAGTCTGCAAGGCTTCCTTTTTTTGTTTTCTCTTTTCTGTATCTTTTCCGGCTCTGACATGGTTTCCCTGTAAATAGAGAATGCATTTCTTCTGTTTTGTTTCTGGTGCTAAAAACAGGATGCTTTCTTCTCTGTAAACCATTTAAAGTATCCGGCCGGATACTTTAAATATTTTAGCCCAAAACATTGTAAGTTTTACCACAAAACATTTGATGTTTTTATGTAATACATTTAATGTTTTCGGTGGCAGTGTATCTGGTTTTCCTGAAATGGTATGTTTTTGTTCGGGAGTGGTGGTGATATGTCTGTTTAAAGAATGCTGGCATTATATATACAAAAGACTGCTTCGTTGAAGCAGTCTTTTGTATTGGATATTCTTGCGTATTATTTGCTGATGCTGAGTTCGGGAACTTTTGCTGTATTTCCGGACGGCAGCAGTTTCAGCAACTCTTCATATTCTTCAACAGTTGAAGTATTGCCTTTTGATACTGCTTCAACATATGTTCTTGACATTTTTGATGTGATTCCGTTGCTGTCGTACGGCAGTGCAAGGAATGTGGTAGAATTGTCGTACTGGTTTACAATGAAGACAAGGAAATTGTTCTGTAATCCTTCTTTGTCTCTGCTTCCGTCCCAGTAAGGATTAATCCAGCTTATCAGGTCAGAGTCGGTTTCTTCGGTTGCTCCATACCATAATTTGTACTTCACCTGTTCGGTATGTTCATTGGCATCTAATTTGAATACCATGACAATTTTTGTTTCATCATAATTATAGTTTGTGAAGTGACCTGCAGCTTTTAGCTCAAGGAAGTCGAATGCTCCAAGGAATTCGACATTTACTTCGGCATCGGAATATTGGACGTCGGCAGTTTTAAAGTCTTTGGTTATTACATTGTCGACCGCTTTGCCCTTTGTCGTTACAGGTACAACAAAGAATGTATATTCCGTTCCGCCGAACAGTGGTGACAGGTCACCTTCTCCTTTGCCATTCATGCAAATGCTTTCAACAACCTGTTCTATAGGATAGTTAGGGTTATACTCGGTTTGCATTGCATAGCTTTCGTCAATAGTTGCCTGTGCCAGTTGTATGGCAGCCTCCTTTGTATAGTCTTCTTTTACAAATGTGGCGCAGAAATAGTATATTGTATTGTCGTTTGGCGTTACGCTGAATTGAACTCTTTCTCCTTGTATTTCTGGGAAATCAATTTCACATTCAAGTGTCATAGGATCAGCTCCGGCTGGTGTTGTGAATCTCTGTTCGTAGATATCAGAGTTGATGCCTCTGTCATACCCGAAAGCCAACAGGAAATATTCTGTTTCAGGCAGAAGGGTATAGTCGCTATAGTCCTGGTTGCCTTTGTACAGTCCCATATACTGGTCCAGATAAACTTTATTTGTTTCTACGTATTTGTTTGCGATTTCCTGTCCGTCCATCCCTTCGTATGCTGAAGTCGGCTGGCATAGCCATATAAATGTTTTTTCTTCATTTGAAGGGGTGACTTTTACATGGGCGCTGACTGCAGTAATATCTGTAACGGAAAGTTCGAATGTCAGCTTTTCCAATTCCGGACGTTCACCAAAAGTTACGCTGTCAACGTCTGCTTCGGCAGCGGTATATATAAGTCTGTTTCCACTCCATATATTCATTTGTGCAAATCCGCCTGCTGTGGCAATGTACAAAGCGGTTAGGAACATAAAAAGTTTTTTCATATGTATAAATAAATTAGAATAGGTTTGTTTTTACAGTTGATTGTATCTCACGGTTCATTATATATTAATGATGTCCTGTTTCTGCTTCTTCGCAGTGGTACAGGATTTTCTTTGCAGGGAAATATTTGTAGACCTGATCGTAGTCATAGAATGAGTAATCGAACATGTCAAAATCAAATCCTCTGTCGTACATAGGATCAAGCACCTTGTTCTTTATGATTTCAAAAATCAAACCGTTTTCATTGTCCGGATCGCGTGAAACCTGGATTTCAATTTCTTTGTCGTACAGACTGTTGCTTTCGGTGTCTCTTATATATATTATTCCTGTGTTCTCGTCCAATTTATAACTGCCGGAAACATTCATGCTTGCAACTTGTCCGTTAGGACTCCATACACCGTCCCATATGACACATCTCATATCATCTGTAAATGTTATTTCATAGTAGTATTCGGTGTCGTAATCAAATCTCAGGAAATATTCGGTTGGGTAACTGGTTCCGTTGTCTCTGTTGTATTTGTCACGATAGTCTTCGCCGAATTCCTTTGCTGTTATGTAAACGTATTCTCCTTTCTGATAATCGTATTCCAGCTGGTCGTCTTTTAATCTAAGGAAAATTGCTTCGTCCTTATGGAATTCGGCATATTTTGCAGTCCATAGTTTGTCGTGAATCATTGTAATAGGGAATTCCGGCATTTCGGCTTTTCCGTAATTGTTCTGCGCATTTGCCGACGACTCTGACACGATAGTCCAGTTGCCTACACCGTCGGGTATTCTTGAGTAACTGCCTCCTTCGGCGTGCTGTTCTCCGTTTAATGCTTTTTCAGCATCAAACAGTTCAAATGTTGTACCGTCGCCAGTCTGCAGTGCAAGTTTCAGGGTTCCGGCGTCTGACAGTCCGTTATTTACTTCCTTTTTTATGTATGCACGTTTGTTTACTGTTTCATCGCCAAATGTTGCTAAGGTTTCTGCCTCGCCTGACTGGTTGAACTTTATGAGTCTTACGTCTTTCAGATTTATGTCAAAATCTGATTTGTTGTATATTTCAATCCATCCTTCGTCCGTACATACCTCATTCAGTGAAAGACATGGATAAGGAACCCCGAATGTGATGCTGTCTATTTCGAATGGCATTGCCGTAAAGGTTGTATTACCGTTTTCCCAGACTTTTATTTGTGCCGAAGAACTTATAGTGAAAAGAAACAATGCGGTTGTAAAAATGAATATCTTTTTCATATATCATTTGTTTATAGGGTTATTTTTTTATGAACTTGATAATATTTAATCCTGACTGAATTAGGTATACGCCGTTTTTGAAATTGCTAACTCTGATTTGCATTTCGGGGCTTGTTACCGTCAGTGTTTCCATAAGCTTGCCGTCTATGGAGAATATCCGTAAATTCTCTCCTTCCTTTAAACCGCTTATATAAAGTGCGTCTTGTGCAGGGTTAGGATATGCCTTGAGTGATATCTCGTTATCTAAAAAGTTTTCAATTATGTCTGATTCCTCTTCCTCTTTAAATGTTATCTTTTTCACATCCTTTAAATTGCGTTCGGCCAGCATTGTACCGTCATAAGTAAAAAGACATAATTTGCCTTCTTTAATGGTCATTACTCCTAATTCCGACAGGGCGACGTTATAGTCTTCACCATTAAGTACATATACATAAAGGCGGTCCTGTGAAAAAGCATGAAGTGCAATGAAAAGACTTATGCAAATGAGTAGAATCTTCTGTTTCATAGACTTTTGTGTTTTAATTAATGAATAAATAATTGTTCTCTTGATTATAATTGTTTGTATGCTTTAGATTGGGGTAGTGGCAATGTGTTGTTTTGGGATATGGTTTTGTTTACTTTTTGTTTTATAAACTGAGTTTTTCTTAATATCTTGTGGTTTGTGTAAAAATACAAAAAAATGATATAAACAATAGCTTTTAGAATTTTTTTGTGTTAATTCTTAATATTTAGTTTAATGGTTATTTTAAATAAATTTGGATCTATTTATTAAGTGCAATGAACTATAAATATATCTCATTGTTTTTAATTTATTCCTTTAAAAAGTTGATGATATAAATAGTTTTTGTACTTTTGGAATGTTTTTAAAAAAAATATAAAATCTAAGAAAGATAAATACGATTATGGAAAGTAAAATTCAAGAGCTAACAGACAAACTTTTTCAGGAAGGTGTTGAAAAAGGTAATGCAGAAGCTCAGAGAATCGTTGCTGATGCCAAGGCTGAAGCAGACAGAATTTTGAAGGAAGCTCAGACCAAGGCCGACGGTATTGTTGCCGAAGCACAGAAAAACGGTAACGAGCTTCTGGAAAATGTAAAATCAGAGTTAAAACTTTATGCCGGTCAGTCATTGAATGCATTGAAGTCAGAAATCACAAACCTTATTACTGACAGAATAGTAAAGGATTCTGTTAAGTCGGTAGTAGCTGATAAGGATTTCCTTAACGGCTTTATAATGAAAATGGCAGAAATGTGGGCTGGTAATGAAGGCATAGTAATTTCAACAGCAGATGCTGATTCTTTGACTGCATATTTTACAAAGAAAGCAAAGGATTTGCTTGACAAAGGTCAGGTAAAGATTGAACAGGTTAACGGAATAAAGACATTGTTCTCAATTTCTCCAAAAGACGGTTCATACAGAGTTGACTTCGGAGAAGAAGAATTTACAAACTATTTCAAAGAATTCCTTCGTCCTCAGCTGGTGAAGATGTTATTCTAAAAACAAAACTGTTATGAGTAAGTACTATTGTTTGATATCCGGTTTGCCTGAGTTGAATATTGACGAAAGCAAACTGGCTTACACGATAGAAAGTTTTAAGAATGATATTTATCCGGATCTGTCCGAAGCTGACAAAAAACTTATAGACCTTTTCTATCTTAAGTTTGACAATGCCAATTTTTTGAAGCTTCTTTCAGACAGTGATGCCGTTCTTGATGAAAGAGGGCATTACGGAGCCGAAGATTTTCTTCAGCTTATTGATGCTGTCAGAAACGAAGAGAAGACAGAAACTAAACTGCCTCCCTATTTCAAGGATTTTCTTGTTGAATACCTTGAAGCACAAGGTTCAGACAAAGGGCTCTCTGCTCACAGACTTGAAGACCGTATTTCAGCATATTACTATGAATATGCAATGAAATGCAAGAACAAGTTCGTGTCATCATGGTTTGAACTTAATCTGAACATTAACAATATTCTGGTGGCATACACCGCAAGAAAATTCAAACTTGAAGTAGCCCAGAACATTGTAGGTGAAACACCGGTGTGCAAGGCACTGAAAACTTCGACAGCACGCGACTTTGGTCTGTCATACGATTTGGATTATGTTGACGATCTTGCCCGTATCTCGGAGATTTCAGATCTGGTTGACCGTGAAAAGAAGGTTGACATGCTTAAATGGGAATGGCTGGAAGACAAATCATTCTTTGAATATTTCACTATAGAACGTGTATTCGTATTTTTGATGCAGACAGATATTCTGCAGCGCTGGCTGAACCTTGACAAGGAAGCCGGTAACAGAACTTTCCGTGAAGTAATTGAAAAACTGAAGGGAGAGGTGCAGATACCTGAGGAATTCAAAAAATAATTTTAATAAACAGATAATATTAGAAAAGTTAAATAATGGCAACAAAAGGAACTGTTAGTGGCGTTATATCCAATATGGTGACCTTGGTGGTTGACGGACCGGTGGCACAGAATGAAATCTGCTACATACATACCGGCGGAGACAAACTTATGGCCGAGGTTATTAAGGTGGTTGGCGCAAATGTTTACGTGCAGGTGTTTGAAAGCACACGTGGACTAAAGGTCGGTGCGGAAGCAGAATTTACAGGTCACATGCTTGAAGTTACATTGGGACCGGGTATGCTTTCTAAGAACTATGATGGACTTCAGAACGACCTTGACAAGATGGAAGGCGTATTCCTAAAGAGAGGACAGTACACATTCCCTCTTGACAAAGATAAGAAATGGCATTTCGAACCGCTCGTTAAAGCAGGCGACAAGGTAGGTGAATCTGCTTGGTTAGGTAAGGTTGAAGAGAACTTCCAGCCATTGAAGATTATGGTACCGTTTGACCTGAAAGGCGAGTTTACAGTAAAAAGCATCGTTAAGGAAGGTGACTATACAATATTTGATAATGTAGCCATACTTGTTGACGAAAAAGGCGAAGAGCATCAGGTTAATATGATTCAGAAGTGGCCGGTAAAGAAGGCGATGACAAACTATGTTGAAAAGCCCCGCCCGTTCAAACTTCTTGAAACAGGTGTTCGTGTGATTGATACAATCAACCCAATCGTTGAAGGTGGTACAGGATTTATTCCAGGACCTTTCGGTACAGGTAAGACTGTGCTTCAGCACGCAATCTCAAAACAGGCAGAAGCTGATATCGTTATTATCGCTGCCTGCGGTGAACGTGCAAACGAGGTTGTGGAAATCTTTACTGAATTCCCAGAACTTGTTGACCCGCATACAGGACGTAAGCTGATGGAAAGAACAATCATCATTGCAAATACTTCAAACATGCCGGTTGCAGCCCGTGAAGCTTCTGTTTACACTGCAATGACAATTGCTGAATATTATCGTGCGATGGGATTGAAAGTATTGCTTATGGCCGATTCAACTTCACGTTGGGCACAGGCATTGCGTGAAATGTCAAACCGTATGGAAGAGTTGCCTGGTCCGGATGCATTCCCTATGGACTTGTCGGCAATCATTTCAAACTTCTACGGTCGTGCCGGTTATGTAAAACTTAACAATGGCGAAAGCGGTTCTATTACATTCATTGGTACAGTATCACCTGCCGGCGGTAACCTGAAGGAGCCTGTAACTGAAAATACCAAGAAGGTTGCACGCTGTTTCTATGCGCTTGAACAGGAAAGAGCCGACAAGAAACGTTATCCTGCGGTTAACCCGATCGATTCATATTCAAAATATCTTGAATACCCGGAATTCGAGGCTTACATCGAAGAACATATCAACGGTGAATGGATAAGCAAGGTAAACGAAGTAAAGACAAGACTTCAGAAAGGTAAGGAAATTGCCGAACAGATCAATATCCTTGGTGATGACGGTGTTCCTGTTGATTACCATGTTGTATTCTGGAAATCGGAACTTATCGACTTCGTTATCCTTCAGCAGGATGCATTTGATGAGATTGATGCCGTAACTCCTATGGAACGTCAGGAAGAAATCCTGAACCAGGTGATTGACATCTGTCATACAGAATTCGAATTCGACAACTTCAACGAAGTTATGGACTACTTCAAGAAGATGATCAATATCTGCAAGCAGATGAACTATTCAGAGTATAAGAGCGAGAAATACTATGATTTCAAGGCTCAGCTTGCTTCATTGCTTGAAGAAAAGAAAATTAAATAAAGGTAGTTAATATGGGAACAAAAGCTTTTCAGAAAATATATACAAAAATCAATCAGATTACAAAGGCAACTTGTGCGCTGAAAGCTACCGGAGTAGGTTATGACGAACTGGCAACAGTTAACGGAAAATTGGCTCAGGTGGTTAAGATTGTGGGCGATGAGGTTACGCTTCAGGTTTTTGAAGGAACTGAAGGTATCCCTACAAATGCAGAAGTTGTATTCCTTGGCAAGGCTCCTACACTAAAAGTAAGCGAGCAGCTTGCAGGACGTTTCTTCAACTCTTTCGGTATGCCTATCGACGGCGGTCCGGAAATTGAAGGAAAAGAAGTTGAAATTGGTGGTCCTTCTGTAAATCCTGTTAGACGTAAACAGCCGTCTGAACTTATCGCTACAGGTATTGCCGGTATTGACTTGAACAATACACTTGTGTCAGGACAGAAAATTCCGTTCTTTGCTGACCCGGACCAGCCTTTCAACCAGGTAATGGCTAACGTGGCTCTTCGTGCCGAAACAGACAAGATTATCCTTGGAGGTATGGGTATGACAAACGATGACTACCTTTACTTCAAGAATGTCTTCTCAAATGCCGGTGCGCTTGACCGTATCGTCAGCTTTGTAAATACAACAGAAAACCCACCGGTTGAACGTCTGCTTATTCCGGATATGGCACTTACTGCTGCAGAATATTTTGCAGTTGAAAAGAACGAAAAGGTTCTTGTGCTTCTTACCGATATGACATCATATGCCGATGCTCTTGCAATCGTGTCAAACCGTATGGACCAGATTCCGTCTAAAGACTCTATGCCGGGTTCACTTTACTCTGACCTTGCAAAGATCTACGAAAAGGCTGTACAGTTCCCTTCAGGAGGTTCAATCACTATCATTGCCGTGACAACACTTTCTGGTGGCGATATCACTCATGCGGTTCCTGATAATACAGGTTATATTACTGAAGGTCAGTTGTTCTTGCGCCGAGACAGTGATATCGGTAAAGTTATTGTTGACCCGTTCCGTTCACTTTCACGTTTGAAACAGCTTGTATCAGGAAAGAAGACAAGAAAAGACCATCCACAGGTAATGAATGCTGCGGTACGTTTGTACGCCGATGCTGCAAACGCAAAGACAAAGCTGGAAAACGGTTTCGACCTTACCAACTACGACGAACGTACTCTTGCATTTGCCAAGGATTATTCAAATCAGCTTCTTGCTATTGACGTCAACCTTAACACAACAGAAATGCTTGATGTTACATGGGGACTGTTCAAGAAATATTTCCGTCCGGAAGAAGTCAATATCAAGAAAGAGTTTGTTGACCAGTACTGGAAAGAAGACTGATTGTCGGCTTAATATTATAAATTAAAGAGAATGGCTATTAAATTTCAATATAACAAGACATCTTTACAGCAACTTGACAAACAGCTAAAGGTCCGTTTGAGAACTCTTCCTATTATAAAGAGTAAGGAGAGTGCGCTCCGCATGGAGGTCAAGAAGTGCAAAGGCGAGGTTTCCGCGCTTGATGAGAAACTTGAAGCCAGCATAAGGGACTATGAGAAGATGTTTGCCTTGTGGAATGAATTCAACCCTCAGCTTGTTGCGGTTGAAGATGTCCATCTTGATGTAAAGAAAATAGCCGGTGTCCGAATCCCTGTTCTCGAAAGCGTTGATTTCCGCATAGGCGAGTTCAGTTTGTTCAATTCCCCAAAATGGTTCTATGACGGTATAGAAATATTGAAGGACCTTGCACGTACGGCAATCGAAAGGGAATTTGTCGCTGCAAAGTTGGGATTGCTTGAACATGCCAGAAAGAAAACGACACAGAAAGTAAATCTGTTCGAGAAAGTTCAGATACCAGGTTATCAGGATGCGTTGAGAAAGATTAAACGCTTCATGGAAGACGAAGAAAACCTATCAAAGTCTTCACAGAAGATTATGAAATCTCAACAGGAAAAGAGAAAGGAGGCAGCAGTATGATTTCAAAAATGTTAAGATATTCATTCCTTATATTCCACAAGGAATATGATGAATTTCTGCTAAACCTCAGAAATTTGGGAGTCGTACATATTGAAGAAAAGGAAAGCGGAACAATTGATTCACCCGAACTTCAGCAGCTGATGCAGAAGATTGGTGAACTGAAAAGTCTTGACGATTACCTTTCACTTTATGTTGATGCCAAATATGAGAAGGGAAGCGGCTATACTCCTTCAGTAGAGAGAGGTCAGGCAATTGTCGGCGAAGTTGAAGACTTGCGTCTGAAGCTTGAGAAGATTAATCAGAGAATACCTCAGATTCAGAAAGAAATAGAGCTTATGACTCCTTGGGGTGACTTTGATTTTGCTTCGGTTGACATATTGCGCGACAAAGGATATCAGCTGAATTTCTATACATGTGCTGTACGTGAATTCCAGCAGGAATGGGAAGAGAAGTACAATGCCATAACTGTTCATGAAGACGGAACAACAAAGTATTTCGTAACAGTAACACATGTGGGCGAAGAAGTTGATATAAATGTGGAAAAGGCAAAGATGAGTTCCAGCACTCTTGCACAGCTGAACAAGATGCTTGAAGAAATCTATCAGGAAAAACAGCAAACAGAAGATGCTGTAAGAAAACTTGCAAACGTTGAAAAGGAATCATTTGATTTGTATTCAAAAGAGGTCGCAAGCGAGATGGAGTTCTCAAAAGTTCATCTGAGCGGTGTATCATATGCCGGAGATAAGCTTATCATGCTTGTAGGTTGGATTCCGGAAGACAAGAAGGCTGAATTGGACAAGTTCCTTGACAGTACGGGAGTGTTCTATGAAACAGAGGTTCCGAAACTGGACGAAGCAAATGTTCCGGTTCAGTTGAAGAATGGTTCCTTCTCAAAACTGTTCGAACCAATCACAAGAATGTTCTCTTTGCCGAGTTATTCGGAACTGGACTTGACTCCGTTCCTTGCTCCGTTCTTCATGCTGTTCTTCGGACTTTGTATGGGTGACGGTGGATACGGATTGCTTATAGTTTTGGCATGTCTTTATTTGAAACGCAAGGTTAGCGATGACATGAAAGGTTATTGCAATCTTGGGCTTTGGCTTGGAGGCATGACAATCGTTGTAGGAATATTGACAGGTGCATTTTTCGGAATAGCTCTTGACAGTGTAACTTGGGAATGGCTTGCCGGAGTCAAGAAATACTTCCTGACAGAAGCAAACTATAAGGATAAGCTGGGTTATAATCCGATGATGATATTTGCCATTGTTATCGGTGTAGTGCAGATATTGTTCGGTATGTGTCTTGCAGCAGCTAAGGCAACCAAGCAGAACGGCTTCAAATACTCATTGTCAACAATAGCATGGGTTGTGGCAATCATTTCCGGTATTGCATATTTAGGAATTCCTGCTCTTGGAGTAGAATTTTCTGCAGCTGTGAATTATGTGTTCTATGTAATATTCGGTTTGTGTGCAATATTGATTTATTTCTATAACTCTCCAGGAAAGAATCCTATTGTAAATGTTGGAGCAGGATTGTGGAATACTTACAATATGGCAACCGGATTGCTTGGTGATACACTTTCATATATTCGTCTGTTCGCCCTTGGTTTGACAGGTAGTATTTTGGGAGGTGTGTTCAATGAACTTGCTTTTTCACTGACTGAAGGACTTCCTTTTGTGGTTCAGTTTATAGGAGCATTGATAATATTATTATTCGGTCACTCAATAAACTTCGGTTTGTGTATGATCGGTTCATTTGTACATCCGCTTCGTCTTACATTTGTTGAGTTCTATAAGAACGCAAGTTTTGACGGTGGCGGTCAGGAGTACAAGCCTTTTAAAAAATGATTTATAAAAACAAAGTATTTAAACAACAAAAATTAAAATTATAACATTATGACACCAATTTTATTAGCTTATTTAGGTATTGCATTGATGGTAGGACTTTCAGGTATCGGAAGTGCTTATGGAGTAACAATCTGTGGTAACGCAGCAGTAGGAGCTTTGAAGAAGAACCCTAAGGCTTCAGGTTCTTATATCGCTCTTTCAGCTCTTCCATCATCTCAGGGACTTTACGGTTTCGTTGGTTACTTCCTTTTGAGCGGTTTCCTTGCTCAGGGCGAAGCAATGAGCATGTTTACTGCAGCTTCTATTCTTGGCGCAGGTGCAGCACTTGGTTTCGTAGCATTCTATTCAGCTATCCGTCAGGCTCAGGTTTGTGCAAACGGTATTGCTGCAATCGGTAACGGACACAACGTATTCGGTACAACAATGGTGTTGGCTGTGTTCCCTGAACTTTATGCTATCCTTTCATTGCTTGTATTGATCCTGATTTCAGGTTTGATTCCTCAGGCTTAATAATGATTTGATAATTTGAAGATGTAATAATTATCAGACGAAAATAACAAAGGGCTTTGCCATTGCGGTAAAGCCCTTGTTTCTTTATAGCATTTCTTTTTAAATGGAATATTTTTATTTTTCTTCCTTTTTGTCTTCATCGGAAGAAGATTTTTCCTTTTCCGCATTTTGTCTTTTGCTTATTATTGCGCTCATGAATGCCGAGCTTATGATACCGGTAGGTATTGCAATCATGGCAATTCCAATAAGACTTATAATGCTTCCAAGCAGTCTTCCAAGGTTTGTAACCGGATACAAATCTCCATAACCTACGGTTGTAAAACTTACAATTGCCCACCAGAATCCGTCGCCAATATTTCTGAATGCATCAGGCTGTGCGTCCTTTTCTATGTAATAAATAAGTATTCCCGCAAATCCCATAAGTATTCCGCACGCTGTATATGCTGTTATAAGCTCACCTTTTACTTCTTTCAGTACATATCCTATCATCTGGAAGGAGCGTGAGTACCTGATAAGCTTGAAAATAATCAGAATATAGGCAAGGACAATTATATGGACATGAGGACTTTCCTTATAAAGATAAATTACGACGAATGGTATGACGGCAACCAAATCAATTAGTCCGTAAAATGAAACAAGGTAACGTATTCTTGCTACCCATGATTTTGAATTTGGATATTGCAGTGGAGCCGACAGAAAACGCAGTATGTATTCTATTGTAAATACAAATGAGGCAAAATAATTGAAAAGGAACAGGTAGTTCCTGTATGGTTTTGATTCTTCATATGAAGAGCATACTATTGAGAATATGGAGCCGAAGATGAAGAACATGACAAAACATCTGAACCATTTTGTCATAAGTTGTCTGTGAATCCGGCGGTATATCATTTCGTGCTTTATAAAGTCGGGCAGCTTGTCAATGACGGGCGGGATGTTGGGCTTTAAAGGAGTCATGGGAATTTGTTTTAACTGTTTATAAATAAAATCTCTGTAATACAAAAATAAGTTTTGTAAACAGAATATCGGTTATTATGATATTTATTTTTTGACATAAAGATGAAAATGTTTCAGTCCGTGGTATTATTATTTCAATAAATATTGTATTTGTCTGTTTGTTATACCTTTATTTACATTATCTTTGTAATCAAATAAAATTATGTGATGAAGAGATATAACTATGTCTTGACGATTGCCGGTTCCGACAGTGGGGGCGGGGCAGGAGTCCAGGCGGATATAAAGACAATATCTGCCATAGGGGCGTTTGCCGTCAGTGCGATAACTGCTCTTACTGCCCAGAATACAAGGGGAGTAAAGAGTATCCTTCCAGTACCAGGCTACTTTATAAAAGACCAATTGGCAATGATTTGGCAGGATTTCAGCCCTAATGCAGTCAAGATTGGAATGCTTAATAGTGCTGAGACAGCATCTGCCGTTTGCGACTTCCTTGAAGAGAATGCGGGGCAGTGCAAAATTGTTACAGATCCCGTAATGATTGCTACCAGCGGCAGCAAGCTTATTAATGATGATGCTATTGAAATATTGAAGAACAGACTTTTCCCTTTGTCAACAGTAATAACCCCGAATATCCCCGAACTTGAGTTTCTTACAGGCTGTAAGGTAGAGACTGCCGAAGATATGAAAAATGCAGGAATGAAGTGTACCGAGATGTTCGACTGCAAGTATGTTCTTGTCAAGGGAGGACATTTCAAGGGAAATAATTCTGCTGATATATTGTTCTGCAAGGGCGGGCAGCCTGTAATGTTTGAAGGCGAGTTTGTTGAAACGGTTAACCTTCACGGTACGGGATGTACCCTTTCTTCGGCTATAGCGACATATCTTTCGTTCGGAAATGATATATACGTGGCAGTTGACAAGGCAAAACGTTATGTCGCAGGCGCAATAAAGGCAAGTTGTGATGTTTCTGTCGCCGATGGCAACGGACCACTCAACCATTTTTACAATCCACAGAAAATGAGTTTACTTATTGATTAGTCATATGAAAAAAATTTTAGTTACAGGTGGAACCGGATATATAGGTTCTCACACCGTTGTTGAACTGCAGAATAGCGGTTATGAAGTAGTTATTGTAGATAATCTTAGCAATTCACGTGCTGATGTGGTTGATAATATTGCAGAAGTGTCAGGCGTAAAACCGGCTTTTGAAGAAGTTGATTGCGTTGACAAGGAAGCTATGCGCAAGGTATTTGAAAAGCATGGAAACATAGAGGCAATCATACATTTTGCTGCAAGCAAGGCTGTTGGTGAATCAGTTCAGAAACCATTGCTTTATTATAGAAACAATATCGTGTCACTTATCAATCTTCTTGAACTTATGCCAGAGTTTGGTGTTAAGGGTATTGTGTTCTCTTCATCATGCACCGTTTACGGTGAACCTGATGAATTGCCGGTAACAGAGAATGCTCCTATAAAGCCTGCTACATCTCCTTACGGAAATACAAAGCAAATCAATGAAGAAATCATTCGTGACGCTGTAAAGGCAAATCCAGTATTCTCAGCAATCCTGCTAAGATACTTCAATCCTATAGGCGCTCATCCATCTGCATTGCTTGGTGAACTTCCTAACGGTGTGCCACAGAACCTTGTTCCTTACATCACACAGACTGCAATAGGATTGCGCGAACAGTTGAGCGTATTCGGTAACGATTACAATACTCCTGACGGTTCATGTATCCGTGACTATATAAATGTAGTTGATTTGGCCAAGGCTCATGTAATTGCAATTGACCGTATCCTTGAAAAGAAACAGGACGAACAGGTTGAAGTATTCAACATCGGTACAGGACGTGGTCTTTCAGTACTTGAACTTGTTACTATGTTTGAAAAGGCTACAGGCGTAAAACTTAACTACAAGATTGTAGGTCGTCGTGAGGGTGATATCGAAAAGGTTTGGGCTAATCCTGAACGTGCAAACAAAGTATTGGGATGGAAGGCTGATACTCCGGTTGAAGACACATTGCTTTCTGCATGGAAGTGGCAGCTTAAACTGAGAGAACGCGGTATTCAGTAATTAAAAGTTCTATAATAAACAAATGTGCGCCAATTATTAATGATTGGCGCACCTTTGTTGTTTTTATGTGTAACATTTATTTCTGTAATGTTAATGCCATTTAGTCTTTTTATTTCTCCAGCAATTCCATTACACGTTTCATTCCTTTGCAGGCAACATCCTTTATGAATGTTATGTTAGGATTGTTGCCTGTAGGTACATCTTTAGGGTCTATTATATATATGGGCTTGTTCTTTCTCATATAATTTACAAGTCCTGCAGCGGGATAAACCTGAAGTGATGTTCCTATTATTATCATGATATCCGCTTTTTCTACAACTTCTATGGCTTCTTCAATCTTTGGAACAGCTTCGCCGAACCATACAATAAACGGACGGATTCTTGAGCCGTCACCGGCCTTGCTCTGCCAGTCAACGTCATATTCGTCAGGAGTAAGTTCCTTTATGAATTCCGGATTATACGGGTCACGGCTTGAACATACCTTTGTAAGTTCTCCATGAAGGTGTATGATGTTTGTGCTGCCGCCTCTTTCATGCAGGTTGTCAACGTTCTGTGTTACAACAGTTACGTTATAATCCTTTTCAAGTTCGGCAACCAGACGATGAGCTTCGTTTGGTTCTACTGTAAGAAGCTGTTTCCTTCTCATGTTGTAGAATTCGGTAACGAGCTTTGGATTGCGGTAAAAGCCTTCGGGAGTTGCAACTTCCTCAACATTGTAGTTTTCCCATAATCCGTTTGAGTCGCGGAATGTACTTATTCCGCTTTCGGCACTAATGCCGGCTCCTGTCAGTACAACAATGTTTTTCATTTCATCAGTTTTATAAGTTTTTTGACAAGTCTTACAACTTCGCCTATAACAAGTATTATGGCTGTTGATGCTGTTATTATTATCCAGTCTGCGGTTTTCAGCGGAACCACACTGAACATTTCACCTCCAAAGGTAACAATGAAAATCTGTCCGACAAGTATTACGGCCGAAATAAATATGAATCCCTTGCATCCTGAGAAGTGAAGAGCCGACCTTGTTGTCTTGAATGCCTTTGCATTGAACATGTTCCAGAACTGCATTATGACAAATATTGTAAAGAACAGGCTTATTTCATATTTTGAAAGTCCCTCACTTACATAAGTAAAGTTTGTAATGGCTGCCTTGAACTGCTCGAAGTCAAAGTCATAAAGTGATGTAACATCGCTGTGTTTGAAATATTGTAGCATGACAAGCAAAGCCAGAACAAACAGAAATCCAACTCCCAATATTTGCCACCACATGGCCTTGCTTATTATGAAGTCGGTTCTTTTTCTTGGTTTGTCCTTCATCACGCTGCTTGAAGGCGGAAGTGATGCGAGTGCCATTGCCGCAAATGTATCCATAATCAGATTAACCCAAAGCATCTGTGTTACCGTAATAGGCGATTCTGTTCCTGTGAACGAACCTATAAGAACTATAAGGCATGCCACAACATTGATTGTCATCTGGAACAGGATAAACCTCTGTATGTTCTGATAAAGAGATCTTCCCCACATTACAGCCTTGCTTATGCTTCCGAACGAGTTATCTATAATGGTTATATCACTTGCTTCCTTGGCAACAGAAGTACCGTCACCCATTGACAGACCTACATGTGCGCTCTTCAGTGCCGGCGCGTCGTTTGTTCCGTCGCCTGTAACGGCAACAACTTCATTAAGTGTCTGGAGTGCCTTTACAAGTCTTGCCTTGTCCATAGGGCGTGCCCTTGATATTATCTTCAGGTCTCTTACGCGGTCCAGAAGTTCTTCATCCGACAGTTTCTCAAATTCAGGTCCGGTTATTTCGTTTCTTTCGCCGTCACCTTCTTTCCACAGTCCTATCTGTCTTCCTATTTCGCGTGCGGTTGCAGGTGTATCACCAGTAACAATCTTTATGTTAATGCCGGCATCAGTACATTCTTTAACTGCGGCAGGAACATCAAGTCTTATAGGGTCGGAGATAGCCACAGTACCGATAAATGTAAGTCCGTTGGCTTTGACCGCATTGTTTTCAAATACGTTTTCGTTGTTGTCAAGTATCTTATAGGCAAATCCCAGTGTTCGCATAGCCTGCTGCTGGTAAGAGAACAGCTGTTTCTCGATGCTTTGTCTGTCAACGTTATCCTTTATGCTGTCGCACAGCTGCATCACAATTTCAGGTGCTCCTTTGACGTATAGAACTTTCTTTTTAAGTGCAGGCGAATATACTACTGTTGCCATGTATTTTCTCTCGGTTGAGAATATCAGGCGGTCAATAATTTCCGAATTGTCCCTTATATTCAGATAGTTTATATTGGCTTTGTTCAGCCATAGCAGCAATGCGCCTTCGGTAGGATTACCCAAAACTCTTGTCTTTTCATTATTGCTGAAGTCAAGGTTAGCTGTTGAGTTAACGGCAATGCTCTCGGTGATGATTATGCTCAGTTCGTCATCTTTTAATGTCTGGTTCTGCAGCCCGATGAAGTTTGTCTGGTAAATCTGCATCTGGTTCTGTGTCAGTGTTCCTGTCTTGTCTGTACAGATTACTGTTGTTGCTCCCATTGTTTCGCATGCATGCATTTTGCGCACAAGGTTGTTTGCCTTCAACATTCTTCTCATACTCATTGCAAGACTCAGGGTAACGCTCATAGGCAGACCTTCGGGGATTGAAACCACTATCAGTGTAACGGCTATCATTACCGTATTCAGCAGATAGTTGCTGAAGTCAAACCAGCTGAATGTTTCAAGACCATGGAAATAGCTGAACATTCTTCCTATTATTATAAGTGATGCAAGCGTATAACTTACTTTTGTTATTATCTTGCTCAGTCTGTCAAGCTGTTCGTTCAGAGGGGTCTTTACTGAGTTGTCAATCTGTGCAGCCTGGAATACTTTTCCGTTTTCTGTTGCTGCGCCTACTTTCTGTACTTTGAATACTGCGTGTCCTTCAACAACGGTCGTTCCTCTCAATACATAATTGGTAGGGTAGGTAGCTTCCTTGTCAAAGTGCTCGGGGTTGGTCGATTTCTTGATAACAGGCTCTCCGGTCAGTGTTGATTCGTTGACCTGCAGTGCTGTTGCTTCAAGAAGTTCGCCGTCGGCAGGAATTTCATTTCCTGTATTCAGTATTACAATATCGCCAACAACCACATCCTTTTTTGGTATTTCGCATATCTGGCTGTTTCTAATTACTTCTACAGGTTCGTTGTCATTAACCTGGTTAAGTATATTGAATGCCTTGTTTGCCTTGACTTCAAATATGAATGAAATTCCAGTTGCAAGTATTATTGCCGACAGAATTCCAAGAGGTTCAAAGAAAACGCTGATATCTTCGCCCTGTCCCCAGAAGTGGTAGCATGAAATGCCTATTGAGAACAGCAACGCAATGAGCAGTATTCTGATTATAGGGTCGGTAAATTTTTCAAGAAACTGTTTCCATAAAGGTGTTTTCTTTGCCGGTGGAAGGATGTTTCTTCCATATTGTTTTCTGCTTAACTCAACCTGCTGGTCAGTCAAGCCTGTGTAATGTTGATTTTGTGCCATATATAAATTTTTAAATGATTTGCAAATATATGATTACTCGGTATGCTTACCAAAAAGAATAATAAAATAATTAATCATTGTTTGGACTTGCATAGTTGTTTATGCCTTATATATTACAAACCTATTTCATGGTGCCAAACCGGAAGACTTCAAAAAAAAGTTTCATAAAAAATTAAGAAATTGTTTGGAGTCTAAGAAATAATTACTACCTTTGCATCGCTTTCAAAAAATGAATGCGGAAATAGCTCAGTTGGTAGAGCATAACCTTGCCAAGGTTAGGGTCGCGAGTTCGAGTCTCGTTTTCCGCTCA
>CALUJO010000042.1 GCA_944320965.1 uncultured Bacteroidaceae bacterium | reverse complement strand
AAAATTGTGCTTTTAAAGGCTATTTTTATGCTTTATAGGCTACCGGAATGTGAACGGGTATGCTCCGGAATATGTATTTTTATAAAAAAGTTTTCCTCTACTATATTTTTACAGTAAAAGACAAACAAAACAAAAACAAATAACATTAGGGAAAAGAATTAAAGACAAGATAAGCTATTTTTTATATTAATATACAGAAATATAATAAAAAAGCAGCAGACAACTCTGCTGCCTAAAGGGGAATAAATTTGTATTTATTTAAAAATTAACAATAGAAGTAAACGCCCTAATTCACATCCAAACGTCCACAAGGGAAAATTTTTTATGAAACATTTTACTTTATTATTCAATTTATTTTCAACGGAAATTATTAGGTGTCACTCTGTTACCACTATCATCATTTGTATCGGCAACATCCCACCACAAACGGGTTCCCTGAGTATTCTTTGTCTGAAGATCCGAATTCTCCTGGAAATATTTATTGTCACGTTCACTATTAGGATAAAGAATACGTTTTATATTCTTTCCTTCAGGAACATCACCACCAGAACGATTTGTAAGCTGATTCATAAGTTCCGGATAATCGGTTCTACGGAATTCTGCCCATGCCTCATTACCATTAGGGAATACAGCCATCCATTTGTGCGTGATAATCCATTTTAATTTCAGTTCCTTATCATCTCCTTCAAACGGATTAGGCAATTCATCGCCATCTGCATCCTTGCCCCAGCTTAGTCCTTCAATATACTTATCAGCATCTGCTGCATCAATCTGATAATAATCCATAGATGCCTTTATACCGTCAAGCATATATTCTTCTTCATTCTTTACAAGGTCAGTACCTTTCCAGCCTCTCAAAGCAGCTTCAGCTTTAAGGAACAAAGATTCTGCATAACCAAGCCAAACAGTAGGACGAGAAAAATTAAACCAATACAATGGGTCTAAATCTTTTCCTTTACTTTTAGGTTTAGCCTTAACAATACAATAAGGAATTGTACTCATATCAATATCAGGGACCTGAGCTCCTCTCGGACATCCAATATAATCTTCACGTTCACTGTCTTCACCTTCAGATATGGTCTTTGATGTCATACCACTACGGAACCAACAAACTAAACAACGAGGGTCAATCTGTTTTTCAATATAATCATTTCTACCCTGCTTTATTCTATAGGTTTTACCACCATTACTTAAGTTTCTATAAAAATTCTCTAAGTCTTTTGACATTACACTTTCACCTCCATAACAAACACTGCACATTGCTAATGCATTTTCATCACCTCCTGTATCCATACCTCCCATTTCTATAGGAGCGTATTTGGGAACTGTTTGCATATTATCAGAATTACTTGTCATCAAGCCATACTGATTGTTCAATGCCGCCTCACCTTCAAATTTCGCACGTTCAGGATCAACATTTGAAATACGCAAAGCCATACGAAGACGTAATGTATTTGCAAAACGAAGCCATTTATTTACATCTCCAAAATAGCATATGTCATCCTGCGTTATCTTATACTGATCATCATCATTAGGCTGGATTGAATCAACAGCCTGCTCCAACATACGGAACATTGCATCATATACAGAATCCTGACTTTCATATTTTACATTATTTGTTTCGGGCAAACGTCCTGAAGCATATACAAGAAATGGCATGTCACCGTATGTATCTGTATTTGCAAGAGCAGCAAACACATAATATATACGTGTTATGTAAAACATATTCTTATATTTCTCAGGTGTATCATTAAACTTGAATGCCCTTAAAAGGTCACGATACTCTGTAGAACGCTTTGCATAAAACTCATTCCATCTTTGACCAGACCAACCGTCGCCATATGCATAATCAGGAGTTTTACCTGCATGACTTGGCTGATTATTAGCAACATAACCTCCATAAATATCATGGCTAAGATTGGTTGTAATCTGATATTGCGCATAATAAGATTCATAAAGTAAACTACGAAATGTTTCCGGAGCTCCGGCAAGTGCAATTGCATATTTAGCAGAGTCTTCTTTTGAAACAGCAAAATTCAAATTTATATCATTATACTTGGTACCATCATCTCCAGTTTCAATTTCTTCCGTTTCCTTATCTGGAATACTATACGGATCTTCATTCAACTCTGCTAAATCTACACATGACACAATTGTCATAACAGCCAGAGCAATAGATAATATTCCGGCTATTTTTTTTAAATATATCTTATTCATATTCATTTCTAATTAAAATCCTACATTAATTGAAAAGCCAAATGTTCTTGTATAAGGAACAGACAAATAATCAAGAGCCTGAGAAAACATTGATGTATCATAACCACCATCCGGGTTTCCCGGAGTATTTTTATGCAAGTAACACAAATTACGTCCTACAAACGAAAGTTTAAGTGAAGAGAACGGAGTCTTCTTCAATATTGATCTCGGAAAAGAATAACCCACTGACAACTCCTTAAGTTTTATATATGATGCATCATATATAAATTCCTCTGCATATCCCTTTTCTTTATAAAGACCAATAGTAGAATAGTATTTCTGGGCACTTACAGGAATATCGTTTAGAGTACCGTCTTCCTTTACACCGTCAACTATCATATAAAAGTCTTCCACACCATTGACTTCCTTAAACTCACCACGATCTTCTGTACGTTTTGCTAGTCCGACTGAGGTCGCCATACCTTCTGACATACAAACCACATCACCGCCAAATTTGAAGTCAAACATTGCAGATACGGAAATACCTTTATAATTGAAAGATGGTGTTACAGACATTAACAAATCAGGATTTATGTTACCTATAGGATGGTCAAGCAGATACTGTTCAAGATTACCGTTACCGGTTTCATTCTGTGGCAAACCGTCACTACCAACAATAACATTACCTTGTGAATCACGTTTAATAAGTGTTTTCGCATATATATCCCCAAGACTTCCACCAGCAACAGCACCAACCTGAATTGGCATGTTTGGGTCACCATTGAAATAAATATGATCAACTCCATCAGCCAAGCTCTTAACCTTTGATATGTTTTTTGCAAGGTTAAGGTCTAAGTCAAATCTAAAATCCTTGTTTTCGTATGGAGTAGAATAAATCATCATTTCAAAGCCATGATTCAATATTTCACCAGCATTAATCCATTGTTCCGTCCAAGGAGCAGACGCCTTTACAAGCATTGCCTGATTCTTTGTTGTACTGTAATAATATGTAAAGTCAAAACCAAGTTTATTTTGGAAGAACTTCATATCAAGACCAGCTTCGTATGAAGACTTGATTTCAGGTTTAAGGTTACTGTTATTTTTTATTGTATTTGCAATAGGAAGTCTTGTACCGTTTTCAAACTTATATTGACGAACATTATACAACTTATATGGAGCAGGGTCTTTTCCTACCTGCGCTGCAGACAAACGCAATTTTGTAAATGTAATCCATAAAGGCATTTTTGTATTAAGTGAATTTACAAAATCAGAAATAACAAAACTCAAATTGGCTGAAGGATAAAAGAATGAATTATTCTTAACTGGAAGAGTAGATGACCAGTCATTTCTTGCTGTAAGGTCTAGAGCAAGATATTCTTTCCATGCCAGCTGAACGGAAGCAAAAACTGAATACATAGCACGTTTATGTCCGCCTTCATTCGCACTTACAAGATATTCACCTGTATTGAAGATCCAGTCTTCTTTTGAAATCATATTTCTGACACCTGCACCAAAAGTTTCAAACTGCTGGTACATAATGTTACTACCCAATGTATATCCTAAGCGGAAATTATCATTAAAGTGTTTATCACCATTGAACATAAATTCTATATTATGCTCAAAATAATTTTCTTCTTCCCTATTCATACTATCATCAGTAATCTTAGAAGCCCAATCTTCACCTATTGCATTGTAAGCAAGTCCAAGATCTGTTGTCTTAATACGAGTTCTGTAATAATCATATGCATATTTTGCTGAGAAGTTCAACCAATCAAAAACATTTATTTTTGCACCAAAATAACCAAATACCCTCCAACGCTCATCAGAATTCTGATAACGACGGCGAACATAATAGGGATTTGAATACTGCATATCCGGTCCAAACCAGTTTCCGTGAAGACGATCAGCAGTCTGATAATTTTTTAGTCCATCAAGACTTACATTTCCTGGTATTAAAAGAAGTTGGGCTATTTCACCGTTAAGACCGGTCAAAGGTCTATTTACCGCTTCCATATGCGACAAAGACGTTTTTGCGTCAAGTGAAAGATATTTATTTATCTTTGAACCAGCATTGATATCTGCTGTAAGCTTATCAAGACTTTCATCCTTAAACAACCCATCATTTCCGTTGAAACCAAAAGAAGCTCTGAAATGAGAGTTTTCATTACCTGTACCTATAGCAACGCTGTGGAATTGAGCAAAACCATTATCAAAATAATCTTTTAATTTATCACCCTGATAAGAATAAGGTGTCATCTGTCCATTCCATCCGCGAACCATTGAACCGTCATATTCAGGACCAAAAGACAAATGACTTGACAATGTTCTATTTGCTACATAATTATTGTAATCTTCCATTTTCTGATCAAAATCCGGATCTCCTGCTTCCGGCATAGGAACTTCCGGATACTCATCAGAAGCCTTCCATACAAGCTTTCCCTGATTACCCTGTCCATACTTTTTCTGCATCTCAAGAGTTTCGCCAACAATGCTCCATGTGAATGTACCATTATAATTTACTCCAAAACCATCTTTTTTTGAACCTTTCTTTGTTGTTATAAGAATTACACCATTACCAGCACGAGAACCATAAAGAGCTGCTGCATTAGGACCTTTTAATACAGAAATAGACTCAATATCATCAGGATTTATATCAAATGATGTTCCTCCACGGTCATATCCTCCGTATGCAGAAGCATCAGAAGACTGATTATCTGTAAAAGGAACTCCGTCAACAATCCACAAAGGCTGATTATCATCAGTAAATGAAGAATTACCACGAATAGTTATCTTTGTTGAACCACCAAGACCTGTACTCGAAGTATTCATCTGCAAACCTGCAACCTTACCTTGCAATGCACTTGTGATTGAAGCATCTCCAGTAGTATTTATTTCATCGCTTTTAAGATCCTGAACGGAATATCCAAGCATTTTCTTTTCTCTTTTTATACCTAAAGCGGTTACAACAACATCGCTCAACACCTGACTATCTTCTTCAAGTGAAATATTCATTGCCTTATCCCCTTTTACAGAAGCAATATAGTCACGATATCCCACATATGAGAAAACCAGATTTGAACCTTCTGGCGCCATTATTGAAAAGTTTCCGTCAAAATCTGTAATCGTTCCATTTGATGTACCTTCCACTACAACACTTGCACCAATCAACGGTTCGCCATTTATGTCAGTAATAATACCTGTAACAGTTCTTTTTACGACTTCCTCTTTTTCTTCATGCAAAAGGACAATCTGTCTTTCATTAATTTTGAATGTCATTCCGGTTCCTTTCAACAAAGTTGTAATGACCTTTTTCAATGGCCATTCATTTGCTTTAATTGAAACCTTTTTATTCACATCAAAACTATTCTCGTCATAGAAGAATCTGAAATCAATCACTTCTTCAATCTGAGTAAATGCTTCTCGCAGTGTCACGTCAGACAAAGTAATAGTTACTTTTGGCTCAGCTTCTTCTGCATAAACAGAATTGACCCCTGCAATAAAAATCAGGCAGAAAGTCATAATAAGCTTGTAAAGCCCCAAATTTGTAAATTTCCGTCTTAGATATTCCATAATATATTTTTAAATAATTAAATATTGATTTTCATTAAACCATTTTAATCAACTTACAATTTATAGACACATAAAAACAAAACTACCCTTATTCAGAATTCAAATAATTTTCATTTTGGGTACAAAAATTATAAATATATGGCGATCTATTTTAAAATATATTTTTATATATGTTTTAGATATAAAAAATCCGGACATAAGACACATCCGGATTCATAAACATATTTCATATTTTTCCTATTGCTTTGGAAAAATCAAAACCTTATCCTTTGAAACAAACTTATACCCGATAGGATTTGTAATAGAAAGCATCTGCAAAATTTCTTTCAGAGATTCATCTTCTACCTTAAAAGTATATGCATATCCAGCATTTGACAATTCATCTGAAATTATAATATCAACATCATACCAATTTGAGAGAATTCTGGAAATATCATATAACGAACTTCTAATAAATGTCAAATCTTCTTTTGCCCACGATACCAAATAATCAATATTTATCTCATCCTTCACAAAACTCTTCCCTGATTTTTGATAGCAGTAGGTTTCACCAGGGAACATATATAAAGGATCTTTATTTGTTTTTGAGGTCAACGCAACAGAACCGTCTTCAAGACTTACTTTTACAAAATCATCCTTCTCAAAACCTATTGCATTAAACTCTGTTCCATATACCTGTACATTAACATCACCCGCACTTACAATAAAAGGAGATTGACGATTATATGTAGCCATGAAATAAGCCTCTCCATCAAGGACAACCCGCCTCTCCTTTTCTCCAAACTCATCCGAATAAGTCAATGTTGTATTCTTGTTCATCCAAACTTCAGTTCCGTCCGGCAACAAAATCTTTGATTTTCCATTTATTGTGGAATATGAGTGATATTTCAAATCTGAGAAATATACTTTGTTTGCAAGGAAAGCTGTAGTAGAAATTGATATCAGAAGAAGCAAAGATGCTGCAACCGAAAATATTTTCCAATTGATTCTTCTGATATTATTTTCTTTTTTATAACAGAAATTTCTTCAGACGAAGAAAAGCCAAGTCTTTCTTCCATTTTTTCCATCCAGCTTCTTTATCTGGCGTACATACACGAGACATTGACTGGACTGAGTTCCAAACGTCACTAAGATCCTCATAAGTCTCTTTATTGTGGGAATTTTCAATCCATAAAGCAAACTCTTTCTTCTGGTCATCATTCATTTCATCTTTCAAACTGCTATGAATCAATCCCCAAGGTATTCTTTTATTAATCATAAAATATATGTATTTTATATTAAGACACAAAAAACAATAGTCACCCTTACTTCATATAAGTCAAAAAATAAAAAAATATAATATATACTTCACCTATATATTTTCTTATAGTTTTTAAAGCCTTTGTTATTTGTGCTTCAACTGTCTTTATAGAAATATTCATGCTTTCAGCAATTTCCTTATTCGTTTTATTAGAAAATCTGCTTTTAACAAAAACATCTCCACATTTATCTGGTAATTGACAAATAGCTTCTTCTATAAGATTATTCAACTCAATAACTTCTATCCTGTCATTATCATCAGACGCCAGACTCATTACTTCTTCATTAATATCAAAGAGTTCCTTCCTGTCTCTTATAAAGTTCAAACATCTATTTCTTCCTGCCTGAAATATATATGACTTAAAATTAGTCTTTATGTCAAAATTTTCTCTATTCTCCCAAATATATTCAAAAATATCAAGAGCCATCTCCTCCACATCCTGTTCATTCTTTACAAACAGGAACATATATCGACACAACGGAACATAATACTTATCAAACAAATGCTTGAAAGCTTTTTCATTGCCGTTGCGAAACATTTCACAAAATATGATATCATCTTGATTAGCTTTAGGTATCATACTACTATCCTAATATTTTTACAAAAGTAAAACAATAATCAATAAAAACGCATAAAATCAATTGTAAAATAAGTTTTGGCAGCGTATTTTACCAATACGTTAATCTTTTAACTGAATAACGTATATTATTGATGCTAGATAAAATATAAGAATATACAACTTGGTCATTGTGTATTCTGTGTTCGAATCTTGTTTTGCCATTCCAACCCCATTCATAAAGCAAATAATTTTATTACTTCTAAGTGAACAATTATTATATAATGCCGTTATATAATAAAACATCATCCCATGATTGTTTTTGAAGGAATCAAAACATTTACAAAAATGTATTTTTATGATTTTATACTATTTTATGATTTTGTTAAATAACAGCTTGGTTTAAAGTACGTATATTTGTTTAACGAATAAATAATAATCAACAAACTAAAAATTGAGTTATGAGAAAATTTACTTTATTATTAATTGTAGCATTCATGGCTATAATGGCTAATGCGCAAAACACTTTCAGCAAAAAAGATAATATTCTAAGCATAGGTGTCGGATTCGGATATAATGTTGCTATTGACGCAAAATGGGAAATCAATGTTCTTGACGGAATTTGTAACGGTAAAGGTGGTATCGGTGTAGGTGCACTTTTAGGTACTGACTTTTATGATCGTTTCGCTCTTGGAGCACAGTCAAACTTCCACTATGAATTCGTTGACAATCTTGATTCCTATGTAGGACTTTCTCTTGGCGGCGACTTCTGGAACAGCAACCACCTTCATTTGGGAGCACAAATCGGTACAAGATACTATTTCAACAACCATTGGGCTATAATGGGAGAAATAGGATACGGACTTTCATTCGTGAAAATTGGAGCAACATACAAGTTCTAAAATACATGATTAAACAAAGCGGGATGACATACTGTGAATGTCATCCCGCTTTGCTATTTAGAAACTCAACTTAATTCCTGCAAAGAAACTGCGAGGCAATGACGGACCGTACATATATCCCGAATCACGGTCTTTACCCTTGTCAAAGTCCTTTTGGAACGCATTGAATATATTCTGTACACCGGCATTCAGCTGTAAACACATTGACTTGTAAAAATCAAAGTCATAAGCCAGCTTCAATCCCATATCAAAGAACTGCGGAGTTTCAACTGCCACGGCTTCTGTCTCACTCAGTACATGCTGGACAAGCATATTGCCTGTATAAACTCCAGAAAGCGAGATATCAAAACCTCTCAACGGGGACACTGTTGCCGTCATGTAACCATACATATCAGGAGTACGGAACATTCTTTTCTCTGGAGTAACGCCGTCAAACCATTCAACAGCATTATCAAACTTAGCTTTCTGATAGGTAAATCCTGCCTGAAGCTGTGCAAGAGACCTGTAGGCAAGCTTTGCCTCAACAAGGACACCTGCAACGGTTGCAGCTTTCTCATTTGTTCTTGTATAAATGAACATTCCGTCTTTCTGCACACCACCATCCAGTGAAAATACATCTTTCAGCCTGTTGAAGAATCCTTCTACAAGAAAATTCAACTGAAAGTCACCTATCCTCTTATAAGTATCTGCCGATAAAGAAATACTGTGTGAACGTTCCTCCTTCAAATCCGGAGAATTCTGTATCATCTTTACGCCGCTTACAACATTCTCGATATGCAAATCCTCATCAAATATCTGTGGGGCGCGGAAACCTGATGAATAACTTGCACGAAGATTAATGTTTGGAGTCGGATTGAAACGAAGGTTTGCTCTTGGACTGAACACAGGTTTCTTCAGAAGGCTGTGTTTGTCCATACGTACCCCCAAAAGAATTCCCCACTTATCATTTTTCCACTCATTCTGCAGAAAGGCACTTCCAACATGGATAGCCTGAGTAATTGAACGGCCATAACCCTCCATTACATCATTCAAACGGTCGTATGTATATTCAGCACCTGCTGTCAGATCCGACGGCATAAAGAAAAGGTTGTCAAAACTGTATATATACTGTGTGCCGGCCATATAGGTCAGTCCTTTAGTAGTTCCATATCCATCGTCAGTCTTTCCGCCTCCATAAAACGTATTTCGTCTTATATTCTGCATGGAAGTGTAAAGTCCCAGACGATGATGCGAATCGGGCGAAAAATAATCAAACTTCAGTCCTGCACAATCAATCGAATGTTTAATCTCTTCGGCAATCCATACATGATGAGCTGGCTTGCTTATGCTGTCACCTCCGCGGCGATATTCCTGAATATGATGGTATTCGGCAGTCAGTTTGGTATAAAGGCTTGTCTTGATGTATGAACGGAAACCTAAAGTCTGTGACTTGATTGTAGGTATTTCCGAGAATCCGTCACCATCGTGGTCGTAAGAATCACGGTGCCTGTTCTGGGCAAATACATAAAGCCCCGCCTTGTTGTCGTCGGTAACAAGTGATGCATTTGCCGAAGTATTGTTGTCAAGTGCTCCTGTCCCGCCTATAGACATCAAAGAATGCGAAAAAGTTCCTGTATTGCGCAAAGGCTCCTTAGTGATAATATTTATCGTTCCGGCAACTGCAGACGCTCCAAAAAGAGCGGAACCGCCTCCACGCATAACCTCAACCCTCTCTATCATGCTTGCAGGAATCTGTTCTATTCCGTAAACGCCGGCAAGGGCACTGAACACAGGGCGTGAGTCAATCAATATCTGAGTGTAAGGCCCGTCAAGACCATTTATACGTACCTGTTGGAAACCGCAGTTCTGGCAATTCGTTTCAACTCTCACTCCCGGCTGATAATTCAAACCGTCGGCAAGCGTGCAGGCATTGGTCGTATTGAAAAGTTTTGCATCAAGGACATTTACCAACGTAGGTGCAAGCCTTCGGGTTGTCTCGCTTCGGTTTGCCGAAACTACCACACCGTCCAAAGCCACGAGGTCTTCGGACAATTCAAAATTAATTTCAAGTGTTTTACCCTTTTCTATATTTATATCACGTTTCTCAGTCTTATATCCTATTGAGCTTACTTCAAGAACAAATTTTCCTACAGGCAGATTTGACAGGAAATAATGTCCTGTCGCATCTGTAGTAGTACCAATTGTTGTTCCTTTGATAACTACTGATATATAAGGCATATGTTCACCGGTTGCCTTGTCAACAACATGACCTGTTATATTTGCATCTGTTCCTTTTTTTACGGGTGTTTCGTTTTCAGCCTGAATACTAACGGAAAATGTAATCAGACAAAATATAATAAATAATATTTTCTTCATTTTATTTTATGGTTGTAATTAGCAATAAACAGTACTGCAGACACTGCGTAAAAACTGCATCCGCAAAATAAATCATTAGTGTTTTTGACTATTATACAACCGGAGGAGCCCGTAAGGATACTGCCCCTTCAGAATCGGACAGGAAAGCATCGACAGTCTGAAGGACAACAAGTGGAACAGAAAAGTCTGAAGGATTGCCTATTACAATATCACATCCGTCTATTTCGGTAACACTGATATGTGACAGCATGTCAATCCATTTCAAATCACCGGTTTTATGGTGGTGAGTACTGTCCGAAAATGGATGTGAATGAACTATTGTAACTCCGTCAACTATATGTTTATGAAAACAGAGAGTACAGCCAGCCCAATACATCGCAAAGATGATAAACAGCAGATATACTTTTATTTTCAAAACTTCAGCCTTCATTTCCAAACTTTCTGTGTCTGCAAAGATATTAACATTACTTCATTCAGACAAATAGCTTTTATAAAACATTTGAGAAATAGCAACTAATAGGTATATTGCAACATAAGAATTATTAAAACACCGACAACTCAAGGGTAGATGACAAAAAATAGGTAACTTTGCAACAAACTAAACAAAAACACAATATGGAAAATAAAAGACCTCTTATACTTGTATCAAACGATGACGGATACAGAGCAAAAGGAATAAACGAGCTTGTAGGATTTCTGAAAACCATTGCAGATGTTGTTGTAATGGCTCCAACTATGCCACGTTCAGGAAGCGGATGCGCAATTACTACAAGTGTTCCACTTAAATATACAAAAGATCTTCAGGAACCGGGAGTTACAAGATACAACTGCTCAGGTACTCCGACTGACTGCATTAAACTTGCCCTTGAAGAACTATTTACAGACCGCAAACCGGATTTGATTGTAAGCGGAATAAATCATGGTGACAATTCATCTGTCAATGCACACTATTCAGGAACAATGGGAGCAGCAATAGAAGGATGCCTTAAAGGATACCCCGCAATAGCATTTTCATTGTGTGACCATAACCTTAATGCTGAGTTCATGCACATGAAACCTTATATAATCGCAATTACAAAACAGGTTTTGGAACATGGTCTGCCAAAAGGTACATGTCTGAACGTAAACTTCCCGCTTGTAAATGAATTCAAAGGCGTCAAGGTATGCAGACAAACTAAAGGTGACTGGCAGCAGGAATTTGAAATGCAGACAAGGAAAAATGGCGATAATTACTTCTGGATGACAGGAGAGTACAGAAACGACGAACCTGAAAGCACCGATACAGACCATTGGGCACTTGACAACGGTTATGTTGCAATCACACCGACCACAATAGACCTTACTGCATATCAGCTGAAAGAAGATATGCAAAGCTGGAACTTTGACATTCAACAATAATGAAATACTATCTGATTGCAGGAGAAGCTTCAGGCGACCTGCATGCTGCAAACCTCATGAAAGAACTGAAAAAAGCCGATAAAGAGGCTTCTTTCAGATTCTTTGGAGGAGATAAAATGAAAGAGGCAGGAGGACAGCTTGTAAAGCATTACAAGGAACTTGCCTTCATGGGATTCATTCCCGTGCTTATGAACCTGCGCACTATATACAGCAACATGAGAATGTGCAAGGCTGACATTTTGGAATTTAATCCGGATGTGCTTATCCTCGTTGACTATCCTGGATTTAATCTTGAAATCGCCCAATACGTTTCTACAAATACAAATATCCAGGTCTTCTACTATATCTCGCCAAAGATATGGGCATGGAAAGAATACAGAATCAAGAGCATAAAGAAGTATATTGAAAAAATGTTTTCCATACTTCCTTTTGAAGTTGAATTCTATAAAAAGCATAACTACGATATTGAATACGTCGGAAATCCTACGGTAGAGGAAATAAACGAATTCAAAACAAGTTATAACGAAACACATTCACAGTTTATTGAAAGAAATAAGCTTGAAAACAAGCCAATAATTGCGGTACTGGCGGGAAGCAGAAAGCAGGAAATAAAAAGCAATCTTGCAAAAATGCTTGAAGCAGCATCCAAGTTTGACGGGTATCAGACGATAATTGCCGGAGCACCGGGAATAAACAAGGAATACTACTCGGAATATATCAGCGGTAAAAACGTAAAAATTGTATTCGGAGAGACATATAAACTGCTTTCACACTCAACGGCAGCATTGGTAACATCAGGTACAGCCACACTTGAAACCGCCCTGTTCAATGTGCCACAAGTTGTATGCTACCATGTAAAAGCAGGAAAATTCATGATGATACTAAAGAAAATATTCATCAAAGTGAAGTTCATTTCCCTTGTAAACCTGATTGCCGGAAAAGAAGTTGTGCGTGAACTCATTGCAGACAAAATGAATGTTGCAGAAATCACTGCAGAGCTGAACAATATCCTTAACGACAAAGACTATAAAGACAATATGCTTAAAGGGTATTCGGAGATGTCAGAAAAGCTTGGAACAAACAAAGCTGCACAAACCACAGCCACTAAAATAATTGAAATATTGAGGAGACGGTTATAATGCCTTCTATTAATAAATAAGACCAACAATCTTAATGATTGCTGGTCTTTATATTTTTACAGGACAATAAAAGAATACCTATTTTTCAGACTGTTTCATATTCTCTTTATTTTCTATAATCTTGGAAATCATAACAACCTGATATAATCCTTCCAATATTGCCTTTATAAAACCGGCTTTACCATCCTTAAAGCCACCTTTCAGGAAATAAGCTTTAAAGAAACGGAAAAATGGACGATAGAAAAGATGCATTATTCCATAATTCTTATCTTTCTTCTTTTCTATTTCATTCTCAGTATATTCATTTGTCTTTTTCAATATGTCCTTTACTCCGTCATTTGCCAAATGTATAAATGCCAGGTTTTGTTTTTCTCTAGGGATTTTTTCAAGTCTACCTTGTACTATAGGGAAGGTATGCACAAAAGGAGGCCAAACAGTACCTTCCTTTTTGAAAAATCTAAGCAAATAATCGGGATAATGACAATGCATAAACTTTCCCATAAAATAATTCTTTCGCGGAATATATATTCCTGCAGGACAATTTGCCTCTTTTATCCTATCATACAAATAAAGGCGCAAATCATCTGGGATAAGCTCATCGGCATCAACAACAAGCACCCAATAATTCGATGCACTTTGTATTGCAAAAGTTCTGGCAGGCTCAGCAGAATGATGATTTCCCTTTTCAAATTTAACTATCTTACAATTATATTCTTTTGCAATCTGAAGTGTATTGTCTGTGCTTTCCATATCACAAATAACAATTTCATCAAATTCTTTAGCTGTATCAAGAACTTGCCTTAAGAATCTCTCTGCATTATATGTATTTATAACAACAGATATCCCATTTTCCATAAATTTGTTTTTAATATATTATAGATTTAGTTTATTTTTGCTTATTACAAAATTACAAAAATATACAATTATCCGATATAATATAGAAATTTTATGGAAACAGACAAACCATTGATTAGCATTATTGTTCCGGTATATAATACAGAAGAATACTTGAAAACCTGTTTGGAATCACTAAGATTACAAACTTACAAGAATCTGGAATTTATAATTGTAAATGACGGTTCAACAGATAAATCTTTGGATATCTGTAAGAAATATGTTTCCATTGACAACAGATTCAAACTTATAAACCAGGAAAACAAAGGAAGAGCCGCAGCACGCAATACAGGAATAAGCAAAGTAAGCGGAGAATATACCGGATTTGTTGACAGCGATGACTGGATTGAAAAAGATATGTTTGAACATCTTTATGATACATGTATAAAAACAAAATCAGACATCGTACAATGTTCCTATTTTTACCATAAAAACGGGGAAATATTGGATATGCCTTCTGTTCCGGACTCAATTTGCACAAGAGACGAAGCATTAGAACTTCTTTTCCAGGATAAACTGGTTAAGAATTTCCTGTTCAACAAACTATTCAAAGCAGAATTATTTGAAGAAATAACTTTCCCTGTCGGTAAGAACTTTGAAGATGTTGCAGTATTATATAAAGTTTTCGCAAAAGCAAATAAGATTGCTTTCTCAAGCAAACCTATGTACCATTATATAATAAGTACAGGAAGTGTCTCTCATTCAAAATTCAAAATTAAAGACAAACTGGACTATCTTGAAGCAATAAATGAACAATATCATTGGGCCGAATCTCAAGGACTTTGGGAAAAGTCATCTGTTTTACTTACAAGAAAGTACCTTAGTATTCTTAAAGACTGCTATAAAAATAATGTTGATAAAGAACACATCAAATACATTTTAAAAATGCTAAAACAAAATATAAACACTAAGAAACTATGGAAATATGCACCTTATCTCGCTATAAGGCGCACAATAAGGTTATTAATAAGTAAATAATTAAGATAGCAAAGAGTCAAACAAATTATAATATTTAATCATTGTTCTCTTAATTTCAAATTTTTCCACTTGCTTTTTAGTATTTTCTTTGATGGAAGCAATATATTCCTTATCATTCAATGATTTGTATATTGCTTCTGCCATCATTTCAGCATTTCCGACAGGAACCAATGTGCCGGCATTTCCTCTATCCAATATTTCTTCAGGACCTGTAGGACAATTTGTTGAAACTATAACTTTACCTAAAGACATAGCCTCAATAAGAACAACGCCAAAACCTTCAAACTTTGAACTCAATACAAAAAGTTTACTGTTTCTCATCCAAGGATATGGATTTTTTATCTTACCTAAAAACAATATCCTTTCCGACAAGCCCAATGATTTAACATAATCAACAAGTCTTTCCTTATCCCTTCCATCTCCCAGAAAAAACAATTTTTCCGAAATTCTATTTGAATCATATAACAACTTATATGCATTTATTAAAGTTGTTGCATCCTTCTGAGACTCTTCCAGTCTTTGCACAGCTACAATATAATTCTCTTTTATCAAATCAGATTTTACATCTTCCAGACTTTTTCGATATATTGTATCCAAATCAAACGCATTATAAATAGTACACAATTTATCTTTCAGATGTGGAAAATATCTTTTAGCCTCAGTATTCATCTCGTCACAGATAGTAACAACCCTATCATATATATCAAGTTTCCTGCCCAGTCTTTTTAACTTTCTATGGTTACCTTTATAGTATCTTCTGAAACTAAAATGAAAAATACATATTTTAGGTTTAGTTATTTTTTTAAGAAAAGAATAGAAAGTTGAATCAAAATCCAAAATTATATCGTTACACTCCGACAACTCTTTAATCTTTACTTGCTGTATATATCTCCTTATACCTGAAAGTATCAGTTCATCATAAATCTTCTTCAATGCGTGAACCTTACCTGTCCGCTTTTGTTTTTTTATTTTCAAAAGATAGTCTTCATCTACCAAATAAACAACTTTTACATCCCCGGGTATATCATTTCTGTAAACTTCCAATTCTCCCATACAAATCCCGATAGCAAGAGTTATATTATATCTTTCCCTATCCAAATTCCTGAGGAACTCAACAAGAACGGTATCAATACCACCTTCCAGAAGTCTACTTACTATAATCAATATATTTTTTTTCATAAGGACAGTTATTTTATACAAAGATATGATTTTTAATACAAAAAAAACAAAGCTACAATAAACATCATAGTCAAAAGGCAAATATTAAATTGCTATTATTTATTACACGCTAAAATATATATATATTTGTAACATTATTATTCTAATAGTTGCGGTAAAAATGAAATTCTCCATAATAATTCCTGCATACAATGCAGAAAAATATATTTCAAGATGTATAGATTCTTTGGTTAATCAAAGTCTTAACTATAATGATTATGAAGCTATTGTCATAAATGACGGCTCTATAGATAATACAGAAAAGCTATTAATTGAACTTTCTGAAAAGTATTCTTTTATAAAATATATAACAATACCCAACGGAGGCTTGAGCAATGCCAGAAATACAGGAATATCAATGGCGAAGGGAGATTTTCTAATTTTTTTGGATTCTGACGATGCTATAGAAGAAAATACACTATGCACCATATATAACGAAATTACAAAAGAAAAACTTGATATGATGCTTGTAGATTATACACATATAGCAAAAGACAGCACAGAGATACCACAATTATTCAGAATGGAACAAAATCCTATAAAAATATGTTCTGGAAAAGATTTTCTATTGAATGATCAATTTCCGCCAATGGTTTGGACATATATATATAAAAGACAATTCATCGAAAAGCACAACCTGAAAATGAAAAAAATAGGACATGAAGATGAAGAGTTTACTCCACGAGCTTTATATTTTGCTGAAAGAATAAAATATTTCCCTATTAAATTTTACAAGTATTATCAAAACGGAGAATCATATATGGAATCATATAAAGAATCAAATTGTCTATATATGATAGAAGCCATGGCTTCATTAAATATATTTTCATCTCAAAACTGTAATGAACCGGAAATAAAGTCTTACTTTAAACATAGAATTGCAAGAAGCTTAATGCACTTATTCAAAAACAGTATAAAAAGAGGATATAGAAATCAAAAAGAAATGAGCGAATCTGTTATCAGAAACAATCTACTTCCATTGTTACCATACAAAAAAAACTATTACTATTATTTGTTCAATATTTCTCCGATGCTGTTTGTAAGATGGTATAAATTTATAAAACGTAAATAATTATGGCAAAGAACATATTATTTATTCATACAACATTTCTTTCCGGAGGTGCAGAAAAAGTAACTTTAGATATTTCAAATTATGTAAAAGAACAAGGATATAAAACACATATTATTGCCAACAGTTTTATGGGAATTGAACACCTGGATCTAATTACCCATAAAATACCGGAAAACTATGGAGATATAAAAAGTCTAAAGACAGCAGAATATATAATTGAGATAATAAATAAATATTCAATTGACATTTTTATTATCCCTGTAGAGATTCTTCCTTTTCTTGATTTAATCAAAAAACAGACAACAGCAAAAATAGTATTCATACAACATAGTGTTCCTTTTTGGGAATATAAGTTTGAAATTTATTATAAGGAAAAAAGAAGCCATAAAAACTTATGGAAAAGAGCAGGATGGTATCTCTTCAATTGTCCTAAACTATTTGTTTTAAAAACAAAGTTAAAAGCCCTAATTTATAAATATAAAACTGTATATGATTTATGTGACTCATATATTACACTATGCAACGGATATAGAGATCTTCTAATAGAAAAGCTGGAATTGAATATTAATGAGAAAAAGATTAAAGTAATACATAACAGCCAGGCACCAATACAAATTGATAAATCCAATTTAAATAAGAAAAAACAATTATTGTTTGTAGGACGTCTGTCTTACGAAGACAAAAGAGTGGACAGATTAATTGATATATGGAACAAACTTTATAAAAAATATCCGGATTGGGAGCTTATTATTGTTGGAGACGGACCTGAAAAGTCTGAAATTACAAATAAAATAACAAGAAATCATATTGAGAGAATCAGACTGGAAGGATACAGGACTAATGTCGAACAATATTACAAAGATGCTTCCATATTATGTCTTACTTCCAATTTTGAAGGATGGCCACTTTGCTTAATTGAAGCACAAACTTATGGAGTAGTACCTATAGCTTTTGATTGTGTTGCAGGCATAAATGAAATAATTTCACCATCATGGTCAAATGGAATTCTAATTAAACCGTTTTCAATAAAAAGTTATGTTTCTGCACTCGAGAAAGTCATGTCAGACTCTAATCTGCTGGAACAAATGAGAATCAATGTGATAAATAAAAAAAATATCTACAGTCCAGATTTGATAAAAGAAAAATGGATAGAACTTTTTAATTCTCTGAATAATTAATAATATAAGAAGGTGTGTCAAAAAGCACACCTTCTTTTTTGTATGACAAAGCCCCGACTTTCACAAGCTGGGGCTTTGTTATT
>CALUJO010000041.1 GCA_944320965.1 uncultured Bacteroidaceae bacterium | reverse complement strand
AGACTCGACCACTGAATACACAATGGTCGAGAGGGATATTTTTATATTTTATCGAGTTTATCGGACAGCAATAATTTATAATGTTCTTGTTTGTTTATTCTTGATATAAATCTCTAAGTTTTGTATGAAATGTGTATTTTGATTAATTCTAACTCAAAATGTATATAGATATGATAAAATTAATGTAATTCTGTTTGTATAATTTAATATTTTGTGTTATTTTTGAGACATAGAAATATTAATTACGCACTAATGAGCAAGCGTGCTTGTTTTTGACAAATACTTCATTTTGATATTAACGTACGAATTAAATGCGGTATGTGTTTTTGAGAAAAAACTGTACCGCTTGTTTTTTGTATTATAGATTGCAATTGATTAAGTTTGTGTCATGGATAGAATAACATGCAGGTTTATATATAATGATGAATTACTTGGGGATATTTTGGTTAAACCATACAAATCTGCCAAATATGTAAAATTCAGAATAAGTGATGGTACTGTTTCTGCTACGGTACCGTTTGCCGTGCCTTTACAGACTTTTGTGTCGGATTTGCAGGAACTTAAACCCAAAATCTCTGCCAGACAGTCTGCGCAGAAAGTCTGCTTTAGGGATGGAGTTGTGTTTTCTTCCTGTTGGTTAACTGTAATGCTTGAGCATGGAGATGTCAAGGATTACACTGTCCGAGGAAAACTTGACCGTTACTTTATTACAGCTCCCGAAGGTGAAAATGACAATGATTTGATAAAAAATGGGATATATTGCGCCATGAAGCACAGAGCAAGACAGGTTCTTCCGCCATTGGTAAAGGAACTCGCCCTTAAGCATGGTTTTCAGTACAGGTCGGTTAAAATAAACTCAAGTCGTGGCAGGTGGGGAAGTTGCAGTTCAATAGGAAATATAAATCTGAGTCTTTCTCTTATGGCCTTGCCCAGGCACCTTACAGAATATGTGATTATGCATGAATTATGCCACACACGTTTTATGTCGCATGATGATAATTTCTATCGTTTGCTGGACAAATGTGCCGATGGAGAATCTGAACGCATGAAAGCGGAATTGCGCAGATATACTACATGGATAAAGGGTAATTCAGATAATTCTTTGGAATAATCATTTTCTTGAAATACTATTATCTTCACGACAGATTATAATAGTTTCGCCTTCATCCTTTATTTCGAATGTAGAGACAAAGTCTGTTGTCTTGTCAACAACAAGCATGGAATTGTTTTCGGCAAATCTGTTCAGACGGATAAGTTCACCTTCGCTTTCTGGTTTTCCTGTAAATACAAGACTGTCATTTATGAATACGTCAATAGAATCTCCTACGATAGAAGAGTCTGCGTTGACTATATATATTTCAGGAAATTGTCTTAAACCTTCTTTTCTGGAAAGTCTCAGGCTCATATATACGAATATTACAACAACAAAGATAACGGCAAAAGCAAGAATGCCGTTTCCAATCATGAACTGCTTGTTTGTATTAAGATGTGACTTGCTCATATATTTACAATCTATTTGCTGCAAAACTACATTTTTTTTATTTATAATATTGCAGTTTCTATATAAAATCGTAACTTTGCAATGAGAATGATGAATTGTGGGGGCGTTAAGCTCCTTTTTTTATTCTAAAATCCTTTAAATGATAGACAAAAGCAAAGTAACAGACATCGTCAATGAATGGCTTGAAGACAAGGATTATTTCCTTGTTGATGTAACTGTGAGCCAGGACGATAAGATTATTGTGGAAATTGACCATGCCGATGGCGTATGGATTGAAGACTGTGTTGAATTAAGCCGATTCATAGAATCCAGATTGAACAGGGATGAAGAGGATTATGAACTAGAAGTAGGTTCAGCCGGATTGGGACAGCCGTTCAAGGTTCCACGTCAGTATCAGGTACATATCGGAGACGAAGTTGAAGTCCTAAGCGCTGCAGGACAGAAGCTTGTCGGTACACTTGTAGACGCCGATGATGAGAAATTTACTGTTTCCGTACAGAAGAAAGTCAAGAAAGAAGGTGCAAAACGCCCTGTACTTGAGGATGAGGAAATAACTTTTGCATATAACGAAATAAAATATACAAAATACTTAATAAGTTTTAAATAACTATGGCCAAGAAAGTAGAAACAATAAATCTTGTTGATACATTCTCTGAGTTCAAGGAACTTAAGAATATTGACAGGACAACCATGATTAGCGTGTTGGAAGAATCTTTCCGCAGCGTGATAGCAAAGATGTTTGGCACTGACGACAATTATGATGTTATTGTCAATCCTGACAAGGGGGATTTTGAAATCTACAGAAACAGAACGGTAGTTGAAGATGGTGAGCTTACAAATCCAAACAGCCAGATATCTCTGAGCGAGGCAAGAACTATTGATGCTTCATACGAAGTTGGTGAAGAAGTTACTGATCAGGTTGATTTCCTTAAGTTTGGCCGTAGAGCTATTCTTAACCTTCGTCAGACTCTTGCTTCAAAGATTCTTGAATTGCAGAAGGACAGCCTTTATTCAAAATATTCAGAACTGGTAGGAACAATTGTAACTGCCGAAGTTTATCAGATCTGGAAAAAGGAAATTCTGCTTCTTGACGAGGACGGAAACGAACTGCTTCTTCCAAAGACAGAACAGATACCGTCAGACTTCTATCGCAAGGGAGAGACTGCAAAAGCTGTTATTGCACGTGTAGATAACAAGAACAACAATCCTAAGATTATACTTTCACGTATTTCTCCTCTGTTCCTTCAGAAACTTTTCGAAGCAGAAATACCTGAAATCATGGATGGTCTTATAACAATAAAGAAGATTGCCCGCATACCAGGTGAAAGAGCTAAGATTGCTGTTGAGTCTTATGACGACCGCATTGATCCGGTAGGAGCATGTGTCGGTGTGAAAGGTTCAAGAATTCATGGCATCGTAAGAGAGTTGCGTAACGAAAACATTGACGTAATCAACTATACAAGCAATATATCACTATTTATTCAGAGAGCACTAAGCCCTGCGAAGATTTCATCTATCAGAGTGGATGAAGAGAACAAGAAGGCTGAAGTTTATCTGCAACCGGAAGAAGTATCACTTGCAATCGGTAAGAATGGTATGAACATCAAACTTGCAAGTATGCTTACTGAATATACAATTGATGTATTCCGTGAACTTGATGAGGCTTATGAGGAAGATGACATCTATCTTGATGAATTCAAGGATGAAATTGACGAATGGGTCATTGAAGCTATAAAGAATATCGGTATCGACACTGCCAAGGGAGTTCTCAATGCACCAAGAGAAATGATAATTGAGAAGGCTGACCTGGAAGAGGATACTGTAGATGATGTTATCAGCATTTTGAAAGCTGAATTTGAAGATGAATAAGCATATTATTTGAGAATTGTTAGCGGAAAGGGTTTAATTACCTGGCTACAATTCTCACTTTTTAGCATAATTATCCCATTCCAATCTAACAATTTGAAAATATATGAGTACAAGATTAAATAAAGTTATACGAGATTTGAACGTCGGTAGTTCAAGAGTGATTGAATTTCTTCAGAAACAGGGATTTGAGATTGAAGATAATAATCCGAACGCAAAGATTACCGATGAACAATATGAGTTGCTCGTAAAGGAGTTCAGTAGGGACAAGGATATCAAGAATGAGTCCTACAAAATAAGACAGGAAAAGAAGGAAAGCAACAAGAATCAGAGCGTTTCAATCGAAGGTTATGAGACGGACAAGAAAGAAGCTGAAAAAAAACAGGCTTCTGCTGCTCCGGTGAAGACTCCTTCGGAAAAACAGACAATACAGATCAAGACTGTTGGAAGGATAGATCTTGATAACCTTAATCCAAAGAAGAATCATGCAAAAGCAGAGCCTTCTGTTAAGGAAGAAACAGCTGCTCCTGTAAAGGAAGAAACAAAGAAAGAAGCCGAAAAGGTTGTTGAAGAAGTTGTTGCCAAGCCTGAACCTGTAAAAGAAGAAAAAGAAATATCTATAACTGAAAATACAACAAATAGCAAGGTGGAAGAAAAACCTAATGTAGAACCTAAGAAAGAGACGGCCGAAAATGACAATAAGGTTGTTAATGAAGCTTCTGATGAAGTGTTTAAACTGAACTCTGCAAGTATTGTTAACAAGATTAATGTTGTAGGGCAGATTGATCTTAATGCCATAAATCAGTCAACCCGTCCGAAAAAGAAATCAAAGGAAGAAAAGCGTAAGGAACGCGAGGAAAAGGAAAAGCAGCGTACCGAGCAGCGTAAGAAGATGAAAGAAGCCATCATCAAGGAAATCAGAAAAGATGATGACAGGAAACATGGAAGAGAGGACAATTCCGGAGAAGAGGACAGCAAAAAGAAGAAGAGAAGCAGAATCAACAAGGAAAGGGTAGACATCAACAACATTAACGTTTCTGAAAAGAACAATAACAAGTCTCAGCAGGACAAGCAGGCAAAGAATCAGCAGGCTGGCAATAAACATAACAAATTCAAGAAGAGTGCCCCTGTAAAACCTGAGATAAGTGAAGAAGATGTAGCTAAGCAGGTAAAGGAAACTCTTGCACGATTGACTTCAAAGGGAAAGAACAAGGCTGCCAAGTACAGAAAGGAAAAACGTGAACAGGCTCACAATAAGCTGGTAGAGCTTGAGAATCAGGAAATGGAAGAAAGCAAGATTCTTAAGTTGACTGAGTTTGTGACTGCAAATGAACTGGCAAGCATGATGAATGTTTCCGTAAACCAGGTTATCGCAACATGTATGAGTGTCGGTATCATGGTGTCAATCAACCAGCGTCTTGATGCCGAAACTATCAATCTTGTTGCTGAAGAATTCGGATTCAAGACAGAATATGTCAGCGCATCCGTTTCACAGGCCATTACTGAAGAAGAAGATGCTGAAGAAGATTTGCAGCCTCGTGCTCCTATTGTAACTGTGATGGGACATGTTGACCACGGTAAGACATCTTTGCTTGACTATATACGTAAGTCTAACGTAATTGCGGGTGAGGCCGGAGGTATCACACAGCACATCGGTGCCTATAATGTGAAACTTGAAGACGGACGCCGCATAACATTCCTTGATACTCCTGGTCACGAAGCGTTTACTGCAATGCGTGCACGTGGCGCCAAGGTAACAGATATCGCTATTATCATTGTTGCTGCCGATGATGACGTCATGCCACAGACTAAGGAAGCTATTAACCATGCCGCTGCTGCCGGTGTTCCTATCGTGTTTGCGATAAACAAGATAGACAAGCCGCATGCAAACCCTGACAAGATTAAGGAAGCTCTTGCAAACATGAACTATCTTGTTGAAGAGTGGGGCGGTAAATACCAGTCACAGGATATCTCTGCAAAGAAGGGTATCGGCGTTAAGGAATTGATGGAAAAGGTACTTCTTGAAGCTGAAATGCTTGACCTGAAGGCTAATCCTAACCGAAAGGCTACCGGTTCAATCATTGAATCAACCCTTGATAAGGGTAGAGGATATGTTGCTACCGTGCTTGTATCAAACGGTACATTGAAGATGGGAGATATAGTTCTTGCAGGAACCAACTACGGTAAGATTAAGGCTATGTTCAACGAACGTAATCAGAGGATAACAGAAGCAGGACCATCTGCTCCGGCTTTGATTCTTGGTTTGAACGGTGCGCCTACTGCAGGTGATACTTTCCACGTAATTGAAACAGAACAGGAAGCAAGAGAAATTGCCAACAAGCGTGAACAGTTGCAGCGCGAACAGGGATTGAGAACACAGAAACTGCTTACATTGGACGAAGTCGGACGAAGAATTGCGCTTGGTGGATTCCAGGAACTCAATATTATTGTCAAGGGTGACGTTGACGGTTCTATCGAAGCATTGTCAGACTCTTTGATTAAGCTGTCAACCGACAAGATACAGATTAATGTTATCCACAAGGCTGTAGGTCAGATTTCCGAATCAGATGTATCATTGGCTGCCGCTTCTGATGCTATCATCATCGGTTTCCAGGTTCGTCCTTCTGCATCTGCCCGCAAGTTTGCTGAACAGGAAGGTGTTGATATACGTCTGTACTCAATCATATACGATGCTATCGAAGAAGTTAAGGATGCAATGGAAGGTATGCTTGCTCCTGAAGTCAAGGAACAGGTTACTGCAACAGTCGAAGTTCGCGAAGTATTCCATATATCAAAAGTTGGTACAGTTGCCGGTGCTATGGTACGTGAAGGTAAGGTTAAGCGTACAGACAAGGCAAGACTTATCCGCGACGGTATTGTGGTTTACACAGGTGCAATCAATGCCCTCAAGCGATTCAAGGACGACGTCAAGGAAGTTGCCGTTAACTATGAGTGCGGTATCAGCCTGTTGAACTACAACGATATCAAGGTTGGTGATATAATTGAAAGTTATGAAGAAGTTGAAGTAAGGGCAACATTGTAATGTTCCCGGCTTTGACGGTCTGATATAGAAAACGGCTGCCCGAATAATTTCGGGCAGCCGTTTTTGTTTTAATCAAGTCATTGTTTTTATTATAGTTTTATGTCTTTTGATAACGTTTTCTGTAGCATGAGAAAACGTCCTATGTTCTGTTCCGGAATGTTCTATGTTTTCGGTCAAAACCTACAATGTTTTCAACTTAAACATTGTAGGTTTTTTGCCAAATACAAGCGTAGGTTTTTACTTGTTTATTGGTTATTATATTGTAAACAGTGTTTGTTGTGCATTTGTCTGTTATCGATCCTTTATTTTGCAATATCTGTAATATGCTGCTATGACAAGAGTTGTGAGAACTTCCGACAGGCATAATGCCAGCCATATCCCTTTTGTTCCCATAAGTTCCGGTATCAGAATGAAAGAAGGGATAAGGAATATGAACCCTCTGAGCAATGCGAATGTTGTGGCAGGTTTTACTTTTTCAATGCTTTGATAATAGCCTATAACCGTAAGATTGCTTATAAAGAAAATGAATGCCGTCGCGAAATACGGAAACCCTTCTATGGCAAGATGTGCTGCATCGCTCTCAAGGTCAATGAATATGCCGGTCATTATATCCGGTATCAGTACGAAAACACTTGTAACCGTAATTCCGCAGAGGAGAGCAGTCAGCAGGGCAATCTGTTCGGCAGATTTTACCCTTTCAAAGTTCCCCAGACCGAAATTATAGCTTATTATGGGCTGTGCTGACTGGGCAATTGCATTTCCAATCATGAATACGAAAGGCATGTAGTAGCAGGCTATTCCAAATGCACCGACTCCTGCTTCACCCAGATATCTGATGAATATCTGGTTTCCCATGAACATAAGTGTTGCCATTGTAGCTTCGGCAAGTAATGCCGAAGAACCTATCCTGCACTGGTAACCGATGTTTCTTATTGACAGGCGCAGGCTTTTAACGCTTGCCTTTATAGGGTGCAGGCGCAATGTCTGTGCAAAGAACAGCAGATATACTATGGCAATTACTCCTCCTATTACAACACTTATTGATGTGGCAAATGCAGCCCCCATGATTCCCCATCCTAAAGGGAAAATGAAAATCCAGTCAAGTACAATGTTAACAAGTGCCGTAACAAGGCTGCAGAACATTGCAAGACGTGGTGAACCGTCCAGACGTATTATGAAAAGTGATATTGTCACCCATACCTGAAAGAGCCACGACGGGACAAACCACAGCAGATATTCAACGGCTATTGGCTGCAGTGTTTCCGAAGCCCCGAGCAAGGTTACTGTTTCTTGCGGGAATATCATCATAAGAACTGACGGTATGACCGTAACAATCGAGACAAAAACAAGTGCCTGAGTTACATTGATTCTTGCAACTTTGTATTTTCCTCTTGACAGATGAATTGAAGCAACTACCGAACATCCGGCACCAATCATAAGTCCGATTCCTGTAAAGAACATCAGAAGAGGGACAACAATGTTTATTGCAGCTATTCCATTGCTGCCAACCCCTTGTCCCACAAATATTCCGTCAATTGCGGTGACGGCAGAAATGCTTAACATACCTAATAAGGTTGGAATAAAATACCTTTTAAACAGCTTTGTCACTTTTAAAGTTCCCAAATCAATAGCGTCTCTTTCCATTTGTTAATATTTTGTTTATGTTTTACTATTAAAAAAGCCGGATAAGATGAGTGGTAAAACCATCATCTTATCCGGCTGTTATTCCTTTAAGCCCTCCGATGAGTATCTGAGTTTGTCTTATGTTATTTTCACTGCAAAAGTAGGACAAATATTTCGGGTATGCAATCCGTGGCGGGATTTTATACGTTGCTTATATGCAAAAAAATACTTCCGGATAAGTCCGGAAGTATTTTACGCTATATGTGTTTTCTGTTATTCTTCTGTATATCTTTCGATAGTCTGTTCTCTGTCCGGACCAACTGAAACGATTTTTACAGGAACTCCAAGTGTTTCTTCGATGAAAGATACGTAAGCGTTGAATTCTTCAGGGAATTCGTCTTCGCTTGTCATCTTTGTCATGTCTGTCTTCCATCCCGGCATTTCAGCATAAACAGGTTCAACACCCTGAGTGATGTCGTATGGGAATTCGTCAGTTTCAACGCCGTTAACCTTGTAGGCAACGCAAGCCTTGATTGTATCGAATGTGTCAAGAACGTCGCTTTTCATCATGATAAGTTTTGTAACGCCGTTAATCATTACAGAGTATTTCAGAGCTACAAGGTCAATCCATCCGCAGCGTCTCTTACGGCCTGTAACTGCACCGAACTCATGTCCGCGGCGTCCTATTTCATCACCAACTTCATCAAACAGTTCTGTTGGGAACGGACCTGAACCGACACGTGTACAGTATGCCTTGAATATACCGTAAACTTCTCCAATCTTGTTAGGTGCTACGCCAAGACCTGTGCATGCTCCTGCACAGATTGTATTTGAAGATGTAACGAATGGATATGAACCGAAGTCAACGTCAAGCATAGTTCCCTGTGCGCCTTCGCAAAGGATTGACTTGCCTTCTGCAAGAAGTCTGTTTACAAAGTGCTCGCTGTCAACGAAACGGAACTTCTTGAGGTATTCAATACCTTCGAACCATTCTTTTTCAAGTTCAGTTATGTCATAAGAATAGTTCATTGATTTCAGTATGTCCTCATGACGTTTTTTAGCTTTTGCATATATCTCTTCGAAGTTTCCGAGAATGTCTCCCACTCTAACTCCGTTACGGCTTGTCTTGTCAGTGTATGTAGGGCCGATACCTTTTCCTGTTGTTCCAACTTTGGCGTCTCCTTTTGCTGCTTCATAAGCTGCGTCAAGTATTCTGTGAGTAGGCAGAATCAGGTGTGCTTTCTTTGAAATGACAAGTCTGCTTGTAAGGTCGTGTCCTGATGCGGCAAGCTGTTCAGCTTCCTGTTTGAACAGTGCAGGGTCAAGAACCACTCCGTTACCGATAACATTTACCTTATTTCCCTGGAAAATTCCTGATGGTATTGAACGCAGGACATATTTCTGTCCTTCAAATTCAAGTGTGTGGCCGGCATTAGGTCCGCCCTGGAAACGTGCAACAGCATCATACTTCGGTGTCAGGACGTCAACAACTTTACCTTTGCCTTCGTCGCCCCATTGTAATCCTAATAAAACGTCAATTGATTTCATACTTATTCTTTTTGTTTCTGTTTTTTCCTTTTAATTGTTTTTATTCTCTTGCAGTCGCTGCATATTCCGTACATGTACAGCGAATAGTGAGTCATCGTAAAACGCGGCAGCCTTATGTGCTCAATGTTCTTGCGGAGGTCATCACTTTTGAAATCCTTGACTTTCCCGCATTCCGTACATATCAGATGGTGGTGTGTCTGGATGTTATATGATTTCTCGTATTGTGAACTGTTGTCAAAGCTGTGTTTTATGACTAATGCAGCATCGAGCAGGAGAGTGAGAGTGTTGTAGATTGTAGCACGGCTGACACGGAATTTGCTGTCTTCCATGCTGTTTTGCAGTTGTTCTATGCTGAAATGACCGTCAATTGAATATATTTTGTCAAGTATGGCAAATCTTTCGGGAGTCTTCCGATGCCCGTTCTTTTCAAGATATTCGGTAAATATCTGCTTAACTTTTATGTTCACATTGCAGTCTTCCATATCCTTTTTCACAAAGAACTCACAAAGGTAGTTATTTTTATTTTTACAATGAAATTTGTTTTGTAAAAAGAACTTTAAGTCATTGGTTCCTTATTGTGAAAGAGAGGAATTCGTACATCTCCTGTTCCAAAGGCTTGTCTGAGTGCTGGTATTGCTTTATTGCCATTAAAACAGTTTTCTGATTGCTCTTGTTTTGCCCTGCAAATGTAGCCATAGCATTCAGTGCCGCCTGTCTCGGATATACGTCTTCCGACAAAGCCGCAGCAAGTGCCTGGTCCATGAATTCGTTTGCCGCGCGTTCGTTGAGTTCGCTTCCGGCAGCCATTATGCGGTTAAGTGTAAGGAAGCCGCAATACTGTGTGAATCTCTCTTCGGATGCAATCCATTTGAAGGCTTCTGTTCCTGCATAAGGCAGCTTTGAGAACAGGTTCATGCTTGTCATTTCGGCAAGTTCGCAGTTTGTTATGCTTTCCATCCATATTTCTGCAATCTCAGGCAGGAATGATTCAACAGGCTGAAGCAGTCCGGCAATAATCATAAGTTCCCTTATTCCGCTTTTCCACAGCTCCTGTGCCAGCTGATGATTCTTTTCGTATTTCTGAGATATCTGTTTTATTCTGGGATATTCCACCCCGAAGTTCAGTTTATATACAATGCCTCTTTCGCGCATCGAGGTTGAAAGTACGCCATTCATTGCCAGTCGGCAGTCAGTCTTAATCTCTTTTATTATATCTTCCATCGGTTATTTACTTTTTGTTGTATTATTATAGGTAAATTGTGTACACTATGTTTAAACAACAGTTTTTAAATGTTGTTTTGTACAGTCGTATCCTATGTTTTACAAAAATATAGTATTCCGATTTTACTGCCAAATTATTTCAAGGCTTGTTATATAGTCAACTATTATAGTTTTATCTGATTTTTTGTTGGTGAAAGATTATTTTGTGATTATGTGTAAATTCGTTTCAGATAATGAATGGTATCCAATTTTGAATAGAAATGTTATGTGGCTTACACTGGATTAACAACGTCTATGTGTATTTCTTAAACTGAAAGTCGAAAATGGAATAAGATGTTTGTTTTATGACATTGAACTGTTGGCATGAATTTGAATTAAATTATGCTTAATTGTTTTCTGTAATCTTTTGGAGACATGCCTGTTATTCGTTTGAAGTATTTGCCGAACACGGATTGTGACGGAAAGTTTAATTCGTTGCTAATCTCCTGAATTGACATAATGGTGGAGCAAAGCATAGCTTTGGCTTCTGTTATTACGTAATCATCTATATAGTAGGATACAGTATGTCCTGTGAACTCACTTATTACTCTTGAAAAATATTTTGGTGTTACGCACATTTGTTCTGCATAGAACGATACGGTTCTCTCTGTTTTATAGTATTTCCTTAAAATGTCGGTAAACCTTGAGAACAGTTCTTATTGACGGCTTTTTGCCGTTGTTTCTTCCTTGCCTAAGATTTTTTCGGCAGAATATCCATAAAACATTGAGAGTGTCAGGTGTTTTGCAGATTTGAGTTTGAATTTCATGCCTGGAACTTCTACAATATTGAGCAGCAATTCATAATATTTGTTTAAGACACTGACTATATCTTCTGTTTGTATAATTGGATTGTTGTTAAAAAAGGAATATGCAATATTGTCCTTGTTTAATTCAAGAGATATGGATTCTATGAATTCCTTGGACATTATTATTGCTTTGGTTTGAACGTCCGGAGAGTTGTAAATAGATTCATATATGACATCATTCATAATTACAAGTACACCAGGGGATTTGATTTCATATTCCTTCATGTTTATTCTTATCCTTGCCCAACCCGATTCAAATAATAGAATTGTAATGGAATCGTTTCTGAATGCCCCGTTTGGCATATACATTATTTTAGAAGTCTTGTCAACTAAGAGCAGTTCTGTTCCTATACGGTGATTGGCTGGAGTTATTTCTGCTATTCTTTCTCTCCATCTGTGGTATGCTATTCTTTTGCTCATGCCTTGATTTAACGGTTATATTGCCAAAAGTACTATTTTTTAATATAATAAATATGCAAATCCAATTATTTGGTGGAAAATATACCAAAACGTGGGGAGAATATAAAAATGCAGTATTAATAAACTGCCTACTTTGGTCAGTGTAACAAGAAGCATTGACAGACTGTCCGGAATACATTTTTGATATGCAAAATATAGTCGGACGGCTTATGCAAAATTGCAATTGAATGAATGATAGACAAATGTTAAACTTATAAAGTTCTTGAAGTATGAAAATCAGCAATCCCAAAGTTACTCTTGATGATGAAGCAAGAGTTGGTTTTAAAGAGACAGTGCAAAGTGGTTTCCTTGATTGGTTGCATCAGTTTTCGGTTACCGGTGATGACGGGGAGTTGTATTCTATTGGAGGATCTATCCTTTCCATGCAGTTGGAAAAGATGGATATAGTATCAATAACAGTAGCCAAAGGTAAAGGCGGTGCAAGACAGCTACCTAATTCAATTTATAAGGTTGGTGCTTACCCAGGTATGCTTCATGCGAAGATGTTCAGATCTCCGGCTGGAACGCTTAGTGTTGAAAGATATCCTGACCGTGTCAAGGTAACATGCGGACCGCAGTATTCGGTTGAATGTTTTATGGATAATACATGGCATTTGAGTGTTGATACTATGGATGGTGTTTATAAGGCAGATTTGTGGCATCGTCCGCAATATGCACCGTTGTGGTATGGGCGCCTCCGTCATATCTGACACAACACAGTATTACATACGGCTATAACTGGTCTGGAAATGTGGACGGGGTAATCGTCCTGAACGGAAAGACAATAAAGGTAAACGGACTTGGCATACGGGAAAGATATGTTGCCGTAGATTCTTGCGCAGCGGAAATAGGCGGCTGGGAAGACTGGGGATGGGTGGCTTTTAACGAAGTTCATTCGTCAATGTATGAAATGCGTCTTGGAATGAAAGATCTTTCGTTGTATGATTTGGTCTCAGGGAAATATTGTCCGGAAGGAAATCTTATGATAAATCATGAAGATTGGGTATTCCTTCGTGAACTTGGAGGCTTTATACCTACAACATACAAAATATCGATTGAAGTTGATAGCGGTACATATTCCATAGAAGCCCATGTCTGCAACGCAACTACTTGGGGAGCAACCCATAAGGTTCCGGAAAATCCTGTGGCAGCATTAACCTTTGACAAGGTTGTCGGTTCGTTCACAGATAAGGACGGAAGGATACGTGTACTCACCGGAGGCCGTGGAACAATGTCAATCCGCCAATGGCATCCTTATCCCAATATCTTGCCTTCTGAACTTTACATGGATTCAGATACCCCGACAGCCTGTGACAATAAATTCATGACTTTGTAGATTTTTGAATACTGCTATTATCATGAAGACGTGATAGTAGCAGTATCTGTTGATATTGTATAGGAACAGGCTGTTTCTTGCATTTGTTGCAAACAAAATAATTTGCAGCCTTTTCCTGATAATGAAATGCTGTAAGAATATTTATGCTAAAAATTCAGTTGTATATGCTTTTGTGTTATTTATAATATTCAATCTCCCTGTTTTCATAAAACAGAAGTTTTCCGTTTTCGGAATCGTTAGCCTGCCGTTGGGTCCAGTTGCCGATAGTGTCGGTTTCAAGATATGTATATGAAACGGTTATGCTATGGCTGTCATTGAAGTTGAAACTGGCTTTAGAGGGGAACGGTTCCTTTCTGTTATACTCAAACTCAATTTCAAGCGATTCCATCTGTCCTTCAATGCGTAGAATATCTGCAAGCAGTCCGTCATCATAGATGCCTGTCAGGCGGTTTCTCTCATCAAAATTCAGTTCGGTCTGGAATTTTACCGGACTGTCTTCATCATCTCCATCAATACAGCTTTCAATAGTTATTGAATTGGTGCCGTATGTTCCTTTTGTGTATGAAATACTTTCGGGAGTGGTGCCGTTGCCGCCATCGTAGGGCTGCAATATGGTTGTGCCGTCTTCAGACAGTTCTGTGATATAATTGTTTATATATGTGATATTGCCCTTAGGGCTGAAGGTAATCATGTTCTCGGTCTGTCTGAAAAACGATTTGCTTCCCGGAACGGTAACCTCCCTTTCTATGACAATGTTTTTCACTTTTCTTTCAAGTCCGAGCCATTCTCTGGCTGTCATGGTTTCGGGGCTCTTATTACTGCATCCGCCGGCAATTACCATACATACGATTGCCAGCAGTATTGAAATATATTTCATTCGATATCGGTGTTTGGTTTGCAAGACTGCAAAATTACTTGATTTTGCCACAGATGACACATATTATTATTAATTTTGCACACCATAAACCAAATAATCAGAATTTTATGATTTCAATAGACGGATTGGCCGTTGAATTTGGCGGCACAACCTTGTTCAGTGATATTTCATTTGTGATAAATGAAAAAGACAGAATTGCGCTTATGGGCAAGAACGGAGCGGGAAAAAGTACTCTGCTCAAGATTCTTGCCGGAGTGAGACAGCCTACAAGAGGACGCATATCTGCACCAAAAGACTGTGTAATAGCCTATTTGCCACAGCACCTTATGACCGAAGACGGACGTACGGTGTTTGAAGAGGCTTCGCAGGCATTTGCGCATTTGAAGGAGATGGAGGCTGAGATTGACGCGATGAACAACGAACTTGCCACACGTACCGACTACGAAAGCGACTCGTACATGGAGCTTATAGAGAAGGTTGCGGCAATGAGCGAGAAATATTATGCCATTGACCTTACTCATTTTGAGGAAGATGTTGAAAAGACGCTTCTTGGACTTGGCTTTGAACGCACAGATTTTGACAGGCAGACAAGTGATTTCAGTGGCGGGTGGAGAATGCGTATAGAGCTGGCAAAGCTTCTTTTGCAGAATCCTGACGTGCTGCTTCTGGACGAGCCTACCAATCATCTTGACATTGAATCTATCCAGTGGCTTGAAGATTTCCTTATTAACAACGGCAAGGCTGTTGTCGTTATCAGTCACGACCGCCGTTTTGTCGACAATATTACAACAAGAACCATTGAAGTGACAATGGGACGTATATACGATTACAAGGTAAACTATTCAAAATATCTTGAATTGCGTGCCGAACGCCGTCAGCAGCAGATGAAGCAGTTTGAAGAACAGCAGAAGATGATTCAGGAAACAAAGGACTTCATCACACGCTTTAAAGGTACATACAGCAAGACACTTCAGGTGCAGAGCCGCGTGAAGATGCTTGAGAAACTGCAGATAATAGAGGTTGACGAAGAGGATACATCGGCATTGCGCCTTAGCTTCCCGCCGTCACCGCGAAGCGGAAGCTATCCCGTTATTGTTGACGGTGTGAGCAAGTCATACGGCGACCATCTTGTTTTCAAGAACGCAACTCTAACGATAGAGCGTGGCGACAAGGTTGCTTTTGTCGGACGTAACGGTGAAGGTAAGTCAACACTTGTAAAGTGTATCATGGACCAGATAGACTATGAGGGTACACTTACGCTCGGCCATAATGTACAGATTGGATATTTTGCGCAGAACCAGGCATCGCTGCTTGATGATGAGCTGACAGTTTTCCAGACAATTGACGACATAGCGAAAGGAGATATACGAAACAAGATACGCGATCTGCTCGGGGCATTCATGTTTGGCGGAGAAGAAAGTGCCAAGAAGGTAAAAATGCTTTCGGGAGGTGAGAGAACACGTCTTGCGCTGATGAAACTGCTTCTCGAACCTGTGAACCTTCTTATTCTGGACGAGCCTACCAACCATTTGGATTTGAAGACCAAGGATATCCTGAAACAGGCACTTATCAATTTTGACGGTACGCTTATTGTTGTTTCGCACGACCGTGATTTCCTTGACGGACTTGTAAGCAAGGTTTATGAATTCGGAAACCAGAAAGTGCGCGAGCATCTTTGCGGAATCAACGAGTTCCTTGAAACAAAGAAGATGGAACATCTTCAGGAAATTGAAAGAAAGAACTGATATAAATTAAAACCGCAGGCTGCATTCTTATAACCGCAGCCTGCGGTTTTGGGAATGAAGCTTACGGTTTCATGAACGCAAGCTCCGGTTACAGATTAAATACTGTATATACAAGTATTGTTTCCGCTTCCGTTATTCTTCATAAAGCAGATAAGGACGCCTCTGTTCTTTGAATCTGGCTACATCATCTTGCCACATACGGCTTATTTCTTCGGCACTTTTGCCTTCCTTAATCATTGTGCGTACATAATCAACTCCAACAAGAAGTTCAAAGAATGAAGTGAAGAACTTGTCGCCAAGTTTGGAATTGTTGTATGCCTCAATCACATATGACAGGTCAATCTTCATTTCTCTCAACTTTCCGGCCGGTATTCCCGAAAGGTCGTATCCATGGCACAGTTTGTCCTTGCAGGGCGGGTTAGGAGCCGACTTCATTGAATGCGGAGTAAAGCTGTATGGTCCGGTCATTGCCGGATGTCCGTAAACCTTGAAAGGCTTGTCTGTACCGCGTCCAAGGCTGACAGGAGTTCCTTCAAAATAGCATATTGACGGATAAAGGTAAATTGCCGTCATATCGGGCAGGTTGGGTGACGGCGGAACCGGCAGCTTGTAGAAAGAGCGGTGTGTATAGTTTTTGCAGGTTATTACTTCTAACTGGCACTTTTTCCCGTCTTTCAGCCATCCTTCGCCGTTAATCATTCCGGCAAGTTCGCCCAGTGTCATTCCGTGTACTATCGGTATCGGCAGCGCGCCTACTCCTGATTTGTATTTCATGTTCAATATCGGTCCGTCAACATAATGGCCTGTCGGGTTGGGACGGTCAAGTATCATCATTGTCTTGCCGTAGGTTGCGCACTTGTTCATTAGTTTAAGCATGGTGATGTAATAGGTGTAGAACCTTGTTCCCACATCCTGTATGTCAACTATAACAATATCCGAATTCCGGACTGTGCTGTTTATAAGTTCTTCATTCTTGCCGCCGTACATTGATACTATCTTTATGCCAGTCCTTGTGTCTGTATTGTTTTTTATAACCTCTCCGGCTCCTTCGTCTCCACGGAATCCGTGTTCCGGGGCAAATATCCCGGTTATGTCCATATTAAGCGCATAAAGGCTGTCAACTATATGCCGGTTTCCTATTGTTGAAGTCTGGTTTGCCAGTATGGCAATCTTCTTTCCTCTTATTTTATCTGTATATCTTTCAGTCTGTTCGGCTCCTGTCATTATCCTTTGTGCCCGTATAATGCTGAATGGTATTGCCGTTGCAATGAGAGTTATTGCGAGTATTGCCAATATTCTGTTTTTCATAATCTTGAATAAATTTGTAATTAGTTATTGAAAACAAAGATAGAAAAATAAGTGAATGCAAGTTTGTTTTTGGATGTCTTTCCCATAAAAAGAACAGCAAAAAGTGTTTGTTTTGACCCGTATAATGCACAAAAAAAGTATAATTGTGCAGAAAAAATGAATTTAGTTCTTAAAATATTTGGTTAAAACAATAAATATTCATTCCTTTGCAACAAATTTGAAAGTTAATATTATTATTCACTAAAAATTAAAGATTATGTCAGAAATTGAATCAAGAGTAAAAGCTATTATCGTTGATAAACTAGGTGTAGAAGAATCAGAAGTAAAGCCAGAAGCTAACTTCATCAATGACCTTGGCGCAGACTCTTTGGACACAGTTGAATTGATCATGGAATTTGAAAAGGAATTCGGTATTTCTATTCCAGATGATCAGGCAGAAGGCATCAAGACTGTAGGTGATGCTATTGCTTACATTGAAAACAATAAGAACTAATTTTTTTTATTCTCTACGATGGAATTAAAAAGAGTAGTTGTAACAGGTCTCGGAGCATTGACACCCGTTGGCAACACAGTTGAAGAAACTTGGAACAGCCTTCTGAACGGAAAAAGTGGTGCGGGACCTATTACTCATTTTGATGCTTCTCTGTTCAAGACTCAGTTTGCCTGCGAAGTCAAGAATTTCAATGTGACTGATTATATTGACAGAAAAGAAGCCAGAAAGATGGATCTTTATACACAGTATGCTGTTGCAGCTGCAAAGCAGGCTGTTGAAGATGCCGGAATAAATGTAGAAACAGAAGATTTAGATAGAGTAGGTGTTATTTACGGTGTTGGTATCGGTGGTATCCATACTTTTGAAGAAGAAGTTGGCAACTACTACTGCAACAAGGAAAAAGGCCCTCGTTTCAACCCATTCTTTATTCCAAAGATGATTGCTGATATCGCTTCAGGTCAGATTTCAATAATGTATGGTTTCCGTGGTCCTAACTTCACAACAACATCGGCTTGTGCATCTTCTTCAAACGCTATATCTGATGCTTTCAACTATATACGTTTGGGTAAGGCTAATATCATTGTTGCTGGTGGTGCCGAAGCTGCAGTATCTGAAAGCGGTGTAGGCGGTTTCAATGCAATGCATGCATTGTCAACACGCAACGAGAGTCCTGAAACTGCTTCTCGTCCGTTCAGCAAGAGCCGTGACGGATTTGTGATGGCAGAAGGAGCTGGATGTCTTATCCTCGAAGAACTTGAGCATGCAAAAGCACGTGGGGCCAAGATTTATGCCGAGTTGGTTGGCGCAGGTCTTTCTGCAGATGCACACCACTTGACAGCTTCTCATCCTGAAGGTCTTGGAGCTATCAACGTAATGAAATATGCTCTTGAAGATGCCGGTATGAAACCTGAAGATATTGATTATATTAATGTTCACGGAACTTCAACTCCTGTTGGTGATATCTCAGAAGTAAAAGCTATAAAGGCTTTGTTTGGAGAACATGCATATAAGTTGAATATCAGCTCAACAAAATCAATGACAGGCCATTTGCTTGGTGCTGCCGGTGCTGTTGAGGCTTTGGCTTCAGTTCTTGCAGTTAAGAACGATATCGTTCCTCCTACTATAAATCACGAAGAAGGTGACGAAGATGAACAGATTGACTACAACCTGAACTTTACATTCAACAAGGCTCAGAAGAGAACAGTTAATGCTGCACTTTCAAACACATTCGGTTTCGGAGGTCACAATGCATGTGTAATCTTCAAGAAGTATTCTGAATAAATAAAATCACATTGGGATTATACAATAAAACAATGAAGGTGTGTCAAAAAGCACACCTTCTTTTTTGTATGACAAAGCCCCGACTTTGACAAGCTGGGGCTTTGTTATTAC
>CALUJO010000040.1 GCA_944320965.1 uncultured Bacteroidaceae bacterium | reverse complement strand
AGACTCGACCACTGAATACACAATGGTCGAGAGGGATATTTTTATATTTTATCGAGTTTATCGGACAGCAATAAAAACTAATATGCACAGTCCCATTGATTTACAGTTTACCTTATCTTCTAATACCTTTTCTTTTTCTGTAAATTATAATGCAATTCTGGAACTTTATAAATATTATGTCAATGTTTTATATTTTTCCGGCTATTATATATTCAAGAACGAAGAAGGCTGTTTGATTGTTTTTCAAAGAACAACTAATTGTTTTCAGGACGAAGCTTGCGGACAACTGCGCCGGTTTGCCACATTTCGCTTTCGCGGAGCATACGCAATTCTTCGTTAAGCTTTTCGCGATAGTCGGGTTGTGAGTTGGAGTCAATTGAACGCTGTGCTTCTTCGCCGCTTTCAACCGAGCGGTAAAGTTCTTCGAAGACCGGTTTTGTTGCATCATGGAACTTGACCATCCAGTCGAGTGCGCCGCGCTGTGCGGTGGTTGAGCAGTTGGCATACATCCAGTCCATTCCTTTTCCGGAGAACAGGGGCATAAGCGACTGTGTAAGTTCCTCGACTGTCTCGTTGAATGCTTCGGATGGAGTGTGTCCGTGTTCGCGAAGTGTTTCATACTGTGCCTGGAATATTCCCTGGATTGCTCCCATCAATGTACCTCGTTCGCCTGTCAGGTCGGAGTAAACCTCACGTTTGAAAGTAGTCTCGAACAGATAGCCCGAACCTACACCGATGCCAAGTGCTATGACACGGTCCCCTGCTTTTCTTGTTGCGTCCTGATGTATAGCGTAGGATGAGTTAACGCCTCTGCCTTCAAGGAACATCGTACGCAGTGAAGTGCCCGAGCCTTTTGGGGCAACCATGATAACATCAACATCGGCAGGAGGAACAATTCCTGTGCGTTCGCTGTAGGTGATTGCAAAACCGTGAGAGAAATAGAGTGCCTTGCCGGCAGTCAGGTGCTTTTTGATAAGCGGCCAGCATTCAATCTGTGCTGCATCCGAAAGAAGAACTTCGATTATTGTTGCCTTTTCGCATGCCTCTTCAATGCTGAAAAGCGTTTCGCCCGGAACCCATCCGTCCTTTACTGCCTTGTCGTATGTCTTGCCCTGGCGCTGACCTACTATTACGTTGAAGCCGTTGTCCCTAAGGTTCAATGACTGGCCCGGTCCCTGTACACCGTAACCGATAACGGCTATTGTTTCATTCTTCAATACCTCGCGTGCCTTTTCCAATGGAAACTCTTCACGTGTAACTACATTCTCTGTAACTCCTCCAAAATTCAATTGTGCCATATCTCTAAAGTTTTTTATGTTTATATTTTTGTTTTGTTTCTTTTTATGTTATTCTTTGCATCCCGAGTGTTTGCGGTGTTTTTGTTCCCTTTCAAGGATAAATTCGTTTACCCGTTCGACGTTGCTCTTTGTAATTGCGATTCTTCCAGAGCGTACAAACTGGAAGATGCATCCCGTTTCCTGCAGTTCGTTGTAGAGTGAGGTTATCTCTTCGCTGAGTCCGCCTTTTTTTACTACGGAATAGACGGAATTGACTTCGACAATGCTGCCTCCGTGACTGCGTATTACCTTTGAAATATTCGGGTTGTCCTCAAGCTCGGGAGTGGAAATCTTGAACAGCGCAATTTCGTGGTAGAATATCTCGTCGTCGGTAAAGTAGTGCGCCTGCAGCACATCAACTTTCTTTTCAATCTGCTTTACCACTTTCACAACGCTTTTTTCGTCGGTATAGGTCGTTATGGTGTATTTGTGTACTCCCTTTATTGACGAGTATGACGCGCTGATGCTCTCGATATTTATCTGGCGGCGGGTGAATACTGCCGAAACCTGGCTGAGCAGTCCGGCTGTGTTTTCTGTATATACCAATATTGTGTACAGTCTGTTTTCCATATCTTCAATCCTCCAATTAGCAGTCCAACAACATTTCACTTACGGTTCCCCCCGGAGGAGTCATAGGCAGTACCTTACCTTCGTCAATTACACGCACTTCGAGCAGGAAAGGGCCCTTGGCATTCAGCATACGGTTTATGGCTTCGGGCAAGTCCTTGCGTGTCTCTACCAGGCATGATTCAATGCCGTAGCCCTCGGCAATCTTCATATAGTCGGGGTTCATCATAGGCGTGAAAGAATAGCGACGGTTGAAGAACATTGCCTGCCACTGGCGCACGTTGCCCAGATAGTTATTGTTGAGCAGAATCATCTTGACCGGTATGCGGTGTTCCATAATTGTTCCGAACTCCTGAATGCTCATCTGCAGGCCGCCATCGCCCATAAATGCGCAGACGGTTCTTTCGGGTGCGCCGTAGGTTGCTCCCATTGCCGCAGGAAGTCCGAATCCCATTGTTCCGAGTCCGCCCGATGTTATAATGCTTCTTTTCTGAGAATACTTGAAATATCTTGCCGATAGCAGCTGGTTCTGTCCAACATCTGTTACAAGGACAGCCTTGTTTCCGTTTGCTTCGCTAACAGCTCTTGCAACTTCGCCCATTTTCAGAGGTCCTTCGCCAGGGGATATTTCCTTGCTTATTACCTTGTAGTATTCTTCGTCTTCATACTTCTTGAAGCTTTCAATCCATTCGGTATGACGGGCAGGGTAGACCATTCCGGCAAGCTGTCTTAATGTATCCTTGCAGTTGCCGAGTACCGCTACATCAACGTTTATGTTCTTGTTTATCTCGGACGGGGCAATGTCAAGATGTATAATCTTTGCCTGCTTTGCATAGGTCTCTGTATTTCCCGTAACACGGTCGTCAAATCTCATGCCTATTGCAATAAGAACGTCGCATTCGTTGGTCTTTACGTTTGGACCAAGGTTGCCGTGCATTCCAAGCATTCCCTTGTTCAGCCTGTGGCTGCTCTCGATTGCCGAGAGTCCGAGCATTGTTGTCCCGCAAGGTATATCTGCCTTTTCAAGAAAATCCTTGAGTTCCTGATGCGCGTTTCCAAGTTCCACTCCCTGACCGACAAGGGCAAACGGGTGTTTTGCAGCATTTATCAGTCGGGCTGCTTCTGCAACCGAATTAGGTTCAGTCTCTGGAACAGGAACATAGCTCCTTATGAAGTCAACGGAAACCGGTTTGTACTGGAATTTGCTGACCTGCGCATTCTTTGTGAAGTCGAGGACTACTGGTCCCGGTCGTCCGCTTCCGGCAATATAGAATGCCTTTGCCACGGCCAATGGTACGTCTTCGGCACGTCTTATCTGGTAACTCCATTTGCTTATCGGCTGTGTTATGCCCACAAGGTCAACTTCCTGGAAGGCATCACTCCCAAGGAATGAGGTGCCGACCTGACCGGCAATCACAACAATAGGTGTACTGTCGATCATGGCATCGGCTATGCCTGTTATTGTATTTGTAGCGCCCGGACCGCTTGTAACAAGACATACTCCTGTTTTGCCTGATACCCTTGCGTATCCTTCGGCTGCATGTGCGGCAGCCTGTTCGTGCCTTACAAGTATGTGGTTCAGACGGTCAGTGTGGTCATATAGAGCGTCGAACGTAGGCATTATGGAGCCTCCCGGATAACCGAAAATGGTTGTAACGCCGTGGTGTTCCAGTGAGCGCATAAGAGCTTCGGCTCCTGTTATAAATTCTGTTTCCATATATGTAGTGCTTGTTTGTTATTCTATGATTCTTACTCCTCCCTTGTCGGCCGAACTGACCATTGATGCGTATGCCTTCAGTGCCTTTGATACTTCGCGTTTTCTGCTTAAAGACCTCATTGGTCTTGCCTTCAGTTCCTCATCGGTAAGTCTTACGCTGATAGTCCTTTCTGGAATGTTTATGTCAATTATATCTCCGTCCTTGATTTTTCCGATGTTTCCGCCTGCAGCCGCTTCGGGTGATATGTGACCAATGCTTAGTCCTGATGTACCTCCGCTGAAACGTCCGTCGGTTATCAGGGCGCATTCCTTTCCGAGGTGTCTTGACTTCAGGTAAGATGTAGGGTAGAGCATTTCCTGCATTCCCGGACCTCCCTTAGGCCCTTCGTGTGTTATTACAACGACATCTCCGCTCTTTACGCTTCCGTCAAGGATGCCCTGGCAAGCCGCTTCCTGAGAGTCGAACACAACGGCAGGGCCTGAGAATACAAGTATATTTTCGTCAACGCCGGCAGTCTTGACAACGCATCCGTCGGTTGCAAGGTTTCCATACAGAACGGCAAGTCCTCCGTCTTTTGAATAGGCATGTTCGATGTCTCTGATGCAGCCTTCGGAGCGGTCGGTGTCAAGAGTTTCGTAAGCATTGTTCTGCGAACCGCATTTGGTGTTGAATACGTTTCTCGGGGCACTGCTGTAAAGTTCAACAGCTTCCTTGTCGGGATTTGGACATTCAATGCTGTATTTGCTGATTGCCTGTTCAAGGGTCATGCCGTCAACTCTGACTGTCTGTCCGTTAACAAGTCCGGCTTTTGACAGCTGTAACATAATGTTCATTACGCCGCCTGCACGGTTTACGTCCTGGATATGATATTTCTTTGTGTTTGGAGCGACCTTGCACAGGCAGGGAACACGGCGTGACAGGGAATCAATATCGTTAAGAGTGAAGTTGACATTTCCTTCGTTTGCAATTGCAAGCAGGTGAAGGACTGTGTTTGTAGAGCCTCCCATCGCTATGTCAAGTGCCATTGCATTTAGAAAGGCGTCGCGTGTGGCTATGTTACGAGGGAGGACAGATTTGTCACCTTCTTCATAATATTTGTAGGCGTTCCTGACAATCAGTCGGGCAGCGTGCTCAAAAAGGCGTTTTCGATTGGCGTGTGTTGCAAGAACTGTTCCATTTCCCGGCAAGGCCAGTCCTATTGCCTCGTTAAGGCAGTTCATTGAATTTGCGGTGAACATGCCCGAACAGCATCCGCATCCAGGGCATGCGCTACGTTCAATTCCGGCAATGTCGGCGTCGGACATGGAAGTATCTGCCGACTTTACCATTGCATCAACAAGGTCGAGCTGTTCTCCATTCCATCTTCCAGCTTCCATCGGACCGCCTGAAACAAATACAGCAGGTATGTTAAGGCGCATTGCAGCCATCATCATTCCGGGGGTTATCTTGTCACAGTTGCTGATGCATATCATTGCATCCGCCTTGTGTGCATTGACCATATATTCAATGCTGTCGGCTATAAGGTCGCGCGACGGGAGAGAGTAGAGCATACCGTCGTGCCCCATTGCAATACCGTCGTCAATTGCTATTGTGTTGAATTCTGCGGCAAAGCATCCAAGCTTTTCAATTTCTGCCTTTATCTCCTGGCCTGTCTGATGCAGGTGCATATGTCCCGGTACAAATTGCGTAAACGAATTGACAACGGCAATTACCGGTTTTCCCATATGCTCGGGTTTCATCCCGTTTGCTGCCCATAATGCTCTGGCTCCTGCCATTCTTCTTCCTTCCGTACATGCGGCGCTTCTCAACTGATGTTTCATATCTCTTGTCCGTTTTTGTTGTTTGAATGTGATTAAAACAAAAAAGCCTTTCCATCATTGGAAAGGCTTAATATTTTAAACTTGTACGCACAAACCTTTCAACATCCTGATTGGGTAATCACGATGCTAATAATGTTAATAATAATATTAACCTGGTTTATGTCGTTTCTCTTAATCATTTATCTTTTGTAAAATGTTTGTTATGTTGCAAATGTATTCCATTTTATTAATAATGCAAATCTTTAGGGCGTTTTTTTGAAAGAAAGGAATGTTTTATGCCAAAATACTTTCTTAAATATATGGTATAGTACTTTAATGTGCCAAAATGTAAATTGCAGTTTGTGTCTGTTGCTTGTGCTTTTTGTAATATAATATTCCTTTTATATGAAATTCTTTAAAATACAGATTCGCTATTCAATAATGATGTAGGCATTATAGCATGTATCTCTGTAAATGGGAGTAAGCGACATGTAGCCTGACCTGATTCTTTCGTTTTCGAATACGAGCGGAAACTGTTTTTTGAAAAGGCTGTCCCGTTCTTTCAGCTTGTCGGTGCTTTTATTGTAGTCGATGTAATATTTGCCTTTGCTTCCTTCTTTAACTATGCGTCTGTATATCTCGTGTGCTGCGATTCCCATATTCATCCTCAGGTTTATTTCCACGCACGGGTGAAGCAGGAATCCGTCACCGCCGTGGTTGCGGCAAATCATCATGTCGATGCCAAGGCAGCCTTCGTAGTGTGGAGCGATATTCTGATTGATGAATTCTGTAATTATCAAGTTTGCTCTGTCAATGAGTTCAAGACTTATATATCTTGAAAGTTCGTTTCTTATAGCCTCGTCGCTCATAATCTCGTTGCTCTCATAGACTCCGTAGATATTGGTGTTAAAAAGGGAATAGCCGATAAGTGATGCTTTTCCTTCTTCTATTCGGTATTCCATAGCGAAGTCTTTTTCTTTTTGGTATATTGGTTCTGCTATTATACCTCCATACTTCTTTATATCGGCAACCGCCCTGTTCATTGTCTGTTGTGTGATGTTGCCTCTGCACCATAATATCCCCTTCCCGCTATTGGACCACAATGATTTCAGAATGTATTCATTCTTTGAAGGAAACATTTCCTTTAGTCTGTTTTCGTCTGTAATCAGTTCTCTTTCACCACAGGTACCTTCAATGTATCTTAATCTGTCGAGCAGCTGTATTGAAAAGCTCCGTGATGACATTGTTCTTACTGTTTCAAGCCAATTGTCGTCTGGAATATTTACAATGCCTATATTTTTCAAGGTGGTGGCTATTGATTTGTTCCATCCCCAAGGTATGACTTTCTCGTTTTTCAGGCTTGCCAATTGTCGGCTGTTGCAGATTATGCTGTTTGAAATGCCTGTTATGCCTGCTATTTCCTTCATTGAAGATGATATGTCATGGCGTGACAGAATATTGTCTCCGCACGAATACCAGTATGGAAGTGTGGCAAGGTCTTCCTGCATCCATGCCGCTGTCAGTGGAGGTATAAACGATGAATTGTTGCTTGCAAGAGCCATCTCATGGTCGGGGTTGAATATAACTAAGGCCATATTTTATGTTTTTTATTGAGATAATTATTCAAAAAGTTATGATTAAATAATATTTTTTGTACTTTTGCTATCCGTACTTTGCAAATATATAAATAAAATAATATCTTTGCAGATAATAAACAAAATATAAATGGAGGCTTTTTACAGAACACATGCATATCTGATTGAGCATACCAATCCTGCAGTTCACCGTGCTTTGATGGATGAAATCAACTGGAATGACAGAATGATTGGTATTAAAGGAAGCCGTGGCATAGGAAAAACCACATTCCTTCTTCAGTATGCAAAAGAATACTATGGAAAAAGTAGGTCTTGTTTATACATAAACATGAACAATTTCTACTTTTGCGGACACAGTCTTTATGACTTTGCAGTTGATTTTATAAATAATGGTGGTAAGGTGCTTTTGATTGACCAGGTATTCAAATATCCTGAATGGAGTGCTGAGTTGAGAAAATGTTATGACGGTTGCCCGAATCTGAAGATTGTTTTCACATTCTCTTCAGTTACAAGCGTCCAGGAAGAATGCCCGGAAATTGCGGATATTGTCAGTGTTTATGACCTTCACGGATTTTCTTTCAGAGAATTCCTTAATCTTTCTACCGCACAGAATTTCAGATCCTTTACTCTTGATGAGATTATTCACAATCACGAAGAGATAGTTTCAAGTATAGCACATTATATTACTCCACTTGACTTCTTCCAGAATTATCTTCACCATGGTTATTATCCGTTCTTTATGGAGAACCGTAACTTCTCGGAAAATCTGCTTAAAACAATGAACATGATGATAGAAGTTGATATTCTTCTTATCAAGCAGATTGAATTGAAGTATCTTTCCAGAATAAAGAAACTTTTGTACAAACTTGCGATAGACAATACTTCTTCTCCAAATATCAGTCAGTTGGCTGAGGATATACAGACTTCACGTGCAACAGTGATGAACTATATCAAGTATCTGATGGATGCCAACCTGATAAATATGATTTATCCTGAATTTGAAGAATTCCCTAAAAAACCTTCTTATATTATTCTTTATAATACTAACCTTGCTTATGCAATTTTCCCTCATAAGCAGTTGGGAGATCTGGTTCAGGAGATATTCTTCACAAACGCACTTTGTCAGAACCATACGGTAAACAAGAGCAAGCGTTCACAGAACTATATTGTTGACGGAAAATATGAATTCCGTCTCGGTTCAAGAGGAAGTAAGGGAAACAACAATGATATGAATGTTTCTGTAACAAATATAGAAACCAAGGAATGCCGACAAATTCCGTTGTGGTTACTTGGTTTCCTGTATTAAAGACAAAACAAAACCTTTATTAAATAATAAACTTATGGCTAAAGAAAAGAAATTTATCACATGTGATGGAAATCAGGCTGCGGCACATATTTCTTATATGTTCTCAGAAGTTGCAGCTATATATCCTATCACTCCATCTTCAACTATGGCTGAATATGTTGATGAATGGGCAGCTGCCGGAAGAAAAAATATCTTCGGGGAAACTGTTTTGGTTCAGGAAATGCAGTCTGAAGCTGGTGCTGCCGGTGCAGTACACGGTTCTTTGCAGGCTGGAGCATTGACAACAACTTACACTGCTTCTCAGGGTTTGCTGTTGATGATACCAAATATGTATAAAATAGCAGGTGAATTCCTTCCTTGCGTATTCCATGTTTCTGCACGTACTTTGGCTTCACACGCATTGTGTATCTTTGGTGACCACCAGGACGTTATGTCTTGCCGTCAGACAGGTTTCGCAATGTTGTGCGAAGGTTCAGTTCAGGAAGTTATGGACCTTGCAGGTGTTGCTCACCTTTCTACAATCAAGTCAAGAGTTCCTTTCTTGAACTTCTTTGACGGTTTCCGTACTTCTCACGAAATCCAGAAGATTGAAATGCTGGAAAATGAAGACTTGGCTCCGCTTATCGACCAGAAAGCTCTTTCAGAATTCCGTGCACGTGCATTGAATCCTGAAAAACCGGTTGCAAGAGGTATGGCTGAAAACCCAGACCATTTCTTCCAGCACAGAGAATCTTGCAACAACTTCTATAACGAAGTTCCTGCAATCGTAGAAGAATACATGAACGAAATCAGCAAGATTACAGGCCGCAAGTATGGTTTGTTCAACTATTATGGTGCTGAAGACGCTGAAAGAGTAATCATCGCTATGGGTTCAGTTACAGAAGCTGCTCGCGAAGCTATCGACTATCTTACTGCTCAGGGCGAAAAGGTTGGTTTGGTTTCTGTTCATCTTTACCGTCCGTTCTCTGCAAAGCATTTCCTTGCTGCAGTGCCTAAGACAGCTAAGCGTATTGCTGTTCTTGACAGAACTAAGGAACCGGGTGCTACAGGCGAACCTTTGTATCTTGATGTTAAGGATTGTTTCTATGGTGTAGAAAATGCTCCTGTTATCGTTGGTGGCCGATATGGTCTTGGTTCAAAGGATACAACTCCGGCACAGATTCTTTCTGTATTCGAAAATCTTTCATTGCCAATGCCAAAGAACAACTTTACTATCGGTATTGTTGATGATGTTACATTCACTTCTCTTCCTCAGAAGGAAGAAATCGCTCTTGGCGGTGAAGGAATGTTCGAAGCTAAGTTCTATGGACTTGGTGCTGATGGTACTGTAGGTGCTAACAAGAACTCAGTAAAAATTATCGGTGACAATACAAACAAGTACTGCCAGGCTTACTTTGCATACGATTCAAAGAAGTCAGGAGGTTTCACTTGTTCACATCTTCGTTTCGGAGATACACCAATCCGTTCAACATATCTTGTAAATACTCCTAACTTTGTTGCTTGTCACGTTCAGGCTTATTTGAAGATGTATGATGTTACTCGCGGTCTTCGCAAGAACGGTACATTCCTTTTGAATACAGTTTGGAGCGGTGATGAGCTTGCTGCTAACTTGCCAAACAGAGTAAAGAAGTACTTTGCTCAGAACAATATTACAGTTTACTATATCGATGCTACTGAAATCGCACAAGCAATCGGTCTAGGAAACCGTACAAATACTATCCTTCAGTCTGCATTCTTCCGTATCACAGGCGTTATTCCTGTTGACCTTGCAGTTGAGCAGATGAAGAAATTCATTGTTAAGTCATACGGCAAGAAGGGTGAAGACGTTGTAAACAAGAACTATGCTGCTGTTGACCGTGGTGGTGAATATAAGCAGTTGACTGTTGATCCTGCATGGGCTAATCTTCCGGATGATGAAGTTGTAGCAAACAACGATCCAGCATTCATCAACGAAGTTGTTCGTCCTATCAATGCTCAGGACGGTGACTTGCTTAAGGTTTCTGCATTCAAGGGATTTGAAGACGGAACTTGGCATCAGGGTACTGCTAAATATGAAAAACGTGGTGTAGCTGCATTCGTACCTGTTTGGAACTCTGAAAACTGTATTCAGTGTAACCAGTGTGCTTATGTTTGTCCTCACGCTGCTATCCGTCCGTTCGTTCTTGACGACGAAGAACAGAAGGGTGCAAACTTCCCAATGCTTGATGTTAAGGCTCCAGCTGCAATGAAGGGAATGAAATTCCGTATGCAGGTTGACGTTCTTGACTGTCTTGGTTGCGGTAACTGTGCTGATGTATGTCCTGGATTCAAGGGTAACAAGGCTCTTCAGATGGTTCAGCTTGAAAGCCAGCTTGCAGAAGCTAAGAACTGGGAATACTGTGTTGCAAATGTCAAGACTAAACAGCATCTTGTTGACATCAAGTCAAATGTAAAGAACTCTCAGTTTGCAACTCCTTTGTTTGAGTTCTCTGGTGCATGTTCAGGATGTGGTGAAACTCCATACGTTAAGTTGATTTCTCAGCTGTTCGGTGATCGTGAAATGGTTGCCAATGCAACAGGATGTTCATCTATCTATTCTGGTTCAGTTCCTTCAACTCCATATACTACTAACGAAAAGGGACATGGTCCTGCTTGGGCTAACTCTCTGTTCGAAGACTTCTGTGAATTCGGTATGGGTATGGTTCTTGCAAACGAGAAGATGCGTAACCGCCTTGTTAAGGTTATGACTGAAGCTCAGGCTTGCACTTGCTGCTCAGACGAACTGAAAGCTTTGTTCAACGAGTGGATTGAAAACAGAGAAGATGCTGACAAGACAAGAGAACTTGCAGACAAGATTCTTCCTCTTTGCCAGGCTTGTGACTGCGATTACTGCAAGACTATTGTAGAACTTGGTCACTATCTTGTAAAACGCTCACAGTGGATTATCGGTGGTGACGGTGCTTCTTACGATATAGGCTTTGGTGGTCTTGACCATGTTTTGGCATCAGGCAAGAATGTTAATATCCTTGTTCTTGATACTGAAGTTTATTCAAATACAGGTGGTCAGGCTTCAAAGGCAACACCTATAGGTGCTATCGCTAAGTTTGCTGCTTCTGGTAAGAGAGTTCGTAAGAAAGACCTTGGTCTGATTGCTTCAACTTACGGTTATGTTTACGTAGCTCAAGTTGCAATGGGTGCTGACCAGGCTCAGACTCTTAAGGCTATCCGTGAAGCAGAAGCATACGATGGTCCTTCAATTATCATTGCTTACGCTCCATGTATCAACCATGGCTTGAAAGCTGGTATGGGTAAATCACAGGCAGAAGAAAAGGCTGCTGTTGCATGTGGTTACTGGCACTTGTGGCGTTACAATCCAGAATTGGAAAAAGAAGGAAAGAATCCGTTTACACTTGATTCTAAAGAACCGGATTGGAGCGCATTCAAGAACTTCTTGAAAGGTGAAGTACGTTATGCATCAGTAATGAAACAGTATCCGGCTGAAGCGGAAGAACTGTTCCAGGCTGCTGAAGACAACGCAAGATGGAGATATAACAACTACAAACGTCTTGCTAAACAGCAGTGGGGTGTTGATGCCGAATAATTTTGGCTTTGTATAAATAATGATAAAAGGCGCAGTCTTATGGCTGCGCCTTTTTTGTAAATAAATTTGATTTGTACAATATTAATAAAATTCATATATTGCATTAATTTTGAATATGTGCAATTAAATAAATGTTTTATGAGAAAAAATATTTTACTTTATTCACTGCTTCTTGCAGGATTTATGTTTTCATGTGAAAGTCAGATGGATGAACCAGTTTCAATATCAAAGACTGATTATGTGAAAGAGGAAGTATCAAAAGATGAAAACATGTTTCCTACAGAGGATGATGCTGTCAAACTTTTAGATTATTCATATTGTAACCAAATGTTGTGTCTTTTGGAGAAGGTTGACCCGCAGGATTGTATTGTGCTGTATGATACAAAGATAAAGGATGATGAATTTCAGGAAATAAAGCTGTTTACTGACAATCTTGTAAAAGGACTGACTAATAAAGTGGAGATTATGGATAAGATATTTTTCTGGGTGGCAGACAATATCGACTATGTATGGCAAGGTTATGTTGACAATGACCCGTATCCTGTTTTCAAAAATAGAAAAGCTATTTGTCAGGGATATGCAAATCTTTATAAAGTTATGCTTCTTACACAGAATATACCTGTTATAAGCATTAACGGTTTGGCAAACATTGGCGGTCATATGTCCGGCCATGCATGGAATTATTCTTATGCTAACGGCGACTGGTTTATGGCGGACCCGACTAACCGCAGAATTGACATGGCTGTAAATATTTCTGGGTATGATTCGGATTACCAGCCTCTTTCAGCCGAGCTTGCATTGTTTGAAAATGACAATTATATTTTTGAATTCAGTAACGGACATCTTAATATAGCATCCGTAAAGCAGGGTAGTGAGAAGTTGACATTGCCTTACAGTGCCGGAGGATTTGTTGTCACTTCTTTCAATCCGGAGAAGGAGATGCCTGCAGAAGTAAAGGAAGTCTATATAGGCAAGAATATTGCTTCGATTGGTGTAGATGGTTCTATCGGACTTAAACAATATGGAAAGTCTGTTGAAATGGTTTATATTGACCCTGAAAATTCAGAACTTGAAAGCATAAACGGAGTTGTTTATCTAAAGAAAGGAGATACCGTAACTCCTTATTTTATACCTAATGGTATGACAAGTATTGAGTTCAAGCCTAACAAGGTGTATGGAAAAGGTCTTGTTTATGGACATGAAAACCTTGAAGAAATGTATTTCCCTGATGGTGTGGAGAAAATAGAAGATTATGCGGTTGAAGCATGTCCTAAGTTGAAATATGTATCTATACCTGAAAAGACAGAGGTTTCGGAAAATGCATTTTATGGTATGTCACAGGAAATAGAAATCCATCGCAGAAGTGAAGGCTCAGGAATACCTGTAGTTACTGTAGACTGATTTCTTTATTTGGCCTAATGATTTTTGTTTTAATTATAATTTAATTGCTTTGTTTTCAAATGTTTATGCGTAAAGCTTTAAAGTTCTTGCTTTTAGGTAATTTCCTTTGTCTTTCAGCCTTTTCCCAAAATGCAGAAGTAAAGACAGTAGATGATATTTTTGCTCCTCACATTGTCGGTGTTGCTCCAAGTGATGCCTATGTAGGATTGTGCAAAATGCCTGATGGTGAGCTTCGTCATTACAATTATGGTGAACATTCGGAGTTTCCGTATCCATGTTATCTTTCAAGTAAGGATAGTGGAATGACCTGGACACAGGTAAGACTTTCGCCACATCTTCAATATGCCGATCAGCAGTCACCTGTAAGTGGAGAATATATAAGACTGTTTTGTGCTAATGGCGGTGTATATTCCGTAAGGACTGAAGGCGGTCTTGACGGTGGCAGAACCGTATCAAGAATAGATGACCGTCTTGGTATAATGAACCGTCCTCCAATATTCATAAGGAATGGCAAGAGAGTTATTTCCGGTGCTCACCGTACCGACCGCAGCGGTGCTTTTGTATATTATTCGGATGATGACGGGCGCAGCTGGAAACAGTCAAATCAGGTAAATGCTCCATTGCACAAAAAAGGAGGGTTTCATCAGGGAGTAAGATGGAATCATGGAGGTGTTGAGCCGACAGTAGTTGAACTTAATGATGGAAGATTGTGGATGATTTTTCGTACTTCGCAGGACCGTCATTATCAATCCTGGTCATACGATGGAGGCGAGACATGGACTGAATCGGAACCTTCGCCGTTTTACGGAACAATCACTATGCCCACACTCTTCAGAATGGGAGACGGTCGTCTGCTGTTCTTTTGGTGCAACACAACACCATTGCCTGAGCTGCCTACAGCAAACGGTGTCTGGGATGATGTGTTTACCAACAGGGATGCAGTTCATGTAGCCATTTCCGAGGATGACGGAAAGACCTGGCGCGGTTTCCGCGAGCTTCTGCTTAATCCCGAAAGGAATTCAAGATATTTTGGAGATACAAAATCTGGTGAGGACAAGAGTGTTCATCAAGTCCAGGCTGTTGAAATAAAGCCTGGTAAAATACTTGTTTCAGTAGGTCAGTATGTAAAATGCCGCAAACTCGTGATATTTGATGTTAACTGGCTTTATGAAACTGGCCGTTCGTGCAACTTTGACGATGGACTTGCCAGCTGGTCTGCCTTTAGATATTATAAGGGCATAACAGGGCATTGCAGCTATAACCGTCAGGCAGAGAATCTTCTTGTGCAGCATCCCGATTATCCCGACAGAAAAGCGTTGAGGATTGCGTATACACCTAACGACTCACTTGTACAGGACAATGACGGTGCCGTATGGAATTTCCCCGCATCTGCCGATGGACAGATAAACATGCGTCTGTGCATTCCGGATGATTGTGCCAAAGTAAATCTTGTATTGAACGACAGATGGTTTAATCCGACTGATACTGTCGCGCTTTACGAATGTATGTACCGTGTTGAGCTTACCCGTGACCGTCTTGGAATCCGTAACGAAAAATGGCATGACCTGAAGATTGAGTGGAAGAAAAACCGTCCTGCAGTTCTGTATGTTGACGGTAAACGCCGTTTAAAATTGCCCATTGTCTCGGAAACAGAACATGGAATATCATATCTTCATCTGGTAGGGGAGCGTATCCAGTCAAAGAATGGACTGCTCATAGAATTAGTTGAAGGCGGACAGAAAAATCAATGAAAATAATAATTTTCTGAAACCAGAACTTTCGGTTTTAAGAACGCAAGTTCCGGTTATATAATTAAAGGCTTCGGTTTTAGAACCGGAGCCTTTGGTTTGTGAATATCATTAATGTTCGTATTGGAAACTTAAATTTAAAACAAGAAAAGTTTAGTCTTGATGTTAAATAATTATCCCCACTCATGCTCAGAATTATGAATGGGGATAAAACTTGCATTATATAAACCAGTTGATGTAATTTATTTTTTATTGTTTACTCCAAATAATAATATAATAAAATTAGAGAAACAGGTAAGTGCCAATATAGCAAATCCTATCCACCAAAAAATACTGTATGAAGATGTATGAATTGTGGCTTTTATAAGATGGTCATCCATAAAAAGCGAAAGTATCCAATTTCCTGCAGCCCATCCTCCATGGAAAAAACCGCCCAGCCAACTGTATTCTTTTGCAGGATCAATTGCAAATATTGCTCCTAAAATGGCAATACAGAAAATAAACTGTTTAATGCTTTAATACGTGGTGTCATAATTAAAATGTATTATGTTTAAATATTATTTGAAAATATCCCAAAAACTTGAGTTTAATGATTTTATCTTTTCGATAGCCTGCTTGTCGCCTTTGTCTGCGGCTTTCTGTAGCCATTTCAATCCCTCTTCTTTATTTTTTGTTACTCCCTTTCCTTCAATGTAGCGTAAGCCAACATTACGTTGAGCTGCTGCATCATTTTGCATTGCCGCTTTCATGTACCACTTGAATGCTTCCTCATAGTTCTGGACCGTTCCTTCTCCGTTATTATAAAGAACTCCAAGATTGAATTGCGCTCCTGCATTATTTTGTATTGCCGCTTTCATAAACCACTTGAATGCTTCCTCATAGTTCTGTGCCGTTCCTTGTCCGTTATAATAAAGGGTTCCAAGATTGCATTGCGCTCTTGCATAATCTTGCATCGCCGCTTTCATGTACCACTTGAATGCTTCCTCATAGTTCTGTGCTGTTCCTTTACCTTCATCATAAAGAACACCAAGACTGTTTTGAGCATATTTATCATTCTGCATTGCTGCTTTCATGTACCACTTGAATGCTTCCTCATAGTTCTGTGCCGTTCCTTGTCCGTTATAATAAAGGGTTCCAAGATTGCATTGCGCTCTTGCATAATCTTGCATCGCCGCTTTCATGTACCACTTGAATGCTTCCTCATAGTTCTGTGCTGTTCCTTTACCTTCATCATAAAGAACACCAAGACTGTTTTGAGCATATTTATCATTCTGCATTGCTGCTTTCATGTACCACTTGAATGCTTCCTCATAGTTCTGTGCCGTTCCTTTACCATATTTATATAGAAAAGCAAGATTGCATTGTGCCGCTGCATAATTTTGCATCGCCGCTTTCATGTACCATTTGAACGCTTCCTCATAGTTCTGTGTGGTTCCTTTTCCTAATTCATAAAGCAATCCAAGATTATTTTGTGCCGCTGCATAATCTTGCATCGCCGCTTTCATATACCACTTGAACGCTTCCTCATAGTTCTGTACCGTTCCTTGTCCGTTTGCATAAAGAACTCCAAGATTGCATTGTGCATCTGCATTATTTTGCATCGCTGCTTTCATGTACCATTTGAACGCTTCCTCGTAGTTCTGTGCCGTTCCTTGTCCATTTTCATAAAGAAGTCCAAGATTGTATTGTGCAGTTACATTATTTTGTATTGCCGCTTTCATGTACCACTTGAACGCTTCCTCATAGTTCTGTGCCGTTCCTTGTCCGTTATAATAAAGAGTTCCAAGATTGCATTGTGCTTTTGCATAATTTTGCATCGCCGCTTTCATGTACCACTTTAACGCTTCTTCATGGTTCTGTGCCGTCCCTTGCCCGTTTTCATAAATAAGTCCAAGATTATTTTGTGCCACTGCATTATTTTGCATCGCCGCTTTCATGTACCACTTGAATGCTTCTTCATAGTTCTGTGTGGTTCCTTTTCCTAATTCATAAAGCAATCCAAGATTATTTTGTGCCGCTGCATAATCTTGCATCGCCGCTTTCATGTACCATTTGAACGCTTCCTCATAGTTCTGTGTGGTTCCTTTTCCTAATTCATAAAGCAATCCAAGATTATTTTGTGCCGCTGCATAATCTTGCATCGCCGCTTTCATATACCACTTGAACGCTTCCTCATAGTTCTGTGTGGTTCCTTTTCCTAATTCATAAAGCAATCCAAGATTATTTTGTGCTCTTTCATAATTTTGCATCGCCGCTTTCATATACCACTTGAATGCTTCCTCATAGTTCTGTGCCGTTCCTTTTCCGTATTCATAAAGAAATCCAAGATTGCATTGTGCCGCTGCATAATCTTGCATCGCCGCTTTCATGTACCACTTGAATGCTTCCTCATAGTTCTGTGCCGTTCCTTTGCCGTATTCATAAAGCAATCCAAGATTGCATTGTGCATCTGCATTATTTTGCATCGCTGCTTTCATGTACCATTTGAACGCTTCCTCGTAGTTCTGTGCCGTTCCTTTTCCGAATTCGTATGAATACCCAATACTAAATTGTGCATATCCATCGTTTTGCATTGCTGCTTTCATGTACCACTTGAACGCTTCTTCATAATTGACAGCTATATCCTTTCCATAATAATAAGCGTCGGCAACTTTTTTTATGGAATCCAATTCTCCTGCTTCTGCCTTTTTCAGCAATAAAGGAAACCCTGTAAGATTTGGTTCATTTACTATTTCCTGTGTTGTTATAGCAGGTTCTGTGTTTGTGGCTACTGGAATACCAAGCGACAGCCCATTGATGAACTCATTAGCAATCTTTTTGCTGAAATCCAAATCAAAGAAGTTCTGTTCGGACAAGTCTTTGATGATGTCTATATAATATTGCAATCTGTTACCATCCTGCATTGTGGAGTACTTGTATATTTTAGTGGTTAAATTGTCTTCTGAAACCACACGCATATATAGACGTTTGAATTTAGTGTTTCCAGTATAATATTTGTCAATCAATTCGGCTATCTTGTCAGAATCATTATATATCTCCTTTCCGTATATTGATACAATAAATGCCATGAATTCACCAAAGTTTGTAATGTTTCTTGCGTCTTCAACATTTAGCATGTCTGCTCCGCAAAAAGGACATTTGCTTATCTTCATTGAACTGTTTTCCGGAAGATTCCATTCAGCTCCACATTGTTTGCATTTCATAATATTATTTTTTTTAGTTTGTTTTATGTTGTTATTTCCATATTTGATATACTCTCAGTTTTGACGTGTCAACTGTTGGCATTGACATTCCTGCTGAAGCACCTATGTATGTAGGGTCACATATAAAATATTTGTTTCCTTGTACTGTCACGTAGTCACCCGATACTTGAGTGTTGAATTTTACTGCTGTTGCCAGGTGATTAGGATATTCTATTAGCACTACATCGAGTTTTGTAAGTTCTCTTACAAGAGTAGAGAACAGTATTGCACGGTCATCACAGTCGCATGCCTTGTAATAGAATGTCTCTTCAGGGAAATTGTATTTTTCTCGTCCGAACTGTTTGTCATCGGTTTCGTATTTGAATCCTTGTTGAACAAAATCCAGTATCATATTTACTGTCTGCAGTTCGTTTTTGTCTGCTGTTGCACTGCGTAATACTGAACATATATTGTCCATCGTTTCATTATCACAAGGTTGCTGTACATAATATGTATAATCAAGAACAGGTGGAATGTCATTATAAAAATCCATAAGTCCTTTGTTTATTTTAGTGCTGCAGCTTATTTCCGGATATTTTTTTGATGCAAATACATTTGACTGTACAATCTCGTCTTTTCCAACTACCGGAATGTCTTTTCTGTATAAATTGAGTGATTTGGTTGCACCTTCAAATGCTCTGTCATAAGTATAAATACCATCTGAGCCTGATGGACCGAACAGATAGAATTTCTTTCCGTCAAGTTTCAGGTATTTGTAGTCTGCAATTTCGGGTTCTACAGGTATCATTATACCCAGCTTGTTGCCTGTTCTGTATATTCTTGCATCATATCCGAGTTGTGACAGGATATAAGCCTGTTCAACATATGCGTTGTTTATGTTATCGCCTAAGTGATGTGCTTTGGTAAATGATTCTACAAGTTTGAATATTCCCCAGTCATTAAGTTTGTATTTTTCGGAGTAGTAAACACATCCTTTTATTATGATGTTATTCTCTTCTGATGAAAGTTGTTTCCATGCATTACTTATTGTATTTTCATCTGTATTTGTTATGTTTAGTTCTTTGGTTTTGCAATTCAAAGAAAAAGTAATTTGTTCTCCATAAAAAGGGAAACTAGTAATACTGTTACAACTAGAACCGTCTTCTTCATATGGAAGTTCGGCAGGAAAGTCTATAGGTTTGTTTGATTTCGGCTTTTCCTTTTTTACTACATTATTAACTGGAATTTCAATGGTTGGTTTTTCTTTATTGCTTTCTTGGGGAGCAATAACAGGTTTGGGAGGCTCAGGCTTGTCTTGTTTAACAGGTTTTTCGATATTAAAGTGTTCCCAATTCTTGCTTAGAAATTCCGCAAATTCTCTGTTTATCTTTTTTCTGTATTCATTGAATTCGTTTTGTGTCTTTTCCTGAAATTGATTGAAATCTTTTCTTATTTTCGCTTTGTATTCCTCAAAATCATTTTGCGCCGCTATTTGCGGCGCAAAAGATGTAAGCAGGAACGCTACCGATAATATTCTTATAAACGCTTTTCGTTCCATATATATGTTATTTAGGTTATTTTTCCAAATCGTATATGGCTTTGACTTCCTTAGCATTTATTACTCTGTTATAAAGACGAAGGTTATCAAAATACATATGGTTTTGTATTAAAATATTGGGAACATTTGGAGCTACCTGATCAGTTATGTTTTTATTTGCAACAAGTGTACCATCAACATATAGTTCACATAATCCATCTGCTCTTGTGAAGGCTAACATATGCCAGTTTCCGTCTATTAGAGATTTTGCATCATAAGTGAATGTTCCTTTAGCACCACTTCCCCACCAAGAACTTAAACGGAATTTGAAAAGACCTTCTTCATCATAATAGAACTCAAAAATAGGATTATCATCTATATCATCTTCAATTTTTATAAATGAACCATATCCAAAATCTTTAACCCACATAGTTATTGTATAGTTTGTTATTGTTTTAAATGGGTTATATGGAATGTTCATATATTGATCCTTAAGACTATTAAAAAATATGGCTTTCCCTTGACCGTTTGTAGTATTTGAAACAAATGATGGCTTATTCATTAATGTTCCGTTTAATTTATTTTCTGTAATATCATTGGCTGTATTATTGTCAAAATTATAATATGCCATTAGACCGGATTGTATATTAACTTTTTCAGATTCATTTTCTGAGCCGGTTCCTAAAATATCGTCAATAGTTTCGCAGCTACTTAGTGAAATAAGTGCTATTACGAATATAAAAATTATTTTTTCTATATGTTTCATATTATTATTTTTCAGAATTGTAAATTTCAGAAATTTCATTAGATTTTAGTTTTCTGTTGTAAAGACGTAGATTATCAAAATACATATGGTTTTGTATTAAAATATTAGGAACATTTGGAGCTACTTGGTCTGTTATGTTTTTATTTGCAACAAGTGTACCGTCAACATATAGCTCACATAATCCATCTGCTCTTGTAAAAGTTAACATATGCCAATTCCCGTCTATTAGAGATTTTGCATCATAAGTAAATGTACCTTTAGCACCATTTCCCCACCAGGAACTTAAACGGAATTTAAAGAATTCTTCTTCATCATAATAGAATTCAAAACACTACTGTCCACTAAAAATGGACAAGGTTAAAAATTAAATAAATTCGGTTCACTTGAATCATATCGGTCTTT
>CALUJO010000039.1 GCA_944320965.1 uncultured Bacteroidaceae bacterium | reverse complement strand
TAAGACTCGACCACTGAATACACAATGGTCGAGAGGGATATTTTTATATTTTATCGAGTTTATCGGACAGCAATATTAAAAAACAATCTATATGATTAAGAAATACGGGATTATTAATCCCGTATTTTATTTTCCCATAAAATCACATACACTATACTATACATTTTGCATGTAAAAATTCATGCTGTTCATCAGATAAACAATATATAAATATCTTCATCTCCAAAAGGAAAATCGTTTTCTTCTCCCCAAAAAGCAGACACCCAATACCAAACAGCCAATAATAATACAACAACTTTTTACACTAAAAGCAACAACTCAGCACAAATATTTTACAAACCAGATATTTTCCTTAATAGAATTAGTCATAATTTAAAATATATATATTATCTTCACACAAATTTAAACTTTTTTATTATGAATGAAAATATTTCTTTAACAACTAATTCTCAAAAAATTAAATATAAGCAAATAGTAGCTTATATTTGTTTAATTATTCCCATTCTTATTCAAAGGATAATCTTTCCAATATCTAATTTGTTAAATTACCATTCTAATGATTTTATATACTATAGTTATACAACTATTATAGAGCTAATTTTCCCAATTATTGCATACATATTATTATATAAATCAACCACCAATAAAGTTGTAAAAAATTCTCTAATTGGAATCGTAGCCCTTGCTATAAGCAACTTTCTACTTCCAGCATTATTTAGATATTTACAACTATCAGAAATTTTCAATTTTTACAATATTATAACATGGATTGCCTATTTCTATTTTTTATCCTTAATTTTATCATCAATAAAAAACAATAAATCAATATCTTATATTGTAATACTGCCTATTTCATCATTAATAGGTTTTTCAATATCAACCATTATATTTAATATGCCCGATTACTCTCACAATTTTTGGGGAAGTGCTTATATTTATAATGGAACTCTTATATACGGCTTCACATTATCAATATATCACATGATATTAGGCTTTCTTTTAATTGTAGCATACTGGAAATTTATCACATCAGATATTTTTACTGAAAATTCAAATAAAGAATCCGTTACTGCAAAAGACTTCTTACCATTTAATAGATATTTTATAGGCGGTATAATATCTGGAATTATATTGATTTCAACAAGCCTTTTACTTTTATATAATGTTTAATTTTTAATGATTTATTTTATGACAAATAATATTTTAGGTTGGTTCAATATTATTGATTCTAAAATATGGAATGACCGTTTATATCCCAATCCTTATCTATCAACGATCAGTATAATGTTTGTTACTCTTTGCGGTTCTTTTATGGATCAATACATAAATGAATATGTCAAAGATACCCATATTTTAGGACTTACATTTTTATTTTGGTCTGTAACAATTGCAGAATCTATAATGACTGCTTCAAAACCATTAATAGGAGTTGTCAGATCTCTTCTTTTGTCAGTTTTAATTTTTATTTCTTTTTGGCTAGGCAAACAATTACCCTCTATAGTAACCCAGTCAATTGTTCTAACATGGATGTTAGCTTCAATATTTGAAGTTATTTTTATCGGCATAGGAAAAACATTTAAATCTTCAAACTCCACAACAAAAGTTAGCACATATGAAACAGTATCTGGTGAAGATAAAATGGATAGATCCCCCTACACTAATATAATAATCTTTTTAGCTCTTGTATATATTATATCTACGCTATTTATAAAATACAGTGGACATTACCCAGGGCTATCATCTATTATATTTTTTTATAACAGATCTGAAATTGAAAATACACTCCCTTTGATTTTTATTACATTAAGCTATGCAGGATGGTTTATTACTATTCTTTCTGGAATTTACAATAATATAAGATTAATGAGATTTGGAGTCATACTGACAATCCCAATATTTTCCTTATTAGCAATAGATGCATTTAAAGACTACTACTACCAATTAGAAATTGGCAGCTATCTCTTATTAGCAATCAGTTTAATTGCTCTTATTATATCTTTTATACATGAAAGAAGAATACCAGCAAAAGGCAAAAAAGATAAAATATCAGTCCAAACATGTATAATAGTATTTTTAGCTTTCGTGTATATCGTATCTATGCTAGTTTTAGATTTTGCAGATCATAATTATATAAATGCAAAAATAGATTTATATACTACTCTTCTTTTTTCTTCTGATAAAGGAAGAGTTCCGTTAATACTTATTGTACTAAGTTATATAGGATGGTTTATTGCTGTCTTCTCTGAAATTTACAATTATATAGTATTTAAGCGATTCGGAATCATATTAACATTCCCTATATTTTTATATTTTGCAATAGCATCATTAACCAAACGACAGTTTGATTTAGAATCAGGCAGCTATGTATTATTAGCAATCAGTTTAATTGCTCTTATTATATCATTTATACCCGAAGAAAAGATAGATAAAGCTATTAAAGAACTAAAATAGAGCCTAACCTTGCAGCAGGAGGTGGTGTAGCAATAAGCATAAAAGAAATGTAATAACACAATCATTTAATTAAATATTTCAAAAAAGCCTGTATCTGCCAGATGGATACAGGCTTCTTCTTGCATAAGCCACACAATGTGCTTATATTTGCGCCCCGAAAATAGAGATAAATATCTTTATACAAGAAAGATAACAGACAAAGCACAACAAAATGCAACATTACAATACAGAGACTAACCCTATAGGAGGCAAGCTTGCTCTTAGCCCTCTTTTTGTATTTCTATGCCTGTACCTGGTTACATCGTTCATTGTAAACGACTTCTACAAGGTTCCCATATCTGTTGCATTTATGTTTTCGTCATGCTATGCCGTTGCCATAACAAAAGGATTAAGCATTGAAGAACGCATAAAACGTTTCTCGCACGGAGCATGCAACACTAACATAATGATGATGGTATGGATATTCATTCTTGCAGGAGCCTTTGCCCAAAGCGCAAAGGATATGGGGGCAATCGAAGCAACCATAAACCTCACTCTCAGCCTGTTGCCGGAAAATCTACTTCTTGCCGGTATATTCATTGCCTCATGTTTCGTATCAATATCTGTCGGTACAAGCGTAGGAACAATAGTTGCGCTGACTCCTGTTGCCGTTGGTATTTCTTCAAAAACTGGAATTGACTTGCCTTTTATGGTAGCTGTTGTTGCCGGAGGCTCTTTCTTCGGTGACAATCTCTCGTTCATATCCGACACTACTATAGCAGCAACCCGCACCCAGGGCTGCTCCATGAAAGACAAATTCAAGGTCAACTCAATGATTGTTGTACCTGCGGCGATTGTTGTTCTCGCAATATATGTTGTAATGGGGCTTGAATATGACGCCTCTACCGAAAAGACAAGTATCGAACTGGTGAAAGTACTCCCCTACCTCATCGTCCTTGCATCAGCCGTTGCCGGAGTTAATGTTATAATAGTCCTGCTTCTTGGCGTATTGAGTACAGGATTTGTAGGCGTTGCATTCGAAGGAATCCCGTTTCTTGACTGGTTCGGTTCTATGGGCAAAGGCATACTTGGAATGGGTGAACTGATTATAATAACGCTGATGGCAGGAGGCATGCTTGAGATGATTAGATACAACGGCGGAATTGATTACATTATCCGCAAGCTTACTGCGCACGTCAGTGGCAAACGTGGCGCGGAACTTTGTATAGCAGCTTTGGTCAGCCTTTCCAACTTCTGCACAGCCAACAATACGATTGCCATACTGACCACAGGGCCAATAGCACGTCAGATAAGCGACAAGTTCAAGATTGACAAACGCCGAAGCGCAAGTATACTTGACACTTTCTCATGTTTTGTTCAGGGAATAATACCTTATGGCGCACAGATGCTCATGGCTGCCGGTCTTGCCAAAATATCTCCAATAAGCATTATCGGAAATCTGTATTATCCGTTTGCTATGGGAATATTCGCATTGCTTGCAATACTGTTCAGATACCCAAGAAGATATTCATAAATAGATATTAAATTACTGTCTTCCAAACATGGCACATATCCTTATCTCTTGCATATAACCCGCAATCTCAGTATCTTTGCAGACCTAAAAACAGGAATAATATATGATACCATTGCTGCAAGTGGAAGGCCTGACAAAATCTTTCGGCGACCTGACACTGTTTGAAAATATCTCATTTACATTACCCGAAGGTTCAAGAATAGGACTTATTGGCCAGAACGGATGCGGTAAAACAACCCTTATGAATATCCTTGCCGGAAAGGAAAGCTACAACGAAGGCAAACTCACTTTCCAGAACGGAACAAAAGTCGCTTACCTTCCCCAGCTGCCTGAGTATCCGGAAGACATGTCGGTCATTGACGCATGTTTCTACCATACGACCGAAGTCATTGAAGTTATAAAGGAATACGAAAAATGTATTTCAACCGAAGGTAACCCGGGACTGGAAGAGCTCCTAAACAAAATGGACTTCTATAAGGCATGGGACTACGAAAGGCAAATCAAGCAAATACTCACTATCCTTGAAATAACCAACTTTGAGCAGCCTATTTCACAGCTATCCGGAGGACAGCTAAAGCGTGTCGCATTGGCAAACACACTAATCTCAAAGCCGGACCTTCTGATAATGGACGAGCCTACCAACCATATGGACATAGAGGCTACCGAATGGCTGGAAGGATATCTGCGCAGCAGCAACATCACACTTCTGATGGTCACTCACGACAGATATTTCCTTGACCGTGTGTGCAACGAGATTATTGAAATTGAAAACAAGACCATATACCAGTATAAAGGCAATTACAGCTACTATGTTGAAAAGCGACAGGAGAGGATTGACGCACTGAACACCGAAATACAGCGTGCAAACAACCTTTACCGCACCGAACTTGAATGGATGCGCCGTATGCCACAGGCGCGCGGTCATAAGGCAAAGTACAGGGAAGACGCTTTCTATGAACTTGAGAAAGTTGCCAAACAGCGTATTAGCAACAAGCAGGTTACGCTTACATCAAACGCATCATATATAGGAAACAAGATTTTCGAAGCCGACCATCTGTACAAGAGTTTCGGCAACAAGAAGATTCTTGACGATTTCTCCTACATATTTGCCCGCTACGAAAAGCTCGGCATTATAGGCGAAAACGGAACAGGAAAGTCAACATTCATCAAGATACTGCAAGGACTTGTTCCACTTGACAGCGGAAACCTTGAAATCGGAGAGACCGTAAAATTCGGATACTATTCGCAGGAAGGACTGAAGTTTGACAACAATACGCGTGTCATTGACATTGTCAAGGACATAGCAGAGGTGGTTGACATGGGAAACGGCAAGCAGCTCACTGTTTCACAGTTCCTGCAATACTTCCTTTTTACTCCAGAAAAGCAGTATAGCTATGTTTATAAACTGAGCGGAGGTGAAAAACGCAGACTTTACCTTTGCACAATACTTATGCGCTCGCCTAACTTCCTTATTCTTGACGAGCCGACAAACGACCTTGACATTATGACACTGCAGATTCTTGAAGAATACCTGCGCGAGTTCAAGGGCTGCGTTATTGTAATTTCGCACGACCGCTATTTCATGGACAAGATAGTTGACCATCTGTTTGTATTTTCAGGAAACGGAGTAATAAAGGACTTCCCCGGAAACTATACAGATTACCGCGAATGGAAAAGCGAAAAGGACAGACAGGCAAAACTGACACAAAAGGCAGCCGAAGAGAAAAAAGCAAAACCGGAGCCTAAAAAGGAAAAGAACAAAATGTCGTATGCCGAAAAGAAAGAGTTTGAGGCACTTGAAAAGGAAATAGCAGAACTGGAAGAGGAAAAGAAACAGATTGAAGACGCGCTTTCAAGCGGAACTCTTCCGATAGACGAGCTTACTGCAAAATCAAACAGAATAGGCGAACTGATGGACCTTATTGACGAAAAGACAATGAGATGGCTTGAACTGAGCGAAAAACAACAATAAGAAAATTATCTCTCTATGAACAGAAATCTGACAAACTATCATTCACATACACTATACTGCGACGGACACGCACATATCGAAACATTTATAAAAGAAGCAATCAGACAGGGATTCCATTCATACGGAGTATCACCGCATGCTCCCCTGCCCTGGGCAACAAGATGGACTATGCTTGAATGCGAAATGCCTGTTTTCATTTACGAAATGAACCAGCTCAAGGAAAAATACAAAGACAGTATTGAGCTGTACACAGGAATGGAAATTGATTATATCGACGAAAAACTGAACCCACAGGCAGAACTGTTCCGCAAGGCAAGACTTGACTACCGTATAGGTTCGGTTCACATGCTTTACAATCCCTCGGGCGAGCTTGTTGATGTTGATTTGCATCCTGACAAGTTCAAGACAATGCTCCAGAACAAATTCGGCAACGATGCCGAAGGGCTTATTGACAACTATTTCACAAAAATCAAGGCTATGCTCCAAAACGGTGGATTTGACATCGTAGGCCATATTGACAAAATATCATATAATATAGAGAACTGCAGAAAAGGCATTACAGAATCTGAGCAATACATAAAGCATATAGAAGATGTTCTGTCAATGGTAAAAGAAAAAGGATATATTCTTGAAATAAACACAAAAGCCTACGAAAAACTTGGAGTAACATACCTTGGCACAAATCATTTCCATTATATAAAAGAACTGGATATACCTGTAACCGTAAATTCCGACTCCCACTATCCGGAGCTAATCAATGCCGGAAGGCAATATGCATTGTCAAAGCTAAAGGAATCGGGCATCAATCATGTTATGGAACTTCACTCAGGGAAATGGGAAGAAACAAAGATTTATTTATAATATTGTGAAAACCAACATGCAACATTCACAATAAATCAATTATCCTTACCACAAAGGACTATATATCCGTTTTCATATTTAATTATTTCCATATCGCACATGAACTGAATGGCTTCGTTTGTCTTATTGTCATTAGGATAAGTGGCAGACTTTAATTGCAGCAATGTTACCTTGCCGTTTTTCTCAATAAAATCCTTTATAGAATTTATGGCGGATTGCAGTTCTGGGATTTTGGTTCTTTGGGATTTGTTCTTCAAACAAACATCACATGAGTTACAGTGTTGTGTTGATTTCTCACCAAAGTAACTCAACAGTATTTCACTTCTGCAGGATGAATCATTAATGCAATATTCCTTCATTGCGTTGACCCGCTTTTCATAACGTTCTTTCTTGTCCCTGTATATGTCATCAGTCAACCAGATGTATTCAAGTTCCGTTCTGTCTTTTGTATATATTATATAAGGAGTCTTTTTTCTAGGAATATAACTGATAAGTCTTCTCTGAGACAGATTCTTCAGAATTTCATATACTCTATCCTGGCGAAGATTGCATCTGTAAGCTATAAGACCTTCTTCAATGAAACTGTAATCAGAAAACAGTCCTGTATATCCTCGCATTATAACTTCCATTACTCCCGCGCTTTCCTTATCATCTTTTGTTGCCAGTTCAAGCTCATCCCTTGAAACAAGTATGTGGAGTCTTGAGTTCATTTCCTGTTCTTCGGTATATTCAATATAACCAGCATTAGTAAGTATTTTCAAAGAGCTGTCCACAAGCACTGCCTTATGCTGAAATCTTCTGCAGAATTCAAACAAATCAAACTCAAACATACATCCTCTTCCGCTTCCCATTCCTATCTGATAGTAGTAACTGAGGTGTTCATATACCTGTTTGATATAATCTCTGTCAGGGAAATTTTCAGATACACGTCTTCCAAGCAGCCTTTTGTCGTTTGCATTGAACAGCATTACCGAATATGATTTTTTGCCGTCTCTGCCGGCTCTTCCCGCTTCCTGAAAATACGCTTCAATTGAATCCGGAATATCAATATGTATAACGATTCTTACATCAGGCTTGTCAATTCCCATACCGAAGGCATTTGTTGCGACCATCACTCTTGACTTGTCCTCCATCCACCTTTTCTGGGTTTCATCCTTTATGTCGTTTATTATTCCGGCATGATAAAATTCAGCTGTAAATCCGTTCTGTTTCAGTATTTCGCATATCTCTTTTGTCTTTTGTCTGCTCCTTACATATATTATTGCCGAACCTTCTGTCTTGGACAAAATTGATATGGCTTCTCCAATCTTATCATCAGTATTTCTCACAATATACGACAGATTTTCCCTATAGAAGCTCATCCTGAAGACATTCTTTTCCTTGAACATCAGTTTGTCCTGAATGTCATCAACAACCTCTTTCGTTGCTGTGGCGGTGAGGGCTAGTACAGGAATGCCAGGAAGCAGTTTCCTTATTTCAGAGATCTTCAAATATGAAGGACGGAAATCGTATCCCCATTGCGAAATACAGTGTGCTTCGTCAACAGCAATCATGGAAACTTTCATCGCCCTTAGCTTGGTCTGAAAAAGTTCTGTTGCTATACGTTCAGGTGAAACATAAAGAAATTTGTAGTCTCCGAATATGCAGTTTTCAAGTGTAATGACAATTTCGCTTCTTGTCATTCCCGAATATATTGCAGTTGCCTTGATTCCTTTTTCCCTAAGATTGTTGACCTGGTCTTTCATCAATGCAATCAAGGGGGTGATTACAAGACAGATTCCGGCTTTTGCAAGTGCCGGAACCTGAAAAGTTATTGATTTACCTCCGCCTGTCGGCATAAGTCCAAGGGTATCTTTTCCTTCGCCAATGCTGTGGACTATCTGTTCCTGTATTCCTCTGAAAGAATCATAGCCCCAATACTTTTTCAGGACACTGAGGTATATATCGCTCATGATGACGGTCGTATATCTTCTATCTGAAGTTGTATTTCGTTTCTTTTGTGACTGTTCTCTTCAATGGTGTAGCATATGTCAAAGGAACTCTTTGTCTTTATGTACCTTACCTGAGAACTTTGCCCGAATGCAATACCGTTTATTATCTTGTTTGATTTGTTGTCGACAAGTTCCATTTTAATATGTTCCTGGTCACGTCCTACTACACGGCTTGTGCCGTAATCATATACATTCCTTGTCATGAACAGAGGCTTGTTGTTTCCCGGACCAAAAGGATTGAACTTCTTCAAGTCATTATAGAACTTCATTGATATATCCTTGAATTGCAGCTCCGAGTCAATATTGATTGTTGCACCTGTCTGCTCGGGCATAATGTTGTTTGAAACGAAGTCTTCAAAGCGTCTTGTAAATTCCTCTACGTTCTCAGCCTTCATAGTCAGTCCTGCAGCATAGGTATGTCCGCCAAAGTTTTCAAGAAGGTCCTTGCAGTGCTCAATAGCCTTGTAAACATCAAATCCGGAAACAGAGCGTGCCGAGCCTGTAGCAAATTCGTTAGTCTTTGTAAGTACAACAGCAGGACGATAGTAGATTTCGGTAAGTCTTGAGGCAACAATACCTATCACTCCTTTGTGCCATTCAGGATTGTAGATAACTATTGTTTTCCTGCTTGACAGATCTTTCAGGCTGTCCACTATACGGTTTGCTTCTTCCGTCATGCTCTTGTCAAGGTCCTTCCTTGTCTCATTGTATTCGTTTATCTGCCTGCTCTTTTCAAGTGCCGCTTCATAATTCTTTTCGGTAAGCAAGTCAACAGATTCCTTTCCGTTCTGTATACGTCCGGAAGCGTTTATTCTTGGCCCTATTTTAAAGATTATGTCGCTTATTGTAAGCTCCTTTCCTTTAAGACCGCAAACTTCAACGATAGCTTTAAGTCCGGTACTTGGGTTTGAATTAAGCTGTCTCAGTCCATGGAATGCAAGAATTCTGTTTTCTCCCATTATAGGAACAATGTCGGAGGCAATACTTACCGCTACAAGGTCAAGCAGCGGAATGAGTGTATTGAATGCCAATCCGTTGTCTTTGGCAAATGCCTGCATGAACTTGAATCCCACTCCGCATCCCGACAAATCAGAACATGGATAAGTAGAATCATATCTCTTGGGATTAAGTATTGCAGCAGCGTCAGGCAACACATCATCAGGAACATGATGGTCGCAGATAATGAAGTCTATGCCAATTGATTTTGCATACGCAATCTTTTCAACGGCTTTGATTCCGCAATCAAGAACTATAATTAACTTTACGTTTGTTTCTGCCGCATAATCAATTCCCTTTTTTGATACACCATACCCCTCATCATATCTGTCGGGTATATAATAGTCAATATTGGAATAATATTGCTGCAGATACTTGTAAACCAGTGAAACAGCAGTTGTCCCATCCACATCGTAATCTCCGTATATAAGTATCCTTTCCTTCTTCCCTATTGCTTTGTTTAGCCTTCTTACCGCCTTGTCCATATCCTTCATCAGGAACGGATCGTGCAAGTCATGCAGTTGGGGACGAAAGAAACTTTTTGCAGCGGCACTGTCCTTAATACCGCGTTGTAACAAGAGATTTCCGAGCACAGGATGGATCCCCAACTCTTCGGCCAGCTTTGTCGCTTCGCCGATTGTTTCACGGCCAGGTGTCTGATAAATCCATTTGTTGCTCATTATATATCGTTTTTTTCTTTTTCTGTATCTTGTGGACTGTAATGTCCTTTATCCCCAATTTATTGAATAACTTATAAAAATCGGAAGATATAACTTACAATCAATTTGTAAAGGTATGGAAAAATAATGAATAAATGGAGGATATTTGTATAATTATGATAATTTATATATGCGCTTTACTACAATATTTATGACTTAAATTCATGTTCCTGATAATGCAGAAAAGAAAACTATTGAAAAATTTTAAGCAGGACAGGTTATTGCAAATAAAAAAGCAACAGAAAAACTCAAACTTTTTTCTGTTGCTTTTATGGTTTTTACCATTCTGAACATGAAAATGTATGATGTCCACTCAGAAACGGTTATGAAGTCCTTTATGCAAGTTTTGCAAGTGTTTCCTTTATTCTTCTTGCCGCTTCAACAAGGTTTTCGTCAGAAGTAGCATATGAGAAGCGGATATATTCAGGAGCACAGAATGCGGCACCGTTAACAGACGCAACATGTCCTTCTTCAAGCAGGAACATTGCAAGGTCAGCAGCATTGTTGATAACTCTGTCTCCGTATTTCTTTCCGAAATAGTATGAACATTTAGGGAACAGATAGAATGCACCGCTTGGAGTGTTCAATTCAAATCCCGGAATTTCCTTCAAAAGTCCTGTCATAAGGTCACGGCGGCGTTCAAATGCCTTACGCATTTCTTCAACGCAAGTCTGGTCACCGTCAAATGCAGCCTCAGCAGCTTTCTGAGCTATTGAAGAAGGACCTGAAGTGTACTGTCCCTGAAGTTTGTTGCATGCTTTTGCAATCCACAAAGGAGCTGCAACAAAACCAAGACGCCATCCTGTCATTGCATAAGCTTTTGACACACCGTTAATTATGGCTGTTCTTTCCTGCATTCCAGGGAATGATGCAATGCTGTGATGCTTGCCTATATAGTTGATATGTTCGTATATCTCGTCAGAGATGACAATTATTTGAGGATGCTTTTCAAGAACCTTTACAAGTCCGGCAAGTTCTTCTTCCGTATAAACGCTACCTGTAGGATTTGAAGGTGAGCAGAGCATCAGAACTTTTGTTGCTGGAGTGATTGCTGCCTCAAGCTGTTCAGGTGTAATCTTGAAATCCTGTTCGATGCCAGTAGTGACAATAACACTTTTAGCTTCTGCAAGCTTAACCATTTCAACGTAGCTTACCCAGCATGGTGCAGGGATGATAACCTCATCGCCAGGGCCTGCAACACAAAGAAGTACGTTGCATACTGCCTGTTTTGCTCCGTTACCGCAAACAATCTGCTCTGGCTGATAAGTAAGTCCGTTTTCTCTCTGCAGTTTTCCAGCTATGGCTTTACGCAGTGACATGTAACCCGGAACAGGTGAATAGAAAGAAAAGTTGTTGTCGATTGCTTCCTTTGCTGCGGCCTTTATATGTTCCGGAGTAAAGAAATCAGGTTCTCCAACACTAAGGTTGATAACGTCAATACCAGCTGCTTTCAGCTCATTGCTTTTCTGGGACATTGCCAGCGTTTCAGAAGGTGACAGTCTGTTTAATCTGTCTGATAATTGATTCATCTCCATTATGCTTAAAGTTGTTTTTAGAATGTCATTTCGTTATCCTTAACGGTAGTTTTACCGGTATATTTCTTTGGTATCTCCAACCAAACGACTGCAAAGATACAAAATATATGTTTATGCTGTCTATTTGTATTTAATATATAATTTAAAAAAGTTTTATCTGGCAATGTTTTGGGGCTTGCAATACCTCAAAACATATCCGACAAAGGAATTGGCTTGAAAAAGCAGAATATGTCATTTTATTATCTGTATATTGCATTTTTAAGGAAAGATTGTATGTATACGAGCTTAAAATAGCAAAAAATTGTTGATTGCATGAACAAAAAGACTATGCCGATAATTTCGTAGAATCTAAAAAACTATATTTGTAATAGGAGATAACAACCGAAAAACATCTAATATATATGGGAAAGGAAATAAAATTCAGTCTCGTTTACAGAGACATGTGGCAGTCTTCCGGTAAGTATCAGCCACGTTTGGATCAGTTAGTAAAGATTGCTCCCCTGATTATTGAAATGGGTTGCTTTGCACGTGTCGAAACCAATGGCGGTGCGTTTGAACAGGTAAATCTTTTGTATGGAGAAAATCCTAACAAGGCAGTCCGAGCATTTACAAAACCTTTTAACGAAGTAGGCATTCAGACTCATATGCTTGACCGCGGTCTGAACGGATTGAGAATGTATCCTGTTCCTGCCGATGTACGAAAACTCATGTATAAGGTAAAGAAGGCTCAGGGAGTTGATATAACCCGTATATTCTGCGGATTGAATGATGTGCGCAATATTATTCCTTCTATCAAATATGCAAATGAGGCAGGTATGATTCCTCAGGCAACTCTGTGTATAACATCTTCTCCTGTTCATACAGTAGAATATTATGCAGGTATTGCCGACCAGCTTATTGCTGCCGGAGCTCCTGAAATCTGTCTAAAGGATATGGCAGGTATAGGCCGTCCGGTATTCCTTGGCAAACTAGTAAAGGCTATAAAGGACAAACATCCTGAAATCATCATACAGTATCACGGTCATTCCGGTCCGGGACTGTCAATGGCGTCAATTCTTGAAGTGTGCAAGAATGGTGCTGATATCATTGACGTTGGTATGGAACCGATGGCTTGGGGCAAGGTTCATCCTGATGTAATTTCTGTTCAGGCTATGTTGAAGGATGCCGGATTCAAGGTTCCTGAAATCAACATGGTTGCCTATATGAAGGCACGTTCAATGACCCAGAGTTTCATTGATGACTTCCTGGGATATTTCATGGACGGAACAAACAAATACACTTCTTCACTGCTTCTTGGTTGCGGACTTCCTGGCGGTATGATGGGTTCAATGATGGCAGACCTTAAGGGTGTTCATGCAGGAATCAATATGATTCTTCGCAGCAAGAACGAACCGGAACTGAGCATTGACGAACTTCTTGTCAAACTGTTCGACGAAGTTGCATATGTATGGCCAAAACTCGGTTATCCTCCGTTGGTGACTCCGTTCAGCCAATATGTCAAGAATGTGGCATTGATGAATGTAATGTCACTTGTCAAGGGAGAACCTCGCTGGTCAATGATCGACACCAACACTTGGGGCATGATTCTTGGTAAGAGCGGTAAGCTGCCAGGAGAACTTGATCCGGAAATCATTGCGCTTGCAAAAGAAAAAGGATTTGAATTTACAACTGACGATCCGCAGAAGTATTATCCAGACCAGCTTGACGAATACCGTAAGGAAATGGACGAAAATGGTTGGGAATACGGTGAAGACGATGAAGAACTGTTTGAACTTGCAATGCACGACCGTCAGTACCGTGACTATAAGTCGGGCGTAGCAAAACAGCGTTTCATGGCAGATTTGGCTAAAGCACGTGACGCCGAAATGACTAAGGGCGGTATGAGTGCAGAAGATATACTGAAAGTGAAACGTGCGAAATACACTCCAATCGAAGCTCCTGTCAAAGGTCAGGTAATTTGGGAAATTGATGTTGTTGAAGAATCACGCGGACCTGTTGTCGGCAAGGAATACAAACGTGGTGACCATTTCTGTTATATTACAACAATGTGGGGCGAACACTTCGAAGTTCTTGCAAGCTTTGACGGACGTGTTGTTGAAGTATGTGCAAAACAGGGTGACACAGTTATGAAGGGTGATGTACTTGCATATATTGAACAGTAATGATTTTACATAAAAACAAATGCGCTCCGAAAGCAATCGGAGCGCATTTGTTTTTTATTGTCATGCAATTCCAAGAAGTTCCACTTCAAAGATAAGGGTCGAATAGGCAGGAATCTGTCCTACAGTTCTTGTTCCGTAACCATATTCATACGGAATGTAAATCATGAAACGGTCGCCTATGTGCATCTGTTGCAACGCAATTTTCCATCCGTCAACAAGGTCACTCAGACGGAAAGCCTCCGGGCAGTTCCTTTTCCATGAATTGTCAAATTCCCTTCCGTTTATAAGGCTTCCTTTATAGTGTACGCTGACAACGCTGCGTATGTTCGGGCTTCGGTCGCTGTCGCCTTTCTTTATCACTTTATACATAACACCTGTACGGTGCTTTATTATACCTTCTTCCTTTTCAATCTCTTCAAGGAACTTTTCGTTTTTCAGTTTATAGTCTTCTTTCTTTGCCATATATGATTTCTGATTACAGTATATGTTTCTGCGAAAATAACTAATTTTATTGGTTTGTACGAAGCATTGTATTACTTTTGATATCATATAAAGACTATTTGAATATGATTGACAATGAAATACGCGGATACGTGGAAAGTGAGATAATTCCACGATATGACAGTTTTGACAAAGGACATGGACGTAATCATGTAGAAACCGTTATTGAACAGAGCCTTAAACTTGCAGAGAATTATGAGGTAAATACGGATATGGTCTATGTAATTGCCGCTTTTCATGATTTGGGACTTTGTGAGGGCAGGGAGCTGCACCACATAGTTTCCGGCAGAATCCTTCTTGAAGACAATTTTCTGAGAAGCAAATTCAACGGGACTCAGTTGGAGATTATGCGTAATGCCGTTGAAGACCACAGGGCATCAGGCAAGCATAAGCCACGTTCAATTTACGGTATGATAGTAGCCGAAGCTGACCGTCAGATTGATATAGAAACGATTTTGCGCCGTACCGTCCAATACGGAATGACGAATTATCCAGAATACGATTATGAGGAACATTATGCCCGCTTTTTATCTCATCTGAACGACAAGTATGCCGAAGGAGGTTATCTTAAACTGTGGATTCCCGAATCAGACAACGCACGCCGTCTTGCCCAATTGCGTGCAGTTATAAAGTATGAGGCTCTTCTGAAAGATATGTTCAGCAAAATATATTATGAAGAGAAATCAAACGACATTAAGATTTGAGTAAAGTCACGTAGCAAGCAGATAAATCAAGAACAACGGCTTCAGTTGTAAAACCGAAGCCGTTGTTCTTATAACCCAAACTTTCGGTTAAAGAAAAACTGCCAGATAAATACAATTTTTATCATAGATATTAAAAAAACATCCCGGTCCGGTGTCTTATTTCGGATCGGGATGTTTCATCTGTTCAATATAAAATACCCGTCAATTGGATACTCAGTATTTTACATAACTACAACCTTAACAGCTTTTTCACCACAACGCACAATATATACTCCGTTTTCAAGATTGATTTTTTCCATATTGGAGTTAATCTTTGCATTGTAAACCATTATTCCGGATGCAGAATATATACATACATTCTTACCTACAGCAGAATTAACAAGAATGCCTCCTTCAGTATTATATACGCTTATTTCATCATTTTGAGTTTTGTCAATTGATGTAGCTGTATTCACATACATCTGTACAGATTCAAGAGAATTCATTTCACCGTTGAATGCCCTTACAGTGTACATGTATTCGGTTCCGGCAGAAAGTCCGGTAACCTTACATGAAAGAGTGTTTCCAACATTCTTTTCAACAAATCCAGGAACTTCAATAGGTTCATCATTTCCTTCAACCACTACCCTGATATCATCAATATACAGGAATCCGTTTGTATTTTCACCAGATGAAGGTTTCTCAAAATAAATTCTGAATTGAGAAGTATTCTCGTTTATCTTAATATCCTGGTCTTGTCCATAAATGACAAAGTTGTCATTTGTATTTTGAATATCAAGGAAATCAAGAACCTCCCATTCATTTCCGTCTTGAGTAATTGTTACAGATGCAACATTGTCAGAACCCATATATGCGCTCTTGTGCCAGAAAGATATCTGTTTTACTACACCATTATACATAGGTGATGTAATATATGAACCGCCGATTCCCATTCGCAATGACGGAGCCGCAGCTCCAAAGGTACCTTCTGTCATTATCAAGCTGTTGCAATTTGTCACCCATCCTTCAGGGAAACTTTCCAGACCGTTTGAAAAATCAATAGTCTGTATTATTTCGCCGGCATTGTTTCTGTCGTAAACATTGATTATATATTCTGTAGCACCTTCAAGGGCATTCCAATTTGCAACAAATGAATTTGTCGTAACTTCTGTAGCCTCTTTTACAACTGGCATAAAGAAGCTGAAATCAGGTTCCAGCGTAGTTGCAGACTGGACATTACTTTCTGCTGAAATATGTACACCATCAGAAGCAGAAACAGTAACATAGTATGTTGTCTCTGGAGACAAATCTGTAACTACATAGCTGTTTACATTTCCCATGCTGAAATTCTGCTTTATGAAATGTTTGTCTTCTCCATCCATTGTATACAAATTAAGCAGATAGTCATTTGCACGTGGAACAGAACTCCATGAAAGCTTCATACTTGTGGCAGAAACATCTGCAAGTTCATTCAGAACAACAGATTCAAGCTCAAATATACCTCCAAGCACCTTAAATGTTATAACACCATCTGTTTCTGTAATTTCGGTTATAGGCAAATTCAAATCCTTGCCTTGCCAGTCACGCATTGACGGATATGTATTGTCTGTAAAAGACTTTACATTGGCTGTTCCCGGGAACGGGTCACCTGCCCTTGTTTCTTCGGTTTGCTTTCCATCTGCTTCAACAATATCAATTCCCTGATGTGTACCGATATTGTTTATTGAATTATCTTCCCAAGTGGCTTTATCGTAGTCAATATGCCATACCAACATTCCGTGTCCCGGTATGAATTTGTCATATCCTTCCTGCTGACGGTTTTCAAGGAAGTACATTTCGTCTTCATCAGTAGTCTTTATCATAAAGCTTTTTGCACCTTCGCCCTTGAGTGGAGGAAGGGTTGCATTCATGGCACGGTCAATTATTTCCGGTTCATGCCATCCCAAGACCCAACGTTCATAGGCAGTCAGGTAAGGAGGAGTGTTTGAATCATCATTATATTCACCGGCATCCATAAGTGTATATGTTCCTGGAGTGAAACTTGTTGCACTGTAATTGGTTGAATAAATATCAGGTAGTCCAAGCACATGTCCGAACTCATGACAGAATACTCCGATACCAACAAGCTTGTTGTTTGAGATATTCAATTCCTGAGAACATCCGTAAGGACCGATATAAACACCGTCAAGTTGCAATCTCACCTGCGCTCCAAGCCATATATCCCATGCATGAGGCCATATTGCATTGGCAGAAGCTCCTTCAGCCTCACTGTATCCGGCGTAAAAGATATAAACATTGTCAACCCATCCGTCACCGTTTCGGTCATAATCGGCAAAATTTATTTCATCATCCAGCATTTCACATGCTTCTTTCACCATTTGTTCAGGTTTGTCATCATTTCCATAATAATCATTACCTCCATAATAGGCAAGATTCTGTGAAAGTGTAACAGGACCATACACATCAAACTGTGGATCAAATTTACCGCCTGAGCATGTTGAATAATAATCATGCACACTGAATGTCGCTCCATTTTCATGTGAAAATCCTTTTTTCATCATGAAATCTCTGAATGTCTGTTCCGGGTTATCAACTGTAAACTTCTTATCCTTGAACTGCACAAGAATAGCAAGTGTTTTCTGAGTTCCCAATGTAGGGAAGTCTTTAAGCTTATGCTTGTTTTCGTCCTCAGACTCTTCAGCTTTGGCTTTCATTGCCATTGCTTGTCTTGAAAGCAACGTCGGTCTGGCAGCAAGTTCAGGAGAAACACCTTTTGAACGTGTTTTAAGGAACTTGATTTCACTATCATTTCTCATTGATATATCATATGCCCTTACTGATGTAGATTTAAGCACTCCATTACTGCTGTCATAATCTGAGTAATAGAAATAATCATCAGCTCCCCTTGTCAGCAAATAACCATCTTCTGAAACATAATAGTGGCAACGTTCATCACCCTTAATATATACGTTTAATGTTGTTCCATCAGCCAGCTTTACAGTTTGCAATCCCGGTTTGGCCGGACTTGCAATCACACTGATTGCAAATCCCCAAACAACAATTGATGATATAATATTTTTATAAAAATCTTTTTTCATATTTATTTTTCAATAATAAATTTAACAACATGTTCCTCACCGCCCATAAATACAGTTGCCATATAGAATCCAGGATCCAAATCTTCAAGATTAACAGTATTCTCAACGTCTGTATAATTTCTTATCATATATCCTGAAGCTGAATATATGGAAATATTTTCAGCAGTACCGTTAAAGATAAGTTTTCTTTCGGCATAAACAACCACCGGAATAAACTGTTCTTCGCTGATTGAACTTGGAGTATTGTCAACACGTACAATAGCCATTTCTGATTTTCCTGTTTCATATATTGCCTTTAGACCGATTGTATGAGATCCATTTCCGGCTTTTACTTCATATGTATCAGCCTCGGTAGTTCCTATTAACTTATCATCAAGATATATTTCATATGATTTTGCATATGGTTTGGATTCTTCATCTCCAATCTGTATATCATCAACCATAAACAGGAATGAATTATTTGAAATACATCTTATGCATACATATTTTGCTGCTGCAGGAATAGTGTAAGTATAATCTGCCCAGTGACCAGTCAGAGTTATATGTTCGCCATTACCTATCCATATAAATGATTCCGGTTCAATATCTGTCAATGAGTATCCTACCATCATCTGATCAGGACCGTAAATTGTTGTATATGATTTCGCATAGAAAGAGAATGTGAAATCTTCATTGAAGAACAATTCCGGTGAAATTATAAAGTCGTCATTAGCTCCTGTACTTGCAGAGAACGAACCAAGGAACTTGTCGCCGCTCCATGGAGACAATTCAGAAGAACCGTCTGAACGTGGATTTGTTGCGGATGGATTGAATACGATATAGGCAGTGCGTGCTCCCCAGTTGTCATATTCAAGTTTCTTGTTATCATAACTTAAACCGTAAGTGCTCTCATTGTCATCATTGTCAAGATATGACCATCCAATCTTGCCGGCTGAATTAAGAACAAAATCTTCATGCGATTCAAAATCTTAAAAGTAGCTTGAAGTCCTGTTCCATTGCAAACTATATATACCCGTATTTTCTTCCTTTTCTTCTACAAGTATGTTTACAGGTTCGGTCAGACTTTCTATCAGTTTATATTCACCAAATGTATATTCACTGTCCTTATCAGGAGAAATCTCTTGTGATATAATGTCAAAACGTGGATTGATTATTGTAAGAGTATATGTACCCTTTTCAACATTATCAATTACACAAGAATTGTTTCCATCCTTGATTGTAGATGAATATGTCTTTTCTCCAGTTTTAGAAGTAAAACTGATGCTTGTACCGTTCAATACATCTGCTTTATTAACATTTGAACTTACCTTAATTGTTACTTTAGTCATCATGTCTTTTTCAATTACATCAGAATATTCAACTTCTGATTCTCCAGTTCCTTTCCATTGAGATGTAATACCATACATATAATATCCCTGTGGAAGGCTTTGGAATTCGCTGTCAGTAAATGAAGTACCTGTCTGAGTTAAGATATTTTCCCATTTTTCCTTGTCTTCACGGTCTTCGTATTTCATTCTGTATACGTTGTATCCTTCAATCAAAGACTGTGTAGGCAATACGGTCGGATTCATATCTGTCATATCAACACGTATCATAAAGTTACCTCTATACCATATACTTGCATAGTAGTAGTGACTTCTATAATCACTTGTAAAGAAGTTGTCTTTACTACGCCAAGGATATTCTTCTCCTTCATTTGAACCGGAATCAATTCCAAGTCCCAAATAAGAATCAGAGCAGCTTAATGCAACAAAGAAATTCTTTTCAGCCTTGAATTCTTCTTCCAATTTGTATTGAAACCATTTGTTCAGTTCTGATACAACACCACGTTTGGTATATACCGGAGTCTTTTCCGGGTAACCGTCTTCTGCCATGTAGAATATGTACAGATTTACTGTACGTTCTTTTTCTCCATTTTCTCCATATAGATACCATTTGATCTTCTTTACTGTTCCGGTTTCGTTTACACTGATACCAAATACACTGTATTCATTGGTTTCATCTTCACTGATACCACACCTTCCAGCAAGCACATCATTATCATATCTAATGTTTCTTACTCTTACAGGCTGCTCCCATGTTATATTCTTGTTATCCATATTTACATTGAAATTGGATACCGGATAAGCATTTGGCAACAACTGATAAGATGCAGAATTATTTTTATTTCCTTTCAATTCAAGATCTGCAGTGTATTCCTGATAATCTTCTGCTTCTACAATGACAGAATAATCATCACGTACCAGATTGTCAAAAACAACTTTTCCTTCAGAATCAGTAGTCATATCACGTGATTCATAACCATCAATCTTGACTTTTGCTCCTGATATTGCTTCACCTGCCGGATTTGTTACCGTAATATCGACATCACATGTTTCCATCTTCTCCAAAGTAACGTCTTTAACAACAGGTGTATCGGAAGTTTGTGGCACATCAATTGTACTAGACAAATCATAATACCCTTTTAAAGAATATTTTATTTCATACTGTCCCTGATTAACAAGTTCGTATACATATTCTCCACTTTCGTTTGTCTCAGTTTTCATACCTAAAGTTGGTATATAAACTTCAACACCTTGCAGCGGATTGTCATCTGTGTCTGTTACTTTACCTGAAACTTTATTTCCTGAAGAATTCAACTTCATTCTCAGTACAGGTTTGTAATCCTTTACTATCTTCTTGTTTAGTGAATTCTTGAACATTGTCGGAGCTGTATTGCCTGTTTCACGATAAAACCAGAAACCATTTCTCCATCCATAAGTTTCAGAGCCCTGATTTTCCTTACCAACATGTACTGCAAGATTTCTGCCTTCATAGAAGAATGCATTATCAAGCGTTATCTTAATTTCTCTTTGTTCCTTTTCTATATGAATCTTACCTGAATAAACATGTGTCATTTCTTCCAAAGGAATGTCACCATCTGCCACATCGGTTTTATCTGTATTTGCCAGATAAATATTTACATCCATATCAGCAGGCAGTACTTCTATTCCTTCAGTATACCAAGTCAGTTCCTTAATCAAACCGCTAATACTATTTATCTCTCTCTTGTTGTATATAGATTGAGTATAAATAGGACCTTTGTAATCCTGAGCAAAAGGCAGATTTGACAATCCTTGCACTTCACCCATCTGTACTTCATAAACAGAAGATGACTGAACATTTACTTTTATTGCAGATGATTTGTTATTTGAGGTATCACCATCTGTATCATACTTTATCTCGAATGCAACTTGTTTTTCTCCAGTTTCTGACGGTACCCACATCAATGAATGTGTTTTTGTTTCACCGGATTTAATAGTTTCATTTACCTTCATTTCTTCTGAAAGCGGATTACCGTTTTCATCAATCAATTGAATAGAATAAGATGATACATCCTTTGAACCTTTATTGAAAATAGTTGCATCAAATTCAGAACCTATTCCAGTTAATGCAGATGATGCTCTATTTATTGAAACTGCCTGCAAATCATAATAAAAGAAATGAATGTCCGCATGTTCCCAAATTAGCAAAGTTTAAACCGCCAAGATGTCCGATAGGCGTGTATTGGAACACTT
>CALUJO010000038.1 GCA_944320965.1 uncultured Bacteroidaceae bacterium | reverse complement strand
TAAAGAAGTTGACGATTATCGAACAGATAACGAGAATGAAGTATTTAAGATATTCCGTAGAATATCAGCAAGTTACAAAGAAGATAAAACAAAAGCGACAAGCAATTTTCACTGCTTGTCGCCTTCTGTCGGAGTTAGGCGACTCGAACGCCCGACCTCTACGTCCCGAACGTAGCGCGCTACCAACTGCGCTAAACTCCGTTGAAATCGGATGCAAAGGTACAAATTATTTTGAATACACAAACAAACCTTCTAAAAAATATTATAATATTTATATCACATCAATGGAGGTACAAAAGCGTCTTCAATATGTTCTATTTTCATATATCCAATATCACCAACAATATCAACGATATCAAATCTAGGCTCAAGATCAATTGAATTTATCTTAATATAAGCATCTGCTGCACGGACAATATTTCTTATTTTCTTTTTGTTCACAGCATCTTTAGGTTCGGCAAACCAATCATCTGTACGTGTCTTTACTTCTATAAATACAATTTGTCCTTTATAAATAGCTATAATGTCTATTTCAAGTTTACCGTGAATCCAATTTCTTTCAATAATAGAATAACCTTTCTTTATAAGGTAATCAACTGATAATTGTTCACCCGCTTTTCCTATTTCATTATGTTTTGCCATAGACTAAGCTCCCCATGTTTCCCTGTCAAGATTTCTGTAGCCAATTGCTTCTGCTATATGGGAAGCGCAAACATCAGGACTTGCTTCCAAATCAGCAATTGTACGTGCAACACGCAATATTCTGTCATATGCTCTTGCAGAAAGGTTAAACCTCTCCATGGCTATCCTCAAAAGATTCAATCCTTCACTGTCAGGAGTTGCATAATCTACAGTAAGTTTATGTGTCATTTGGGCATTACAATATACACCAGATATACCTTTGTAACGCTCTTCCTGTATCTTCCTTGCCTTGACAACTCTCTCGCGTATGACGCTACTAGGCTCGGAAGGACGTGTATCGGATATCTTTTCAAACGGAACAGGAACAATCTCAACCTGAATATCTATACGGTCAAGCAGCGGACCAGATATCTTATTCAGATACTTTTGCACTTGCCCTGCCGTACATACACATGGACGAGTCGGATGATTATAAAAGCCACAAGGGCAAGGATTCATACTTGCAACCAACATAAAACTTGCCGGATAATCAAGTGTATATTTGGAACGAGCAATTGTTATCTTTCTGTCTTCAAGCGGCTGACGCAGCAATTCAAGAATCTGTCTGTTAAATTCTGGCAGTTCGTCCAGAAAAAGTACTCCATTATGCGCAAGACTTATCTCGCCTGGCACAGGATACATTCCTCCGCCAACCATAGCTACCTGGGAAATCGAATGATGTGGACTTCTAAAAGGTCTCACTGCAATAAGAGAAGTATCCATAGCCAGCTTTCCGGCTACAGAATGAATCTTTGTTGTTTCAAGACTCTCGGCCAACGAAAGAGGAGGCAATATGGAAGGAAGTCTTTTAGCCATCATTGATTTACCACTACCGGGTGGTCCGACCATTATGATATTATGTCCTCCGGCTGCAGCAACCTCAAGTGCCCTCTTCACACTCTCCTGCCCTTTTACCTCAGAAAAGTCAAGATTATACAATGCCTGATGATTGAAAAATTCCTCGCGTGTGTTTATTACTGTAGGAGCCAAATCACATTGACCGGTCAGGAAATCAACAACTTCCTTTATATTACTTACACCATATACTTCAAGGTTATTGACAACTGCCGCTTCCCTCACATTCTGCATAGGAACAATCAACCCCTTGTATCCATGTTTTCTTGCCATAATGGCAATAGGCAATGCTCCTTTTACAGACCTTACAGAACCGTCAAGCCCCAATTCCCCCATAAAAACATATTTGTCAAGGCTGTCTGAAACAATCTCTCCTCCAGCAGCCAATATCCCTATAGCCAGCGGCAAATCATATGCAGTCCCCTCCTTTCTTATATCGGCTGGAGACATATTGATTATTATTTCGTTTTTCGGGAATTTATATCCGTTAATTCCAAAAGCAGATTTTATTCTTTCATGACTTTCTTTTACAGCAGAATCCGGCAAACCTACAAGATGGAACATACACCCTCTTGAACTGTTCACTTCTATGGTTATAGGTATAGCATCTATACCTTCGACCGCTGCAGCAAAAACCTTAACAAGCATATATTTGTGTTTTTCAAATTAAAAGGCAATATCACTTTCCGTTAAACTCGACATTCAGGATACTATCCAACTCATTTACAGACAATCCTTTTGCAACTATCCGGTTATTTGGAACCAAAAGGACATTGTCTGGCAAAGAAGTAACCGAATATTTCACAGCAAAGTCTGATGCCCAGGAATTCATATCGCATACCTGAGGCCAGTCAACATCATGTCCCAAAGTTGATATTTTACATGCAACCGTATCTGTATCAAGTGAAATACCGACAAAAAGGACCTTGCGTCTATTTCGTCCAACAACCTTTTCCTTATTCTTGTATTTCTTATAAACCTGTTTCAATTCATTTCTGAATTTCAATGATTCATCCGACCATGAAGCCCAGAATTCCAAAAACATATAATTGTCCCTTTGCTTGTAAACCTGAATTTTCTCTCCGCCAAGGCAATCCATTGCTATGGAATAGACATATTTGCCCGGCACAACCTGCATTTTTTTCTTTATTACTTCTTTTGCTTTCTGTATATACGGCAAATCATGCAAAACACCATTCATACCGTTCAGTACAGAGTCCATCAACATATAGTCCGGCTTTGGACTGTTCCAAAGATAATCTCTGAAAACAACTGTTGAAGCATAATCAGCACGATGGCTCAAAATAAAATCGGATGCAAGCTTATGCACTTTTGATATATTGACAGACAACAGACTGTCGGACTTTCCAGATACAGCAGAATCCAAAAGACATGCATAAACATTATCACCATCTATATTAAATTCTTTTGACAATCCTGCCTTAAAGTCAGACAATAGTTTATTTTCAGGACTTCCGCCATTTAAATCAACTGCTCCTTTAGCGTTTATAACGACATTAACTATTGTAGCGCTGTCGCCAAAGACTGTAAAGACATCCGAATTTCCGTTATAATAGACATCATAAATCCTCAGGCTGCCAAGCTGTTGTGTGAAAGTGAATTTCCCGTTCGAAGCATCCATCACATAAGAGGTGTCCAGATATGATGTTATATCCTTTATCAGAACACTGTCGTCGCGGAAGTCTTCCAGCTGCGCATCAAGCACAAATGCAGTATTTTTCTTCTCCTTGCAGGAAAAAGACATAACCATACAAAAGAATACCAATATATATACGGGAAATCTGTTTATGAAGAATTTCATTTGATTTTATATTTTAGTGGAAAAACTTATCTCATTATCTTTTGCGAAATTAATAAAATAAAAACAATAAAAAAGTATCATCCATAAAAATATGAATGTGTAACAAATTCAAAAGAAATTGCTACACATTCAAGATTTATAATGATTTATATTTCAAAACTGCCAGCGCTTCAATGAGCTGCTGACAATTTACGATACATAATCTACAAGTCTGTTCATAAGATTCTTAAAGAAAGGTATCTTTAACAATACAAACTCAAAGAACGAAAGTCCGACAATAGTACATAAAATACCAAGCAATACATCAATAACATAATGATGTGCAGTATAAACAGCCCCGAACCATATTCCGCATGTTATAAGACCAAACAATACAATCAGCCATTTTTTGCACTTACCGGCAATTGCATATATGAAGGCAATTGTCATATAGGCTGCATGCAGCGACGGTATTGCGGCAAAGACATTGGCATTACGGACATACATGTTTGAAAAAATATCAATGCCGATTATATTGTCAAATCTGACAAGTCCGGCAGCGCTGCCCATAGTATCCAATACCGGAACAAAAGAATGCTCCATAACATACCAAGGCGGAGCGGCAGGATGTATGTAATATCCGGCAAAACCTACAAGATTGACAAAGAGGAATCCCCATGTAAAGTGCACCAGCACCTTCCTTTTATTCATAAAGAAAAGGGCAAAGCCGAAAAGTATCGGCACCGGCACCCAACACAAATAAGAAAATCCTGATATGAAATCCAGAACAGGAGTATTGTGTACTGCAAAATATTCGGAAAGAGTTACCTTTACTCCATTATCCATAATACCGAAAAGCATCTTGTCGGCATTATAAAGTCCTTCAACATCAATCGGGTTAACCATATAGTTCGGATAAAGTCTCATATAATCATAAGACAATCCAAACAGGACAAACGGGAACATTGCGGCAAGAATCTTGCGAGTATAGTCAGAAGCCAGGAACAGCAAGTCTATAACTCCCAGCAAAAAGAAATGCTCCACACGAAGTCCGATAAAGATACCGGTAACAATAAGAAATATAATGTTCAGAACCAAAACAATTATCAGTTCCTTTCGGTCTGGCAATTTAAAATTTATCCTATTCTGCATCACATTACTTTTTATTGAATACTCTGTAACAGTGCATTATTCTGACAAATGCAGTATAATTGGCAAGTATTGCTATTATCCACATAGGCACTATTAATATATACATAGGATCAAAAGCTTCTATACCACCGAAAATACCGCAGAACAGAGCTCCCAGACTTGTCAGAACGACACGTTCTGGTCTTTGCATAAGTCCAACCTTGCATTCTATATCAAGCCCCTCAGCACGGGCACGCACATAACTGACCATTATAGAACCAATCAGAGCAACAAATGTTACTATTGCCGACCAGAAATACAGTTTGTTAAACAGCAGAAATACTATACCGAACAAAGTTACAAGCTCACTGTATCTGTCAAGCACCGAATCGTAGAAAGCGCCGAACTCGGTAGCCATATTGCCTACGCGCGCCAGTCTTCCGTCAAGCATATCAAACAGGCTGGCAAACAAAAGTATGCCTCCGCCAATTCCTACGTAAAGAAAAGTCTGCTCATCCCCGACGGTACCGGCATAGACAAATATTGCCGCAGAGAGTATATTTAACAAAAAACCAATTGTAGTAACCGTGTTTGGAGTCATTCCAATTTTAATCATTCCCTTAATCAAAGGGTCAATAATCTTATATATAACCCCTTGCAAATAATCTCTGTAATTCATTTTATAAATCTATTTTGTAATTAGTCTATCAAAAAAGCATCTCCGGAAAACAAAATATTTCTGAAGATAATAGTTCCAGAAAATACCAACCAGAACCGCTACAATTATTTTGGGCAGCATAAACATATTGTCAAATGCGAAATCCGCCATATTCTTTACAAACGGAGCCCTGTTCAGAAGTTCCGTAAGAAGATATGTACCGCCGGTATTGAAAAATATGCTTCCAAGCCAAACGATAATATATTTTATGGCAACGCTCAATTTCGAACACTCCGAATATCTGAAAGTCCACTCATAGTTAACCACACAATTGAACACACCGCCCGAAACAGAACCGATAGCAGTAGAATACACATAGTACAAGCCAAAGACATTTGCCAGTAAAAACGTTACGGAAATATCTACAAGGCTTGCCAACTGTGAAGAAAACAATGCTTTGAGGAATGTCAGTATATTATGTCTTTTCATAAGAACAGTTCAACGACTCTCAACAGAAGTATCACAACAGCGCCATAAAATCCGGCAAGAATATCGTCCATCATTATTCCAAGTCCGCCACCGAACTTTTCCATCTTCCTGACGCCCAAAGGTTTGAATATATCAAACAGTCTGAACAGCACAAACGCAAGTATCGGATAGATATATCCTCCCTCCGGAACCGCAAGCAGGGAAATCCATACCCCAACCATTTCATCAACCACGACTTTGGACGGGTCCTCGCCCCAATATTTTTCAAGTACATTCCCCGACCATATGCCCAATAACGTAAAAACAACCACAAGAGCAGCCGTTACAAACAACAGCACATCAAAAGACATAAAACTTGCAAGTGCCAACCATATGAGCAATGCAACAGCAGCTCCTGCCGTTCCCGGAGCAACAGGAGAATATCCCGAACCAAAACCCGTACCTATAAAAACAGGGAAAAAGCCCGGATTATTTGACTTATTATCATTCATATCCAAGATATTTGCACAAAAGTAATACTTATACACATTCTCACCAAAAGAATATATACAGCTTTACTCCGCTTTTTACTTTTTGAATATATATTCTTACTTTTATATTAAGAGTTCAGACAAAGGAATAAACAGGAAATATCAACCATAGTTTCCTAACAAATGCAACATATTCTTAAACCGCAAGTTTCGGTTTAAGAACCAAAGACACCGGTTACAATAACAAAGGCTGCGGTTTATGAAACAAAACCGTCTATCAGGAAAATAAAAAAAGGGCACATCACAGATGTACCCTTTTACGCTATCTTGCTTTACTGATTATTTTACTTTCTGAACGATAGCTTTGAATGCTTCAGCGTGATTCATTGCAAGGTCTGCCAACACTTTACGGTTGATTTCGATACCTGCTTTGTGCAATGCGCCCATAAGCTGAGAATAAGACATTCCTTCAAGACGAGCTGCAGCGTTGATACGCTGTATCCACAATGCGCGGAAGCTACGCTTTTTGTTACGACGGTCACGGAAAGCATAAGTAAGACCTTTTTCCCAAGTATTCTTTGCTACTGTCCAAACGTTCTTTCTAGCTCCGAAATAACCTCTTGTTAATTTAAGAATTCTTTTTCTTTTTGCTCTTGAAGCAACATGATTTACTGATCTTGGCATAGTTTTAATTGTTTTTGAATGGTTAGCGTCCTATAAGGATCTTTGGGCTAATACATTCGGTTAAATACTTTAATAAATTACGCAACGCTTAGATTATTTCATTGCTAAAAGAGATTTTACACTAGCGAGATTTGCTGATTCAACCAAACCTGTTGAACACAAATTTCTTTTTCTCTTCTTAGTCTTCTTAGTCAAGATATGACTGTGATAAGCGTGTTTTCTTTTAATTTTACCTGTTCCGGTAAGGGCAAACCTCTTTTTTGAACCGGAGTTAGTTTTCTGCTTTGGCATCTTTAATAATATTTATTTGTTAATTTATTAATTGTGGCAACGCATATACCGGCGTTACTCACTTTTTTATTCTTCAGTATTTGGAGCCGGAGCTGCTTTTGGCTTTTCACTCTTCTTTCCTCCTTCTTTCTTTTTAGGAGAAAGGAAGATTGTCATACGCTTTCCTTCAAGAACCGGCATCTGTTCAACCTTAGCATATTCTTCAAGGTCATTCGCAAAACGCAGCAAAAGCACTTCTCCCTGTTCCTTAAACAGAATTGAACGTCCTCTGAAGAACACATAAGCCTTAACCTTATCACCATCCTGAAGGAAACCTATTGCATGGCGAAGTTTGAAGTTATAGTCATGCTCGTCTGTCTGAGGTCCGAAACGGATTTCCTTGACATTGACCTTAACCTGCTTAGCTTTCTGTTCTTTCTGACGTTTTTTCTGCTGGTACAGAAACTTTGAGTAATCAATAATCTTACAAACAGGAGGAACAGCATTAGGAGAAATCTCTACGAGGTCCATTTCAGCCTCTTCGGCCATTTTCAAAGCCTGGTAAGTTGGGTAAACTTTAGGTTCTATGTCGTCACCGACTACGCGAACTTCTTTAGCACGAATCTGTTCGTTGATTCTGTACTGGTCCTTTAAAGTGTCATTCTTCATTAAAAAACTTTTCTTCCTTGTTTTTGATTTATTAAATACTTTTTTATTTGCTTTTTCACATAACTGCCGTCCGATTCTGAAAATTTATCGGACGGCACTTATTGTTAAAGCGGTGCAAAGTTACCATTTATTTATCATATTACGAACTTCTTCCGTAATATTTTTACAAAATTCTTCTTTTTTCATTGTTCCCTTGTCGCCTTCACCCTGTTTTCTTACAGCAACTTCGCCGTTTGCTGCTTCCTTTTCACCAACAACAAGCATATAAGGAACACGTTTCATTTCGTTGTCACGTATCTTACGGCCAATCTTTTCATTACGGTCATCAACGTAAGCACGTACGTCGTTTTCTGCAAAATAACGTTTCAAATCTTCTGCATAATCATTGAATTTCTCGCTGATAGGAAGAATTGCAACCTGATCTGGTGTCAGCCACAATGGGAATTTACCGCCAGTATGTTCAATCAATACGGCAACAAAACGCTCCATTGAGCCGAAAGGCGCACGGTGAATCATTACAGGACGATGTTTCTGGTTGTCAGCTCCTGTATATTCAAGTCCAAAACGTTCAGGAAGATTATAGTCCACCTGGATTGTTCCCAACTGCCATTTACGTCCAATTGCATCACGAACCATAAAGTCAAGTTTAGGACCATAGAATGCAGCTTCGCCATATTCTACTACTGCCTTAAGACCTTTTTCTTCGCAAGCCTCAACAATTGCGCGTTCTGCAAGTTCCCAATTCTCGTCACTTCCGATATACTTGGTTCTGTTTTCCTTGTCACGCAAAGATATCTGAGCTTCAAAGTTTGCAAAGTCCATTGAATTGAATACAATGGAAATGATATCCATCACCTTTACAAATTCTTCCTTTACCTGGTCAGGACGGCAGAAGATATGAGCATCATCCTGAGTAAAGCTGCGGACACGAGTAAGACCATGAAGCTCACCGCTCTGTTCATAACGACATACTGTACCGAATTCGGCAAGACGCAAAGGAAGATCCTTGTATGAACGTGGTGAATTCTTGAATATCTCACAATGGTGAGGGCAGTTCATTGGTTTAAGGAAGTATTCTTCGCCTTCTTCTGGTGTATGAATTGGCTGGAATGAGTCCTTTCCGTATTTAGCATAGTGACCTGAGGTCACATAAAGGTTCTTGTTTCCGATTGGCGGAGTAATGACTTCCTGGTATCCGTATCTCTTCTGTATACGGCGAAGGAATTCCTGAAGACGCAAACGCAGTTCAGTTCCCTTTGGCAACCACATTGGAAGTCCCTTGCCAACAGTATCAGAGAACATGAAAAGGTCCATTTCCTTACCGATTTTACGGTGGTCACGTTTCTTTGCTTCTTCAAGCATTGCAAGGTATTCATCAAGCATTTTCTTCTTAGGGAAAGAAATTGCATAGATACGTGTCAGCATCTTGCGGTCTTCCTGTCCTCTCCAGTAAGCACCGGCAACAGAAAGAATCTTGACAGCCTTTATAGGTGCTGTACTTGACAAGTGAGGACCACGGCAAAGATCTGTAAATCCACCCTGAGTATAAGTGGTGATATGACCGTCTTCAAGTTCGGAAATCAACTCACACTTATAGGTTTCGCCTCTTTCGCCAAACATCTTAAGAGCGTCTGCCTTGCTGATATCAGCTCTGACAACACGTTCTTTTCTTGCAACAAGTTCAGCCATCTTAGCCTCAATTGCAGGGAAATCGCTTTCCTTTATAACTGCTTCACCCGGATCAACATCATAGTAGAATCCGTTTTCAATAGCAGGACCTATACCGAACTGGATTCCAGGATAAAGTTCCTGCAGAGCTTCTGCAAGAAGATGGGCACTTGTATGCCAGAATGTATGCTTACCTTCGGCATCTTCCCATTTATACAACACTACTGAAGCATCCTCGTTTATAGGACGTTCCAAATCATAAGTCTCTCCATTAACGCCGCAAGACAGCACATCCTGTGCAAGTCTCTGGCTAATGCTTTCTGCAATCTGCAAGCCTGTTACGCCTTTTTCATATTCGCGAGCAGAGCCGTCTGGAAATGTAATCTTTATCATAATGTTAATTCTAATCTCTATTTACATTCTGCAAAGATATATATTTTTTATTACTATATAACAAACAGCCAATGTTTTGAATTACAAATATGACAAGCTTTAATAACATTTCAGTTTATAACGCTGTTTATTGCACTGCAAATCATATATTTTCAAATTCATATATAACAAAAGCGGCATGCATTACGCACGCCGCCTTACATATATATTATGGTATGATTATTTTCTTGCCTTAATATCCAGTTTGACAGGACGAACCATATTCTTAGGATCCAGAATTGTATCCAAATCCTCTTTGGTCAATATACCTTCTTCAAGCACCAAATCATATACGCTGCATCCTGTTTCCAAAGCCTTCTTTGCGATATCTGTTGAATGGTCATAGCCGATATATGGATTAAGGGCAGTTACAATACCGATACTGTGATGAACTTCTTCCAGACATTTTTCCGGATTTGCAGTGATTCCTTCAACACAAAGTGTACGCAAAGTATCAAATGCATTTGCAAGCAAATCAACAGATTCAAAACAGCACTGAGCCATAACAGGTTCCATTGCGTTAAGTTCCATCTGTGAAGCTTCTCCTGCCATTGTAACACAAAGCTCGTTTCCTATAATCTTGAATGCTACCTGACTTACAACTTCAGGAATAACCGGATTAACCTTTCCCGGCATAATTGAAGAACCAGGCTGGCGTGCAGGAAGATTTATTTCTCCCAATCCGCAACGAGGACCGCTTGCCAACAGACGAAGGTCATTGCTTATTTTACTTATTTTCACTGCAACACGTTTCAAGGCAGACATATATCCTACCATACATGAAGTATCTGAAGTAGCCCCTACCCAGTCGTCAGCAAGTTTCACATTCCATCCTGTTATACGTGCAAGGGCATCTACAGCCTTCTCTGCATATCCAGGTTCGGAACATATACCTGTACCGATTGCGGTTGCACCAAGGTTTACTGTAAGGAAATCTTCTGCTGCTTCGTTCAAATGAATTATTTCATTTTCTAGAATACTTGCAAAACCGTGGAAAGTCTGTCCCAATGTCATAGGAACAGCATCTTCAAGCTGGGTACGTCCCATCTTTATGATATTGGCAAACTCATCATCACGCTTTTTGAACTCAGCAATAAGTTCCTTCAAATGAGGCAGCAATGCCAAATGGCTTGCATAAAGTCCCATATGTATTGCAGTAGGATATGCATCATGTGTAGACTGAGAACGGTTTACATGGTCATGTGATGAGCAATATTCATATTCTCCTGGTTTGTGGCCCATATGTATAAGAGCAAGATTTGCAATAACCTCGTTTGCATTCATATTTGTACTTGTGCCTGCACCTCCCTGAATCATATCAACAGGGAACTGGTCATGGTACTTGCCATCCAATATATCCTTGCAAGCAGCAACTATACCGTTATATTGTTCGTCTGTAAGCAGACCAAGCTGATGATTGGCATCAGCAGCAGCCATCTTTGTATAAGCCAGACCATTAATGAAAAGAGGATACTGACTTAAGCGGAAACGGCTTATAGAGAAGTTTTCTATACCACGAAGTGTCTGTATTCCATAAAGTGCATCAGCAGGTAATTCACGTTTGCCAAGCAAATCATGTTCTATGCGTTTGTTTTCTGTATTTTCCATAATTCTTTTTTTATATTAATATATGGCAAATATACAACTATCATTTTATTACCAAAAATATATTCCAATTAAAGATTCTTTTTTTATAGAAATAAAATACTCATTAAACGAACGAGCATAAACTTACAAATTGTCAATAAAAGATAATAAAAGAATGAGCAATGAAACATTAACACATATAAACCGGAACCAATCAGAAAAGTTAGTTATTATTTAAAGCAGAGTGTAAGAACAAAATCATCATATATTCTGAAAAAGACATTGAAAAGTTCATTTTCAGATTTGCAATTACAGCCGATACAGACTTCCAGACTATCATCTTCTGATACAGAAAATCTTCCGGTACTTAAAGCGTCTTTGAAATCATAGACTTCTCTGCCTACAACCTTATAAACACTTTCCTTTGCCGACCATCTTACGACAGCATCAACTTCAAAATTATTATTATCAATATTACCTATTTCGGTATCAGACAGGAAACGGCTTTTTAATCTATAGGCTCTCCCGGTTATGGTTTCTATATCAATCCCGACATCAAACGTCGAAACAGCCACAGCAACATAATTTCCAGTATGGGATATTGATATTTTCCTGCTTCCTGATTTTATATATGGTCTGCCGTTTTCGTCATGGACTATTGTTTCATAAGCATCTCCGCAAAGATATTTGAACAAGTACCGTGAAGCAACTATCTCAAGACGCCTTTTATCGGATTTGATATATCTCACTTCCCTAACGACATTCTCATCTCCAAGAATCCCGACAAGCTGCTCATAAGACTCTTCTACTTTCCACACAGCAAAATAAACATTATCGATACTGTCCTTGACAAACAACGGCATAATCAATCTACATTTAAATGGAAATTCAGAACAAATCTGTCAATATCCTTTTTCATGCGGTCAACCAAATCAGGAACATCATCACCATGACTTCCATCATCAAAATAAAGTGACGCATTAAAGAAAAAGGTTACACCATCCGTCAATGCTATCTGATAAGGTGTCGCAGCCTTGCCTCCCATATCAAAAACAACACCACGCACCCCGAATGTATTGCTTACAGCCTGTTCATCTATATAGGAAGAAGTTACAAGGTGATTTCCAGCCAATCTGTAAGCCTCATCCCAAAGCTGTTCCATCTTGTCTGCATCAGCAAAGCGGAATGTACAGTACAGATGGGCTGTGGTAGCCGGATAAACTATATCACAGAAATATGTAACAGAATCATTTGTTCTGATAAAGAACTTTGATTTATCTGAAATTTCAGATATAAAAGGTATCGTATCCGACTTCAAATCAACATAATTTGCCGACGGTTCTTTTTCCGAATCAGATTTATTTTGTTCTCCAATACACGAACTTATCAGAATAGAAAGAAGCGAAACCGTACATACAATAATTAATGGAAGGATTATATTATTCTTTTTCATTGATTACAAGCTTCACTTTTTTTATTCTTCTTTTGTCTATTGCAAGTATTTCAAAGTCATACTTTCCAATCTTTATATGCTCATGCAAAGCTGGGAATTCCCCCTTCACTTCCAGAAGCATACCGGCAAGAGTATCCGAGTCACCAGCATATTCTTCAAAATATTCCGGTTCCACATCAAGTACCTTATACAAATCTGTCAGCAATATCTTGCTTTCAAATATATATGTATTATCATTCTGTCGGACATAAAGTTTCTCATCATCATCATATTCATCCTGAATATCCCCTACTATCTCCTCTATGATATCCTCCATAGTTACAAGCCCCGAAGTTCCGCCAAACTCATCAACGACTATGGCAATATGAACCTTATTGTTCTGAAATTCACGCAACAATTCATCAATCTTCTTTGATTCAGGAACAAAGAAAGCCGGTCTGATAAGAGTCTGCCATTTGAAGCTGTCCGGTTTCTCCAGAAAAGGAAGTATATCCTTTATATATACTATGCCCTTTATTTCATCACGCGAGCCGGAATAGACAGGAATTCTTGAATATACATTTTCAACTATAAGATCAAGCAACTCTCTGAACGATGCCTTTATATCAATATCAACCATGTCAAGACGGGGAGTCATAACCTCACGTACACTTTCCTCACCAAAGCGTATGATACCCTCAAGGATATTGTTTTCATCCGATATCTCCTTTTTATCAGTCAGTTCAAGCGCCTGTGAAAGTTCATCAACAGATATATTGTGCTTTTGCTTTGTTATCGTCTTGTTTATAAAAAACGAAGTCTTCACAAGAATCCATGCCAATGGAGAAAACACTTTCTTCAAAACAGTCATGACAGGAGCCGAAACTCTTGAAAAAGCAAGGGTATTCTGCACTGAATAAATTTTAGGCATTATCTCTCCAAACAGGAGCAAAAGAAAGGTAAGAGCAACAGTCATCACAATAAACTCTGCAAGCGGACTGGCAAAATCAAAAATCTGCCCGAACGCATAATTGCAAAGCATGATTATAAGGACATTTACAAAATTGTTTGATATAAGAATAGTTGCAAGTAACTTTTCCGAATCTCCGATAAGTTCGGCAACTCTGTCATCATTTTTTGTTTTTCTTTCATTTATTTCATTCAGGTCACTCGGCGAAAGCGAAAAGAATGCAACCTCCGAAGCAGAAACAAAACCTGATGCAGCAAGCAGTAATCCAGCCAAAACCAAAGCAACAATAGAACCTACAGTAGGCTGATTAACTGCAACTTCCGTAAAAACATCTGCCAACTGGCATAAATACGAATCCGGGTCCAAAATAATATAATTTAGTTAAACAATCTATCAGAAAGGGAGATCATCTCCGTTATCTTCTGATACTGAAGAATTATTTGCAAACGATGATGCAGATGAAGGCTTAACAGTCTCAGCCTGAGCAGAAGAATTTGCAGGCTGCTGGACACTCTGCTTTGGAGAAAGCATCTCCATATTATCAACATATATTTCTGTAATATAATGCTTTACACCCTTCTGGTCATCATAAGAACGAGTCTTTATTTTCCCTTCAAGATAAAGTTTGTCACCTTTTCTTACATATTTCTCGCATATTTCGGCAAGACCACGCCATACTACTATATTGTGCCATTCCGTTCTTTCCGGCACTTGTGTACCGTTTGCAAGGGTATATCCTCTTTCTGTCGTAGCCAAAGGGAAAGTTGCCACAGCAACACTATTGTCAACATAGCGCACATCAGGATCTTTTCCGACATTACCCAACAATATAACTTTATTCACTGACATAATTTTCTATTTAATTTCTTCCCAAAAATATGCAAATAACTTAATACTAACAAATAAAAGATATCTATGATTCCAAAAATAAATAAAAAAACGAGACGTTATTCCTTAATGTCATATACAACTAACGGCCCAGATACAGGAACAGCATACCGATAAGTACCAGCAAAAGGTCTATCACCTTTCCCTTTATGTTTTTCTCCTTGAACAGGAATACACCGCCAATAAAAGAAACAAGAACACTTGAACGTCTGACCATTGAAACAACCGATATCATTGAATCATCATAACTCAAGGCATAATAATAGGCAAAATCAGCAGCAGACAAAAATATTGATATAAGCAATATAGACCATTTCCATGAAAATTTTGTCGTACTTCTTCGTTTAGGATACCACAAAAACAGGACAATTGCCCCCATAATAATCATCTGGTAAACGTTAAACCACGACTGCACAATCATGCGGTCAATATGTTTAAGCAAATATTTGTCATACAGTCCGCTTACGGCACCAAGCACAGCCGCCAATACAAGCAGGAAAATCCATTTGTTGCTTTTAAAGTTGATACCCTCCTTCTTTCCGGAAACGCTGAGCAAAAAGAATGATACTATCGCAAAACCGGTACCAATCCACTGATAAAGATTAAGTCTCTCACCAAAGACAAGCATAGCCCCAACCAGCACCATTACAGGACGTGTAGCGTTTATAGGTCCGGCAATAGTAAGCGGGAGATGCTTTATAGCAAAATATCCGCAAATCCATGACGACAGAACTATTATTGCCTTCAGTATTATGAATTTATGAACTTCCCATCCTGCTTCAGGTACATAGAACATACTGTTTTCCATCGCAGCAATGTCAAATCTTGACATAAAAATAAACGGCACAAATATCAACGTAGAAAACAATGTATTCAGAAAAAGTACCGGCAATACGGCATTTTCCTTCAATGAAGTTTTCTTTGCAATATCATAAAGTCCCAGCAATGCAGCAGAGACAAAAGCAAGCAACAACCACATATTACAATACAGTTTAATATTACATTATAAAAACAATTCTTCAGGATAGGTTATATCACAAAGGAACAAGGCATTTCCAGGAGCTGAACTTCCCGCCTTGCAACGGTCTTTCTGCTCAATGACACGACGGAACCCGTCAATTGTCATCCTGCCTCTGCCAACCTCAATCAGCGTACCTACTATGGCACGGACCATGTTACGCAAAAAGCGGTCTGCCTTTATACGGAAAACCCAGGTATGTTCGTCCGTCTGCTCCCAGACAGCTTCCATAATCTTGCAATTGTTTGTCTTGACATCTGTGTGCAAACGGCTGAAACTTGTAAAGTCTGAATATTCAAACAGTATTGCAGCAGCCTTGTTCATCAGTTCAAAATCCAACTTTGTAAAGACACGGCATCTGTATCTGCCGTCAAAAGGCGACTTAACATCCGTAACATAATATCTGTATGTACGTGAAGTCGCGTCAAAACGGGCGTGAGCATCATTCCTTACCGGAACGATTTTATGTACTGCAATATCACGCGGGAGCAAACGGTTAAGTTTGTCAGTCAGGGCAAAAGCCGCGTCTCTGTCTATAACAGAATCAAAATGCGCAACCATCAGGGATGCATGAACGCCCGAATCGGTACGTCCGGCACCGGTCACTTCAATATTGTCCCTTAAAACAGTAGAGAGTGCCTTGTTAAGGCACTCCTGTACACTGATACCGTTTGGCTGGATTTGCCAACCATGATAATTTGTTCCGTCATATGACAGATACATAAAATATCTGTTCAACTGTTTTTCTTCAGCCTCGCACGGCACTCCATCCAAATTTAAAATATCATCCACCTGAAAAGTTATTTCACCTCATAGTTTGCAGAAGGCGGAACACAGCCAGCCCCCCAATTTTTATTTGCCTTATCACCCATTACAAGAACAAGTTTTGCTCCGTTCTCTATATCCTTATGAGAGAACCAAGGCTTGTTCCATTCCTTACCGTTAAGTCTGGCGCTCTGTATATATTTGTTTTCGGGTGAATAGTTTTCTGCAACAACCTCAAACACCTTTCCGTTGCTCATTGTCATCTTCATGTTTCTGAACATAGGGCTACCGATATTATACATCGGCAATCCCGGAGTTACAGGATAGAATCCCATTGCCGAGAACACTACAAAAGCCGACATACCGCCACCGTCTTCGTCACCAGGTACCCCCATCACGTCATTGCGGAACCACTGATCAAGCAAAGTGCGTATTCTCTTCTGGGTAAGATACGGCTTGCCTGCATAGTTGTAAAGATAAGGTATATGCAAAGAAGGCTCATTCGCCATAGAGTACATACCAACATTACCGGTATGGTCAGGCAAGAAAGAATAGAAACTCCATTTTGACATACCCAGAGGCACATTGAACATTGAATCAAGAGCAGAAACGAAATTCTCATTTCCATCGAACAGTGAAATCAAGTCGGCAATATTATGCTGTACATCCCAGCGGTAAATCCATCCGTTGTTTTCATCATAATAATCGCGTGCACCAAGTCCTCCGTCATATCTGTAATCTATATCTGGAATGAAATTGCCGTTTTTGTCCTTAGGATGGAAAAATCTTGTTGCAGGATTAAACAGTTTTCTGTAATTCAATCCGCATTTTGCATAATATTCGGCTTCCTCGTCTTTTTCAAGAATTCTTGCCAGTTCCGACAGACACCACTGGTCATATGAAGTACCAAGTGTAACTGCTACCGGCTGACGTTTCTCCCAAATAGAAACACCTTCAACAAATTCCTTTTCGCCCTTTGCCAATGCCGGAATATATCCGTTCTTCTTATAAAAATCATCAAGCCAGCCTGCAGGACGTGCCGACCATGGAATAAGAGTCTTTTCCTCTATAGCCCTACGGCTGTATTCATATCCCTTAGCCAAGTCAAACTTTCCTATTCCCTTTACATAAGCATCAAGAATTGTTGCGACACCATGATTTGAATTCATTCTTCTGGTATCACCTGTCACTTCTGGGAATGTAGGAAGCCAACCGTTGCCCATCTGTTCGGCCATCAGTATAAACGAATTTATGATATCGGCCTCTGTATCTGAATCTATCAGAATACGCAACGGATGAGTTGCCCTATATGTATCCCAAATCCAGTCGTCAACGTAGAACGGATTGCCTTCATCCTCGTGGACATTTCCGTCATAGGCTGAATAATATCTTCCGTCTTCGCTCATGCAGATAGGACGTTCGTAACATCTGTAAAGTGAAGTATAGAATACTTTCAGTGCATCTTCATCGTCACCGTCAACCTTTATTTTTCCAAGTTCGGCATTCCAGTCACCCTTACCGTATGAAGCAATTTCATCAACATCGTATGACTTTATTTCACGCTGGCAATTCTTCATTGCCTGTTCTTCGTCAATAAATGAAACTCCGTAACGCAGACCGATACTTGCCACGCTTTCATCAAACTTCATCACAACAGATACTGTATCACCGGAAACAGTTGTCACTGAAGTATCAACCTTACCATCTGCTCCAAGTATTCCAAACTCTACTGGTTTTACTTCAGGTTCCATTGAGACAAAGACACGTGTTTTGTCATCCAACGCCTGGAAACCGGTGATTCTATCGCCTTCAACCTTTAAATCCCCGCGACGAGTAGTCAAAACAACATATCTGCTACCCTCCTTTTCAAAACTTATTCTGTAAAGAGCAGACTGATGTCCCGGAGCAAAGGCAACATTTATATTTTCCTCGTCAAGATATACATTATAATAATATGGTTTTATAACTTCATTGTCATAACTGTACTCTTCAATCGGTTTCAATATTCTGTCATTTCCGCTTACCGCATTTAGTATAAAAGCAGAGTTTTCACGATGATTGGTTACAATCACAGGAAGACCGAAAAGTCTGTCGCCCGTAAAATCCGCCCTGTTAGGATAAACACGTAACATACTGTTTGGCAACTGTACCGTAGGAAATGTAGGAACCAAAAGATGGCTTATGTTTCCCATATAAGGGTTTACATAATCAACAGGAGTCATTTCTGTATTATCAAGACTCTTTGAACATGCAGCAGCCATAAGTATTGTTCCTGCAACTGCCGGAAAAAATAAAAAATTCTGTAACTTTTTCATTTCAATGGTATTTCATTATCTTGCTGTAATATGGAAACAGCCTTGTTTTACTTCATATTTTACATAACAAAAACCAGCTTTCTTCAAATCTCTCAATACTTCCGAAAGCACTAGTTTGGGTTTCAATTCGCGGACTTCTTCGTCAACTCCATCTTCACCAACCTTATCAAATCTGTTATAACAGATATCAAATGTAGTACCGTAAAAATGGGCTGAATTTTCTGAAGCATTGGAATTTCTTTTTCTCAACCGTTTTACATCAGCTTTAGTTCTTAAAACAGATGTAACTATCAGCTTATACTTATCCATCCCTTTCGAAGCAAGCGAATCCTGAAAATTCATGGCAATAGCCATCAAAAGGCCACTTGCCTGTGGAACAAGATATGGAATTGAATGGGTTAGTCTGTCAACATTATAATAGTCATTACTTCCTATACGAAGCAGTTCACGGGAATCAGGCGACAAGTCCTCGCGGGCAAATACAGGCTTTATACCAATCTTTCGTGCAGCCGAAAGATGTTTAGGATTCAAATCATTAAATTCCCTTTTATAACTTCTTACTCCGTATATCTTATTGGGTTTTATTTCAGGTTTGTTGTCTGTTTCATCAGAGCCGCATGAAAAAAGCATTGAAAACACAACAATAACTGAAGGCAGAAACCAAAAAAATCTTCTTATTTCCATCATTAATATATATATTGCAAAGTTACTAAAATATTTCTACCTGAAAAGCATGTATGCACGATGAAAAAAATCCATGAAAGCTGTTTTTACCGCACAATGTCGTCACATCAATGTTTCCCTCTATAATTCAACACTTTAGATTATACAATATTCAACAACAAAAGGTTTTCTTGGAATACAAATAAAAAAAAGCATATGTTTTTTATAAAAAAAGTGCGTAATATGTTTGGAGATTCAAAAAAAAGCTCTACCTTTGCATCGCAATTGAGAAACAAAGCATCACAATTGAAAACAAAAAGATGCACTCTTAGCTCAGTTGGTAGAGCAACTGACTCTTAATCAGTGGGTCCAGGGTTCGAATCCCTGAGGGTGTACAAAGCAAAAGCAAGTTAATTCACAAAAAATTAGCTTGCTTTTTTGTTTTATAACTCCCCATAGCATCTTCTGCCAGCTGATATAAACATTGAATGTTTTACCTAAAAACACCAAGGGTTTCAGGCCAAAACATTCTACGTTTCATCCCAAAACCCTTGATATTTTTACGGAAAAACTTCCTATATTTTTTAATAAGGCAAATTTAATGATTATGCTTGTCTTTGTGTTTATTGTGACCGGGAGCATAATACTTTGCTGATTTGTCTCCATTCAACTTCTTTGCCTGACCTGGAGGCAGTTCCTTATGCGGTTGTTTGTGATAATGTCCTGAAACGGCACACGAAGACATGCCCAAACTCAAGGACAAAACAAACAGTGCAATCAATAATTTTAATCTCATAAATTCATATTAATAGTTCCACACAAAAATATATAAAATAGCCAATCATATACTATTGTGAAATTACAAAATAAAAAGATACAAAACCAACAAATAAAGAAAGATTCAATGTAACAACACTTTAACTTTCTTTATATACTATTTTATTAATATAAATTCACAAAAAATCCGTATCTTTGCAGCCGAAAAAAAATATCGGTTATGCCCTGTCTACAGAACTTTCCGCATAGCCGACTTGTTTAACTAAATACATTTTATAAACCTAATTATGAGAAAAGTTCTGTCATTTTCCTTATTTCTAATCTTGGGACTTATTGTTTCCCAGATTCTTCCCGGTATTGCGGGAGAAAGTTTTACAACAATCAAAACAGTTTCCAACACATTGCTTTATGTTTGTCTCAGTTTTATCATGATTAACGTGGGACGGGAATTTGTTATTGACAAATCCAAATGGCGCGGTTATGCAACCGACTATTTCATTGCTATGGTAACGGCAGCGATGCCCTGGTTCCTTATAGCGCTTTATTACATGTTTGTTCTGATGCCTTCTACGCAATGGGGAAGCTGGGAAGCATGGAAAGAAAACCTTCTTTTAAGCCGTTTCGCTGCACCAACATCGGCAGGAATCCTGTTTACGATGCTGGCAGCCATAGGACTCAAGTCAAGCTGGATATACAAAAAGATACAGGTACTTGCCATCTTTGACGATTTGGACACTATCCTGCTTATGATTCCGCTGCAGATAATGATGATAGGTCTGAAATGGCAGCTCGGAGTTATAATCGTAATTGTATTCCTGCTGCTTGTCATCGGATGGAAATATCTAAGCAAGTTCAACATGCCCCAGAACTGGCTTGCAATAATAATCTATTCTGTGATAGTTTTCGGTATAACCCAGGCTGTTTATCTTATAAGCAAGCATTATTTCGGAGAGGACGGAAGCATACATATCGAAGTGCTTCTGCCGGCATTTGTTCTCGGTATGGTGATGAAACACAAGGAGCACGATTCCAAGACAGAGCAAAACGTATCTACAACAGTATCATTCCTTTTCATGTTCCTTGTAGGTATGAGCATGCCTTATTTCATGGGTATTGATACAAACGCAGCACAGACCGCAACATCAATAACTGCATCACAGCCAATGATGCCGTGGGGAGTGATTATATTCCATGTAATTATGGTTTCAATACTTTCTAATGTAGGAAAGATATGCCCTGTCCTGTTCTACCGCGACAGACTTCTTACCGAGCGTCTTGCATTGTCAGTCGGCATGTTTACAAGAGGTGAAGTAGGTGCAGGAATTATATTCATCGCGCTCGGTTACAACCTCGGCGGTCCGGTTCTTATAATCTCGGTACTCACTATCGTTCTTAACCTCATACTGACAGGCATATTTGTTGTATGGGTTAAACGACTTGCCCTGATGAGCTACTCGCCAGAAAAGAGCAAAATACAGCAATAAATAAAAAAGCAGGCAAATGCCTGCTTTTTTATTTGTTATTTCTTATTGTCAATCCCATCCGTACCATGCATCAACAAGTTCTCCGGCATTGACATCTTCAAATCTTGAATCAGCTTTAAGCCATTCTATTACCTTAAGGCGTTCTTCGTCGGTAACACTGCGGCATTCCTTTGAAACAACAAACATTGATGCCTTGGCCTTATCAGTGTCATACAAACCTCCGACATACATATTCATATCCTCTACAGCATTGATAAAGTCATCAAAGGTATCCATTCCTTCCTCAACTGTATCATGCTTGATATTGAAACAAACACTAAATCCAAGTTCCTGAAACTCGCCTTTATGGAGTTTCTTGCGCAATCTTTTCTTCATAGTAATAATTTTATAGTTTTTATCAGATGAGCGAAAGCTCTCCTTACAAAGATAAGAAATCGGTTTATTGTCTGCAACTTGTATAAGCTTTATTTTTAGGCAATGTCAGTTACAGTACAAGTTCACCTTTGCCTTGTCTGATTATTTCAAATTCGTCATCCACGCAGTTTACCACTGTAGAAGGTTCTATGCCTCCGTACCCACCATCCACAACACAATCGACAGAGGAACCGTATTTCTCATAAATAAGTTCGGGGTCAGTAGAATATTCAAGAATCTCGTCATCGTCACGAAGCGACATTGTCAAGACAGGATTTCCCAACTCTCTCACAATAGTCCGGATTATATTATTGTCTGGAACTCGTATTCCCACTTCCTTTCTGTTCCTGAATATACGTGGCAGGTTGCTGCTTGCAGGCAGAATAAACGTAAATGGTCCCGGAAGATTCTTCTTTAGAAGCTTGAATGCCGAGTTTCCTACTTTTGCATACTCGCTTATATCAGACAAATCATAACATATAACAGAAAGCTGGGCTTTTTGAGGATTTACCCCCTTCATGGCACATATTTTCTCGACAGCCCTGACATTCAAGGCATCGCATCCTATGGCATATACAGTGTCGGTAGGATAAATAACCAGTCCTCCTTCCTTCAAAATCTTCACGACTTTGGAAACTTCACGGAGATTTGTATTTTCTGAATAGATTTTCGTCAACATAACCGTCTGTTTTAATCACCCAAAACTAAACAATATATCCTAATAAAAAAATATTGCTGTCCGATAAACTCGATAAAATATAAAAATATCCCTCTCGACCATTGTGTATTCAGTGGTCGAGTCT
>CALUJO010000037.1 GCA_944320965.1 uncultured Bacteroidaceae bacterium | reverse complement strand
AGTTTATTACTTAACTCCTTCATTTTCACCAGTCGGGGTGACTGGATTCGAACCAGCGACCACACGCCCCCCAGACGTGTACTCTAACCGGGCTGAGCTACGCCCCGCTTTTGCGGATGCAAATGTACTGCTTTATTTGGAACTAACAAGTTTTTTACTACATTTTATTCATACACATTTCCTAATTTATTGTATTGCAGTTAATTGCAATATTTTAATTTTTCAAAGTGCATATAATCTATGCAAAAAGTTCTTATTATATGGTGATTCATATTTTGTATTTATTTGTCTTTCAAAACGATTTTATATTGCATTTATTTTCGTTTAGTTAGTATAAAACTTTAATCGAACTTTATTCGTTGTTATTAATAGGACTTACTTTAACTCAAAAAAAAGCAAATTGTAAAACAACAAATTAATAATGAATCTACTGAATAATAATCCGCCATTCTTTGTTAAATAAATCTAAATAAGCAACTTTACTACGAAATTCCGAAAGCAGCAAGTAATATTTCATCGTTATATACCCAATAATCTTAAATTTTGAGTTATGGCAAAGTTTCGTATCGTATTAAACAAAAGCAATGTACGTAGGAACGGAAGTTGTCCAGTATGCTTACGTATAACCCAAAACAACAAAGTAAAATATATAGACCTTGGACTGTCTGCCACAGTGGAACAGTGGAATTCTGAAACCGAACGCTTTAAAAAGGACAAACGTTTGGTTAGTAATTATGAAAATTATAATGCTTTGCTTAACCACTATGAAGAGCGAAAAGATACTATTTTAAGCAAATTTGCTCACGAACAGATTGAATGGTCAATAAATCGTTTTGTGGAAGAATTTATCAGTGCTTCAAAACGTGGGAGGGTCTATGACTTTTGGAGTAGACTCATTTACGAACTTACTTCTTCTGGGCATATAGGAAATGCAAAAGTTTACGAACGTGACCTACATCTTTTTGTCTATATGACAGCAAAGCCAAACAACGATTATTTTCAGACATTGATGTAAAATACGTAAATCGTTTAAACCATGCAATGGAAGCCAACGGTTGTTGTGGAAATACTCGTATGCATACACTTAAGACATTACGGGCTGTAATAAACAAAGCTATTAAGGAAAAAGAGGCGTCCCTAAGTACTTACCCTTTTTGCAAAGGTGGATTTGAAATCGGAAAGTTGTCAGAAGAAACTGAAAAACGCTATCTTCTACCAACTGAACTTGAACAGATAAAAAATAAGCCTCAACATAATAAAGTATTAGAACGAGCTCGACGACTGTTTTTGTTTTCTTATTATTGCTTTGGCATGAGTTTCGTGGATATGGCACATTTAAATTCAAATAATATTGTGATGTTATCCACTGGTGCGCACATTGTCTACAAACGACAGAAAATAAAAAACGTAAAAACCACCAAACCTATACAAATACTAATAACCCCTGAAATAAAGGAACTGTTGGAATGGTTTAGAACAAATTTTCCACCTATGGAAAACTATCTACTTCCTATTATTACAAAGGATTATGAGGGGGTTAAACTGTACGAACATATTCGTATCCGCTACAAACGAATCAATGCAAACATGAAGAAACTGGGTGCATTATTAGGTATCAGAATAACGCTTACCACCTATGTTAGCCGCCATACTATGGCTATGACCTTACAAGAGAAAAATATACCACGTGAAATAATCAGTCAGGCATTGGGACATAGAAACCTTACTACTACAAACACTTATCTTGACAGTTTTGAAACAAAAGTATTGGACAATATTGCAAGTATTCTATAACAATAGAGTTTACAAATAAATTAAAAAGACTATGGCAAATAAAATTAATTATATAGGAAATACAACACCACTGAATGAAGCAATTGAAAGGCTGTTACAAAGAAGAATAAATATGTTTACGCCCAAACGTCAAATTTACTATATCCAGTCATTATGTTATGGGAATAAAGAAAGATTACAACAGGTACTTGATGTTATAGACAAAGCTATAAACAAATGGCAGGATAGATATTTTATACCCGAAAGTAGGTACATACACCCAAATATGAGAAAGGCAGATATAGAGGAGTTGTGTATGGCAGATATGCTGCAATATAAGGAAGGAAAAATAGAACTAAACGCAGACTTCCTATATAGAGAAATAGAAAAATACGGTTTCATAAATGAGCTACACCATGCGGATATAGAAACAGCGTGGCGTATAGGTGATTGTGATTTTTTACGTAAACAATGGGAAGATACCGTATTAGAGCAAATAAGGCATCTTAGAGAGATTACTTGCAGTATGTTGGCAAATACATTGGAGCACTCACAAAATAAGCCCCAGACGACCAATAGAACACTAAAAAGGATAGAAGATTACCCTGAGATGTTCGGAATGGATATTTGTTGTCTGTTGACAGGATACTCCAAAGATACAATCTACAAGCTGACAGCCAAGAATGAAATACCCTTATACCGTGCAGGCGAAAACGGTAGAAAACTGACATTCAAACGTAAAGAAATTATTGAATGGATATTGAACCGCAGGCAGGAAACAAAAAGTGAATTTATAGAACGAATGAATAAAATACTATATGAACGACAGCAGAGTGCGAAAAAGTAATTCTATAATATAACTCAATTTGTACATTTTTTTGGGTACTTTTTTAATCCCCATTTTAAAACACCTAATTATAACTTTATATTATTCCTCACCTCATAATATACATCACCCATATTTTGTATAATTTTAAATTTCTGTAGCCATGTATGACAAAGTAAAATTATCTCTATATAACCTGCCCAATGATTACAATTGGCATGAAGTATTAAATCGTATTACCCCAGTATCATATAAAGCAGATGATTCAGGTGGTAGTGGGTTATGGCATAACCATAGAGTGGTAGCAACTGACTCTTTTGTTATTTTTGAAGGTAGTTTCCCTAAATGTTTATATAGAAATAGTATTTATAGTTTACGTTTGAAAGAGGTTGAAGGGTTGATAATGCAATTGAGTAATGATTTAGGAGTGTCTATGTATGATGCTGAAGTAGAGAGCGTCGAATTTGCACACAACTTCATAATGGATAATGCACCTTCACAATATACTGCAAAGTTAAGAGGGTGTAAAGGATTTACTACAAATAACTGGTATGATACTCTATATGCTGAGAATAGTAAAATACGTCTGAAATTCTATGATAAGATAAAAGAGGCAAAAAAGAAGCGTGAATTGCCTAAATATAAAAAGGATGAACTGCCTGAAAACTTATTGAGATACGAAGTTACATTTAAAAAAGACGGATTGGAAGATTTGTTTAAACGAACATTGACCGCTAAAGAATTATGGGACAAAGAGGTTTTTATGAATTTTGTTGTAGAATGGTTAGGATATTATGACGATTTAACAAAATTGACAGATGATTACCTAAATGTAGATTTTAATACTTTTGAGAGCGCAAAAGACTTTGACCGTTGGTGTATTTGTGCCGCAAACAGCGGACAAAATTTGTCTTATTATATAAAAGAAATATTATTTAAACATAGAGTCAATCGTCATGATTCAGACCGCAAACTACATGCTAAAATTCAAAAACGCATCTCTGATGCACTTGAATGGGGAAAAACTCATCTTCCTACCTCTGCACTTATCACAGAGCTTACAGACAAAATGGATAGCTATGTTAATTGGCTTATCGAGCAGTCAGAAGACGGTATGAGCGAAAAGAAATTGGAATATTTTCTAAAAAGGTTGGTAGAAGAACGTTACTCCTAATCCATAAAATAAGCCATCAATTGGAACGATACAGACACTAATACATTTTGTGTGGACAAATTGTTTACCAATAAAAAATAACAGCTTATACGCTTTATATGAGGTCATTTTTATAAAGTGCTGTATATACATTATTGGATTCGATAAAACACAACATCAGTCATCTACAATATAGTATTAAGACTCGCAAATCAATATCTTATTGTAATGACTCCTATTCAATGACAGACATATTATTATTAGAAAGGCAACTATAGAAGAATGATAAAAGTATCACATTTTATTAAAACAAGATGAAAAATTATCAAATAGCAATATGTTTCAAAAAGAGAACATACGATGATGAGGCTATAAAAAGTTTTCATAAAAAAATTAGAAGTTTTAATACCATAGAAACCCCATCGTAGTACACTTCCCAATATATTGTAATGTATCAATAAATGACTAATTTTGTTCCACGACACCCCGAAAAAGTTTGTAGAACGTTGAAATTCTAACTATATTTGTCCCACTAACAGGTCATAAAACCTATTAGTGACATATTAGTTAAATGAAGCGTTTAGCTTTATCCCGTTTTTAGAAATTCTGGTAAAATTTCATGTGGTACGGGGATAAGCGATACAAACGTTCATGCTATTCTTGTATATATCGGTGATATATAAAGTTTGGCGTGGGGTGTCGTATTATCTTGTACCACGGGTTTACCAGAGCCTCTAAAACAGATAAGTCTAACAGTCCCACGCTTTCTTTTTATGCAAACATTCCTATTGGGACTGAGGATAAATAAATCAATGTATTATGAAAAAAAATTTAATATTTTTAATGAGCATAATAATGTCTCTTTGTGTTTATGCTCAAAATTCCACTTCTGTAAAATCTTTTACATATCCTGATTATTTGTCTCCTCATCCATATACTGGAAACCCTATGTATAGTGGAAAAACAATTGAAATAAGTTATTCCGCCAAAACAAGCACATACGGTATCGATTTTAGACATGGATATTTAGGTTTTATGCTAAGCCTAAAATATAAAGGTATGACTAATGGAAAATACGTTTATGGTGGATTTGAAACAAACAATATGCTGGAAGCAATAGTTATTACATCTGTTAAATTAAGTCGTTTTCTCGATAACCATGGTCAGATACAAGATGAAACATTTGAAGATGATAATTTAATTGAAGTACATATAGAACATTTAGGAAGTCTTTCAATATATCCAATAAAAGACACTCCTGAAAGGCGAAAAAAAATTGAAGAACAAAAAATAATGGAACTTAAACAAGCAAGAGAAGATTCTATAAGAAAGGTATCAGACCTTGCTCTATTAGATAGTTGTTTACAGCTAATAGATACAACAAAAATCACAAAATTTATAGAGAAATATGAAGTTGACTTTTACAAAAAAAATAAGGATGAAGATGGTAATTTTGAGTATAAATATGAAACATATAAAGTAGGAAACTTATTATGGGGAGGATATATAATAGATTATAATTTAGTTCTATATATAAGCAACGAAGGATATAAAATTGTAAAAATTAATTCAGACATATTAGATAACGAATTATATAATCAATATGACATAAATGCAAAACATTCTTACACATTAAATAATACAACTTATTACAAGAATGGAAGAGGATTTTTCTTTACTAAATACTTGGGACATCAAATGCTATGTGGACACCATACTATTACAGTTAAGAAAAAGAAAGCAGGATTTATATATTATGATGGAACAGGTCTTTATAAGAAAAGAATTGAAGAGAAATATTTACCTATAATCATTTTAAACAAAATCAAATCTGATATAACAGAAAAAGGAACATATATTATTAACTATACATTTGTAAATGATTTCATAATTCAATTCACATACCAATAACGAATGCAAATAAATACAACAACGGCAATTTGCCTTTATTAGCACTAAGTTTCCCGAAAACTTTATTCGAATTTTATTCGCATATAACAAAAAAGGAGTTATGCAACAGCTTAACTCCTTTATATTTAGCACTTTGTATTTCTATTTATTAATATTCATTTCACGCCCCCCAGACGTGTACTCTAACCGGGCTGAGCTACGCCCCGCTTTTGCGGATGCAAAGATAATATTTATTTTTATAACGGCTACATATTTTCAGACTTAAAATCATTTTATAAATTTGTAAACAACAAAATCATTTTTCTATGAATTATATTAACAAAGCATTGGAAATAGCCGTCAAGGCACATTCCAACCAATTGGACAAAGGAGGAAATCCCTACATCTTCCACCCCATAAGAGTTGCACTGAACTGCCAGACCGAAGAAGAAAAGATTGTTGCCCTGCTGCATGATGTTATCGAAGATACGGACACAAGCATAGAGCAACTTGAAGCAGAAGGATTCAGCAAAGAAATTCTTGAATCCATAATCAGCCTTACAAAAAAGGAAGGTGAAGACTATATGTCTTTTATAAAGAGAGTTGCCACAAACAGGACAGCGACAAATGTAAAGCTACAGGACCTTGCCGACAATATGGATACAAGCCGTCTAAACGGTAAAAAGCATTGGAAATATGAGACTTACCAACAGGCTACGGAATATCTGAAATCTACAGTCCTTCACGATAAAAATCAAGAGCCTCGTTGATTTCTTCCTTACTGATATAATTGTCAAGTTCCGGTTGACCAATGTCAGACAACAATGTAAAGTTAACACCGTTCTGCGTATTCTTTTTATCGTGCAACATAAGATTATACAAAGCGTCATAATCCTTGCACTCAATGCCAAAGGTTCCGAAATGTTCCTTTATATAAGCAGCCGTCTGCCTCATCTTTTCTATAGGGAATTCCTTTTTTACTGTTGACAGGAACAGTTCGCACACAAGTCCCCATGCCACGGCAAAACCGTGAGGAACGGGGTTTCCATTCTGCATCGCGAAACTCTCGAACGCATGCCCAACCGTATGAGCAAGATTCAAAGCCTTGCGCAAGCCTTTTTCAAACGGGTCTTCCTCGGTTACACGACATTTTACATTCACCGACTTCTCTATGAAAGGAAGAAAATCATCTTTCATACTGTAAGGTTCGTCAATAGAAATGAGTTCTGCCCAATCACTCTCCGAAGCAAGCAGACTGTGCTTTATCATTTCGGCATAACCGGAATAAAACTCCTTTTCAGGAAGGGTTGAAAGAAAAGCGGGAGATATGACAGTAGCAAGCGGACGGTTGAAAACACCTATTTCATTTTTCAGTCCAAGGAAATTGATTCCAGTCTTCCCTCCTGTTGAAGCGTCAACCATTGCAAGCAATGTAGTAGGTATATTGACAAAACGGACTCCACGTTTGAAAGTTGATGCAGCAAAACCGCCGATATCTGTAACCATACCGCCACCGACATTAACGACTAAAGACTTTCTTGTCGCCCCTCGTCCGCTCAGATTCTTCCATATATTTGCAAGAGTCTCTAGGTTTTTATTCTCGTCACCGCAGCCTATTGTTATATGCCTTGCTGCAATAAAGGCTTTACATGAAGATATACGTTCAAAGCATAAAGGCAAAGTATTGGTATCCGTTATGACAAACAGATTGTCGTATTCAACAGACGAAAGCAAACTGTCAATATCCTCTGTCAAGGAATCGGGAGCTGAAAATAAAATTCTGTCCTGCATATATGTAACTGATTAATCCTATACAAACATAATATAAAAAATATGAAAAGCGAATACCCTTAATTGATTAAATCACACTATGATAATATCTTTGCACAAGAAAACATAAATCCTTATTCCATTAAAATGTCTTTTTCTGCAAAAATACGGTTCATACTGCTGTTTCTTGCCGTCTTCATCTCGGCATACGGACAGACTGTACCCGGATTTACCATAAAAGGATTTATATTTGACAACCTGAACGAACCTGTTGAAGCGGCAAACATAACAGTCCTTTCTGCCAAAGATTCAACATTTATAGGAGGTACCTCTTCGGACAGGAACGGAAAATTCCGACTTAGAATTGACAACAAAGAAAACTGTATCATAAAAATATCCTTTATCGGATATAAAACGGAATTCCATAACCTCAAAGACATAAAAGAAAATACTGTATCACTTAACTTCAAACTTCATCAGGACACAGAGATTCTTAATGAAACTGTCATAACGGCAGAAGCGCCTCCCGTAATTATCACTGGAGATACCATAAGTTACAGTGCGGCTGCTATTCCGCTTCACGACGGAGCAGTGCTTGAAGATCTGATAAAGAAAATACCCGGAGCCGAACTTGGTGAAAACGGAAAAATACTTCTCAACGGGAAGGAAATAAACAAAATCATGATTGACGGAAAGGAATTCTTTACGAACAATCCAGAAATAGCATTGAAGAACCTGCCGGCAGATGCAGTGAAGGAAGTCAAGACGTATGACCGCAAATCGGAAACAGCCAGAGCTACAGGAATAGACGACGGCGAAGAAAACAATGTTCTTGATGTAACAATCAAGGAAGGAATGAAGAAAGGATGGTTCGGGAACATCATTCTTGGCGGAGGATACAAAGACAAATATGAAAGCGGAGCTATGATAAACCGTTTCAAAGGCGACATGCAGGTTTCGGTAATAGGAGCCGTAAACAACACCAACGGCCAGGGATACAACGATATTGCAGATGCCGACATAGGAGTAGGTGGACGTGGTTCATTTGGAGAAAACACAATGCAGACAGCAGGAGTCAACTTTTCTATTGACAGGGAAAAGTTTGAGCTGCATGCAGATATCTCATACAATCACAATAACCAATACACGTACAGAAAAGACATGAGAGAGACGTTCCTGACAACGGGCTCTTCTTTTGAAACGAAATTGAACTCAAATAACGTATTCTCGAATGACCTGAGAAATGATATCAGGCTCAGATGGAAACCTGATTCGCTTACAACAATAAACATAGACCATCATTCCGGTTACAGGACCGATAATTCGTTTACCGACATCTCATCCGCTACACTTGACAACTCGCGTGATTCGGTAAATAAAATACTCTCATTCATAAACGATTACAACAAACAGTATTCCTTTAACGGGCATATTATGATAAACCGCAGACTTGGCAAAAAAGGAAGGAATATAACTCTTGACATCGGGTACGGTGCAACAGACAGTGACGTAAACGAACTCAACTTGTCCGACACTTATTTCCATACTATAGACAGCATGTCAATCATCAGACGCAAGACCAACAGCCAAAACAACAATATAAACTACAGGATAAACCTTTCATATACCGAACCTCTGTGGAAAGACGCTTTTATAAGACTGGCATACAGATATAACAGCAACTCGTCAAAAACACTAAGAGTTCCCTTATTTACAAATGAAGTAACTACAGACCTTGACATAATAAGGAACAACAGTGAAAACTATAACAACAGACATATTGCAGAAGCTACCCTGCAAGGTAAGTTTAAGATAGTGAACTATAACCTGTCAATGGGCATTGTTCCGATTACAACCCATACCGAGATACATGAAGGTGTCAATGCCGGACTTGACAACACACACAGGTCACTGAACTTTCAGCCAATGGCAAATATGGTTATACGCCTTGACAACCGCAGGCAGATACGCTTGACATATCGTGGGATGTCTGTAACTCCTTCTGCAACAAACCTGCAGGAAGTGATAGACATAAGTGACCCAATGAACCTTAAATTCGGTAATCCGGAGCTGAAAAACTCATATAACCAGTCAATGATAATGAGCTACAGCGGATATAATGCCGAAAAAGGAAGCAGCATAATGATGCATATAATGGCAAACAACACCATTAACGGTATAACACAAAGAACAATATACGATTATCAGACAGGAGTAAGGGCAACAAGAGCCGAGAACATCAACGGCAACTGGCAAACAAACGCGATGATGATTTTCAACAGTCCGCTTAAAAACAAGAAATTCAATGCAGGAACAAACCTGTATACAAACTATTCACACCGTGTAGGATACTCGTCAATACAAAACAACGCAAACAGTTCTACCATAAACATCTCGGACAATGTAATGGTCGGCAACAAGTTGTTTGCCTCTTACAGAAATGAAGTCTTTGACTGTTACCTTGCCGCGAACTTTGATTCGAACATAACAAGAAACAACCAGAACAGCAACAATGACAGAAACACATTCAATTTCGGAGTAAGCGGCAACACTAGCATAAACCTCCCATGGGATATGTTCTTTTCTACAGATATAAGCTACACTTCAAGACGCGGATACAGCGAAGGCTACAACAACAATTATGTCTTGTGGAACGCACAGATATCAAAAAACTTCCTGAAGAACAAACAAGCGACAATTAGAATAAAGGTTTATGACATTCTTCAAAGCAAGGAAAACACTTTCCGAACCATGGCTTTTGACTATACAATTGATACAGAAACCAATATCGTAGGCAGCTATTTTATAGTCCATTTTGTTTACCGCATAAACTCAATGAACCGAAAAGGACCTAAGAGAGGCCCGGGAAGAGGTCCAAGAATAATACCTCCAGAAAGAATGATTCATGGTGCATAAAGCATTGATATCCTTTACATTGTTCAGCAACCGAAGACTTCAATATTAAAAACAAAAACTTCGGTTTTAAGAATGAAAGTTTCGGTTATAGAAACAACAGTTTATATCAAGAGAATATACTTTACCTATATAATACTTTGAATAGAAAAAAATTTAAGGTGAATATGCTGTTCAGCAACATATCCACCTTAAAAAAATAAAATATAGGTAATTGAATTACTTATGCTCCATCAGATATTCGTGCATCTTGGCAGCAGCACGGCGACCGTCGCCCATAGCAAGAATAACAGTTGCACCGCCTCTGACAATATCACCTCCGGCATATAGGAAAGGTATTGACGACTGCATGTCATCATTAACAACAATTGTTCCGCGCTTGCTTACCTCAAGTCCTTTGACAGAGTTCGGTACTATAGGATTAGGAGAAACGCCCACACTTACAATTGCCATATCAATATCTATCGTTTCAGTCTGTCCTTCAAGAGGAACAGGGCTTCTTCTTCCTGAGGCATCAGGTTCACCCAATGTCATTTTCTGCAATACAACCTGTTTTACACGTCCCATTTCATCTGCGATATACTCTATAGGATTATGCAAAGTAAGGAACTCTACACCCTCTTCTTTGGCATGTTTCACTTCCTCAATTCGTGCAGGCATTTCCTCTTCCGAGCGTCTGTAGATAATCATTGCCCGTTCTGCTCCAAGTCTTCTTGCAGTACGTACAGAATCCATAGCAGTGTTTCCACCACCGATAACGGCAACACTCTTTCCGAATGTTACAGGTGTATCAGATTCCGGATTGGCTGCATCCATAAGGTTCACCCTTGTCAGATACTCGTTGGATGACATTATATTGATAGAGTTCTCACCCGGAATATTCATAAAGCGAGGGAGTCCGGCACCGGATGCAACAAACACTCCCTTAAAACCTTCTTCCTTCAATTCTTCAACAGTAATTGTCTTTCCTACGATGCAGTCCTTTACAAACTTGACTCCCATACCAGCAAGCATGTTTATCTCATGGTCAACTATTGAATTTGGAAGACGGAATCCAGGGATACCATACTTCAATACACCGCCAATCTCATGCAAAGCCTCAAATACAGTAACATCATAACCGTATTTTGCCATATCGCTGGCAAAAGACAATCCGGCAGGTCCAGAACCTACTACGGCAATCTTTATTCCATTATATTCCTGTTTTTCGGGAACAGACGATTTTCCGCTCTCACGTTCATAGTCGGCAGCGAAACGTTCAAGATAACCTATTGCAACAGGTTCCTTGCCAAGTTTCTGTGTATATATACATTGTGACTCGCATTGCTTTTCCTGTGGGCATACACGTCCGCATACTGCCGGCAAAGCGCTTGTAAGTTTCAGGACTTTTGCAGCCTCAAGAATTTCACCTCTTTCAATATTCTTTATAAATGACGGTATATGTATTGCAACAGGGCAGCCTGTCATACATGAAGGATTGGCGCAGTCAAGGCAGCGTTTAGCCTCATTCATAGCCTGCATAAGAGTAAGTCCCTGATTTACTTCTTCATAATTATGTGAACGGTAGTCAGGGTCAAGTTCCGGCATACGGACACGCTCAAGTTCCATTCTTTCCTTCGGTTTCATTGACTTGCGGAGTTCCTCACGCCAAGGTGCCTTACGGTTATCATCATTCTCAAGCATTGCAGCCTGTATCTCTGCAGTTGTCTGGTTAAGCTTTTCAACCTCTTTCTTTTCTATTTCCTTAAAAGCCCCCATACGTTTCAGCATTTCGTCAAAGTCAACCTGATGCCCGTCAAATTCCGGTCCGTCAACACAAACGAATTTAGTCTTTCCTCCAACAGTAATACGGCATGCGCCACACATACCTGTACCATCAACCATTATCGTATTCAATGATACGTCTGTAGGGATCTCATATTTTCTGGTAAGGTCGCACACAAACTTCATCATTATCGCAGGACCTATAGCAAAGCACTTGTTAACTTTTTCACGTTTTATTATACTTTCAATACCAGTTGTTACAAGACCTTTCTCGCCATACGAACCGTCATCAGTCATTATAACAACTTCATCAGAAGATTCACGCATTTCCTTTTCAAGTATAATAAGCTCCTTTGTTCTTGCAGCCAGAACTGTTATGACACGGTTTCCCGCATTTTTCAATGCACGAACAATAGGAAGCATTGGAGCAACTCCCACACCGCCTCCGGCACAGACAACTGTTCCGAAGTTTTCAATATGGGTTGCCTGCCCCAACGGACCGACAACATCTGTAATATAATCTCCCTCAGAGAGTTCACAAAGGCGGGTTGATGAAAGTCCAACTTCCTGAACAACAAGAGTAATAGTTCCGTTCTTCAAATCTGAATCTGCAATAGTCAACGGCATACGCTCGCCCTTTTCGCCAACACGCACAATAACAAAATGTCCTGCCTTGCGGGAACGTGCAATAAGAGGAGCCTCAACAACAAATTTGAAGACCTTTGCTGAAAGCTGTTCTTTACTTACTATCTTATTCATAATACTATTTTTAAGTTTTACATCAGTTCTTCTTTCTACTTATGACCGCTGTTATCGGATAGTGGTCAGAATCCTTAATTGAGTTGTCCACCTTGCATGAATGAACATTCCAACTGTCATTTACCATTATATTATCTATCCTGAAATAAAAGCCGTTCTGATTATAGGATATTCCCATCCCTGCCCCTTTGGATGAAAATGCATCAGTAAGACCGTCATTAATAATCCTGTGGGCACACGAAAGAGGTCCGTCATTAAAGTCACCGCACACAATGATTGGATAATTCTCATATTCCTTTATCTTGTCGGCAACAATTCTTGCCTGCACAGCCCTTTTTGACGAAGCATCAGCCAGTTTACGGGCAAGAAACAGCATATTTTTCTTGATACGCTCTGTATCATCAGTATTTATAATACTCTTATAGGCATCCTTATCTTCTTTTGTCAGACGGTTTGACTCGAGATGGTTGTTGATAACAATTACAGTATCCTTTCCAACTCGTATTCTGAATACGGCAGAACCATTATACATACTCTCATATTCTATTCTTTTAGAATCTATTATAGGGAATTTTGAAAAACATGCTATCTTGTTTATATTGTTCTTACCTCCGACCCTTATTGCACGATGATAAGGATAATCGGATAATCTTGAGACAACATCCTCTTCAGACAGATGGTTCTTCAAATCCGACAGAATGTATTCCTGAAGACAAACAATATCTGCCCCACTGTCTTCGATATACTTTACTATCTGATTCCTTTGACCGTCATGGTCTGCTTGCTGCCACCTGAACCCCATAACATTATAAGAAAGAATCTTAATGGAACCGTCTTCTGCATCTTCTGAAAAATTCAGCGGAAGCACATCAGTAAAAGCTCCCCAAGTAAACAATATACCTGCCAAAGGAGCAATCATAAACAATGGCTTGGTCATAAGCCAAAATATCAGAAAAGCAAGGTTTATGAAAAAGAATATGATATACACCAACCCAAGACAAGACCATACCGGGAACTTTAACGGCTCAACATAAGAGCCATATGCAGAAAGCAGCATAAATATTATTATCAGCACATTTGCCGCCAATATTATATATGAGAAAAGTCTGCCTATATTTTTCATAATAAATCATTTTCTACTGGCATCAAACAAGCGTTTTTTTTCTTCACTTGTCAATGCTCCGTATCCGTTCTTCTTTATTTTTTCAAGAATGGCATCTATCTCTGCTTCGGAAGCCCTTTTACGTAAATTATCATCATAATCGTTACCGTGCTTTGTACCGCCGCCATAATGGACTTTCATCTTTGGCTTCTTTCTGCCTTTAAAGAAATCAACCATACTATTCTTCCAAGATACCAACGTCCGGTAAACCATAACAAAGGAATCAATTACAGAATTAATCCATCCTGTCACATCTATATTCTTTCTGTAAAGATATGCAAACAGAATGCCCGACAGGACTCCTCCCAAATGGGCAAAGTGCTGACCGGGATTGTTCATCATAAACAGTACATCAAGCGCAATTATGAACAAAGCCATATACTTGAACCTTATTCTTCCTATAAGCATCAGATTTATGCTGTAATCCGGAATGCTGTAAAGCAACGCTCCCATTATTGCAAGAACAGAAGCCGAAGCACCAAGAAGATAGGAGTTCCAGACTACTGAACTGAAATAAGGAAAGATATTGTATGCAAGAATAAAGAACAGAGCACCGCCAAGGCCTCCAAATACGTAAAGTCCGACAAGATGTCTCTGTGAATATACGTTTAAGAACAAATCCGAAAGCCAGTAAAGCCAAAGCATGTTGAACAGTATGTGCAAGACATCATAATGCAAAAACATATAAGTCACAAGTGTCCATGGATGACACAGCAAGGTCACAAGATTTGAAGGGACCTCCAAATAAGATATAACATGCTCAAAACTGTCTATTTGGAAGAGCATAAAAATAATCTTCAGCAAAAAGACAACAGCAAATACAGCTACGTTTATATAAATCAGTTTTTTCTTCATTGTCTCCAGCGGTTACGTCTCCAATACAAAATCATAATCAAACCGAACAGCATACCACCCAAATGTGCAAAATGGGCAACATTGTCATGGATATTATTGCTGATACCCAAAAGAAGTTCTATTACGGCATAGCCGATAACAAACACTTTTGCCTTGATAGGGAATGGCAACGGAAATATGAACATACGTTCTTCAGGGAAACTCATTCCAAAACCGAGAAGAATACCGAATATAGCACCGGAAGCACCTATTGTGCACCAGCCGTTAAGATATTCACCCATTTCCATAACCTCTCCGGTCGGAAGAGATACACTATCATAACCTCCCATTCCCATCATAAAGAATGTGATAAACTGCACGACCTCTTGAATAATACCTGCGCCGATACCACAGACAATATAATAGAAAAGGAATCTTTTAGGTCCCCAATAACGTTCAAGCACACTGCCAAACATCCAAACAGCAAACATATTGAAAAAGATATGTGAGAAATTAGCATGCATGAACATATAAGTAAAGAACTGGGCCGGATTGAAATCATTTGCCAGAATAAAATGCAGTCCTAAATAATCATTCAAGTCATATCCATATTTCTCGGCAACCAACATACCAAGAAACATAAGCACATTTACTATAATTAGATTCTTCGTTACTTCAGGAATTCTATCCATATTTATTAATTACATTTGATTACAGTCAACAAAAGTAACAATAAATTTCAGTTTAAAAGAAAAGGTCTGACAATCTTCTTTATTTTTCTCAATTGGTTTTGTCTGTTAACCCTATTTAACTGATAAATGCAATATGTCAACAAATAACAGATTTCTGGTACCAGAACAAACAGATATGAAAACAAAACAACTTTGTTCCGACCTGGTCATGACTGGTATTTTTTGAAATATATTATTTTAAACTCATTATTTATGCAATATTATATCACAGATATACACTGTAATTTATAACATATTGCAAGTTTAAGACAAACATAGTAACTTTGCAAAATAATTCTACTTGAAACATTTATATTAAAGACATGAATATAGAACAAAAAATCCAGTCTGCAGTGATTGCAGGTCTAAAAGCCCTCTATCAGTTTGAGGCCGATGAAAAGAATGTTCAGGTTCTGAAAACAAAAAAAGAATTTGAAGGTCACTATACTATAGTAGTATTCCCTTTCCTGCGAGCTTCAAAGAAATCACCGGAAACCACAGCCCAGGAACTTGGCGAATATCTGAAAAACAATGAAAAGGCTGTTGCCGAATTCAATGTAATAAAAGGATTCCTTAATCTGACTATAGCATCAGACTGCTGGACAGAAATGCTTAATGACATCAATGCCGACAAGGATTTCGGAATAAAGCATGCAAGCGAGGATGCGCCTACTGTGATGATTGAATACTCATCACCTAATACAAACAAGCCGTTACATTTGGGACATGTAAGAAACAATCTTCTTGGAAACGCCCTTGCCAACGTAATGGCAGCAAACGGAAATAAGGTAATCAAGACAAACATTGTAAACGACCGCGGTATCCATATATGCAAATCAATGCTTGCTTGGCAGAAATACGGTAACGGCGAGACACCTGCATCATCAGGCAAAAAGGGAGACCACCTTATCGGTGACTACTATGTAGCTTTCGACAAGCACTATAAGGCAGAAGTTGCCGAGCTGATGGAAAAAGGCATGAGCAAGGAAGAAGCAGAAGCTGCATCACCATTAATGAAAGAAGCAAGAGAAATGCTTGTAAAATGGGAAGCAGGTGACCCTGAAGTAAGAAGCTTATGGAAGATGATGAACGAATGGGTATATGAAGGCTTTGACGAAACATATAAAATGATGGGCGTTAGCTTCGACAAGATCTATTATGAATCTGACACATATCTTGTCGGGAAGGAAAAGGTTCTTGAAGGACTGGAAAAAGGATTGTTCTTTAAAAAGGAAGACGGTTCCGTATGGGCAGACCTTACAAACGAAGGCCTTGACCAGAAACTTCTGCTACGTGCCGACGGAACATCAGTTTACATGACCCAGGATATTGGTACTGCTAAACTGCGCTTCGATGACTACCCTATCAACAAGATGATATATGTGGTAGGAAACGAGCAGAACTACCACTTCCAGGTACTTGCCATCCTGCTTGACCGTCTAGGATTTGAATGGGGTAAAGACCTTGTACACTTCTCATACGGTATGGTTGAACTTCCTGAAGGAAAGATGAAATCACGCGAAGGTACAGTGGTTGATGCAGACGACCTAATGGAAAAGATGATTGCAACAGCTAAGGAAGCATCATCTGACCGTCTTGCAGAATGTACAGAAGAAGAAGCTACCGATATCGCAAGAATAGTTGGTTTGGGAGCATTGAAGTATTTCATACTGAAAGTTGACGCAACAAAGAACATGACTTTCAACCCTAAAGAATCAATAGACTTCAACGGTAATACTGGTCCGTTCATCCAATATACATATGCTAGAATCAGATCTATACTCCGTAAGGCAGCAGAAGCAGGAATAACTGTTCCGGAAAAGCTTGATACAGGACTGGAACTCAGCCTCAAGGAAGAAGGACTTATACAAATGCTGTCCGAATTCCCTTCAGTCATTGCACAGGCAGGAAGCGACTACAATCCGTCAGTCATAGCCAACTATGTGTACGAACTTGTTAAGGAATACAACCAGTTCTACCATGACTTCAGCATCCTCCGCGAAGAAAACGAAGAATTGAAGAAATTCAGACTGATGCTGTCACAGAATGTAGGCAAGGTAATTTCAACAGGTATGGGACTTCTTGGTATTGAAGTACCGGAAAGAATGTAATAATAAATATCCAACATAAAAGGAGGTGTACCAAATAATAAAAGTTGGTACACCTTCTTAAGTATAAAGCATACATAAACCTATACAAGATATTACAATACAATAAATTAAGTACGGTTTAGAATAATAAAATAATTAAGTAACGACAGACACTTCCCGTTTATTAATAAGTGTTTCAAAATATTTATGTTCTAAATTGCCTTAATAAAGAAAAAAAACTATATTTGCACGCTTAAAAGCAGAATAAATAATTAATAATAAATAACAATAAACAATTAAGAGAAATGCAAAACAATGGATTTGTAAAGATTCTTGCGGTCTTGTTTGCCCTTGTATGTCTATTCTACATTTCCTTCTCTTTTGTTTCCGGTCACTACGAAAACAAAGCACGCGAATATGCTTTGAGCAAAGGCGGTGACAGTAAAGCAATAGAAAAGGCAGAGCAGGCATATCTTGACTCAATGGCAAACGAAACAGTATGGCTTTGGAGCTATACATTGAAACAGTGCCGCAAAATGGAGATCGGTCTAGGTCTAGACCTTAAGGGAGGTATGAATGTTATCCTCGAAGTTTCTGTACCAGATGTTCTTAGAACACTTGCAGTTGACAATCCGGGAGAAACATTCGAAACAGTTCTTGCTAAAGCAGAAGAAAAAGCTAAAAATAGCCAGGACGATATCATCACTATCTTTGTTAACGAATGGAAAGCTGCTGCACCAGACAAGACTTTGGCTTCAGTATTCGCTTCACAGAGACTTAAAGAAAAAGTGATGCAGACAACTCCTGATGACCAGGTTGTAAGCGTATTGCGTGAAGAAGTTGGCGCAGCTATCGACAACTCATTCATCGTACTTCGTACACGTATCGACCGTTTCGGTGTTGCACAGCCAAATGTTCTGAAACTGGAAACAGGACTTGGACGTATCATGGTTGAGCTTCCTGGTATTAAGGAACCTCAGCGTGTCCGCGACCTTCTTTCAAGTTCAGCAACACTTGAATTCTGGGAAACATATACTCCTGCTGAAGTTTATGATGACATTGTTGCAGCAAACAACAAGGTTCGCGACCTTCTTGCTGTAGAACAGGCTAAGAAAGAAACTGCTGCTCCTGCTGAAAATGTAACTGTTGAAACAGAAGCTAAAGCAGAAACTGAAGAAGTTGCTGATACAACAGGCACAGACATCACAAAGAAACTTCTTGCCGAAACAGAAACTGCTGCTCCTGCCGTTCTTACAGAAGATCAAATCAGAGAAAACCCAATATTCTCACTTCTTGACGTTTCAAGAGCTAACGCAGGATGTATCGTTGGTTATGCAGAAGCAAAGAACCGCGACCGTCTTGACGAATATTTCAAAATGGCAGACATGAGAAGAGACCTTTCTCTAAAATGGAGCGTTAAACCGGAAATCATCAATAACGGTAAAGAATACTACGCATTGTATGCTATCAACGTACGCGACGGAAAAGCTCCACTTTCTGGAGACGTTGTAGTTGATGCAAAAGACGAATACGACCAGTACAACCGTCCTTGCGTTGGTATGACAATGAACACAGAAGGCGCAAGAAAATGGGCTCAGCTTACAGGTGACAACGTAAACCGTTGTATCGCTATCGTACTTGACGACTATGTATATTCAGCACCTAACGTAAACGACAAGATTACCGGCGGACGTTCACAGATTAGCGGTAACTTCTCTCTTGAAGAAACAAAAGACTTGGCAAACGTACTTAAGTCAGGTAAGATGCCTGCACGTACAAATATCGTAAACGAAGAAATCGTTGGTCCATCACTTGGTCAGGCTTCAATCAACCAGGGACTTATGTCATTCGTAGTAGCAATCGTTGTATTGATGATCTACATGTGCGTAATGTACGGTTTCATCCCAGGTATGGTTGCAAACATGGCACTTGTTCTGAACATCTTCTTCACAATGGGTGTGCTTGCATCATTCCAGGCTGCATTGACATTGTCAGGTATTGCCGGTATCGTATTGACACTTGGTATGGCAGTGGATGCTAACGTATTGATCTACGAACGTACAAAAGAAGAGTTGAGAGCAGGCAAGGATGTCAGAAGAGCATTGGCAGACGGTTATTCAAATGCCTTCTCAGCAATCTTCGACTCTAACTTCACTTCATTGATTACCGGTGTTATCCTGTTCAACTTCGGTACAGGTCCTATTCGTGGTTTCGCAACTACATTGATGATTGGTATCGTTATCTCATTCTTCACAGCTGTGTTCATGACACGTATCGTTTACAATGCAGCAATGAAGAGAGACAAATGGCTTAACCTTTCATTCACATCTTCTATTTCAAGAAAGTTCACAACAAAGAAGATGTTCAACTTCATGGGAGCATCCAAGACATCATTCCTTGTATGGGGATTGTTGGTAGTTGTATGTATCATCTCATTCTCAACAAGAGGATTGAAGGGCGGTATCGACTTTACAGGTGGTTACAACTATGTAGTAACATTCGAAAACAAGGTTGTTCCTGAAAATGTTGAAAACCTTCTTCTTGACAAGATGCCGGAAGGTACAGGCGTACAGGTTCTTGCACTTGGAACAGACGGAAAGACAGTTCGTATCTCAACTAACTACCGTATCAACGAAACTCAGGACGGTATTGATGCAGAAATCGAACACTTCATATATGAAGCATTGAGAGACGGTAACCTTCTTACAAACAACATCAGCTACGAAATCTTCATCGACCGTGACAACCACACAGGTGGAAGTATCGTAAGTTCAACTAAGGTTGGTCCAAGTATCGCTTCAGATATCAAGGTATCAGCAATCTGGTCAGTTGTTCTTTCATTGATCGTTATCGGTTTGTACATCCTTGTACGTTTCCGTAACCTTTCATTCAGTTTGGGTTCAACAATATCACTTGTACTTGATACAACTCTGATTCTCGGAACATACTCACTGCTTCAGGGAGTTCTTCCATTCTCAATGGAAATGGATCAGACATTCATCGGTGCTATCCTTACTGCAATCGGTTACTCAATCAACGATAAGGTGGTTGTATTTGACCGTATCCGCGAATACATGGGATTGTATCCAAAACGCAATTCAAGAAAACTGTTCAACGATTCATTGAATACAACTCTTGCACGTACATTGAACACTTCAATCAGTACATTGATTGTATTGCTTTGTATCCTGTTCCTTGGTGGAGATTCAATCAGAAGCTTCGCATTCGCAATGATTCTTGGTGTAGTATTCGGTACACTTTCATCAATCTTCATTGCAGCTCCTATTGCTTACAGATTCTTGGGCAAGAAGAACAAGGTAATGACAGAAGATGCAGAATAATTTAATATTATTCAAATAAACGCCAAAAGCCATCCCGTTTGGGATGGCTTTTTTTATACAATCTGAAATAGCTGCAAAATAAAATATATCAATATAATATGCCATGACACCAACTATTAATGACTTATCTTCTAACTGAACAATAACACTTTTTATATAAAAAGATAGAAACTCTATTCTTTTTGGCTACCTTTGCACGGATTTAATTTATTTAAGATAGCTAAATGAAGAAAACGATTATTGATTTGTTTGAGGAATCTGTCAGAAAATATCCTGACAATACATTCCTGTTAGAGAAGAAAGACAAGGCATTCATGCCTACAACCTATACACAAGTGCGCAATGAGGTTTACCGCCTGGGAGCAGGTTTGCAGGCACTTGGAGTCAAAAAAGGTGACAACATGGCTCTTTTGAGCGAAGGACGCAACCTTTGGGTCATCGGTGAACTTGCAATGTTCTATGCCGGAGCCGTGAATGTTCCTCTTTCAATCAAACTTGAAGAAAGCAACGACCTGCTGTTCCGCCTGGTACACGGTGATGTAAAGTTCATTATGGTTTCGGGCACACAGCTTAAGAAACTAAGACTTATAACAGACCGTCTGCCGCTTCTGGAGAAAATAATTGTATTCGACAGACAGGAAAGCTACGAAGAAAAGGAAATATTCATAGAAGACGTTCAGAAGATGGGTGACGAATTTCTGAAGGAACATTCACTTGACGAATTCCTTTCTATAGGACGCTCAATACAGAACGACGACTATGCCACAATAACCTATACAAGCGGTACAACAGCCGACCCTAAAGGCGTTGTACTTACTCACCGCAACTATACAGCAAATGTAGAGCAGGCTATGACACTTGTTGACATTGACCAGACATGGCGCACGCTTATAATACTTCCGCTTGACCACTGCTTCGCACATGTCGTAGGATTCTATATCATGATGGCTTGCGGCGCAACAGCAGCAACGGTACAGGTTGGACGCACCCCACTGGAAACCCTTAAGAACATACCGGTAAACATCAGGGAAGTACGCCCTCATTTCATTCTAAGCGTACCGGCACTTGCAAAGACATTCAAGAAGAACATAGAACAGGCTATCAGAGCAAAAGGAAAGACCACTTTGAAACTTTTCAACATGGGAATGAAAATACGTCAGACATATTTTGGCGAAAGCAATCTTGACCCGAAAGGTTGGAGACATATACTAAAGCCTCTTGTAGCATTGTTTGACAAACTCATATTCTCCAAAGTAAGGGAAAACTTCGGCGGTGAACTTAAATTCTTCATCGGAGGAGGAGCATTGCTAGACAAGGATCTGCAAAAGTTCTATGTAGGTATAGGAATACCGATGTATCAGGGCTATGGTCTGTCAGAAGCGACTCCGGTCATCTCGTCAAACGGACCGGACAAATACCGTTTCGGTTCAAGCGGCAAACTTGTACAGCCTATTGAAATCACGATATGCGACCCGGACGGAAAGGAACTACCTGTAGGAGAAATGGGCGAAATTGTAGTCAAAGGCGAAAATGTAATGGCAGGATACTGGAAAAATCCCGAATCAACAGCCGAGACAGTACGCAACGGACGACTTTATACTGGCGACCTCGGTTACATGTCTGCCGAAGGCCTGCTCTATGTCAAGGGAAGATTCAAGAGTCTTCTTATATCAAGTGACGGAGAAAAATACAGTCCAGAAGGCATTGAAGAATCTCTTGTAGAAAAATCATGCTACATCGAACAGGTAATGCTACATAACAACCAGTCGCCTTATACTGTGGCTCTGATTGTACCTAACAAAGACCAGCTGAAACGCAAGCTAAAGGAAAGCGGGCTTTCACTTGATACCGAAGAAGGAAAGAAAGCAGCACTGAAGAAACTTGAATCGGAACTTAACAAGTACAAGAAAGGCGGCGAATTTGAAGGTACATTCCCTGAAAGATGGCTTCCAAGCTGTTTTGCCATACTGCCAGAACCATTCACCGAACAGAACAAGATGATTAACAGTACGATGAAAATGGTTCGCGGAAAAATAGAACAGGCATACAAGGACAGAATTGACTACCTCTACACAGCCGAAGGCAAACAGGCTGTAAACAAAATGAACATGGAGTCAATTTGACAAAATGCATACCCAAAAGAGGGTGTGTCGTAATGCACGATGCACCTTCTTTTTTTCGTTAGCCATAAAAATCGGTTCATGTTCTTTAAG
>CALUJO010000036.1 GCA_944320965.1 uncultured Bacteroidaceae bacterium | reverse complement strand
CAAACTTTTCAAAGAACTCATTTTATTTACTGCCAGAGCCGCTTAGGCTGGGCTAATTTTTAACGAACTATTGTTATAATTATAATATTGTTTTATAATAATATTCCAGAATCCCCAATAATTCCTCATAAACCTGAGTCTAAAACTCCAGACAAATAAGAAACGTTATTGGACAAATCCTTATACATCTCAAAATTAGCAATAATTAATAAAATAATTATCAAATATCAATATTTATTTCGCATAATAATTTTTTATAATAGCCTTAGTTCTTTTTCTACAACTATTATATAATCCGTGGCTTCAACACACCCATCTCATCAAGCTAAAGCAGATAATTGCCACATTTATACTTAATTGCCCAATCATTATAAATACATCACATTTATAATCCAAACTGACCAGCTAAAATTTTCAAAATTGACCATACTGCTAATTATTAAAATACCTTTACATAGACGGGGTAACAACTGTCAACCATTACATTTACTGATTGCATTCCAAATAAGCGGTGTCAATTTCAGCATTTATTCAAATACAATATTTATATTTGTATTTCATGAGAATATAGCACCACCAAATAATAAAAGAATATTCTTATTTTATTATCCCATAAAAAACATATCCGTATGAAGAACAATCTACTTTCAGAAAAACTTATATATACAGGAAACAACTCAACATCAACGCATTTCCATCTTTGCTCATACAATAAAGACTCAATAAACCACAAGGAAGGAAATTCATGGAGTGAAATAAAAGACGAGTTCAAAAAAGACCGTATTAACTTTATTCAGGTACACGGTCTGAAGAACATTGATGCTATATCCGAAATATGCAATGAATTCTGCATAAGTTTCCTTATCCAGCAGGACATAATCAATGTAAACCATCCGCCCAAAATAGAACAGTACGACAATTATATATTCATCGTATCAAAAATTGCAAAAGAAGACGGTGACGGCAGTCTTACATTTATACATGCCTGCATAATACATGGAGAAAACTTCCTTATGACGATTACCGAAAATGACAACAATTATTTCGGAGATGTAATAAGCGCTATTGACAAAAACATTTTCAAGATAACACAAAGAACATCGGATTATCTTCTGAGTGTGATACTGAACAGCATAATAACAGGATATGTCTCTATTGTAAACAATATGAACGACGGACTGGATGACCTTGAAGAACGCCTGCTTTCACTTGACGGCAATTCGGTAAACATTGGTGAAATACAGACATACAGGCGCAAATACCAGTATCTGAAAAAGACAATAATGCCGTTCAAAGAACATTTCGGCAAACTGTACTTTGGCGAAAGCACACTGCTGCATAAAGTGAACAAAATATTCTTCAACGATGTAAACGACCACATACAGCTTGTTGTACAGATGATTGAAACAAGTCATGATACAATTTCATCATTAATTGACCTGTATATATCAAACAACGACCTTAAAATGAACAATATAATGAAAAGACTTACAATCGTGTCAACAATATTCATACCTCTTACTTTCCTTGCCGGAATATGGGGAATGAATTTCAACAATATGCCAGAACTTAACTGGAAATACGGTTATCTGATGGCATGGGGACTGATGATTGTAATAGGTATCATTATATATATCTTCTTCAAGCGTAAAAGATGGTACTGAAATCATTGATTAAGATAAAAAACATGTCGGTTGAATTAAATCAACCCATATTTAACTCTGAAAAAGCTCTGTCATTTTCAAAAAAAATGTAGAATATATTTGACTGAAACATTAAATGTTTTTGATAAATATGTAGAACGCTTTTGACCGGAACATTCAATGTCTTATTAATAGAAATCATACCATATATGTTCTGATTTAAATCAGCTAACTGGTTAAACATATAACCTGCATAAATTATCAGACAGGTAAAGAATATAAATTCATTTTTATTAGTAAATTTGCATTTTAATAAAATATTTAATTATGAATGATAATATAAACAACGGATATAAAACAAAAGAATACAAAGTCCCTACAAAAAGATATTGCCAGACTATGGATTTGAGAAACGACCCTCAAATGATAGAAGAATACGTACGCAGACATAAAAATGGAATTATCTGGAAAGAAGTACCCGAAGGTATAAAATCTGTAGGTATTCTTGAAATGGAAATATACATATATGAAACCAAGCTTTTCATGATTGTTGAAACAGCTATGGATTTTGATTGGGATTCGGCAATGGAAAAGCTGTCTACCCTACCAAGACAACAGGAATGGGAAGACTATATAACACTTCTGCAAACAGGTACTACAGGAGCCAAAGCTACTGAAAAATGGAAAAGAATGGAACGAATCTTTCATCTGTATGAATAAAAAGCCAACACCTGTTTTCTCGGAAACAGTAACATACGACTTGCATGATATATCCGAATACATAAACTGGATATATTTCTTTCACAGTTGGAACTTCCAGCCAAAGTTCGCATCAGTTGCTGAACTTGACGGTTGTCCGGCATGCAATGCAGCATGGGTTGACAGTTTCAGCGAAGAAGAGAGGAACAAGGCATCCGAGGCAATGAAACTTTACAAAGATGCGTTGTCGTTGATGAGAAAACATGATGGAGATTTTAAGATAAAAGTAAAATATAATCTTTACAGGGCGTGCTCGGACATGGATGATATTGTAATTGAAAAATACAGGATACCATTTCTGAGACAACAGAAACCCGAACCGGGGAAAGATTACTGTCTATGTCTCGCTGATTTTTTGCCCGACATTGAAAGCGGCAAGACAGACATGTTTGGAGTTTTTGCAACAACGGTTGACAAAGAAATGGAAAATGCATACCATGACGATTTGTACAGCCGCATGATAATGCAGGTACTTGCCGAAAGAGCTGCAGAAGCAGCAACCGAAAAGTGCCACGAATACGTAAGAAAAAAAACGTGGGGCTATGCTCCCAGCGAAAATCTCTCAATAAAGGAATTGCTTGTCGAAAAGTATGACGGAATAAGACCAGCAGTAGGATATCCGTCAATACCAGACAATACAATAAACTTTATAATTGACGATTTATTAGACTTTTCAGAAATAGGACTTGAAGTGACAGAAAACGGCGCAATGAAACCACTGGCATCCGTAAGCGGATTCATGTTTTCAAATCCTCACTCAAGATACTTCTCTATAGGTAAAATCACTGCAGAACAGCTTGATGACTATGCAAAACGGAGAGGAAAATCTCCGGACGAGCTTTCAAAATTTCTTTCAAAAAACATTGAAAAACTATGATTATAAGAACATTCAGCACAATGCTGTTCATGATAGCGGCATCTGATATTTTTATTTATTTCACGCATATACAGAAAGTTGCGAGCCCGGTGCTTAAGGTATTATGGTTCATGCCTTCCCTATTGCTGATTGCCGGACTGATAATAATTATGTATGGCGGACGTCAGACATTCATGATTGACAAGGCACACATAGGATCTTTCTATTTCATGTTCTGTCTTGCGCTCACTGTTCCAAAGCTGGTCTTTGCAGTTCTGTATGCAACAAAATTCATCTTCCAGCAGTTCACACATACCAATCTCAGCCAACTGTTCACGATTATAGCCTTGATAGGAGGATGGCTTACCTTCTTCATCATTTCATACGGAACATTCTACGGATGGAAAAGGTCTGTGGTAAACAAAGTTGAGATTAGCTATAAAAACCTTCCACCGTCTTTTGACGGATTCAAGATAGTACATATATCCGACCTGCATGCATCAACATGGAGCAGCAGCCACAGAGCTCTTAGAAACATTGTAAACAAAATAAACGACCTTGAACCTGATGTCATCATGTTTACAGGTGACCTTGTAACACATCGTGCCAAAGAGATGAAAGGGCTCACAGAAATTATTTCTGGCATGGAAGCCAAATATGGGGTTTATTCAGTACTCGGCAATCATGATTATTCTCCTTATTACCCATGGAAAAACATTATGGACAAGAAAAAGAACTTCGAAGAGCTGTTGCAATTACAGAAAGACATGGGATGGAAACTATTGAACAACGAACATTGCTATATCAAAAGAGGTAATGACAGTATTGCCATAATCGGTGTTGAGAATTGGGGAGAACCGCCTTTCTCAAAATACGGAAATTTGCCTAAAGCGCTTGAATCGGTGGACCAATCAAACTTTACGATACTTCTTTCACACAACCCGTCACATTGGCGTGCCGAAGTTCTGGACAATGACATTGACCTTACATTATCAGGACATACACATGCTATGCAAATGAAAATTGCCGGTTTTTCAATTTCAAAAATGAAATACAATGAATGGAGCGGACTTTACAGAGAGAAAAACAATTACCTTTATGTAAACGAAGGATTGGGCTGTACCCTTATTCCATTCCGCTTCGGAGCATGGCCGGAAATAACACTAATTACGCTTAAAAGGAAATAAAAACATCCGGCATAAAACCTGAACAGCCAAAGGGAGAAACAGAAAACGACAAATTCTGATTGGGCATCCAATACAAAGAAAATGGAGCGTTCCGGTATTACCCGGACGCTCCATTGCAATAAAAAATTTACCTTATAAAAAAACTACTTCCTGTTGAATACTATCAGAGGAGTATCTAATTTAAAGAATACACGTTTTGTCATACTTGGAATCATCATCTTTGAGAAGAAGGTCCTACGGTATTTTGTCATTGAAATGGCATCAATATTGTTTTCTTTTATAAACGCATCAAGACCTGTCAGACTTCCGTCATCATCCATTGCCATTGTACTGACTTTTATTCCTGGATATTTCTTTTCAATATAATCTTTCATTCCGGAAAGTTTTACCTTGCTCCATTCATCATTTTCAGGACCGATATGCAAAAGAACAACCTCTGCCTTGTTTATCTTGATAATGTCAACAAGAGAATCAAATGAAATAAGATCGCGTTTGTCCACATTTGTCATAAATGCAATTTTCTTCATTCCCGAGAATCTGAAATAAGGAGTATCCTTAGGTATTGCAACAACAGTTACATTGCTTCTTTCCATAACTTCGGCCGTTACACTGCCAAGAACCTTGTCATTATCCGGTTCTTTGCTTCGGGTTCCCATAACAATCAGTGAAGAACGTTTACGGGAAGCATAATGAAGGATTTCCTCTTCGGCAACACCTTCATAGATTTTGCTCTTGAATTCAACCTTCGGAAGCTCTTTGTCTTCTACCATTTTTGAAAGACGTGCAACAAGATTATTCATCTTTTCCGTTACATCCTGCATTACCATTCTGTACTCTTCAACTGAATTGACTTCATTCTCAAACGGAAGCATTGACGAATAAACCGGCGGGAAGAAAACATGCAGCAGAACAACTTCAGCGCCAATTGCAGATGCATAGTCAAAAGCAAAATAACATGCAAGTATAGACTGGTCTGAAAAGTCTACAGGTACAAGAATATTCTTCTTTTCCGGTTCATCTCCGTCTTCCTTAAGCCATGATCCTGATTCAACAATCTCAAGTGCACGTTGCAAGTCCTTTTCATTGATACGGACTTTTACACCTGATGAAACAAATGGCTGTATCACATTCACGTTATACAGTTCAGACATTATACCCTCACTCTCCAGAACACTTTTCAGTATCTCGGCCTTGGCATAGGTCAAAGTCACTAATGTTATCAATTTGTCTTCCATAATATATGTATTATAGGTTTATAATCCGTTTAAAACATAAAATCCCCATCCACTTTATAAGTAAACGGAGATTTTAATTTAATTTTTCTTTGCTTACAAGGTTTAAGAACAATGCTTCTTGTTCTCTTCTTCAAGAATTGCAAGAGCACGGTCCAACATTTCTGTACTGTCAAGCATAACCATTCCGCCTTCAGGTCCCGGTTCTATATGAAGTCCGGCACTCTGTCCGCTTTCATAGTTACTGCCTCCAAAATAATTTCTCACGGTTTCTACATCAACACCAAGTTCATCGGCTATTCTATGCATACTGCCATCAGGCAATGAATCCTTAATTCTTCTCAACTCATTAAATGTTATCGCTCTTCCCATAATATCAAACTGTTTAATTAATAAATGGATTTACTTTCACGCAATAAATTTAAACCATTTTTCTTTTAACACAAAGTATAGAATCCTTTTTTTTCAATATTTCACTGTTAATAATAGTTATTTGTTTTGTTTTATTAAAATACTGCCTTTTTGAAACAATATGCAAAAATCACTTAATCAGTCTTCATTATGTAATAAATAAGAAAAATAGAGTATCTTTGTAAGCCTTTTTAATAATATGGAAATTTATACTGATAGAGACGTTTTATGAACAAGATAAAATTTGGGGTAATAGGTCAGGGACACATCGGAAAGCGCCATGCCGAAATGATCAGAAGAAACGATAAGTGCGAACTCGTTGCTGTCTGTGACATATTGAGCAAAGAAGAATTAGGACTTGAAGACTTAAAAGAAAAGTTTTACAATTCTGCCGATGAGCTTTTACAGAATGAACCGGACATTGATGTAGTAAATATTTGTGTACCAAACGGAATACATGCTGAACTTGCCATAAAAATACTGAATGACAAAAGACATGTAGTCATTGAAAAGCCTATGGCACTTACAAAAGCCGATGCAGAAAAAATAATAAGCACAAGTCTTGACAACAACAAAAGGGTTTTCTGCGTCATGCAAAACAGATACTCCCCTCCTTCTGTATGGCTTAAAGAACTTGTTGAAAGCAAAATACTTGGAGAAATATATAACGTGCAGCTGAACTGTTTCTGGAACAGAGATTCAAGATACTATAAACCAGGCAACTGGCATGGTGATGCTAAACTTGACGGCGGAACGCTGTTCACACAGTTTTCTCATTTTATTGACATTATGTATTGGCTGTTTGGTGACATTACAAACATCAAAGGTAATTTCCATGATTATAATCATAAGGATCTTACTGATTTTGAAGATTCAGGCAATATACTGTTTGACTTCTGCAACGGAGGTTCTGGATGCCTTAACTATTCAACTTCAGTATGGGACAAGAATCTGGAAAGCAGCATAACAATTATAGCAGAAAACGGTTCTGTAAAAGTTGCAGGACAATATATGAACGAAGTTGTTTATTGCCATATCAAAGACTATACAATGCCGGAACTGGCACCTTCAAATCCTCCAAACGACTACGGAGCATATAAAGGTTCTGCCCAGAATCACCATTATGTAATACAAAATGTTGTAGATGTACTTTCAGAAAGTAAAACCATAACCACAAACGCTATTGACGGAATGAAAGTGGTTGATATTATTGAAAGAATTTACAAACTGAAGAAATAATAACATCCCCGCAAATGCGGGGATAGTTTAATCTCCTGATTTTTTATGATTATGAAAGCACAAAAAAGAATCTTTACGAGATTTCTGCACACATATATTATACTGATTATCACACTTGCAACAGCATGCAGTAAGGTGGAAAACAACTATACTGCAAGCAAGGATGATGAATTCCTGCAAAAAGTACATAAAGAACTGTATTCTTCTACAGACTCAATAATTTATCTAATTGAGCATTACAATACCGAAGACAGTATTATGTACTATAAATTGAATAACCTTTTATCAAGAGCATACTATATAAAGGGTGATATAAACAAAGCACATGAACTAAATAAGAGGACAATATTTTATGGCAAAAACAACAGCAGCACAGATGATTTGAATGCCGTTCTTGCCGATGCATATAATAATGAAGGAGTTTATTACAGCTATTCAATGAACAACAAAATGGATGCTATCGAAAACTTCAAAACAGCTTATGAACTTCTGAACAAAGACCCAAGCAACAATTACAGAAAAATTACAGATATCAGTATAAATATAGCCGACTGTTACCACATGTCGGGCGAATACAGCATGGCCAGTTACTGGTATAGAAAAACTCTTTTGTTTACAGACTCTCTTGAACTTAAGGGCTTTGAGATGCCGATATATTCAGGACTTGCAAAACTATATCTTGATTTGAACAACTTCTCATTGTCAAACCAATATTTCAACCTTGCAGAGGATTATATAGACTCGTGTACAGACTATGAAAAATTCTTTTTTTTCAATTCAAGAGGTAATTACTATTTCTTTACAAAAAAATATGAAGATGCACTGCCATGGTTCTTCAAGGCATACAATATAATAGATGAAGATTTTTGCCGGATAACATCATCATGCAACATAGGTGAGGTTTACCTTTATATGAATAATATTGATTCAGCAGAAAAATACATAAACAAAGCTGTCGGCATATCTAAAAAAGTTGGAGACCGGTCAACCCAATATTATATAAAAGGACTTGTCATACAACTTGAAATAATGAAAAACAATATTGATAAAGCTGAAAATCTGATAAACGAATTGAACAGCAAATTCAATTTTGTTTCACCTGAATATATATACCTGCAGAACAAAAGAATGAAAATGCTTTATGAAGCAAAAGGCGAATACAAAAAAGCATACTTCTACAATCAGAAAATGGAGGAATATGACGATTCGCTGCGAAACATGAAGATAATAAACATGGTATCAGAAAACGATTTAAGATACAAAAACGATACTACAATAGTCAACAAGAATAAGAAAATAGAGCTTTCCGAAAAGAAGATAATAAAAATGCGGTTCATACTAACCGTTTCAATTCTTGCAATCATACTTCTAATTGTATCGTTTGCCCTTATATATACATTGAATCAGAAAAAACAGGAACAAAAACATAGGGCAATGCTTGCCACACTTAACCAGCTGAAAATGGAAAGCGTTAAAAGCAGAATATCACCGCATTATATTTTCAATGTCATAAATGCACTGATGCCGGGACTGCGCAACCACCAGGAGCTGCAATACCCTATCAGATGTATGGTCAGATTGCTTAGAAACGGCCTGTCTGCCGGAAACAATACTACTGTAGAGCTTGCAAAAGAAATAGAATATGTAAACGATTACGTAATGCTATACAGACTTTATAAGGAAAATATACCGGAAATTAATTGGAACATTGATAGTGACATAAACCCTGAAACCCTTATAATCCCGACAATGATTATTCAGATTCCTGTTGAAAATGCTGTAAAATATGCTTTTGTTGATATAGAAAACCCAGAATTATCAATTGACATCAGAAATAACTCTGGAACTGAAATAATCGTAAAAGATAACGGAATAGGATTTGATTACGAAAAAGTGAAAAATAATACCGAAAAACAGGAAACAAATGAAAAAGGAACCGGAACAGGTTTAAAAGCAATAAATGAAATGCTAAATTTATTCAATATGAACAAAAAAAATAAAATATCATTTGAAATTTTACATTCTGAAACAGGTAAAGGTACAAAAATTCGTATATTTATCCCCGAAGATTTTAACTATGATATTCTATGAACCAGGCAATTAACACTATAATAGTTGATGACAGCAAAATAAGTATAAATATGCTTGAGAACGATCTCAAGCAATTTGAAGAAATTAATATTATAGCAACTACACAATCGCCTGAATGTGCCAGGGAACTTATCCTAAAGCACAAGCCATATCTATTGTTCATTGATATTGAAATGCCCGGCAAGAACGGACTTGAACTGATAAAGGAGCTGAAAGAGGAAATAGACTTTGACATGCTTATTGTATTTTATTCCGCTTTCCAGAAGTACCTTATCAATGTTCTTAGAGTATCTGCCTTTGATTTTCTTCAGAAACCCTACTTCCCAGAAGAACTTGATGAAATAATAAAGCGTGTCATAGAAAAAAGAATTGAAGACTATTCAGAGGAAATATTCTATTCGGCAAAAGACAAAGAACTGATAGCAATGCCGACAAGTACCGGATATGATATAGTCAAGAAAACGGATATTGTCATGTTCAAGTACAACAGTTCGGCAAGAATCTGGCAAGTATTGAACAACAACAACAAACAATACAAACTGAAAGCAAACCTTAAGGCAAAGGAAATCCTGAACCTTAAATCGACATTCGTACAGGTAAGCCAGAACTGTATAATAAATCTTGACTACGTTTCATCCATTGAAAACAAATCAATGAGATTCATATTAGCAAGTCCCTTCGACAATATTGAGATTATTGCCTCCAGGACTTATTTTTCAAAATTGAAAGATTGTCTCAGTACTCTTTAAAGACAATTTCAGCATATTCTGTTTGTAATATTTTCACCTTTGACATATTGCCTTACATTCATAACGGCAATATCCATCAGTCGCATTCTTGCTTCAACTGTTGCCCATGCAATATGCGGTGTGATATAACAGTTTTTTGCCGTAAGCAACGGATTGTCTGCTTTTGGTGCCTCTACCGACAGCACATCAACACCGGCAGCCATAATTCTTCCCTCGTTCAATGCATCAGCAAGATCCTGTTCGTTAACAAGAGGACCGCGTCCGGTATTAATGATGACAGCATTATTTTTCATCATTCCTATTCTTTCTTTATTTACCAAATCACGGGTTGTTTCCGTCAACGGGCAATTAAGTGAAAGAATATCAGCCCTGCTAAACAATTCATCCAATCCAACTTTCTCAATACCTTCAGGAAGTGTCTGTTTTGAAGAATAAGCTATTACCTTCAATCCAAAGCCCAAAGCAATCCTTGCTGTTGCCATTCCTGTATTGCCAAGCCCCACTATACCTAAAGTCTTTCCGTTCAATTCAATCTGAGGAGAAGGCATATAAGTAAAGTCAACAGAATTTACCCAGTCACCGTTTCTTACAGATTCTGCAGCTTTTCCTACATTATTATATATATTAAGTATATGTGCAAAAACCATCTGTGCAACAGATTCAGTACTGTACGCAGGAACATTTGCAACAATTATATTATGTCTTTTAGCTGCATCAAAGTCTATATTGTTGTATCCTGTAGCCAAAACGCCAATAAATTTAAGATTAGGCAAGGCCTTCATCTGCTCTTCACCTATTATTACCTTGTTAACCAGCAGAACTTCTGCTTCCAAGGCACGTTCAACCACATTTTCCGGAGCAGTACGATCATAAACCGTAAGATTTCCAAGCGAAGACATAGCTTCCCAAGTCAAATCTCCAGGGTTCAAGGTATATCCGTCCAGAATACAGATATTAATTTTACGATTCTCCATAATTATTACTTTTTGTATTTTTTATTCCATAAAACATTCATTCTTTCACTCAATTTATCCTCTGCAGGATTGGCCTGCGGTGTCCATATGGTCGTACCTTTCAATGCTTCAGGCAAATAATCCTGACGGACAAAGTTTGACGGGTAGTCATGAGGATATTTATAGTCCGTACCGTATCCAAGGTTACTCATCAGTTCGGTAGGGGCGTTTCTCAAATGCAACGGAACTGGCTGGTTACCTGTCTTCTTTACAAGCTCTATTGCACTGTTTATTGCAAGATATGCCGAGTTGCTTTTGGGCGAAGTGGCAAGATATATGGTTGCTTCGGCAAGAGGTATTCTGCCTTCGGGCCACCCTATCTTCATAACCGCATCAAAAGCAGCGTTGGCAAGAAGCATGGCATTAGGATTTGCCAGTCCTATGTCTTCTGATGCAGATATCACAAGACGACGGGCAATGAAAGCCGGGTCTTCCCCACCCTCAATCATACGGGCAAGCCAATATATCGCAGCATCAGGATCACTGCCTCTGATAGATTTTATGAAAGCGGATATTATGTCATAATGCATCTCCCCATTCTTGTCGTATGCCATAGGATTCTGCTGAAGACACCCTATTACAATATCATTCGTTATGTGGATAACGTCATTGCTGCCGAATGATTCCACCACAAGCTCAAGTATATTCAAAAGCTTGCGGGCATCCCCTCCTGCATACCTCAGCATAGCCTCATTCTCGTCTATATATATTTTTCTCTGACTTAGCAGAGAGTCATTTTTCAATGCATATTCAATAAGGCTTATGAGGTCATTATTATCCAAAGGGTTCAATGTATAAACCTGACAACGGGACAGCAACGGTCTTATCACTTCAAACGAAGGATTTTCTGTAGTGGCACCGATAAGCGTAACTATCCCCTTCTCCACTGCTCCCAGGAGTGAGTCCTGCTGTGATTTGCTGAAACGGTGGATTTCATCAATAAAAAGAATAGGATTTCCGCCGGAAGCAAACAGACGGCTTTTCTCAGCGTTCTCAATAACTTCCCTCACATCCTTTACTCCGGAAGTCACAGCGCTCAATGTATAGAAAGGAACATTAAGTTTGTTGGCAACAATCTGTGCAAGTGTTGTCTTGCCAACACCGGGAGGTCCCCACAATATAAAAGATGATATACGCTGTTGCTCAATCATCTTTCTGATAATCCCCTTTTCACCTACCAGATGCTTCTGCCCAATATAGTTGTCAAGACTTGTAGGTCTCAATCTTTCTGCTAACGGTTTCATTCCTTATACATATTTTATATACAAAAGTAGAAAACTTTTCATTAAATCAACATTATGTATCTTTTTATCTCATAAGTTTGGCATTTATATTAAAGATAATATGTACTTTTGCAAAAGTATTTAAAAGAAAGTGGATATGAAGATTAGTATTGTTGCCGGTGCACGTCCCAATTTCATGAAAATAGCGCCATTGCTTCACTCTATCGAGAAATTCAGAAGCGAAGGTTATGACATTGAAGGAAGACTTATCTATACCGGTAAACAAGAAGACAAAAGCATCGGCAATACTCTTTTTGAAGATTTGCAGATAAAGGAACCTGATACCTATCTGAATGTTGAAAACAACAATCAGAACGAGAGGGCTGCAGGCATAATGACTGCCTTTGAAAAGGAACTTATTGAGCATCCTGCCGATATTGTTGTCGTTGTTGATGACCTTACACCTACTATGGCATGTTCAATCGTAGCCAAAAGGCTTAACATAAAGGTAGCACACCTTGTTGCCGGAACACGCTCATTTGACATGTCAATGCCTAAAGAAGTTAACAGAATGATAACCGATGGTCTGTCCGACTATCTTTTTACCGCAGGCTTTATAGCGAACCATAACCTAAATCAGGGAGGCGCATCACTGAAAAACGCCTATATGGTTGGAAACATCCTTATGGATACACTGCGAAACAACAGGGACAGAATAAAACAACCGGCAATATATAAGGAAAAAAGGCTTAACGAGGACGGCTATCTGCTTTTCACGGCAAACAGACATCTGCTTGTTAACAATACGGAAAAATTCAATGAAATAATAGAAAAAGTCTGCAATGCCGTCAAACCTTATAAAGTAATAGCACCAGTTCACGAATATGTTGCCAATGCCATTTCACAGCAGGTAAAAGGCATAAGCAATCTGGTTATTACCGGTCCAATGAACTGTCTTGAATTCTGGTATATTGAAAAGAATGCAATGGGTATAATAACCGATTCAGGAAATATTGCCGAAGAAGCCACATTCCTCGGAATCCCATGTATAACACTTAACAATTATACGGAACACAAGGAAACTGTTTCAGTAGGAACCAACGAACTGGTAGGCGAAAATGCCGATTTGGCAACCAAGATGGCAAGAAACATTACACTGAAAAAATGGAAAACATTCTCAATTCCTGAAAGATGGGACGGAAGAACAGCCGACAGGATTATCAGGACACTGATTGACTGTTATAACAAAAACTGAAAACAATTATTTTTAAAACATAATATTACTAACAATATTTATTCATACTAAAATGATTGAGCACGAACCTTTCTTAGTATTCTCAGGTACAAAGTCAAAGTATTTGGCTGAAAAAATCTGCAAGAGCCTTAACTGTCCTCTTGGAAACATGAACATCCTTCATTTTGCCGACGGCGAATTCGCTGTAAGCTTTGAAGAATCAATCAGAGGAAAACATGTATTCCTTGTACAGTCAACATTCCCAAACAGCGACAACCTTATGGAGCTTCTGTTGATGATTGACGCAGCAAAAAGAGCAAGTGCAAAGAGTATCATCGCCGTTGTACCTTACTTTGGCTGGGCAAGACAAGACAGAAAAGACAAACCACGTGTCAGCATTGGTGCAAAACTGGTTGCTGATCTTCTAAGCGTTGCCGGTATTGACCGTATTATCACAATGGACCTTCATGCAGACCAGATTCAGGGATTCTTCGACGTGCCTGTTGACCACTTGTATGCAAGTGCAGTATTCGCACCATACATCCAGTCACTTAACCTTGAAGACCTTGTTATCGCAACTCCTGACGTTGGTGGTTCAAAGCGTGCATCAACATATTCAAAATTCCTTCAGTGCCCTCTTGTTCTTTGCAACAAGACAAGAGCAAAGGCAAACGTTGTTGAAACAATACAGATCATCGGTGATGTAAAAGGAAAGAACGTAGTTCTTGTTGATGATATTGTTGATACAGCCGGAACAATCGTAAAGGCAGCAGAAGTTATGCTTGATGCTGGTGCAAAATCTGTAAGAGCAATTGCCAGCCACTGCGTAATGTCAGACCCTGCTACTGAAAGAATTGAAAATTCAAGACTTGCTGAAATGATCTTTACAGACAGTATCCCATATACAAAAGGATGCAGCAAGGTTAAACAGCTAAGCATAGCAGACATCTTTGCAAAAGCAATTGAATGCGTAATTGAAAACAAGAGTATCAGCTCACAATACGTAATGTAATATCATACAGTACTGATATAAAACAGATAAGGTGTACCGGATTCATATTTCCGGTGCACTTTTTGTTTTATAAGCCGTATCAAAAAAAGCAGAATCGGTTCATTGGCTTAAGTATAGGAACAAGCTCTGAATGACAATAAAAGCACATTACTGATTTCTTCAGATTTTTATTATTTTGCAACCTCTGTTTTACTTTTTGACCATATTGTACATATTCCCCCTCATATCCCATTCTCAAATATAGCTAAGTACAATAATATTAGTTTTTTTTCATAAAAACTTCAACAATTGCAATTTAACATTTCACTAACTTTGCAAAAAATTCATACCATATTGGGAAGTAGGATAGAAATTTTAATCAAACTATATAATTTGCATATTTGGAAATGAAAAAGATTTTTTCTTCAGACGAAAGCAGAAACAAAAAAATGAGATTTGTATCTGCACTGGTGTTAATTGCCGTTATAATAGGCATTTTCTACTTTCTCACAAGAGAAAAGGAAAAACCTGCAGACTTGCCTATAGTCAGTGTTTTGCCTGCACAACAGGAAAATGTTGAAATTTACGGAGAATATGTAGGACGAATCAAAGCTCAGCAGTTTGTTGAAGTCCGCGCACGAGTAGAAGGATTTCTTGAGCAGATGCTGTTTGAAGAAGGAACACATGTAAAGAAAAACCAGGTTCTGTTTATTATTAATCAAGACCAATATGCAGCAAAAGTTGACAAAGCAAGGGCTCAATTGAAAAAAGATGAGGCACAGGCACGCAAGGCTGAACGTGACCTTGAACGTATCCGCCCTTTGCATGAACAGAATGCAGTAAGCCAGCTTGACCTTGACAACGCAATAGCGGCATACGAAATGGCTCTTGCCGCAGTAAACATGAGCAAGGCCGACCTGGATCAGGCAGAACAGGAACTTGGGTATACAATGGTTACATCACCTATATCCGGACAGATAAGTGAAAGATATGTTGACCTTGGAACACTTGTCGGCGGTTCAGGCAAATCATTGCTTGCCACTATTGTCAAGAGTGATACCGTATCAGTAGACTTCAGCATGACAGCACTTGACTACCTTAAAAGCAAGGAAAGAAACGTAACATTCGGTCAGAAAGACTCAACACGTTCATGGCAGCCAAACGTTACGATAACTCTTCCGGACAATTCAATCTATCCGTACAAAGGACTTGTTGACTTTGCCGAACCACAGGTTGACCCGCGTACAGGAACATTTTCTGTAAGAGCAGAAATGCCTAACCCGCAGCTTGTACTTCTTCCGGGACAGTTTACAAAGGTAAAACTGTTGCTTGATGTACGCCCAAATGCAACTGTCGTTCCTCAGAAATCACTTATTCTTGAAAAGGGAGGAGCATTCATATATGTAATGCGCAAAGACTCGACTGTAGAAAAGAGATTTATTGAGATCGGTCCAGAATTCGGAAACAACACAGTTGTCGAAAGAGGACTTGTACCAGGCGAAAACATTGTAGTTGAAGGCTACCACAAACTAACACCTGGAATGAAAGTTAAAGTCAGCAATAATTAACCAACAAGAACAAGGACATGAAAGTTTCATATTTTATAGACAGACCTGTATTCTCGGCAGTCATATCAATTCTGATTGTAATTGTCGGTATCATAGGTCTTGTACTTCTGCCAATCGACCAATATCCACAGATAACGCCGCCCGTAGTAAAAATCGGAGCAAGTTATCCGGGTGCAAGTGCCTTGACAGTATCACAGGCCGTTGCAACCCCTATTGAACAGGAACTTAACGGTACTCCTGGAATGCTTTATATGGAATCTTCCAGCTCAAATTCCGGAGGTTTCTCTGCAACAGTAACATTCGACATTTCTGCTGACCCGGACCTTGCAGCAGTTGAAGTACAGAACCGTATCAAACTGGCCGAATCACGTCTTCCGGCAGAAGTAATACAAAACGGTATAAGCGTTGAAAAACAGGCTGCCAGCCAGCTCATGACCATCTGCCTTACCTCAAATGACCCCAAATTTGATGAAATATATCTGAGTAACTTCGCCACACTGAATGTTTTGGACCTTCTCAGACGTATTCCCGGTGTAGGACGTGTATCAAACGTCGGCAGCAGGTACTATGCAATGCAAATATGGGTTCAGCCTGACAAGCTTGCAAATTTCGGCCTGACAGTAAAGGACGTACAGGATGCACTTAAAGACCAGAACAGAGAATCGGCAGCAGGTGTGTTGGGACAGCAGCCGGTCACAGGACTTGACATTACCATTCCAATCACCACACAGGGCCGTCTGTCAACCGTAAGCCAATTTGAAGATATTGTCATACGTGCTAAAAGCGACGGTTCAATCATACGTTTGAGAGACGTTGCCAGAGTTTCACTTGAAGCACAATCATACAATACCGAAAGTGGTATAAACGGCGGAAACGCAGCCGTTCTTACAATATATATGCTTCCCGGGGCAAACGCTATGGAAGTAGCAGGTCTTGTAAAAGAGGAAATGGAGAATATCAGCAAGAATTTCCCTGAAGGACTGTCATACGAAATACCGTTTGACATGACAACCTACATTTCCGAATCAATCAACGAAGTTTACAAGACTCTTTTCGAAGCGTTAATCCTTGTGATTATAGTTGTTTACCTGTCACTTCAAAGCTGGCGCGCTACATTAATCCCTGTGGTTGCGGTACCTATCTCACTTATCGGTACATTCGGGTTCATGCTAATCTTCGGATTCTCGCTTAACATGCTTACACTTCTCGGACTTGTACTTGCCATCGGTATAGTTGTTGACGATGCAATAGTTGTGGTTGAAAATGTTGAACGAATAATGGAAGAGGAAAAGCTGAGCGCCTACGATGCAACGCAAAAGGCTATGAGCGGTCTTGCCGGAGCAATTATCGCAACATCCCTTGTTCTTGCGGCTGTATTTGTTCCGGTAAGTTTCCTCCCGGGAATCACAGGTCTGCTCTACCGTCAGTTTACCGTAACTATTGTTGTGTCAGTGCTTATATCAACAGTTGTTGCCCTGACACTGAGCCCTGTAATGTGTTCGCTGATACTGAAGCCTTCAAACGGAAAGACTAATTTTGTATTCCGCAAGATCAACCATTGGCTTGAAATAGGAAACAACAAGTACGTTAAGATTATAAACAGCGTAATAAAGCATCCTAAACGCGTAATCATAGGATTCTGCACTGTTCTTGTTATGATTTTTGTCATACATAACCTTATACCGACAAGTTTCCTTCCTATTGAGGACCAGGGCTACTTCAAGGTTGAGCTTGAGCTCCCTGAAGGCGCAACTCTTGAAAGAACAAGAGAAGTTACAGACAGGGCAATTTCATACCTGATGAAGAATCCCGCTGTCGACTATATCCAAAATCTGACAGGTAGCAGTCCGCGCGTAGGAACAAGCCAGGCACGAAGTGAGCTTACGGTAATTCTGAAGCCATGGGAAGAACGCGACAATACAACAATAGACGAAATCATGTCTCAGGTAAAAGAGGACTTGGCACAGTATCCTGAGGCAAAGGTATATCTTTCAACTCCTCCTGTTATTCCGGGACTTGGTTCTTCGGGAGGTATCGAAATGCAGCTTGAAGCACGCGGCGACGCAAGCTTTGACGACCTTGTTGCAGCAACCGACACAATCATGAAATATGCTTCACAAAGCAAGGTAATAACCGGTCTGTCGTCATCATTGCAGGCAGAGATTCCGCAATTGTACTTTGACGTTGACCGCGACAAGGTCAAGTTTGCCGGAGTACCTCTGTCCGATGTATTCTCTACAATGAAAGCATATACCGGCTCGGTTTACGTAAACGACTTCAACATGTTCAACCGTATTTACCGTGTGTATATTCAGGCAGAATCAAACTACCGTGAACATCGCGACAATATCAACCTGTTCTTTGTCAAGGGAAGCAATGACGTAATGATACCTCTTACTTCACTTGGAACATCAAGCTATACAACAGGTCCAGGTAGCATCAAACGGTTCAACATGTTCAACGCAACGGTAATACGCGGCGAAGCGGGCGAAGGCTACAGTTCGGGCCAGGCTATGGAATATCTTGAAGAAATAGTTGCAAAGCATCTGCCAGACAATATCGGTGTTGAATGGAGCGGACTTTCATATCAGGAAAAGAAAGCCGGAGGACAGACAGGTTTCATCCTTACGCTTGTATTCCTGTTTGTATTCCTCTTCCTTGCCGCACTCTACGAAAGCTGGCTTGTGCCTGTTGCGGTACTTCTTTCACTGCCGGTTGCTGCACTCGGTTCATACTTGGGCGTTGCGCTATGCGGACTGGAAAACGACACATACTTTCAGATAGGACTTGTAATGCTTGTAGGTCTTGCCGCAAAGAACGCAATCCTTATCGTTGAGTTTGCAAAGGAAGAAGTTGATGCAGGAAAAGACCTTGTCCAGTCAACACTTCATGCAGCGCATCTGCGTTTCCGCCCTATCCTTATGACATCACTGGCATTCATCCTCGGTATGCTGCCAATGGTGCTTGCATCAGGACCGGGTTCTGCAAGCCGACAGGCAATCGGTACCGGTGTATTCTTCGGTATGATTGTTGCCGTTACGGTTGGAATAGTCCTTGTACCGTTCTTCTTCATACAGATATACAAGGCAAAAAGCAAGTTTAAAAAGAATTCATAAACAACAGATACAAAATATATGTCCAAGACATTTATAAAATCATCACTTTTACTTGCAGGAGTACTTTTGCTTGGCTCCTGCAAGATTGGGCACAAATATGTCCGTCCGGAACTGAACCTTCCGGAAACAATAGTAAGCACCCACACCGACAGCACTACTATTGCAGACATTGACTGGTGGACAATGTACACCGATACCACTTTAAGAAAACTGATTAACAAAGCGCTTGAATATAACAAGGACCTTGAAATAGCTGTTGCAAGGGTAAACGAACTGGCATACCAGAAAAGAATAAGCATGTCAAAGCTCTTCCCGCAGTTCGGAGGAAAATTCTATAACCAGCGTGAAGTAGAACACTATGACGGCGGCGGAAAAAGCAAAGATGCCTATGAATTCGGTGTAAAGGGAACAGTTTCCTGGGAACTTGACATTTGGGGAAACCTGAGATGGGGACGTGAAAAGAGTGTTGCCGACTTTCTTGCATCCGTAGAAAACCAGCGTGCCGTCAGAATTACAATAATATCAGAAGTTGCCCAGGCATATTTTGAACTTATTGCACTTGACAACGAACTTGAAATCGTAAAACAGACACTTGAGGCAAGACAGGAAAGCGTACGATTGACCGAATTGAGATACCGCGGCGGTCTTACTTCCGAAATTGTTTACCAACAGGCACAACTTGAATTGTCAAAGACAAGAACACTTGTCCCGGACCTTGAAAGAAAAATTGCCCTGAAGGAAAACGAAATATCATATCTTACGGGAGATTATCCAAGCAAAATTGAACGTGCAGCAAAACCTGAGTCAATTTCACTGCCCGAAACACTACCAGTCGGACTCCCTTCAACATTGCTTGAAAGAAGACCTGACGTAAGAAAAGCGGAACAAAACCTTATTGCTGCCAATGCCGAAGTTGGTGTTGCACTAACAAATATGTTCCCCAAAATAGCGCTTACAGCAACCTACGGAACAGAAACAAGTATATTCAATACCATACTAAAATCACCGTATGAATTTATTTCTGCAAATCTTCTCACACCTATTTTTGGTGCCGGTCAGAACATAGCAAACCACAAGGCTAAGAAAGCCGCGTTGAAAGGCGCTGTTGCCGAATATGAAAAAGCAGTTCTAAACGCTTTTAAAGACACGCACAACGCAATAGTCAATTTCAACAAGATAAAGGAAATATACGATTTGAGAGAAAAATACCAGAACTCTGCAAAGAGTACAATGGAGCTTGCACAACTCCAGTACATTAACGGAGTTATCGGATACCTCGATTTGCTTGACGCGCAACGTGGATACTTCGATGCCCAGATAAGCCTGAGCAACGCAATGCGCGACAAACAGCTTATGATGGTTTATCTGTACAAAGCACTGGGCGGAGGCTGGTAATATACAGACACTTCACTACCCTTTCATAAAAACGCCGTCTGCACACATTCACATTGCACAGACGGCGTTTTTCATTTAACTCCCGACAATTCTTTATATAGACATTCAATACAAGTACATAAAGAATAAAACATACAGTATCTTATTTCAACTTGCCTCTTAGTCTGTTAAGTTCTTTTCGTACAAACGAAAGAATGTCCTTTCCAAGTAGATAAACCTCGGTTGAATATATAGATAATTTATTATCACTATCTTTAAAAATCTTTTCTGCATTTTCAATAGCTTCACTCAACCTCACCTGATCGGCATCATAGTTGAACCCTCCATTAATCTTTTTTCCAACAAATTCTTTGAAAGTATTGCATTCCTCAACTTCCTTGTTATCAGGTCTTTTATCATAAAAATGATAATACAGCCATATCTCAAAACACGGATTGCTTTGTGCCACATTCCATGCATTATAGGACTTCACTTCATCATATTCTTTGGGTATAGAACTATTTTTTGTATTACAGAAGTTCCTTAAAGGCTCTATTTTTCCCTCTTTTTCCCATGTATCAGTATCAATAACAAACCATATTGCATCATTCTGTTTATAGTCAACAGTATGTTCTCTCAAATCTCCCTCGAACTTCATTTTCGCCAAATCCAACAGTTTTAAAGGATCAGTTCCCTCTTCTGGCGGTATTGTTATAATCTCAAGATTTGATGACAACTCCTTGAAGAATGAAAAATAAGCAGGCTCCGTTTCTTTCCCCTCGCAGACAATATAAATCTTGCGGGCATCCCTTGATGGTGCCTGTTTTGAATATATACGGTTCCTTGAAATCATAAATTCCAACTTAAATCTTTAAGATTTGACAAAAACGGAATAGCTCCGTATCTTCCATCAAGATACCCATTCTCAATATTTGCAGTCTTGTGTATATTGAAATCACTCAACGGGTAAAGCTGTGTAGCCTGTGAACTGTCTTTCTGTGCAAACCAAATCTCATCCGGACGGAAAATCTTCTGGTCAAGCAATGCCGACTCATGCGTTGTAAATATAAGCTGTCCCTTCGCATTGTCTATTTCCGACAGTTTGCTCATAAAGTTCTTTATCAGAATAGGATGAATACTCCGCTCCATCTCGTCAACAACATAAACCTTTTCTCCCTTTATGATACTATAAAGCAAAGGCATATACTCAATCATTCGTCTTGTACCGTCCGACTCCGACATTAAAGGCATTTCTTTGCTATTACCATTCTCCGTATTATGAACAGCAACAACCCTTTTCATATAAACCTCATTGTTTTCACACACAATATTAGAGACTTCTCCATTCACACTAACCGCAACTTGCGGAATACCAGGATTAGCTTTAGCCTGTTTAATAAAACTCAAAAGAGTTTCATTACCACTTACATTCTCCTCATTGATAATTTCTTTCTTAACTTTCAATCCGGATACACCTGTACTCAATTCTGGAACAGTCATATTAATCAGATTTGTAAGTTCTTCATTACTGTCAAGCATTTGGGGAATCATAGGAACAAATGAAGATGGCAAAACAACCTCAAGTACATCAATAAACCATCGGTATGCATCAGTAAGTACTGGTATTTCATCAAAATAATTTTTTCCCATAAAAGACAACAGCAACATATCCGGACGGACAAGCCTTCCAAGAGCATCAACAAACTGCTGATTGAAGCCTTTAGACCAATATTTCTTATTCATCTCTATTGACGAATCATTACGGATGAATATTGGTATATCTTTAGTTTTATTACTGATATAAAGTTCCTCAAGCAATACTCTATCATGTTTTATCTCTATATGATAATAATATACATTTTCTTTATTGAAAAATTCTATAGCAAGACCTGAAGGCTGATCTATATATCTACCATCAAACATAAAATGAATATTATTACCAACTTTACCGGACAGAACAATCCCTTTTTCCACCATCAGTTTCAAAAAATTCAACGCTCCAAACAGATTACTTTTGCCTGCCCCGTTTGCACCATAAATTGCACTCAATCTCAGTGCTTCCGTATGCCCGCACACAACTTTATGTGTTTCATGACTATGAGTTTTACTTGAAGGAAAAGTATTGAATTCAGTAGCATCTTTAAATGACGCAATATTTTCAATGATAAATCTAAGTAGCATATTACGATTCCGTTAAAATCTAACGGCAAATATAACAATTATACAATATAATACACCAGAACTGATAACAATAATTTAGTTTTTAACAAAAACAGCAATAATATTTCCTGCAATAACATTTAGAAATAAAGCCCCCAAATGCCTTAGTTCATAAAACAAAAAACAACGGATATACTCCTAATCGCTGAGAATCAAATATTTCCAACAGACTGACCAATTGCACGGAAATATCAAAATCTCAGCTATTTTGAAAGGAAAAAACATACGCACACCTTTTGTCAATCGTATGCAACAGATGGAAATACATTCTATATAATCAGAATAAAGGCGAAGCTATACTATGTTTCGGGCATAAAAAAGATTCATTCAAAACTGGAGTTTTGATTAATCTGGAATAGCTTTCGCACAACTTTATATGCCAAAACAAAAAGGTCTGCCATACAGACAGACCTTGTAATACGTTCCTTTTATTGTGCAGTATGAAAACCGTAATAATCAAGTGCACTTTTACGAAACACAAAGATATAATATTTTCTATTTTTTACCACCATAACCAAAGTATTTACAGCCGTATCCTTGACCACTAGTCTATGATATATTTGTGATGTCCACAAGGAATGCGCCAAATAACACTTTCCTGTAATTTACCCCCAAGTTGGGGGTGAATTGTAAGCAGTTTATTATAAAACAAATTATTGATGTCCTGTATTTTACTCATGGTTAATTTCTGTGTGGAAAGTCAAAAATAGCCACAAAGGCTAACTTCTAATCATAGAAACCTGCTCTAATTTGTTTCACTATAAAAGGTTTGACAAACAGCAATAATATAAAATATCTTTCCTTTACCATATATCAAAACTACAATTATAGTTTACAAATCATTATAAAAAACAATATTATATTCTTTACTCTAAAATTTACACATTATATCTTATCACATAAAACATTCAATATATCTAGCCAAAGTATTTCTATCAACCTTACATATATCTGCTATTTTTCGTTTTGATACATGAGCAGTCAATAATTCACGAATAAGATTGTGTTTTGTAAAAAGTTTATACTTTTCTGGCTGATTTTTTCTGCCTTTAGGTCTTCCCAAGACTACACCTTCTGACCTTTTTCTTGCCAATGCTTCTTTTGTTCTTTGACTTATCAAATTTCTTTCTATTTCAGCAGACAGTCCAAAAGCAAATGCAAGTACCTTACTTTGAATATCATCTCCTAGCCTATAATTATCTTTGATAGTCCATACCCTACATTCTTTTGTCATACAAATATTCAAAATTTCCATTATCATAAATAAATTTCTACCTAAACGAGAAAGCTCAGCACATATTATCAAGTCATTCTTTTCTATTCTTTTTAGTAATCTACCAAGTTCTCTTTTATTATAGTTCTTTGTACCACTGATTGTTTCCTCAATCCAACCATCTATCTCCAGATTTGATTTCTTACAAAAGTTATTAATTTCAAATCTTTGATTTTCTACTGTTTGTTTGTCACTACTCACTCTAATGTATCCGTATATCATATCACAAAATAATTAATTAAAAACTTTATCAAATAAAAATACATTAAATAATATATATATTATTTATTATACCATTTTATACGAGCGTTTTCGTGCAGCAAGAAGGTGTTGATTGCGATTTCTCTTCATCAGAGTCATGGGTTATACTCTCTCCAATAGAGCAGAGTATTAAACACAAAATTGAGGCAGTCGGTACGCCATTGAAGGATTGGGATATTCAAATCAATTATGGAATTAAAACAGGATTCAATGATGCTTTTATTATAAGTACCGAGAAGAGGAATGAGATATTGGCTAACTGTCAAACAGAAGAAGAGCGTAATCGAACGGCGGAACTTATACGACCGATTTTAAGAGGACGCGACATTAAACGTTATGGATATGAGTGGGCAGGATTGTATCTAATATATATTCCATG
>CALUJO010000035.1 GCA_944320965.1 uncultured Bacteroidaceae bacterium | reverse complement strand
TCAAAGACCGATATGATTCAAGTGAACCGAATTTATTTAATTTTTAACCTTGTCCATTTTTAGTGGACAGTAGTGTTGTTGATTAATACATAAAACTCAGCCCGACAAGTCAAGGCAATTGCTATAATCTTGTCGGGCTGTATTATTGTTAGGACTGATGTCTGTTATCAGAATTCGCTTGTGAAGTGGAATTTTATGTTCTTGAAATCCATTTGTGCCATCTGTAGTACATAGTTGCTGTCGGCAAGGAATACGTCTCTTCCTTCGCGGTCTTTTGCCATGAACTGGTATTTCCTTTTCTTGAATGCTTCAAGTTCTTCCTTGTCATTGCTTTCAATCCAGCATGCCTTGTACAGATTAAGCGGTTCCCAACGGCATTTTGCATTGTATTCGTTCAGAAGTCTGTACTGTATTACTTCAAACTGCAACTGGCCGACTGTTCCGATAATCTTGCGTCCGTTGAACTGGTTTACGAACAACTGTGCAACACCTTCGTCCATAAGCTGGTCAATGCCTTTGTTAAGCTGTTTTGCCTTCATCGGGTCATCGTTCTCAATGTACTTGAACATTTCCGGTGAGAAGCTTGGCAGTCCGCGGAAGTGCAGCTCTTCACCTTCTGTCAATGTATCTCCGATTTTGAAGTTTCCTGTATCCGGCAAACCTATGATATCGCCTGCCCATGCTTCGTCAATGGTACTTTTTTTCTGTGCCATGAACTGTGTAGGTGATGAGAATCTCATAATCTTGCCGTGTCTTACATGCTTGTACGGAGCGTTTCTGATGAATTTGCCCGAACATACCTTGCAGAATGCAACACATGAACGGTGGTTAGGGTCGATGTTTGCCGTAATCTTGAAGATGAAACCTGTGAATTTCTCTTCGTCAGGATTTACAATTCTTTCCTCCGCAGCTACCGGACGAGGGTAGGGGGCTATCTTGACAAAGCAGTCAAGCAGTTCCTTTACACCGAAATTGTTAAGAGCTGAACCGAAGAATACAGGAGCAAGGTCACCGTCAAGGTATTTCTGTACATCAAATTCCGGATATACTCCGTCAATGAGTTCAAGGTCGTTTCTCAGCTTTTCGGCCTGTTCAACGCCAATGTTCTTTTCAAGTTCGTCGCTGTTTATGTCAACTTCAACCTTTTCGGTCACAACCTGCTTGCTTGGTGTGTAAAGGTCCAGTTTCTGTTCGTATATGTTATATACGCCTTTGAATCTCTGTCCCTGGTCGATTGGCCATGACAATGGGCGTACGCTGATTTGCAGTTCTTCTTCTATTTCGTCAAGCAGGTCAAACGGGTCGCGGCCTTCGCGGTCCATCTTGTTCATGTAGATGATAACCGGCGTTTTTCTCATGCGGCACACTTCCATCAGTTTCCTTGTCTGTGTTTCAACACCTTTTGCGCTGTCCACAATAATGATAACGCTGTCAACGGCAGTAAGTGTTCGGAATGTGTCTTCGGCAAAGTCCTGGTGTCCCGGCGTATCAAGGATGTTTATTTTATATCCGTTATAGTCAAATTCCATTACGGATGTCGTTACGGAAATACCACGCTGTTTCTCGATTTCCATCCAGTCGCTTGTTGCCGTCTTCTTTATCTTGTTGCTTTTAACGGCTCCTGCCACCTGTATCTGTCCTCCGAAAAGCAGCAGTTTTTCGGTAAGTGTTGTCTTACCGGCGTCAGGGTGTGATATGATTGCAAATGTTCTTCTTCTGAGAATTTCGTTATTCATATACGCTATTTTGTTTGTTTTCCTTATTTTGTTTCGTGTCAGTCAAGTTTCAGTTCTCCCTTTATGCTCTTGTCATAATAGTTTGCCAGCAGTGAGATGAACTTGGTTATTTCGCCTATGGCCTTTTGTGTATCGGCTGATATCTCCTTTTTCTGCAGTTTAAGCAGCATTATTCCATAAAGGGTATCAAAGCAGTTTTCTATTTCCGGTTCGTCGGTTTTTCCGGACTTTTGTCTTATTTCGACAATAAACGGAAGTGCCTTGAAGTAGGCTGCGTTATAAAAAGGTTCCTTGGTTGATGAAAGCAGTTCGTTGTGCAGGTCGGTAAGATTGATTATTACGTTCTTGTTTATCTGCAAATGGCCTGATGACTGTATATTCTCACTGCGCATCATGTCTATCAGCTCAGAGTACCACTTTTCCAGTTCCTTTTTGCTGTTTTCGTCTGAGCCGTATTGCTCTATGATGTTTTTTCTGATTTTATCAATATCAAGATTGTTTGCTCTTATGATATCTTCAACCTGCCACATGTAAAGCAGGTATTCAGCGATGTTTTTTTTCTTTAATTGCCTTGCAATATACATCAGTATGTTATGTTTAGTAGATTGATTTTCCTGTAAATGTAAGAATAAGGGCGACGATTGAAACTATTACCACAATAGCTCCGATAATTCTGTTTATTATCCATATTCCCCTTACGTCAAAATGTTTCCTTACTTTGTTTACAGCAAATGTAATTAGGAACCACCATAGGACTGCTCCGATTGCTATTCCTGCGTATCCTGTCATATTTTCAAATATGTTTATATTGTTTGACAGGAATCCGAATCTGGCAAACAGACCAATGAACAGAAATATGATAAGCGGATTTGACAGTGTAAGCATAAATGCTGTCAGCAGATTGTGCAGATATGTTCCCTTGTTAGGTGATGTGGGCCTTATTGATTTGGTCGGATTGCTTCTGAATGTGTATATACCGAAAATCATCAGCAGTATTGACCCGAATATCTGCAAATAGAGGATATGCTTTGAAAGAAAATCGGCAACGAAACTCATTCCGTAACCGGTCAGCAGTGCGTAAAGCAAATCGCTGAATGTTGCGCCTATACCGGTAACAAAACCGTACCACCTTCCCTTGTTCAGCGTGCGTTGTATGCATAGCACGCCTACAGGACCAAGAGGAGCTGAAACAACGATTCCAATTATAATCCCTTTGTATAATATGTCTATTGCTGAAATCATAATGCAAATATGGGACTTTTTCTGCAAAAGTCCCATATCTTGTCATTCCTTTTTTATGAATAAATTTAATTATCTCAGTTTTTTGCCTATAGGGAAGTTTATACCCATGCAAATATTGGTGTTAATCCTTTTCACAGGTATGAATTGAGGGGAAACCTTGAATATCTGGCTGTCTGTTCCAAAGAACAGGTTGAATCCTCTTGGGTGGAAGTTCAACATCCATCCAAGGCTTGAACCGTATGATGAAATAGCATAGTTTACAGATGCTTCAAACCAATTGGTTGGTGCTACGTTGGCATAGAATCTTCCTTCGCTTACAGACTGCTTTCCGGCAATTCGTGTTGAAGAAAGGAATGCGAATGACAGACCTTTGTAGAAAGGCATCTTGTAGCTTGCGCCTATATTCAGTGTTGCTGCAAGGGCTTTGCTCATTGAAGTTGTTTCTTCATCAGAGTATATAAGGAATGCTTCCTTCAGGTCATCTGTCAGGTTTTCAATCTGTGCGTCTATGTTGTTGTTGTCATAGTCCGGATTGTCTTCATCAAAAGCGATTTCATTGAATCCGTCAAATGTATAGTCTGATTCGGCTGTTCCCTTTGCAAGGTTGTTCCATTTGATAAAGCCGAGGTCAAGAACTGACAGAGATACTTCCAGGTCTTCTATAACTTCGTATGTTGCGCCTAAGTCAAATGCAAGTCCCATTCCTGCAGGAGCTATATCGCCTCCGGTTTTTACTCCCACAATCTGCTGCTTTCCGTTATGTTCTTTTGTGTCAAATTCCAATGACGGTACTGCCATGTGCACTTGTCCGTTGGCCTTAATTTTCCACTGGTCGCCTGACAAGTCAATGTCCATATCCTTGTAGTTAATATTTGCATATGCTGCGCCTACAAGAACTTTTGCCTTGGCTCCGATTCTGATTTTGTCGTTTACTATGTTTCTTGAGAATCCTACAGCCAATTCGGCAAATGATGCCATATCCATCCCGAAGTTGCTCAGTTTGTAATTTGTTGTTCCGTCAATGTTCATACCGTTTTTTACAAATCCAAACAAATCTTTTGGCAATGTTGCAGCCATCTGGTTTCTTATTCCCAAATCTACAGTAGCATATCCTTTACCGGCTTTGAATCCGACAGAAAGAATCTGCATATTCACATTCATTCCTATCTTGTTGTTTGTCTTCAGCTTTTTCATGAATTCTGAAGAAGAAATCTGCGGGTCAAGGAATGTTGTGAGGTCATATTTGGGATTGGAACTTGGATATATGAATGTTGAAAGTCCCATGTTTGACTCAATACCTGCATTAAGATTGCCTAAAACAGGAAGAGAGAAATAGCTTCTTTCATTGCCGAATGCCGGGTTCAACTGGTGACGGTAGAATGAACCTTCCATGAAATAGCTTGATTTCATGGTTTGGGCATATGATATTGTCAATGTTGAAACGGCAAGAATGCCGGTTAATATATATTTTTTCATATTATATTCTTGTTGATTTTATTTGTTCAATATTAATATAAACTTATCTGTTTAAAAGTCGTCTGCATCAATTTCAATGCCTCCGAGTACAGAAATCTTCAAATCTTTAAGATATATTGAATCTGATGGCTTTATCTGGTCGGAACTGTTTTCGTCATAGTCTTCATTTGTCAGTGTAATCTCCAATGCTATTCCGTCCAGTTTTTCCGCAATCAGTTCTTTGTCTTCAGATGTTATTACAATAGAGAGATCATGGGTTCCGTTCTTGATTTTGTCTTCAGGAGTTATTGCAATGTTTACTCCTTCAAGCAGATTTCCGTCAGTGTCTATGGCAGAAGCAGAAAGTTGCATGTTTACAGGTATTTTATATTCAAGCTTTCCTGCCAGTTTTACTCCTTTTGTCTTTATGCCGCCAAATGAACCGTGAATGCCGTCAATTGTATCTGTATATGATATATTCAAATCTTTTCCAAACTCAAGAGGAACGTTTAGTGCAAAGTCTATATTTATATTTGTCTTGTTTACAATCTCAACATCCAGTTTTTCTTCAGAATCTATTTCTGCGTTTACTCTTACAGAATCAGGTATTTCATATAGAAGTTTGTTCAGATCATCTATTACAACACTTTCAAATCCATCCTTTTTTTCTCCATTATCTGAAATTATATATTTATATAGGAACTTGTTTCCTTCCGGAGTGAATTTGTCAGCTTCAATCCAGAATTTGGCTTTAAGGTTATTTGTTACGATATCATTTTTAACTGTTTCAATTTCTACTTTGATAGGGAAGTTAGTAGGAAGTTTTTCGTCTTCAATTGATGCAACAAATTCTATTGCAGCGTGAGCTGCGTCAATTATTATGTTATCTTCTGAAAGAAAATCTGGCAGTTCGTCCTTATCTATACCTACTGATTCTTTGGTAGGATCTATATTGAATTTTCCTTTTACTTTTTTTGCTGTTGCAGTGATTTCTTCAGTACGAAGTACCATTGGAATCTTTATGTAATCTCCTGATGTCTCATTTGATTTGTATATTTTATTAATGAATGCATTACCGTGAAATTTGAAAGCGTCTTCATATTCAATTGTTCTTTTTCCGGTAACAGGATCTGTTATTGCATCAATGCCATTTTCTCCTAGATCTATCCCTTTGGCATTGATAGTCAATCTGTTTGGATATTCGGTTATTACTTCTTGTCCTAAGTTGATAAAAGATTTGCCGTCTTCTTCTGTTATTTTCAGGTGATTGTTATTTCCAAGAATAATTACATTAGGAATTTCAATTTTAAAGTTGTTCTCTAAAACTAATTTGTCAGTAACATTATCTATATTTTTTGTCTCAAGATTCAGGTATATCGGAAATTCTTCGAACTCGACGCTGTATATGGTGTTTATTTCTTCTGGAACATCGTCTATTTTTATTGTGAACTTTTCTACAACCTCATCTCCTTCATCATCACTAAGATCAAGTATGAATTTTTCAGTGTTTTCCCCGATTGTATTTTTTAACAATTCGTATGATTGGCTGTCATAAGAATCTTTATGTTCGTTTATTGGAAGCATTACAGTGTTAGCTGTAAAAAGAGGATTTGAAAAGATTTTCTTGAATATATTTACTTTTTTAAAAGTCTCTTCAAGGGAAGAACCGTCGCTTGTAACATCTGTATCTTCAATGTCTATGTTTATTTCTTCTGTATCTCCGCTTTTTGATAAGAAATAGCCTGATGGATCTTTTTTTATGATACTGTTTTCTTCTTCAGTATCAATGAATTGTGATAGGGTTATTTCCTGTACACTTCCAACGGGCAGCGATATTCCGTTATTGAAAATGGACATGTTTTTGTTTAAAGAATTCTTTTCCAAATCATATTTATTGTCGATGCACGAACATGTCGCTCCGATAATTAATGCAGAAAATGAAAAATAAAATAGTTTGCTTGCTTTCATAATATATAAAATAGCTTAAATAATTTTTTTGCAAAAATAGTCATTTTATTGATATTTTTATTTTGATTATTTTATTTATTTTGACAATTAACATGCTATATTTATCATTTAGGGTATAAGTTGTTGTTTTTTGATTTTGATATGTCGTTTTTTGCATTTAAAAATAATCTGTAAAATAAAATTTGCGGACATGAAAGTTTTTTTGCTTGAAAGTAAAATATTTAATAGTAATTAATGATAATGTTTAAAAACAAATTTGTATTTTTGCATCGGTTTAAAGACGAAATGAAAATGCGTGTTTATTATACCTTATTATTAATAGTAGTGGTTGTGTTGTTTTTACAGTCATGTGGAACTGCATCTCCATGTAATTGCGGGTAAAAAAGAAATAGAGATTAAACACTTTATATTTAACAATTAAATTTATTTGAAAAATGATTAAAGTAGGTATTAATGGATTTGGTCGTATCGGCCGTTTCGTATTCCGTGCAGCTCAGACAAGAAATGACATTCAGATCGTAGGTATCAACGACTTGTGCCCAGTTGATTACTTGGCTTATATGTTGAAATATGATACAATGCACGGTCAGTTTAACGGAACTATTGAAGCTGACGTTGAAAACAGCAAATTGATCGTTAACGGTAAAGAAATCCGTGTAACTGCAGAAAAGAACCCAGCTGACCTTAAGTGGGATGCAGTAGGTGCTGAATATGTAGTTGAATCTACTGGTTTGTTCCTTACAAAAGAAAAAGCTCAGGCTCACATCGAAGCTGGTGCAAAATATGTTGTTATGTCAGCTCCTTCAAAGGATGATACTCCGATGTTCGTTTGCGGTGTAAACGAAAAGACTTATGTTAAGGGTACTCAGTTCGTTTCTAACGCTTCTTGTACTACTAACTGTTTGGCTCCTATCGCTAAGGTTTTGAATGACAAATGGGGTATCACAGACGGTTTGATGACTACAGTTCACTCAACAACTGCTACTCAGAAAACAGTTGACGGTCCTTCTATGAAAGACTGGAGAGGTGGTCGTGCTGCTTCTGGTAATATTATCCCTTCATCTACAGGTGCTGCTAAGGCTGTAGGTAAAGTTATCCCTACATTGAACGGTAAATTGACAGGTATGTCAATGCGTGTTCCTACTTTGGACGTTTCTGTTGTTGACTTGACAGTTAACTTGGCTAAGCCAGCTACTTACGCTGAAATCTGCGCTGCAATGAAAGAAGCTTCTGAAGGTGAATTGAAGGGTGTTCTTGGTTACACTGAAGATGCAGTTGTTTCTTCTGACTTCTTGGGTGACACTCGTACATCTATCTTCGACGCTAAGGCTGGTATCGCTTTGACAGATACATTCGTTAAGGTTGTTTCTTGGTATGATAACGAAATCGGTTATTCTAACAAGGTTCTTGACCTTATCGCTCACATGGCTTCTGTTAACGCTTAATAGAAACATTTGAACCAAAAATAAAAAAGCACTCCGAAAGGAGTGCTTTTTTTGTATGTATGATACTTAAAATCAGGGTAAAAAAGGATATATGGTTTTCCCGGAAAAATGTAGAAGGTATTTGTCCAAAACCCCAAACGTTTTTGGTAAATATATAGAGGGTTTTTGTCCGGAACATTCAATGTTTTTGGATGATGGATTGTTGGCTTTTTAGAGTCAATATATGCATGTCCGGAAATAAGGGTTTCGCAGTGTCCGGAAATTACTGTTTAATCCTATTCTATTATTGTGATACATATGGAATAAAGTCCGGAATAATACAATTATATGTTAACTTAATTTAATTAATTAATGGCAATTATTTTCTTATAAGGTGATTTGCAGTATTTATTTTATTTAATCAGAGTTTGAAAAAAAACTGTAGTTTTTCTTATTATAGGTTTGTAGTTTTTTTAATCAATCTTAGTTGTTGTTGGTTATATCTTAAATTCTTTTTATGTAATTTTTTTATCTTAAACAAATTTCTTAAACCTTATTAAGTCATTTTTAATTAATCTTAACTATTCGGGGGGGGGTATTTTTTTAAAAAAAACTACTTTTGCAAAAGAATAGCTATGAATTCAGTAGGACAAGAGTAGTGATGAAAAGGTCTATTTGTTTTTGCTATGAACATTCTTTCCTGCGGATTTTGTGATTTGAAGAAGTATATTAGAAAAGTTAGTAATATGAAACGAATTTTATATCTGTTTTGTATTGTGGCACTATCCTCTGTATTGGAGGCCAAGTCACAGACATTTGCTTTGAAAACCGATTTGTTGAATTGGGGAACAGCATCTTTGAATATCGAACCGGAAGTAAGAATCGGAAGGCGTTCTTCACTGGCGTTAGGTGTTTCGTGGAATCCTTTTACTTTCAAGGAGACTGAAAAAAACATGAAGTGGAAACATCTTTTGGTGCAGCCCGAATACAGATACTGGTTCTGTAATGTTCTTGAAGGACATTTTCTTGGTCTGCATCCGTTTTATGCACGTTTCAATGCCGGAAATGTAAATCTTCCGTTCGGTATATGGGATGGGCTTGACGAGCACCGTTACCAGGGAAATCTGTGGGGAGCAGGTATAGGTTACGGTTACCATAAAATCATAAACAAACGATGGAGTTTCGAAGCCGAAATAGGTTTCGGACTTGGTTATGTCGATTCAGAAAAGTACCGTTGTGAAAAGTGCGGAGTAAAACTTGAGGACTTTGACAAACTGGCCTTTATGCCTACAAAGATTTCACTTTCATTCATCTATATAATCAAATAATCAGGGAGGAGTATTTTTATGTACAATATAAAATCATTGATTTCTACTATAATAATGCCGGTATTATGTTTTGTTTTACCGGTAAAGGCTTCAACCGTTCCGACTGATTCTCTTGCTTTGAAATGGATGGGTGAAGATTCGCTTCGTATTGGAATAAGTCTGACTTCAGGTGTTGACGATATTAAACGCAATACAAGGATAATAGTGACTCCGGTTATTGCCGGTGATGACGGTAACAGTGTTACACTCAGACAAATTGAGTTTGCCACTAAGCGCAATAGAAAATACAATGACCGTCTTGCAGCCTTTGAAGGTGTTGAACGCACGGGTGTATATAATGAAAAAGATACAGTTTTTTATGAGACTGTGGTTCCGGTAGATGACTGGATGCTTGACACACGACTAAGCCTCCAGATTGTAAGAGAGAAGGAGGGATGCTGCAATATAGAGAAGATTTCGGAAGAAGAAGTTGCCGAAACACGTTATGTAATACCTTACATCCCTGTTGCCGGAATGGTAGCTCCTGTGCTCAGCGTTGCCGAAAAAATGGCAGAGACACAGCCTGTTCTTTGTCCGAGCAGTGAATACCGCCCATTCAACAGCAAGGTGCCTTTGGCAAAGATGCGTGGCGCTTTGTTTGTGCATTTCAAGGTAGGAAAGTCAAAGATTGAAGAGAATTTCAAGGAAAACAGCATAACTCTTGAAAAGATTGTTGAAATAATGAACAGCATAAATGCCGATTCCATTTCGTCAATCTCAAAGATTCGTATCATCGGACATGCTTCGCCCGAAGGTCCTGTTGCGTTGAACAACCGTCTTTCTAAGAACCGTGCCGAGGCATTGAAGAATTTCATAGACAGCCGTGTAAAACTGCCGGAAGAATGTTATGAAGTTATTGCTGCAGGCGAGGCTTGGACTGACCTTGAATATGTTATTGAAAACAGCGATATGCCGCAGCGTGACGAACTTCTTGAAATAATAAGAACTGTGGAGGACCCTGTCAGACGTGAGGCGCTTGTCAGAAAGCTTGATGGCGGAAAGGCATTTGACTATCTGAAGAAGGAAGTGTTCGGAAACCAGAGAACTTCAGGTTATATACAGATTTATTTTGATGCAGAACCTGATACGGATGCTTCTGCCATAAATGATGCTGTACAGCTTATTAACAGCGGCAAGTATGAAGAGGCAGTGAAGATTCTGGAAGGACTTGATGACGACCGCAAATACAATGCATTGGGAACTGCCTACTTTATGTTGGGAAGCAAGAGCCGTGCTATGGATTGCTTTGAAAAGGCGGCAAAGAATGGCGATGTTCAGGCTCAGGACAATCTGAAAAAGCTGAAAAAGTAAGAACAGTTTATGATATAAATAATGATAAACAATAAATCGAGTATTAATTAAAATTTTGTTTTATGAAAAATCTATTTTCTAAAAGTTTGATGGTTGCTGCGGCAGCTTTGACACTTGTTTCCTGCTCAAACGAGGAAGAAGTGCCTGTTAATCCTTATGAAGGAAAGACTTCTGATGTGACTGTTGTAATGTCTATTGTCGGAGCAGGTTCAAAATCTTCTGCAGCTGATGTTAATATGGACGGAAATGTTCAGGATATTAATAATGCTGTTATTGTCCCTATGGTTGGTAATGCTTATCAGACACCTATTGTTTTTGAAACAATATCAAATGGTTCAGACAAGAAGGTAAAGACTCTTCCTCAGACAGTGAACCGTTTCCGTGTTTATGGTAATGCTACAGAGTGTACTGCTGATGAAACAAAAGTATTTACAAAAGAGCATTTGAAATTTGAAGTAGGTTCTGCAACAGAGATTAATAGTGAAAATTTCTATGCTCCTCATGGACTTTATTATTATCGTGACACACAGAATGATGGATACAAGGCTGCTAACAATACAAGTTGGGACGATGTAATTTGGACAAGTGTTACTCCTAATTCAGACCCAATAGGAACCAACAATTGTGTTAAAATCGATGGCGTCAAGTATGCTGTTGGTGTATTGGCAGCTGCTGTGAAGAATGGTGATACAACAACAGTATTCTATGATGCCGACCCTTTAACAGGCTCACCATTAGGTTCTACATGGCAGGAAGGTTATATTGAAATTTCCGGTATACTGATTTACGATCAAGCAAAGTCATTTGATGATTCATTTACAGCTTCAGGTGACGAAGTGAATGTTTATGAAGAAGTGGCAAATGGTAAAGCTGCAATAAATTACCAGAATGCAGTAAATGAAAATTCTCGTGGTACTGGAAACATCTATTGTGTTGTTGCTCCAACAGCTAAAACAGTCAATACTGTTTCTTTGAATATTGAATTTATTGCAAAAAAATACTTCAAACTTGCAGATGGTACAGTTGTTGCACCTAATGATAAAATCTACTTGCCTGTAGTTCTTGACAAACTTGCCATAGGTGCAGGTGCTGAAAAGCAGATATTTGAAGCTGCCGTTGCAACATTCCTTAATGCAACAGTAAAGAATTGGGGGCTTGCTTCAAAAACTCCAATAGAATCAACAGATGTTACAATCGGTGTAGAATTCGATGCTTCTTGGGCTGCAGGTCTTAATTTCAATCTTGATATCTAATAAATCGCAAATAGGGCTTAACGCCTCAGGCCGTGGGGGGTTTGTTCTCCCCCTCGGTCACAATTAAAAAACAAAGAATAAATAAAAAATAATGATGAATATGGAGTATAACAAAATAATTTATGGTTCATTGCTGTTCTGTGCTGTGAATTGTTTTACTTCCTGTATAGACGAGGATTTGTCCGACTGTCCTCCATTGGCAAAAGATGTAGACATATTATATCGGATAGAATTTTCGCAGGATGTTGAACTTGGTTTCAGCCGTGATATAAAGTCACTGCATCTTGGTTTCTGGAATACGCCGTCATCATTGACTAATGAAATGATATTTTCGGAAGACCAGCTTCCTGAAGACATGCTGTTCCGTGTGACGTTGCCTGTTGACAACTACAGCCATATTGCAAAGGCAAACTGCGAATTGAAAGACGGTTCGCATATACCTTTCACACATAATCTGGACGAAGCGGCAGTTTCTGTACCGTTTGTTCTTCCTGATACCATTGAGGCAATGACTTATCCGGCATATAGCGGAACACTGCAAATGAATATGAACAGCGGAACAGAAAGCGAACATTTTGAGATATTGCTTTCTACGGTTTCTTCAAAATACGAATTTGAAGTAAATCATCCTGAAGCATTGAAAAATCTGAGATGTTTCATCTGTGGAACAAAGCAAGGCTATAGTATATGGAACAAACTCTGGATTGACAACAGCAAGCTTGTGACTGACGCTTCTGTCTTTGCCGAAAATGACAATGCGGGCATACAGACAAACTTTATGTTCTACGGTTTCCCGGCTATGGCTGAGACTGAAGCAAGCAAGGCTGTTTTGGCGGATGATTTTAAATGGAAAGTATATTTTTATTCTGATTTGAACGGAAAGACACTTCAGCATATATTTACCGTAAAGCAGGAAGTAAGTGTGGGAAGAGTCTTTAATGCTGTTTTCAACCTGACCGAAACAGGCGGTGAAGCCGTTGATATTGATGCAGGAGTTGAGTTTGATCCGGATTGGAAACCAGGTAATGATTTTGATATAGAAATGTAATGATAGTTTGTTTAAAGCAATGAAGGAAATAACAGTTAAAATATTGACATTGATGTTGTTTTCCTGTCTTGTGGTCTCATGTAAGAAGGATAGTCCCGTAGTACAGGTTCCTCAAGTAGCCAACTCGGATATGACGCTTTCGCTGAGGTTTAATGTTACTTCAAAAGTTGGAGACCCAGGTCAGGACCATGGTGAATGGAGTGTTGACTGGAGCAGCCTTGGACTGTATATTGTCTACACTCGTGGGGATGTTATGAGTTTTGTATTTGACAGAAGTACTTATACTTATCCTCTGGTGCTGAATGTGTTTGAAGGTACGGCAGATGTCTTTGTTGCAGCTTTTCCTGACGGACAGACTGCACCAAGGTGCAAGACTCGCGAGGAAATATACAATCTGACAACACTTGACGTGACAACGTTGGCTTCGGGCAAACAGGAGTATATGCGCAATCTGTTCAGCGGTGTTACTCGTGGGATTGTTATAGAAAAAGAAAAGAGAAACGAGATTTCTGTTGTCTGTAATCGTATAGTTGCTAAAGTTGATATGCAGTATGACGTGCAGCCGGGTATAGATAACGGAAAGTTTGTAGAAGCAGGAATGTCGGAAGTTGCATTCTATGGAGCGCCTAAATATTATATGTTCAATGATTTCAAGACAGGTCCGTCTTATACTGAAAAAGAAATCGAATCGCTTTCAGGAACACTCAGTGCCCGAAATGGCCGCGTATATTCATATATGTTTCCAAGTAATGGAGCCGGAATGCGATTTACAATTGATTACAAGCTTGACGGTGATGCACAGAATGAAGTTTCCTACAGGGCAAATTTCATGAATGGAATAGAAGAGGATAAATGGTATAAAGTCAATTTCACAGTAAGCGGAAAGAATGTTGATGCAGAAGGTGGAGTTGATGTAAGTATTGCAGAAAATTGAAAACAGGAAAAACAAAGGAATCATGATATATTCTGACAAGTTGAAAATGACAGGAAAAAAGAAAGTTATGGCATTTTCGTTTGCATTGCTTTCTTTATGCAGCATGACTTCGGTTGCGCAAGGCATATATTATGTTTCGCCGGACGGAACAGGCGACGGTTCATCATGGGATAAGACTTCTTCACTTGTTTATGCGTTGGAAAAAGCTGTGGCAGGTGATGAAATATGGCTTAAAGGCTTCTCGGAGATTTCAGATAAATCACAGGTATATCTGGCACCAGACGAAGGTTTTGTTCTTCGTTCCGGTGTCAGTCTGTATGGTGGTTTCCAAGGTACAGAAGAGCGTATTGACCAGAGACAGACATTGGGAAAGGCATATCAGATGGCTTACCGTTCAGTACTGTCGGGCGATAAGGATGACAATGACGAAGTTGACCCTGTAACAATAATATTTCCGCAAAACGGTACGAGGACAGACAATTCAAAAAGCGTACTTGTAATGAACGCTTTCAGAAATCTGGATACTAATCTTAATGATAACTCTGTTCCAACTGTAGTTAACGGTGTTACCATATATGGCGGACATAATACAGATGGTAACGGTGGTGGTATTGTGGTAAAAGGCGGTGCCAGTTCTGTCCCTTATGCAATTGAATGTTGTTATCTGTTGAACAACTATGCCCAGAAAGGTGGTGCTATATATGTGGAATCTACTGTCAAGGCGGTTGAAACACAGTCATTGATAAGTCAGAGTGTCGTATATAACAATGTAGCCGGTAATATGGTAGGAAAGGACAACAGTGGTGGAGGAGTCTATCTTGACGGAGCCGGTAATATTGTGAATACTTCTATTTTCAATAATGAAAACGGAGGTACTGTTCTTTCTAATAATTCATATCTTGTCAATTCCGTTGTTGCACGCAATACCGGAGGAGGGGTTGATATGGTTAATAATACTGGGACCAAGGCTAATGTATTCAATTCTGTTGTATGGGGAAATTCATTCCTTTCAGCAAATTCAATTAAACAGCCGATTTTTTTCTATTCTGCATTTACAGAAGCTACAGAAGGTGAAAACAATAATATAAAACTCAGTAAAAACAATCGTGGAGACGAGAGTTCTCCAATGTTTGATGCCCCTTCGTTAAGAACAGGTTTTGATATTGACCAGAATCAGAATAAAAAAGCGTATCCTTTGTGGTCGTGGAAACTTGTTGAAGGCTCAATGCTGATTGACAAAGGAGATGATGCGAGCTATGAAGTTTATGCAAAGGGCAGGAATGGAGTAGTGGGATATGACCTTTCCGGCGATACACGAATAATAGGTTCGATAGATATCAATGCTTATGAGTTTCAGGTTGTGCCTAGTTCCAGAATAAGATATGTGCGGACTGACGGTGATGACAAAAATTCGGGAACTTCGTGGGCGGAAGCCTATAAGACGGTTCAGAAGGCAATCAATTCATTGGCCGAACGTCCTGGAGTGGCAGGTGAAGTATGGATTGCTGCCGGTATTTATGAACCGACCGAGCTTATTGACGGTATGGATTCTCCAGGTTCATTCCGAATGCGTGACGGAATAAGTGTTTATGGAGGTTTTAAGGGCGATGAAACCAGCAAGACCGAACGTTTGAAGAATGAAACTTCACGAATGCCATGGGATTATACTAATAAGACTATATTAAGGGGAAATACTTTCAACGGGAAAAATACATGGATTCCTGAAGATAACAAATGGTCTTTATCAGGAACTTCAACACATGTTGTATGGTTTGCTCCACTTAATGGTGAAAACGATTTCAAATCAATAACTGTACTTGACGGTGTAATTATTGAAGGTGGAAAAGCCTATGGAAGTGACTCAAACACTTATTCCAGTGAAAATGGTGCTGGTGTATATATAAAAGGCTCAAATGCTTATCTGAACAATTCTGTTATCAGAAATAATGTGGCATTGTCTGATGGAGGTGGAGTTTATCTTAAAGGCGGACGTGTTTTAGGGTGTCTTGTGTTCAATAACAGTTCCGAAACAAGAGGCGGCGGTATATATGTTGACAATTCGGGATTTGTTACTAGATCTGTTATAACAAATAACTCTGCTTGGGACGGTGGTGGTATTTTCCTTGATAACAATGCTCTTCAATCTGACGGAAAAAATCATCCGGAATATCAGATATTGTCAACCTCTGTAGTAAGTAACAATACATCGGTAAGAAACGGTGCTGTATTTTGTAATAATGGAGGTATAATAATGCATACTACTGTTACAAATAACAATACGCCTACCGCGACTGATAATGCTTCAGGAAAGGCCTCGCATACTGGAGGACTTTATGTAAATGCTTATGCAAAGGTTATAAACAGTGTATTTTGGAATAATCTTGTAAATGAAAGAAATGTGCAGATATATGCCAGCAATCCAACAACTGAAAATGTCGGGTTTTTCAATTCTGCAGTTTCAAGCATGAACAATATAATATGGAACAATACCCTTCAGCAGAATATGGTTTCCCTTACAGAAAAGAATCTTGCTGGAGAAGGTCTTATTGATCCGGGATTTATTGCAGATGGTATGCCTTCTGTTGCTGGTGTTATTGGCGATAAAACAGATATTGACTATTTCTGGATTCCGGTACAGGGCTCTAACTTGAGAGCAAAAGGTATGCAGTTCGGACTGTTGCCAAGTGAAGTCCTTCTTGCTCCAGAACTTGATATAAGGGGAGATTTATTTGCCCAGAAACCAGCCATTGGTGCATTCTCTATTCAGAAAACAGTTATAGAACCTGAGATAACAGATTCTTATATTCGTATATATGTTGATACCAGATGCACCGAAGTTGAACATCGGGGAAAATCATGGGCAACTGCTTACAGGTCACTGAATGAAGCTGTTGAATATATGTCATTGCTCGATGCCGGTTTTGTGAACGGAAGAAGTCTGGAAATATATGTAATGGAAGATGATATATCACCGGCTTTCTCTTCTGTAAATATTGACCCGAAAACAGTTACTATCGAAATACCTGAAATGGCAAGTGGCTCAAAACTCCTAATTAAAGGGGGATTCTCTCGAACTAATCATGGTGAATGGAATCCTTTGGCTTATAGAACTGTAATTAATGGAAACGTATCAGGCAAGAATTTGAATGAAGGACTTTACCATTGTATAACTGTAGAGAAAAATGTCAAGGTCGAATTTGACGGGATTCATGTTATAAACGGCTATGCCCTTGGGGCAAATCTGAAATACGGGGCAGGAATGCTTGTAAGAGAAGGTTCGGAAGTAAGTATAAAGAATTCTATTTTTGAAAACAATACCGCTTATATGGGAGCGGCAATTGATGCGCGCGATGCAAAGCTGACAATGACCAATTGTGTGGTTAACAATAATACAAATGCTACAGAAACTGAACAGATTATCAACTGTTCAAATCTGACATTGAATTTTGTGACTGTAGCCAATAATATTGGAGCTGCACCACAGAATATAGGACAGTCTTCTTTTGCTGCGGGTAATACTTCAAATAATAATTTTACTGGGGCTTCAACAGGAGCGGAAGGATATAAAAACTTTACAAATCCGACAAACAATGCAGGAGCAACACTCGGATATGATACTTACCTTGGTGGTTATTCTGATTTTACCCCATTGACAAGTTCTGTTCAATCAGGCTTACTGATCAATACTGTTGCTGATGCAGATGTTCCTGCTGGAATAGAATTTGATATAGCAGGGAACAAACGCAGTTTGGGAGGTGCTTCTGACCGTGGCGCTTATGAGGCAAATCTGCCTGAAAATGGAACTGTCATTTATGTAACACAAAACGGTGCCGGACTTAAGGACGGAAGTTCATGGAACAATGCAATTGCTGGTAATATGATTTATGACATTACGTCTAACACCAATATTGGAATACCAACAACAGATTCAAGGTATTTAGACTTTTATGATGCAACTTCTAGACCTTATGCAGAAACATCAGGAGCAAGCAAGCTGTTCTATGAACATTTGAATGAGCAGAATTTAACTACAAGCAATGTAAATTATAAGACGGAAAACCACGATGGTGTAACACATGTTACCGGAGCAAATGGTATCAATATACGAAATAACAGACAGGAGAGGTATGTTGGTGGTCTTCAGTATGCAGTTGAAGTCGCTGCTCTTGCTGCTTCTAATGATGGAAAACAACGCACTGTTTGGGTTGCCGGTGGTACTTATACCGATTATAAGGGTTTTGTTATACGCGATAAGGTTGATGTTTTGGGAGGATTTCCAAATGAAGGTATTCCAGGAGAAAGTGACCGTCATCCTTTGATTTCGCAATATATTCCGGCTAATATTGCTGATGCTGGTCTTGACAAGACTAAGTATGAAACAATTATTCAGATTCAATCGGTGAAGCCGTGGACTTATAATAGTCAAGGTAATCCTGGAGCAAATCCAGCAGCTAATCTTCCCGAAAGGACGCGTAAGCCGGTATTGTATCAGCCTGATGTTTGCGTTCCAACCATGTCTCCAACTGGACGAGAAAGTTCTTATAACTATTGGAATTGGGGGCGTTCTTTGGGTGATTGGAGTAAGCATTGGATTAATAACGGTTATGGAAATTCTGTTCCAGGAGCTGATGAAAATGCTTCCAATACTTACCGTTACAATCGTTCTGTAGGACAGCAAAACGGTACTTATATAGGGTATAGTGGAGCAATGTGGGATGGCTTTACAATCCGTCATGGCTTCTATACTGATTATAAGGCAAACCGTGATGGCGGAGCAGGGGTTCGCATGTTCCGTGGTGTTACATTGCAGAATTGTGTGGTTACCGACAATTATATAAATGCCCATAACAATGCAGGACGTGGTGCAGGTATTTATTGTGACGGAGATAATAGCAAGATTGTAAACTGTTTTGTATTGAATAATGCAAACAATTCTGATGAAAGTTATGGAGGTGGTATGTATATGATTCTTGGTACAAGCTATAATACATTGGTTGCCAATAATTATGCAAAAACCAGCGGTGGTGGAATCTTTATAGAGGATGCAATGTTCTATAACAATACAGTTGCCTATAACAAATCAAATGGAACAGGAGGTTTGCACCAATGGACGGCTTCGTCAGGAACAACAACTACATTGAAACTGTATAATACTATATTTTACGGTAATAGCGGAAAGGCTATTGGAGTTTCATCGGTAAACAATTTCAACGGTGCATGGAACTGTTATGTTCAAACAGCTTCAAATTTGGATGCAGCAGTTCAGAATAAGATAAAGAATTCCCAGATAGGAACTAATTTGGCAATTCCGTTTGAAGATTCACAGGCACAGAAGAATAACAACTATCGATTGAATGCTACAACATGGTGTCTTAATAATGGAGAAGAGAACCTTGGAAATGATTATCAAGGCAAACCTGTTATACTTCCATATACTGATGTTGATTTTACTGATCGTATAAAGGACTGTTCCATTGATGTCGGTGCGTATGAACGTTTCAATGAGGAAAATATCCTATGCGATGTGAACGGAATATATTATGTGACACAAAACGGCTCAGGTAATTCTGAAGGTTCTTCACCATCTAATGCTGCATGTGCAATGAAACTGCAGGATATCTTGAATGCTGCCGGTCGTCGTGTACTTGCCGGAAACACTGCTACAGTAAAGATTGCAGGATATGAAGGTGAAAGTTTTGTTTATCATGCCAATGCATTAAGTGACCCAAATGACCCGAAGAGTTATACTTTTGTAATTCCTTATGGTGTAACAGTTATGGGTGGATATGATGATGAAAGTACAGACTGGAGCAATGATAAACGTGACGCCTATACCAATATGACAATCCTTTCTTCTGTTGCTACAGTTGGAGAACAGACTGTTGAAGGTTATCATGTTGTTACTTTTGGAGAAAAAACAGGTACAGGCAATCTTAAAACAACACTTGATGGCTTGTATCTGAAATACGGTAAGGCAAACTCCATGGCAGGAGCCGGCAATAAAAATACAATTGGAGGAGGTGCAATTGTTCCGGAATGGGGGCATATCCGAAATTGTGTAATATCGGATTGTGAGGCAATTCAAGGTGGAGGTCTTTATCTGATGCCTGGAGCAACAGTTTCCGGTTGTGGTATATTCAATAACAAGGCAGACGAGGGAGCCGGTATTTTTGCAGACAATACGGATGCAGGTCCTGATAAAAGAGCTCACCTTATATCAAATACCATTACAGACAATACGGCTTTGGAAGCAGGTGGTGGAGTATATCTGGAAGATGGAGCCGCTATGTTCGCAAATACTATTATATGGGGAAATAATTCAGCTTCAGATAAGAATATAAGCGGTGTTGTAAGTCAGACGTACCAGGATAATAACTTTTACGAATTGTCAGACAATTCCGTAGAGGAGTTGTATCCATTTAATCATTGTTTTGTTGAGACTTATGAGTTGCCTTCAAACTTGGAGAACTCTTCAATGCAGTCAGACGAGGCTTTGTATTTTGCTAAATTCAGACGTCTTAAAGCTTATTCTGAACTTGTAAAGCATGGTATGGAAAAAGAATATCAAAATCATTTTAAAAATATTCTTGACATATCAGACTTTGATATGAACGGGAATGCGCGAAGTGATACATATTCTTTGCGTATAGATGCAGGCGCGTATGCTTTTGATGGAGGATTTATTCCATTACCGGATTCAGAAGACAAGATAATAAGGAGAATATTTGTAAGTCAGAAAAATAACTCTTTGGTATCTGAAAGTCTTGATGAGTGCATCGGACGTTCGTTCTATTCACCTTTATCTTGGCTTGATGATGCTTTAGAGTATATAAGAAGGGTTAAGGCTGTAGAGTCTTTTAAGAATGTTGATTTTGAAATTTTGGTATCCGGTGGTACATATAAGCCAAATTACAGACGTACAGATGCTGGTACGGAAGGAATAGACCAACGTCAGAATTCTTTTGTAATACCTGCAGGGGTAAGTATTTACGGTGGATTTACCGGTCAAGAGCAATATTCTTATCAAATTTCTTCTGTTCAGACTGATGACGGTTACATTATGTTGGATCCGAATACTGATTTGAAAACAATACTTGCAAAAAGAGCTTATTCGGACCTTAATGGAAACGGTATAAATGAAGACTGGGAATTTGCCAATCAGACAGTCTTTTCAGGTGATATAAATGTTTCTTCCCAGATAAAGAATGCATACCACGTGGTTTATAGTGACCAGAGTACAGACGGTAAAGGTGTGTTGCTTGATGGTGTTACAATTAAAGACGGTGAAACATTTAATGTAATGTCGGGTGCAATTGAGAAAGATGAAGTTGGAAGAGGAGGAGCTATTTATACAAATGGCGTACCTTATATTCTTAAAGGATGCCGTATTATGGATTGTAAAGGTGTCAGGGGAGGTGCTATTTATTCAAGAAATGCGGATATTACTATAATCGGTTCTGTAATAGCCAATAACGGAACCGTAGACAATCCACAAACAGCTCCAACTCAGGATGTGCGAGGCGGTGCTGTATATATGTCCGGTTATGATAGGGATATATCTTTTAAGGCTATAAATACCTTATGGGCAAATAATGAAACTTACGGCTTGGGCGGAGCCATTGCTACAAGTGGAAGTGAATTGTCCGGACATGTATCAATTTCTTTGATGAATAATACTATTGTAAGAAACAAGGCTGTGAATTATTCTGCCGTATATGCCCCTCATGGAGGAGAGATCGTTAACAGTGTGATATGGGGTGGAGAAGGTGATATGGCTGTTTCAGAAGAATTGCAAGTAAGTTATTCTGCTTCTGACAATAATATTACGGGAAGCAATAATATAAAACTTGATGAGACAAATATGTCTATAACAGGTCCACGTTTTGCTGCTCCTTCTAATATTGCCGGAATGAGCGGCTATGACATTTATGCTAAATGGAATCCGTCTTCTATTTCAGTTCTTACAGATGCTGGTAATGGACAGTTGGATTATGAAATTTCTGATGACGCTTATTCAAGTGCAACAGGTGCATACAAGGAGTGGATTAATTCTTATATACCAGAATATATAAATTCTTATATGGATGGTGACGATTACTACCGTTATAAGGGACCAAGACCTTTAAAAGGTGAAGACCCGGAACCTAAGAAAATTGATATTGGAGTTTATGAATATCAGTATAAGGCACACTTCCTGATGATGGATGAAATTTATGTTGATCTTGAGGAAAGTGGTGATGGTTCCGGTGACAGTTGGGGTAATGCAACTTCTGATTTGAGAGGTGCCATAATTGCACTGTCAAGCCCTGAAGGCGGTAAGAGTACGGACAAGAAGATCTATATAAGAGGAGGAGTATTCTCGCAGTCTCAGTTGTATATTGAAAATTTTGCCTATAAAGCGGTATTAAGTCCAACTAATGATTATGTGACATCATTGAAGATTATTGGCTCATATGCAGAAAATGGAAATCAGGATTTCTCAAATCCTACGGTATTCCAGTCTACATTGCCGTCCGAAAGTGTTGAAGCCGTATTCTATGTAAATACAAATGGAAAGAAACTGATATTTGAAGGTATTACGTTTAAAGGTGGAAAGAAAGGTCTATATGCCCAGAATACAAGTGGAACATTGAATCTTAAAAATGTGGCATTCAGAGAATCCGGTACAGGTGCATATATTGAAGGAACAAATGGAAATACATTATTTGCCAATACACTTTTTGCAGATAATGAAAATGGTTTGTATGTAAACGGTACAAGAACGAAAATAGTGAATGCAACTTTTGCTAATAACATCTCTGCTTTAATTGGTACGGGAATGCCTGAAATATACAATTCGGTTTCATGGAAATCTGGACAGGAAATTATAGAAGACGCAACAAAATGTAATGTCAATCTAGGGGATGTCATGAACAATGACATTCTGAATGGACCAAATTTTGTTGATCCTGATAATGGAAACTATATGATCCGTCCAAGTATTAAACTTGTAAACTTGGCAAATGCAACTTGGTATAATAATCTGTTAGGAGAAAATGCTTCAGAAACAGACAAGGATTTGGGAGGCAATATTCGTACAACAGACAATTTAATGGATATTGGTGCCTATGAATATAATGCAGCATTGCAACCTATAGTCTTTGTTAAATACAATGTTGTTAATACAGACGGATCTGGCTCAAGTTGGGAGAATCCTATAAGAGACTTGCAGGGAGCGATTGACCTTGCTGCTGTTTATTCCAATAAGAATGCCGGTAAGATTGCAACTGTCTTTGTTCATAAGGATATTAATAATGTAAAAGACATTCATCTTTCTATGCCAAATGTTAGAGTCTATGGAGGTATGAATGATGAACCGGGAACTGATGTCGTTACATTACTTGAACAGCGTTCATCTGTCTTATCAGACAATATGTCTTCGATAGAAGGCCTTGAATTGTCTGGAGAATCATGTCTGATTGACGGATTCAAATTGAGCGGTGAAATAAATGTAGATAATGCAATGATTTCAACTTCTGTTTTGACCGGAGATGCAAATATTGGAATAAATGGTATTGTTTATAATTCATTTATTGATGGACAGCTTACCGGTAACGGTTATGCTGTTAATGTAACATGTCCACACATGATGGATGTTGTAAACAAAATTAATGTTATAGAAAATGCTGTAACTAACAGATATGTAACATATGACATATGGAAATATCAGTTAAATGAAGATTCTCCATTTATTGACAATATAGATTCGCATGATATTTCTTCTTATATATCAAAGGCTGGGCATTCAAGGGATTTGTCCGGTTCTCCAAGATTACGTGGTAAGGTTGATTTCGGATGCTTTGAGACATGGAAGATAACAGAAAACAATACATTGACGTCTTCAAATTATATGACAGACAAACATGTGCTGTATGTTGAAAATAATGTAGAGTTTGATCTGGCGAAAGGGCTTTATAATGACGACAGGATATTTAATGCCGGATTTGTATTATTGAAGCATGGAGCAGGTTTGAGGAGTAATGGCAACAATATTGCTTTGACAAATTTTGCCGTTGAACGACAGTTGAATGCGGACAATCATCATTGGGATATGTCATATATGCCATTTAATATAGTAAAGGTTGAAGGAAATGATGGCGTCTCTGTAAAAACATATGATGGTGAAAAACGTGCTGCTTATGATTATAAGTTCAATGACAAAAACGGAGCATGGAAGGATTCTCAAATTAAGGGAGGAATAGGTATGATGATGCAGTCTGCTTCGGATGCAACTGTAAGAATGTATGGAGACTGGTATGAGGAAAGCGCTGATGAATCTCGAGATGTATATTTGATGAAGTATAACAATATGCAGCCATGGAGTTCAAGTGATGATAATTCTATTAAGTTTACTCATCTTGAGAATATGAGTTGGAATATGTTCGGCTCCCCATTCCTTTGTGCAATGAATTATGACGATATGGAATATGGACGTGTTATTTATAAAAAGAATAACGATACATATGTATCTGTCAATACAATGACTTCTTCTGGCTCTATTGAAGCAGGAAGTGCAGTTCTGACTCAGACTGCTACATTGCAGACAGGAGAAATTTTTTCAGTAGCGCAAAGAACAAATGAAAAGAATGAGAATATAAATGAATTTGGAACTCTTGTAATTGGAATTTCTAAATCTACCACTGACGTACAGGATGAAATGTCATTGAAGGCTGTTCCTACAGAAGAATCTTCTTCAGAATTCAATATGGCTGCAGACGGTGTCAAGATGATGAGTGTAAGTGATGAAGCTTCTCAGATTTATATTGAAAGAAGCGGAAAACGCTATTCAATGTTGTCTGCTGTTGATATTGAGGGAACTGTCTCTGTTGGACTGAATATCAAGGAAGCAGGAATGTTTGCAATCTCCGTTCCTGAAGAATGTGACGCTGCAGAATATGAAACAGTAGTATTGACAGACAAGTCGAACGGAAACGTAGTTGATTTGCTTGATGCTCCTTATGAATTTACTTCAGCCGAGTCAGGTGATATTACAGGAAGATTTACAATCCAGTTCAACCTTAACGGCTCGAATGACGGAAGCAACCTCAATGTATATTCAGACTCTTATGGAGCGGTTATTGTTGAAGGACTTGCTGACGGTATGAATATCAGAATGTATGATGCTTCCGGCAAGATGGTTGCAGCAAGAAAGGCGGTATCTCCGGTTGAAAGATTTACGGAATGCGAGTCAGGTGTTTATCTTGTACAGATTTTGGTTAACGAAGGAGAACCAAAAGTGTTTAAGGTGCATGTAAGATAATTTGCAAGTGTTACACATAAGCTATAAATCGAAAATAATCCCCGTCAGAACAACTCTGACGGGGATTATTTTTGTAGAAGGATACTTTGATTCATGCTTTTCAGTTAAAAGCAGAACTGACAGATATTTATCCATGTATATTAAAACAGTATCAATCCTTTTGTGAAACTAAAAATTTATATTGCTGTCCGATAAACTCGATAAAATATAAAAATATCCCTCTCGACCATTGTGTATTCAGTGGTCGAGTCTTA
>CALUJO010000034.1 GCA_944320965.1 uncultured Bacteroidaceae bacterium | reverse complement strand
GAACTTTGCGCATGTACGTATAGGGCGAACTTTAAACATCGAATTTATTGATTGGCAACTTGCGGACATTCATTTAATAATTTTTGCTTAAAAATTCCTCATTGAAAACAAAGTGTCCTATAAACTTCATAGATTTTAGGCACTTTGTTTTTAATACACTTTCTACTTCTTAAAAATCATTGCAACAAGAATTTCATAAGTTAATAAGCTTTACTCCTTATCCCTAAAAAGCTATAACTAATTAAATATAACAACTTTGTATAAACATTCTAAGAAAATAAAAAAATGAAAAGATACATATATTGTAATTACTGACAATAAGATAAACGTAATATGTGTATTCTCTATTGAAATCCTTATTTATAACAGCAACTAATATTTTTACTATTAGGTAATCAGGATATTGTTTTCCACTATCTTTTATTATTATTTATTTCTATAAATTTTTAATAGTCATTAGACCGAATATTATTATTCGGTATTATATGTATACTTCCAATCGTCTCTTTGCTTGCTATTTTAGCATCTTGCATTTTTCTTTAAATAGCCTACTATAATAAATAATATATCAAGTATACCAAAATAAAACAATTTCAATATAAACGATTTAGGATTAATACCCCCAAGCCACATAATAAAAATACTTCAATATAACAAAAAAACTTTTACTGTATAAATAAAAATATTTATATAGTAAATAATATGTTTTTTACCTATTGAACACTGAATAAAATGATTATTGTCTATTTTTAAGACGTTAACCGATAATATAAATAATTATAATACTAATAAGAATTTATATGAAAAAGAACTATTTTATTTTTCTAATGATTGCTGTCATGGCAAGCTTTAGTTCGTGTGAAGAAGACGATAATTCAATTACACCAGGCGGTAACGGCAACAATGGTAATGACAATTACTCTCTTTCAGTACAAGGAGAAGTCAAACCGATTACAATTCAATCTGGTGGTAACTGGTATGCAGAAACCGACGATAAATGGCTTCAATTGTCATACATGGGAGGTACAGGCGGTGAAACTGTTGACATTATAGCTGCATACAACACATCTCCCGAACCTAGGACAGGAGAAATAAGAATCTATACTGACATATCTTCAAAAGCTTTCAAGTCTGACACCTCAAGTATTGAGCCTTCACAAACCATAAAAATAGAACAACCGGGAAACGACAATGCTGAAAAACCTGCATGCTTTACTGAATTCTATTTTGAAAACGGGAAAATACACTGCACTTTGTTCGGAGGCAATAATGGAGGAACAATTGACTCTCCTTCAGAAAGCGACTTTTTGCATTATCAGCCTACAGGTGGAACAGTATTGGCTACATCAGTCGGGGCAAATAAATATAAGGATATTATTCCGTATATAAATGTTGAAGGTAAAGAAGAACTTAGAGGGTTCTTTACAGTTGACGGCATACGTACATCAAATACTCTTGTTATCCGGCAAGGTGACACTTTCAGACTGTATAATGATTTGAAAAATGAAGGCTCGGCCGATATGCATTTTGTTGTAGGCAACAAGATTTATTATGGAGGAGGACTTGTATATTCAAATCCTTGGGGAGGAACAGGTGGACATAGTGAATCTACGAAAGACTTCAAGTGTTATGACACCGAAACCGGAGAGGAAACAGACCTCCCAGATTTACCGGCAGTAGGAGTAGGATTCGGATGGAACGGGAAAATATTCTCTTTTGCAAACAGATCCCTTTCTGTACTAAACGGCAACGAATGGACATATGTAGGAAATATTGACAGATATGCAATCGGAGTTCAGGTTAAAGGAAACGATTTATACGTTCTGTCTGACGAATACGTTGATGTTTATTCATTATCCGAAGAAGGAGATTATATAAATATTGAACATCAGAAGAGTATGCCGGCAAACATATCAAGATACTCAGATTATACTACAGACGAAAAAGGCAATCTATGGGTATTTGATTCTGACAACAAAAAAATCGGATGGATTGAAGAAAGCGGATTACAGACAGTCAGTATCCCTTCAGAGATATCCGATGTCTATTTTGCAGGTGCAGATAACGGTTATGCATATATAGTAAGTGACAAGGCAATGTATAAAATTTCAAAAGACGGAACTTCCGAGATGTTGAAACTAATAGTTACCAAAGATTTCGAAGGTGAAAGAGAAAATATAAATGGAACCATCTACTGTTTTGGAGGTGTAAAAAGGAACAGTTACACTCAGAATGATTATGCAAGCAAAGAATTCAAGAGCTTTACTCCTTCAATGTATGTCCCCGTATCACTTTCAATTGTTCCTGAGGAATAAAACATTTTTCAATAGACACTTCCCCAGGCTCAGGCAGGAGTTTTTCTGACTCCTGCTTTTTTCTGTTTATCCATGCGGAATAACACATAAAAATATAAATTTGTAGCAATAATATAAATGTCATGGAACAGAAAAACAAAATTCCCTCCCAGATTTCGAAAGGTGACAGAATCAGGATTGTATCACCTTCCGGTGCCATTACCCCTGAAATAATAGACAATGCAGAAAAAATGCTTCTAAATGCAGGATACGAAGTAATTGTCGGGAAACATGCAAAATGCGAATATTTCCGCTTTGCCGGTACAGCTGAAGAACGTCTGTCTGACCTGCAGGAAGCCTTTAACGACCAAGAGACAAAAGCCATCTTCTGTAGCCGTGGCGGATACGGTGCCATTCAGATTCTTGACAATATAGACATGACAGGATTCAGGAAAAATCCCAAATGGCTTATAGGTTTCAGCGATATAACGGCAATCCATGCCATGCTGCAGTTTCACGGTTATGCCTCAATGCATGCCCCTATGCTTAAACATCTTACAGAACAGGGATGGGGAGACAAATATGTGTGTCACATGTTTGATATTCTCGAAGGAAGGAAAGTCGAATACTCATCGCCGGGCAACCTTTTAAACAGAACAGGACATGCAACAGGAATTCTGAAAGGAGGTAATCTTGCCGTATTAAACGGATTGCGAGGTACAAAATATGATTATATACCAAAAGACACGATTCTCATTTTGGAAGATACGGGCGAACGTCCATATCAAATCGACCGGATGCTCTGGAATCTTAAAATAGGAGGAATATTCGACAATATTTCCGGTCTTATCATAGGAAGTTTCACCGGATACGAAGATGACATGTCAATGGGGAAAAACACATATGGAATTATATCCGACATCATTGCCCAATATGATTTTCCGGTATGTTTCGGTTTCCCGGTAGGACATACAGAAGACAATGAACCTCTTGTCCTTGGAGCTAAGGTTGAACTTTGCGTATCCACACTCACAACCACTCTCAAATACATCCAGCCATTAAAGAAATAATTCCTTAATTGCTTGTATGGTATTTCTATTTACCTTACTTTTGCACTATGTTATAATATGAATAATTGTGTTTGAACATTATAAATTCAATAATTAAATAACTAAAATTAAATTTATGTGGTTAAGTAGTTCAACTGTTGGAAGGAAGGTAGTCATGAGTATCTCGGGACTATTCCTAATTCTGTTTTTAACATTTCACATGTCAATGAACCTTGTAGCCCTGTTCTCTGCTGAAGGATACAACGCAGTATGCGGTTTCCTTGGAGCAAACTGGTATGCACTGGTTGGAACTTTGGTTCTGGCATTTGGTATGTTTGTTCACATCATCTACGCATTCTGGCTTACAATCCAGAACAGACGTGCACGCGGTAACGTACGTTATGCAGTAGTTGATAAACCTAAAGGTGTTGAATGGGCATCTCAAAACATGCTTGTTCTTGGTATCATTGTAATTGGCGTGGCTTGTTTCCACCTTTATCATTTCTGGTACAACATGCAGCTTCAGGAAATCCTTGGAAAAGAAACTGCAGACGTAGCAGCTTGCGTTCTTGGTTCTGCAAATGATTTGAGCGGTGTAAGCGTACATGACGGTTACTCTTTCATCGTTGCAACATTCAGCAATCCTGTTGTCGTTGTACTTTATCTGATTTGGTTCGTAGCAATCTGGTTCCACCTGACTCACGGTTTCTGGAGTGCACTTCACACTCTTGGATGGAACAATGATATCTGGTTCAACCGTTGGAAAACAATAGCAAACATCTATACAACATTGCTTTGCCTTGGCTTTGCAGTAGTTGCTGTTGCATTCTACATCAAGTCTTTATAATCAACCAATTTAATTACGTAAAAGAAGAATACATATATGTCAACTATATTAGATTCTAAAATACCTGAAGGTCCTTTGGCTGAGAAATGGACCAACTATAAGGCTCATCAGAAATTGGTGAACCCTGCAAACAAGCGTCGTTTGGATATTATCGTTGTAGGTACAGGTCTTGCAGGTGCTTCTGCTGCTGCATCTCTTGGCGAAATGGGATTCAAGGTATTGAATTTCTGTATCCAGGACTCTCCACGTCGTGCACATTCAATTGCTGCACAGGGTGGTATCAACGCTGCTAAGAACTATCAGAACGACGGTGACTCTGTTTATCGTCTTTTCTACGATACAATCAAGGGTGGTGACTATCGTGCTCGTGAAGCAAACGTTTACCGTTTGGCCGAAGTTTCTAACTCTATCATTGACCAGTGCGTTGCACAGGGTGTTCCTTTTGCTCGTGAATATGGTGGTACACTTGACAACCGTTCTTTCGGTGGTGCTCAGGTTTCACGTACATTCTACGCTAAAGGTCAGACAGGTCAGCAGCTTCTTCTTGGAGCATATTCAGCATTGAGCCGTCAGGTAAACAAGGGTACGGTTGAATTGTACACTCGTTATGAAATGATGGACCTTGTAATTGTTGACGGTCGTGCACGTGGTATTATCGCACGTAACCTTGTAACAGGCAAGCTTGAACGTTTCGCTGCTCACGCAGTTGTTATCGGTACTGGCGGTTACGGTAATACTTACTTCCTTTCAACAAATGCAATGTCATGTAACGGTTCTGCAGCAGTTCAGTGCTATCGTCGCGGTGCTTACTTTGCAAATCCTTGCTATGTTCAGATTCACCCAACATGTATTCCGGTACACGGAACATTCCAGTCAAAACTTACTTTGATGTCTGAATCATTGCGTAATGACGGACGTATCTGGGTTCCTAAGAAACTGGAAGATGCAAAGGCACTTCAGGCTGGTACTAAGAAAGCAAATGATATACCTGATGAAGACCGTGACTTCTATCTTGAACGCCGTTACCCTGCATTCGGTAACCTTGTACCTCGTGACGTTGCTTCACGTGCTGCTAAGGAACGTTGTGATAAGGGTTATGGTGTAAACTCAACAGGTCTTGCAGTATTCCTTGACTTTAAATATGCTATCGCACGTCTTGGTGAAGATGTTGTTCGCCAGCGTTACGGTAACCTGTTCCAGATGTACGAAGAAATCACTGACGAGAACCCATACAAGACTCCGATGATGATTTATCCTGCTATCCACTATACAATGGGTGGTATTTGGGTTGACTATGAATTGCAGACTACAATCAAGGGATTGTTTGCAATTGGTGAATGTAACTTCTCTGACCACGGTGCAAACCGTCTTGGTGCTTCTGCATTGATGCAGGGATTGGCTGACGGTTACTTCGTATTGCCATACACTATCCAGAACTACCTTTCTGACCAGATTACAGTTCCTCGTTTCTCTAAGGATCTTCCTGAGTTTGCTGAAGCTGAAAAGAACGTACAGGCACGTATTGACAAACTTATGTCTATACAGGGTGACGAATCAGTTGATTCAATCCACAAGCGCCTTGGTCTTATCATGTGGGAATTTGTTGGTATGGGACGTACTAAGGAAGGACTTCAGACAGCTCTTGAAAAAATCAAAGCTATCCGTAAGGAATTCTGGAGCAAGGTTTACATACCGGGTGACAAGGTTGGTATGAATACTGAACTTGAAAAGGCATTGCGCGTTGCAGACTTTATCGACATGGGCGAACTTATGGCTTATGACGCATTGCATCGTGAAGAATCTTGTGGTGGTCACTTCCGTGAAGAACATCAGACAGAAGAAGGTGAAGCTAAGCGTGATGACGCAAACTTCTCTTATGTTGCTTGCTGGAAATATACCGGCGAAGGCAATACTCCGGAAATGATTAAAGAAGACTTGAACTATCAGTTCGTTAAGGTTCAGACTCGTAACTACAAAGCTTAATTAAAGAACAACAATGGAAAAAACTATAAATTTCACATTAAGAGTATGGCGTCAGAAGGATGCTCACTCTAAAGGCTATTTCGAAGATCACAAGATGGAAGGTATCACTGGTGATACTTCTTTCCTCGAAATGCTTGATATTTTGAATGAAAGACTTGTTAGGGAACACAAAGAACCTATAGTATTTGACCACGATTGCCGTGAAGGTATCTGCGGTATGTGTTCATTGTATGTAAACGGTCATCCGCACGGACCAGAAGGTGGCTGTACTACTTGTCAGCTGTTCATGCGTAAGTTTGAAAACGGTTCTGTAATTACAGTTGAACCATGGCGTTCTGCTGGTTTCCCTGTAATCAAGGACTTGATGGTTGACCGTACTGCTTATGACAAGATTATGCAGGCTGGTGGTTACGTAAGCGTAAATACAGGTGCAGCTCAGGATGCTAACGCTATCCTTATCCCTAAGAAAGTTGCTGACGAAGCAATGGACGCTGCTTCATGTATAGGTTGTGGTGCTTGCGTTGCTGCTTGTAAGAACGGTTCTGCTATGTTGTTCGTTTCTGCAAAGGTTAGCCAGTTGGCTCTTCTTCCTCAGGGTAAGGTTGAAGCTGCACGTCGTGCCAAGGCAATGGTTGCAAAGATGGAAGAACTTGGTTTCGGTAACTGTACAAACACTGGTGCTTGTGCTGCTGAATGTCCTAAGTGTGTTTCTTTGAGCAATATCGCTCGTTTGAACCGCGAATTCATCAAGGCTAAACTTAAAGACTGATAATCTTCACAGATTAAATATCGAGAGGCTGCATTGATATGCAGCCTCTTTTTTTATTATGCTTTGGTGAGCCGGTAAATTTATTTTCCAGGCATTTGTATCTGATTGGAATTAAGTGACTACCTTTGCAGAAAGTAAAACCGGAAACATTTTATGGGTAAAAGTCTGAAGGAGAAAACAGCAAGCGGATTGCTTTGGGGAGGTATCGGCAACGGTATGATGCAGGTTGCCTCGTTCGTGTTCGGTATATTCCTTTCCCGTCTGCTTTCACCTGAGGATTATGGTATGGTTGGTGTACTTACCATATTTACAGCCATTGCAGGCATGTTTGTTGAAGCCGGTTTCATTACAGCAATAGTGAACAAGAAGGAAGCAACAAGCAGAGATTACAATGCAGTTTTCTGGTTCAGCCTTTTTATGGGTGTAGGAATTTATTTGATATTGTTTTTCTGTGCTCCTCTGATAGCCCGCTTTTATGATAAGCCTGAGCTTACTCCTCTTTCAAGATATCTTTTTCTGAGCATTATATTTTCATGTCTTGGTATATCGGCCCATGCACATTATATGCGTAATATGAAGGTAAAGGAAAGGAGTATAATACAGATTGTTGCAATATTCTCGGCAGGAATAGTAGGGGTAGTGTTGGCATGGTTCGGATTCGGATATTGGGGCATAGCCAGTCAGACGCTTGTTTACATATTGCTTTCAACAATAGGAGTGTGGATACTTTGTCCTTGGAAGCCGAGCCTTAAAATAGACTTTATACCTCTGAAGGATATGTTTTCATTCAGTTCCAAACTACTTGTTACAACGTTCTTCATACATGTAAACAATAATGTCTTTTCCATGCTTCTTGGTCGATTGTTTTCTATAAAGCAGGCAGGATATTATTCGCAGGCAAACAAATGGACAGTTATGGGGTATTCCATAATTTCCGGAATGCTTAACAGCGTTGTGCAACCAGTTCTGCGTGAATCACGTGATGACAGGGAACGTCTTCTGAAGGTTTTCCGCAAAATGCTTAGGTTTACGGCTTTTGTCTCATTTCCTCTTATGTTGGGACTTGGCGCAATAGCTGAAGAATTCATTGTTATAACAATAACAGACAAGTGGATGGATTCGGTTGTACTGATTAAGATATTGTGCGTATGGGGAGCTTTCTACCCTGTTCAGGTACTGTTTACTGGATTGTTCAATTCGCTTTCCAAACCGCAGATATATATGTGGAATACGATGGCAATGGGGATATTGCAGATTGTATGCCTTGTGCTTGCTTTTCCTTACGGTATAAATGTTATGGTAATATCGTTTGTTGTCCTTAATCTTCTGAATATTTTGTTTTTCAGGCTTTATGCCGGCAAGTATATCGGTTTGACGTTTATTGACTTTATGCTTGATATACTTCCTTTTCTTTTGGCAACATTGCTTTCGGTAGGTGTGGCTGTTTATATTGCGGATGCGATATCCAATATATATATATCGCTACTTACCAAGATTGTTGTGGCAGTAGCGATATATGTTTCAATAATGTATGTTACACGTTCTGTGATATTCCGTGAAGTTGTATCTTTCCTTTTCAAGCATCAGCTGAAATAAAAGGAATTAAAGCATTCCCTGTTCTTTCAGTTCCTCAACAGCAATTTCAAGCTCATCATACCACTCCTGACCGAATTTTCGCACAAGCGGCTCTTTAAGGAACTGATATACCTTTGTATTGTTCTTCTGTCCCAGTATTGTTGCCGCCTTGCATACATTCCATCTGTGGTAATTAAGGGCTTTATACGGGCCGAAGTTGCCTACACGGATAGGATACAGATGACATGAAATAGGTTTGTAAAACTTGGTTTTTCCTTCCCTGTATGCCTTCTCAATAGCACAGAAACAATTGCCTTTTTCGTCATAGCAGGTGAATACGCAATCCTTTCCGTTTACAATTGATGTAACCAGGTCACCGTCACAGTCGGTATAAACAACACCTTGTCTGTTTATAACTTCCTTTGCCTGCTCAGATAACTGGTCCCATACTATAGGCAGTACTTCTTCAAGTTCTTTCACTTCGTCCTGTTCTACAGGGGCTCCTGCATCGCCTTCAATACAGCATTCACCCTTGCATGCAGACAAATCGCAAATGAAATTCTCTTTCAGTACATCAAATGAAACAACAACATCATCAATCTGTATCATATTTTGTATGGTTTTTATTGCAAATGTAATATAATTCCTTTTTCCATTTGTTGAGTGTATAAAAAAAACTGCTACCAATTAAGGTAACAGTTTTTTATTATAAGTTTAAATTGTTATAGTTTCCATTCAACTCCGTCTTTGGTGTCCTTAATCTGGAAGCCCAAAGCGGTAAGGTCATTTCTGATTTTGTCGGCAGTAGCCCAATCCTTGTTTGCCTTAGCTTGTTTGCGTAGTTCAAGCAGAAGGTCTATTGCTCCGGCATATGCCTTATTGTTTCCTTCATTGCCAGACTGTACATTTTCCTTAAGTCCAAGAATATCAAACATGAATGTACGCATTGTATCTTTCAGTTCGGCAAGGTCTTCGGCTGTGATTGTAGCATTTCCTGCAACAATATTGTTTATAGCCTTGGCGGCGTCAAACAGATTTGAAATAACGATAGGTGAGTTCAGGTCATCGTTCATTGCGTCATAGCACTTGCTTCTCAAGTCTGCTACTTCTACAGTTGTCTTGTCTGCTGGAGTAATCTTTTCAATGTTGGCAAGGGCTTCTGTAAGTCTCTGCAATCCCTTTTCAGCAGCCTGAAGAGCCTCGTTGCTGAAGTCTACAGTACTGCGGTAGTGAGCCTGAAGAATAAAGAAGCGTATTGTCATCGGAGTGTAAGCCTGGGCAAGGAGCTTGTGTGTTCCGTTAAAGAACTCGTCAAGTGTAATGAAATTACCCAGTGACTTGCCCATCTTTGTTCCGTTGATTGTTATCATATTGTTGTGCATCCAGTATTTGACCATATCGTCTCCCTGTGATGCAACCGACTGTGCAATTTCGCATTCGTGGTGCGGGAATACAAGGTCCATACCGCCTCCGTGTATATCAAAGTGGTTGCCAAGATATTTGCGTCCCATGGCTGTACATTCGCAGTGCCATCCCGGGAAGCCGTTGCTCCAAGGTGAAGGCCAGCGCATTATATGTTCCGGCTGCGCGCATTTCCACAATGCGAAGTCGGCGGGATTATGTTTTTCGTCCTGTCCGTCAAGTTCGCGTGTAGTATTAAGAACATCATCAAGGTTTCTTCCTGAAAGTTTTCCATAATGATGGTCCTTGTTGTATTTTGCAACGTCAAAATAAACAGAACCTTTGCTTTCGTAAGCATATCCGTTGTCAAGGATTTCCTTTACAAGTTCAATCTGTTCTATTATATGTCCTGAAGCGTGCGGCTCAATGCTTGGAGGCAGAACATTAAGTTCTTCCATTGCCTTGTGGTAGCGGTTGATATAATATTGTGCCACTTCCATAGGTTCAAGCTGCTCAAGGCGTGCTTTTTTTGCAATCTTGTCTTCACCGTCGTCAGCGTCATGTTCAAGATGGCCGACATCTGTGATGTTTCTGACATAGCGGACCTTATATCCAAGATGCTTCAGGTAGCGGAACAGCAAATCGAAAGTTATTGCCGGACGTGCGTGACCAAGATGTGCATCACCATAAACTGTAGGACCGCATACATACATTCCTACGTGTGGGGCATGCAACGGCTCAAACCTTTCCTTTCTTCTGGTCAGCGTGTTGTATATAATCAGTGTATTGTCCATGAATGTTATTTGTTTATGTTATATAATATGTTATCTGTCAAAGTTAGAAATTACAAAGTTATAATAATTCCGTGGATTTATAGTCTTTATCTTCTTATTTTTGGTAAGCTTCTAAGAGCTATTTTAGTTCCATTATTCAGTATTGCATGCTGTAATGAAGTGTGAGTTTGTTATTTCGATGTGTTAATATGGAACTTGTATTTCTATTTTTATTATTTTTGTATCATAATGAGAAAATGTATATATACTTGAACTTTTGATGAATATTATAGATTTGATAAACGATTCGGATAAGACCGCTTTCTCGTTCGAGATACTTCCTCCTATTAAGGGTACCGGTATAGACAAGATATACCGTGAGATTGACCGTATGAAAGAGTTTTCTCCGAGATATATCAACATAACAACTCACCGCAGCGAATATGTTTACCGTGACTTGGGAGACGGAATTTTCCAGAGGTCAAAGCTGAGACGCCGTCCCGGTACCGTTGCTGTTGCGGCTGCCATACAGAACAAATACGGAATACCGGTTGTCCCGCACATACTTTGCAGCGGATTTACAAGAGAAGAGACAGAATATGTACTTCTTGACTTGCAATTCCTCGGGATATACGACCTTCTTGTTCTTCGTGGCGACAGGGCTAAACATGAAAACGTGTTTACTCCCGAGCCTGGAGGACACACGCATGCAATAGACCTTATCGGTCAGATTAATGATTTCAATCAGGGAATATTTGTTGACGGTTCGCCGATTAAGAAGACCGGAACCCCGTTCTCGTTTGGCGTTGCATGCTATCCTGAGAAGCATGAAGAAGCCCCGAATATAGAAAGTGACATCTATTGGCTGAAGAAAAAGGTAGAAGCCGGTGCCAAATATGCAGTTACACAGCTGTTTTATGATAACCGGAAATACTTTGATTTTGTCGAAAGGATACGCAAGGAGGGTATAGACATTCCTATAATTCCGGGTATAAAGCCATTCAACAAAATCTCGCAGCTGACAGTTGTACCTAAAACATTCAGGGTGGACCTTCCGGTGGAACTCGTAGAAGCTGTAAACGGATGCAAGAATGATGAGGATGTCACAAAAGTAGGAGTGGAATGGTGCGTTAACCAGTGCCGCGAACTTATGAAGGCAGGTGTACCAAGTATTCATTTTTATTCATATTCGGCAGTTGACAGTGTATGCCGTGTTGCCGAACAGATATATTAGAAACAGGGTTGATTTTACGGACAGAATATGTTTTTTAGAGATATAATAGGGCAGAAAGATGTTATAGCTTCTCTTCTTCGACAGGTAGAAGAGGGGAGAGTTCCCCATGCCATAATGTTCAATGGTCCTTCGGGCTGTGGAAAACTTCCTGTGGCACTTGCTTTTGCCCGTTATCTTCTGTGCGAGAATCCCGACGGGCATGATGCCTGTGGCAAGTGCCGTTCCTGCATGATGCTAAGTAACAAATATGAACATCCCGATTTGCATTTCGCTTTCCCTATAACAAGACGCTCGGGTGCAAACTCTGTTTGCGACGAGTATATGGGAGAATGGAGGAACTTCATAACCGCACATCCTTATTTTTCCTACCAGTCCTGGCTTGATGAGATTAAGGCCGGCAATTCACAGGCGGTTATTTATTCAAACGAGAGCGAGGAGATTCTTCGGAAACTTTCGTTCAAATCGGCTATGGGCGGATATAAGATTCTTATAATATGGCTGCCCGAGAAGATGCACGAAGCATGTGCCAACAAGCTTCTCAAGTTGATTGAGGAGCCAATGGGCAAGACCTGTATAATGCTTGTTACGGAAAATCTGGAAGATGTGCTGGGAACCATACGGAGCAGGGCACAGCTTATACCGATGCGCCCGATTGAGACGGATGTTCTTGCCAGTGTACTTTCCAAGAAATACGGCCTTTCGAATGAACAGTCGGTGGAGATTGCACGCATATCAAACGGTGATTTTGTAAGATGCATTAAGAATATTGAAGTTGACAATGACAGCGGATTCTATTTTGACATGTTTGTGCGCCTGATGCGTATATCGTATCAGAGGAATGTAAGGGACATGAAGGAATGGAGTGAAGCAATGGCGGAGATAGGACGTGAAAAGCAGAAAGCGTTTTTTGCCTATTCACAGCACATGCTGCGCGAGAGTTTCATGTACAACTTTCATATGAACGACATAATATATATGAGTGACAGGGAGAGAAACTTTGCAGTACGCTTTGCTCCCTTCATAAATGAAAACAATGTCATTTCAATAATGGACAAGATGTCACTTGCCGCATCGCAGATTGAGGCAAATACAAATGCTAAAATGGTATTTTTTGACTTTGCACTTCAGATGATAGTTGAAATAGCTGTCCGCGGTGCAAGGCGGGAATAATAATATATAATCAGCAGAGATGTATGAATACGCTCTGCACAATATTTTGTTTTATGGATTTGAGTATAAAAGGATATTCCAGGCATGATAACAAACTGCACGTCTACGACTGGCTTGCAGATGTGCCCGGCAATGATACGGACTGTGATTTGGTTGAAATACAGTTCAAGAATACCCGCAAGGGATACTACAGAAACAGCAACGGACTGAAGCTGGAAAAGGGTGACGTGGTGGCTGTTGAGGCTTCACCGGGTCATGATATAGGTACGGTTACGATGACCGGAAGGCTTGTTCCGCTGCAGATGAGAAAAACTCTCGGCAAGAAGGAAGTTGAGATTAAAAGGGTTTACCGCAAGGTTAAGCCCGTTGATATGGAAAAATATGAAGAGGCAAAGGCAAAGGAACATGACACAATGATAAGGTCGCGTCAGATTGCCGCTTCCCTTAATCTTGACATGAAGATTGGCGATGTTGAATATCAGGGCGACGGCAACAAGGCAATATTCTATTATATTGCCGATGAAAGAGTGGATTTCCGTCAGCTGATAAAGGTTCTTGCTGAAGCCTTCAGAGTAAGGATTGAGATGAAGCAGATTGGTGCACGTCAGGAAGCCGGACGTATAGGCGGTATAGGCCCATGCGGCCGAGAACTGTGCTGTGCTGCATGGATGAGCAACTTTATATCTGTTTCGACTGCTGCTGCAAGATACCAGGATCTTTCGCTTAATCCGCTTAAACTTGCCGGACAATGCGCAAAACTGAAATGCTGTCTGAACTATGAGGTCGATTCATATGTAGAAGCCGGAAAGAGGATTCCTTCACGTGAGTTGGAACTTGAAACGGCAGATGCAGTCTATTATTTCTTCAAGGCCGAAATACTATCGGGAATGGTTACATATTCAACAGACAAGTCTTTTGCCGCAAATCTTGTTACAATACCAAGCAGAAGGGCATTTGAAGTAATCAATCTTAACCGTAGAGGAATAAAGCCTGAAAAACTTGACAATTCTTCTGAAGGTGAAAGCGAAAAGAGACCTGCCGATCTGCTTGAACAGGAAAGCGTAACACGCTTTGACAAGCAGAAGGAAGGCAAGAAAAAGAAGAAGAAAAACAAGGCTTCCGCATCAAATCGTGAAATGCCAAAAGAAGGACAGGCTGCTGCCTCTGCAAATCAGGAAGCCGTACGTAATCAGCCTAAACAGCAGCCTCAGAAAGAGTCTGCTCCAGCAGTAAATGAAAATGCTGCAGCAGCGAACGGAAAGCCTTCTGTTCAGGCCGGCAATACTGCCGAAGGTGAACAGCCCAAGAAGAACAATAAGAACAGAAACAATAACAGGAACAGGAAGAACTTCAAGGCAAGGCCTCAGGAGGAAAAGAAAGAGCAGGCCTGAAAGTTTATAATTTGATATGCTTAAAGTCAATACTTTTTTTAGGGGAATCATTATATTTGTGATGCTGTCAGTAATGGCAGCATCATGTGTACAGAGAGATGTTGTCTTTTATAAATATACCGAACTGAACAGCAAGGGATGGGATACATGTTCCTATGTAAACATGTATTTCTTCTGTAATGACAGTGCTTATCCTGATTTGGATGTAAGTGTTGAATTGCGCTCAACGTCCGAATATGAATATGCCAATCTTTGGCTGGAAGTATTGAGCAATATAAAGGACAGTACCGTGTATGAGGCTGATACTTTAGAACTGCGTCTTGCGGCCGATAATGGAGCCAGACTCGGAACTTTAAGTACCGGACTATATACAATATCTTCTCCGTTCAAAGAATACCATAATGTAGCCCCGGGCAAATACAATATCAGGATAAGACATCTCATGTCATCATCTCCACTGCGCGGAATACGTGAAGTAGGGGTTAAGGTAGAGAAAGCTGAATAGCTGTGCATATATCTTATGTATTTACGGTATGTTTAAAGCATATTTCCTTGTCCTGTTAAAACCTGCGGTCTTTTACCCTAAAAGGTTAAATGTTTTGCTCTGAAACATTGTATGTTTTCAATGAAAATGTAGTAAGTATTTGGGCAAATATGTGCGTATGTTTTTGTTCGGAAATCAGCTTTTACAGTTTATTGTATTGATTGTTTATATCTCTTATAGTATAAATAATAATGGTTCTTTCTATATGTCTTTATTAATAAGTTGAAATATGAAATAAAAAAAGCGGGAGTTTTCTCCCGCTTTTTTTATGTTAGATTATAAACATCTTATTTGTTGAATTTAACAGCTTTGCCGTTAACAACTGCAGTATAGATACCATCTGTAAGATGAGCAACAGAAGTGTTTCCTTCGTTTACAAGAACAACGCGTCCTGTCATATCATAAACAGTAACTTTACCGTTTGCATAAAGAACCTGTTCTGCTGAGTTGTAGTAAACTGAAGCAACTTCAACGGATTCAACACCTGTACCTTCACCAGGAACTTTGATAACTATTGTCTGGTTGCCTTCAACTACTCCTTCGTAGTAATACACACTTAGGTCTTCTTCATAAACCAAATCAATATTTTCACCGTTCAATGTGGCTGTAATTTCAACAGTTTCATCTTTTGGATAAATATAAACGTAATAGTTGCTTCCGTCCTCAAGTTTTGTATTATTGTTGATTTCATCGCCAGCATCATCATAAAGTTCAACTGATTTGATATTTGTTTCGTCGCCATCAATTGTGTATGATACAGTTGAATATACAACTTCTTTAACAGTAACGCTTATAGTTGTTGCTTCCTGGACTGTAAATTCTTTAGCTTCTGTGATATCTGTTTCACCAGCCATGATAGATACAAGTTTGAAGTTTTCGTGAGGAGTTACTTCAACGCTGAGTTTGGTACCTTCTGCAACTTCATCACCACTGTTTATTGGAGTATCTCCGTTTTTGACAACGATATCGGCATTTTCGTTAGGAGTAATTGTGATTGCAAAGTTTTGAACAACTTTTGGAGTAACGTTTATGTCAAAGTCGTAAACAATACCTTCTTTACATGTGTTTATTGCTCTTTGTGTGTATTGTTCAATAGATTCTTCCTGTTCGTTTACTTTTTGTAACCAAGCATTTGTATAGTTGAAACGTACTCTTGCTGTTCCTGTTTTTACATCTTCAGGAACCTTTATGTCGTATTGGAAGTCAAGTACATCCATATTTCCACCCACATTGTTCGTCGGAGGAGTGTTACCGACAATCTTTTGTGCAAATTCAAAACTTCCGTCACCATCCCAGTCAATTGCAAGCACTACAGCGGTAAATCGTAAGTCTTGCTTAACTGTTCCTTCGCTGTATTCACCAAGGCTGTGAGCAACAAAATGTGCAGTAATTGTTTCTCCGCCTTTTGCATCCATTGTCATATCGCTAAGAACATTCCAGAATGTTCTTGGTTCTGAATATTCCCAGTTTTTTGTTATGTCACCGTTTGTAAGCTCTATGCTTTCTACATAGGTGTCTTTGAATTTTGAATCGCTGAAAGGTTTGTTGTTATCAGCTGTAAATGTGGGCTCTGTGTATTGAGCCATTGCAGTTGCAGAAAATGCAATACTCAATAATGTAGTGTAAAATTTGTTCATAATAAATTGTATTTAAGTGATTATTTATTTTAGGTTTATTTCCTATGCAAATATAGTAAGATTTAGGTTAATGTGGCTTTTTTCAAATTTATTTTAGAAATAATTTTTTTGAAAAAATATATATAAACAAAAAGCGGGAGTAATCTCCCGCTTTCAATCATATAATTTTAAAATTAATTTTACTTGTTCAATTTGATGATTTTACCATCAATAATAGCAGTATAAACTCCTTCAGCAAGTTCTGCAAGACTTACATTTTCTTGGTTTTCAGCATTAATAACAAGTCTTCCGCTCAAGTCATAAACTCTTACAGATTTAGCAGTGCCTGTGTAAAGAACTTCTTCTTCTGCATTGTAGTAAACAGTTCCGTTTTCAATGCTGTTGATTGAAGATGTGTCTTTCTTGAATGTTGCTGTAATGGTAATGTTGCCTGTGACAGTGTATTGATCTTTCTGACCTTCAACTTCTTCAGCTCCCTCAACAACAACGCTTTCAAGCAGATAACCTTCGTTTACGGTTACTGTAACAGTGATTACATCTCCATACTTAACAGAACCTTCTACAGTTACTCCGTTAACAGTTACAGAAACAGAACCTCCTTCTGCCGGGTTGACTTCTGTAGTCAAAGTGTATTCTTCAGCTTCAAATTCAGCAGAAATAGTTATTTCTTCAGCGTCAACAGTGAAGTAGTAGTATCCTTCTTCTTCAGTAGAAAGTTCTTCCTGGTTCTTCATTACAGAAACAAGTTCGTATCCTGTGTTAGCTTCAACTTTTGCTCTCAGTTCAGTACCGAATTCAACTTGTTCAAGGAAGAACTCGTCAGCAGCTACCCATTTGTTCATCATAGGGTTGTGCAGCTGAATTTCTATTGTACCTTCTTCTGGTGTTTCAGCAGAAACCTTTCCATACTGTACAGGCTTGAAAGTAGCTTCTATGGTAGCGTTTCCAGTAACAGTATATTCATAATATTTGTCTCCAGCCAATCCGATCTTTTCCTCCATTCCTTCCGGAAGAATCTGGTCAAGTACGTAATCGAAATCAGGGTTAACAGAAATGCTTAGGACAGTACCTTCTTCAATGCTGAATACTTCAGAATCATTTTCAAAGTTGTAAGTTTCTATAGACTGCATTTCATCGTTAACAGTGTAGCTGATAACAAGATTTCCGTTAACAGGTTTCTTTACAGTGATATCATAATTCTTAACGATAGCCGGTGCTTCATATATGAACCATCCTGATGCATTCTGGACACCCATTTCATAGATAGTGATTCCGTAAGGTATAGCAGCCTGTCCATCCATAGCGTTCAAATATGCTGCTCTGTCGGCTTCTGTGTAATCAACATAATCGAAACAGTATTGGTTTGAAAGAGCTTGTGCAGGATTTATAGTGCTTGATAATGCAAAAGACCATTTTGAACCTGTTTCTTCGAGAGTCAACGGAGTATTTACTTTTGCATTTCCTGTTTCTGAAGATGCATCTGCTGGAACGAAAAGTGATTTGCCTGTTGCTTTGTTTATGATATAAACATTGCCATCACCAGCATCTTCAAATCTCCATCTGTAAACATCGGATATTTCAGAAAGCTTAATACCATCATTATGCTGTGTACATTCAAGTCTGTTATTAGATTCATTCCAGTACATGAATCTGTTCTGTCTGTCAGTTACAGTCAAGTGAGATGATTTCATAACAAACCATACTGGTGAATCAGCCGTACTTGTAACAGGTGCTTTTGCGCTATCTGTTCCAACTCCGATAATAGGGTCGGTATCAGGAATTTCTGTAAATGTAGCTTCAATAGTCACAGGTTCTGTTACAGTATATTCATAAACATTTTCGCTTTCTTCAACCTTTGTCATTTCTGGTAAAAGTGTTGCAAGCTGGTAGCCTTCAGCTGGTGTTACAGTAACTGTAAGTTTAGTGCCTTCTGCAACTTCGAAAGTCTGTGCTTCTGTAGCTTTATCTGTAGAAACAGTTACATTATCAGTACCATTATTATATGTAACAGACAGATTTCCGTTTTCAGGTTTGTTCAATGTAACTGTGTATTCTGGAGTTGGTTCAATAGCACTACCATCAAGCATCTCAAGTTTGAAGTCGGCGATACGTACTTTAATGTCACCTGTAGCAGCAGTTTCAATGTAGTATACAAAATAATAATCTCCTGGTTCAAGAACTACATTATTACTTTGGAACAAGTCTCCAGAATCACCACCTCCTTTTTTAGGAATTTCGGTAGCAGCAGATGCGTCTGTAAATGTTGATTCCAAATCTTTAGTATAGCACAATTTAACTGTAATATCTTTTGTTTCTCCTTTTTTATGGACGAATGAGAATCTGTATGTCGCTTCTTTCTCTACTCTATATTTGTATGCAAGATAATAACCGGCTGTTAGTTGTTTAATGTATAGACCATTATTTTTATCTCCAGTTACAGTTGCGCCTGAATTGACTTTAGACCAACTTTCTGCAGGATTCATATAGTATGGATCATTGTAAAAATCAACATCTTTTCCTGACATTGTGTTGAAATGAACCTCACTCCAAGTTTCAACCGGAGCATCTTCAACAAATGTAGCAGTAACAGTTACATCGCCTTCAACAGTATATTGGTTTTCCTGGCCGTCGACTTTTGTTGCACCTTTAACATCAATAGACTTGAATGTGTATCCGCCATTAGCAGATGCAGTAATAACAATAGTTTGTCCGTAGGTTAGATTTCCTTCAACAGGTGTTCCTTCAGTGTCTGTTACGCTAACAGAACCACCATTTTCAGGAGTTACAGATGTTGATAGCGTATATGTGTTTGGGGTGAATTCTGCTGATATGATTATATATTTCATATCTGGACCACCACCTCCGACAGTGAATGTATATGGTTTTTCTTCAATATTGATACTTGCGCCAGTTCCACCTACTGCCTGATAAGACAATGCGCTAAGTGAATAACCTTTATCCGGTAAAGGAATTATTTCCAATACGGAACCTTCAGGTACTTCTGTTGCATCACTTTCTACTTCTTTCTGGTTGTCAGCGTATACAACCTTTAGATATCCTCCTTGCATAACTCCTTCACCATCCCAACTTACAAGGTAAGTTACAACTTCTTCAGGTTCAACGATATTTATGTCAAAGTCGTATACGATACCTTCTTTACTTTTTGTTGCAAAAGCAGAAACAGATTCATCGCCTATCCAGGCATTGGTGTAATTTAGTCTTACGCGAACTTTACCAGGAGTAGTGCCTTCTGGAATGACAATATCTTTTGTAATATCAAATATGTATTCTCTATTACCGTAATATCTTTGTATATCATTTCCAGTACCCATTTGGTCTCCTGTTTTGCCTGCAATGATTTCAGAAGATTCAAAATTACCATCTCTGTTCCAGTCAATATGCAATGTTGCAATTGTCCATCTCAGGTCTTCAGAGTTTTTAGATTCATAAGCTGGGTTATTTGCCTTGAAATTTGCAGTAACGGTTTCTCCGGCTTTTGCATCAATGGTAAAATCCGATAGAACATTGTAAAACTCTCTTGTTCCTGAATGAGTCCATGTGTCTGAATATTCCCCACATGTCAGGCTCATTTCAGTAGCATAACGTAGTGTCAGGTTATCAAAATCCTTACCTGCATCACAAGTATAACTTGGTTCAGTGTAAGTGACATCGGTATTAGCCAACATAGAGGTTGAAAAACCGATAACGGCCATTATTAATAGTAATTGCCGCCTCAAAAAATTAAAAGTAAGTTGTTTCATAAATAATTAATTAAATTATTAAACGTAAATATTGCTAGTGTTTCCCTTTATCTTAAAATAAGTATATAGTATTGTTTGCAAAAATAAACGTTTTTTTGAGAAATTAGTACGTAATTTGAAAAAATATTTTATCATTAGTGCTATAGTTTTAACAGAATACTAATGGTTGAATATAAATAGTAAACTAAATATATAATTTCATTTTATAAAAAAGGGATGTATCGAATATTCGATACATCCCTGACTTTTACCATAAACGAATTTGTATTTATTTGTATTCGTCCCAGCTCTTTATCTTGATGTCATCAACATCCATCTTGCACAATGCGCGGATAAATGCCGAAGCAAGTCGTGCATTGGTTATCAAAGGAATGTTGAAGTCGATTGCTGCACGGCGGATCTTGTAACCGTCGCTTAGCTCACGCTGTTCAAGGTTGCGAGGTATGTTGACAACGAATTCAATTTCCTTGTTGTGGATAAGGTCAAGTGCTTTAGGGAATTCGCTGTTTTCGCTTGGCTTGCTAACGCGTATTGACGGTATTCCGTTGTCCTCAAGGAATTTGTGTGTACCGGCAGTTGCGTAAAGCTTGTATCCCTTGCGCAACAGAGTTCTTGCAGGTTCAAGCAGGTCAGCTTTCTGTTTTGCAGTACCGCTTGAAAGAAGGATATTCTGTCTTGGTATCTTGTAGCCTACTGAAAGCATTGAGTTAAGTATTGCTTCGTAAGTGTCTTCGCCCATACATCCAACTTCACCTGTAGAAACCATGTCTACACCAAGAACCGGGTCGGCTTTCTGCAGACGTGAGAATGAGAACTGTGATGCCTTGATACCAACATAATCCAAGTCAAACTCGTTCTTGTTAGGCTTTTCAACAGGTATGCCAAGCATAACCTTTGTTGCTATTTCAATGAAATTTATCTTCAATACCTTAGAAACAAACGGGAAGCTTCTTGAAGCACGCAGGTTACATTCGATAACCTTGATGTCATTATCCTTTGCAAGGAACTGGATATTGAAAGGTCCTGAAATTTCAAGAGCCTTTGCAATCTGTCCTGTAATCTTCTTTATTCTTCTTACTGTTTCAACATACAGTTTCTGTGGTGGGAACTGTATTGTAGCGTCACCTGAGTGTACGCCGGCATATTCGATATGTTCTGAAATTGCATATACAATAACTTCGCCATCTCGTGCAACTGCATCCATTTCGATTTCCTGAGCGTTCTGGATAAATTCGCTTACAACAACCGGATGTTTCTGTGATACTTCGGCAGCCAGTTTAAGGAAGTCAACCAGTTCATTGTCGTTTGAGCAAACGTTCATGGCAGCACCAGAAAGTACGTAAGAAGGACGTACCAGTACCGGATAGCCAACTTTCTGTACAAATCCGTGGATATCGTCAATAGATGTAAGTTCCTGCCAGCGCGGCTGGTCAATGCCAAGGCGGTCAAGCATTGCAGAGAACTTGTGACGGTCTTCGGCATTGTCAACACATCTTGCCTGTGTACCCAAAATCTTTATTCCCTGTTCGTCAAGACGTGTAGCAAGGTTCTGAGGTATCTGTCCTCCTGTTGAAAGTATGATACCGTGAGGATTTTCCATTTCAAGGATATCCATTACACGTTCAAATGTAAGTTCATCAAAGTACAGACGGTCGCACATGTCGTAATCGGTTGATACTGTCTCAGGGTTATAGTTAATCATAACCGAACGCCAACCGTTCTTTCTTACGGTTGTAAGCGCGTTTACGCTACACCAGTCAAATTCAACCGAGCTACCGATACGATAAGCACCCGAACCAAGTACGACAACAGATTTCTTGTCGCCAAGATAGTTGACATCGTTTCCTGTTCCGTTGTATGTAAGGTACAGATAGTTTGTCTTTGCAGGATATTCGGCAGCAAGGGTATCAATCTGTTTTACTACAGGAATGATTCCGTTTGCCTTACGTATGTTTCTTACTTCAAGAGCAAACTTTTCGTTGTCAACGTTCATTCCTTCCTTAAGCACGGCACGTGCAATCTGGAAGTCGGAGAATCCCTGTTGTTTTGACAGACGGATAAGTTCAACAGGAACGTCTTCAAGCTTGCTGTATGATTCAAGTTCTTCGGCAGTATCAAGGATTCTTCTTAATTTCTGAAGGAACCATTTGTCAATTTTTGTCAGGTCGTGTATCTGGTCTATTGTATATCCCTTGCGCATAGCCTTTGAGATAACAAAGATACGTTTGTCTGTCGGTTCGCGCAGAGCCTTGTCAATGTCAGGAATTACAAGTTCCTTGTTTTCTACAAATCCGTGCATTCCCTGGCCAATCATACGCAGACCTTTCTGGATTGCTTCTTCAAAGCTGCGGCCTATTGACATGACTTCGCCCACAGATTTCATGCTTGAACCCAATTCGCGGTCAACGCCCTGGAATTTGCCCAAGTCCCAGCGTGGAATCTTACATACGATGTAGTCAAGAGCCGGTTCAAAGAATGCTGATGTTTCCTTTGTTACAGAGTTTTTCAGTTCGAACAGTCCGTATCCAAGACCAAGTTTTGCAGCAACAAATGCAAGAGGATAACCAGTTGCCTTTGATGCAAGAGCTGAAGAACGGCTCAGACGTGCGTTAACCTCAATTACTCTATAGTCTTCAGAGAATGGGTCGAACGCATACTGTACGTTACATTCTCCCACAATACCGATGTGGCGTATAATCTTTATTGCAAGCTGGCGCAGTTTGTGGTATTCACTGTTTGTCAGTGTCTGTGACGGTGCAACAACAATACTTTCACCTGTGTGGATACCAAGCGGGTCAAAGTTTTCCATGTTGCAGACTGTTATACAGTTGTCATAGCAGTCGCGCACAACTTCATATTCTATTTCCTTCCATCCTTTAAGAGACTTTTCAACAAGAATCTGAGGAGAGAATGAGAATGCTTTTTCTGCTTTTACAAGCAGTTCTTCGCGATTGTCGCAGAAACCGCTACCAAGTCCGCCAAGTGCGTATGCTGCACGGATGATGACTGGGTAGCCTAGCTCTTCGGCAGCGCGGATTGCATCGTCAATATTGTCAACGGCTTCGCTCTTTATTGTCTTTACGTTTATTTCGTCAAGTTTCTCAACAAACAGTTCGCGGTCTTCGGTATCCATGATTGCCTGTACCGGAGTTCCGAGAACCTCTGTATTGTATTTTTCAAGAATTCCCTGTTTGTACAGTTCAACACCGCAGTTAAGCGCTGTCTGTCCTCCGAATGAAAGCAGGATTCCGTCCGGTCTTTCCTTTGCGATAACCTTTTCAACAAAGTATGGAGTTACAGGCAGGAAGTAAATCTTGTCGGCAACGCCTTCGGATGTCTGTACTGTTGCAATGTTAGGGTTGATAAGCACAGTATAAATACCCTCTTCCTTAAGAGCTTTCAGTGCCTGGGAACCAGAATAGTCGAACTCGCCGGCTTCACCGATCTTCAAAGCTCCAGAACCTAACAAAAGTACTTTCTTTATATTTTCTTTTTGTAACATAGTTCAATAGTTTTAATGGGGTATTACAGTAGTTTTATAAATTCATCAAAAAGAAATTCGGTATCAGTAGGACCGCTGGCAGCTTCAGGGTGGAACTGTGCTGAGAAATAAGGTTTGGTCTTGTGCTTGATACCTTCGTTTGTTCCGTCGTTCATGTTAACGAACAATGGAGCCCAGTCGCTGCCAAGAGTCTTGTCGTCAACTGCAAATCCGTGATTCTGTGATGTCACGAAGCATTTGTTTGTTCCGACTTGTCTTACAGGCTGGTTGTGTCCGCGGTGTCCGTATTTCAGTTTGTATGTTTCGGCGCCTCCGGCTTTTGAAAGCAGCTGGTTACCCATACATATTCCGCATATTGGACGAGTGCCTTCCATTGCCTTGCGTATGTTTTCAACAGCTTCGTCGCAAAGGTCTGGGTTACCAGGACCGTTTGAGATGAACAGACCGTCGTAGTTCATTCCGTTGAAATCATAGTTCCATGGAACTCTGATAACTGTAACTCCCCTGTTAACCAGGCAGCGTATGATATTGTTCTTTACACCGCAGTCAACAAGTACAACTTTCTTTTTGCCGGCTCCGTATTCGATAACGTCCTTGCAGCTTACTTTTGCAACAAGGTTTTCAATGTTGGGGTCAACAAAGTCAACGTCTTCGCATCCTTCGATAAGGATTTTTCCCTTGATTGAGCCGTGTTCTCTCAGAGTCTTTGTCAGTTCTCTTGTGTCAATGCCATAGACTCCTGCAATCTTTTCTTCCTTCAGCCAGTCGGCAAGGCTTCTTGCGCCGTTCCAGTGGCTGTATTCAAAAGAATAGTCGGAAACGACCAAAGCTTCAGTATGAATCTTTTCTGATTCATAGAACTTTGAGAGTCCGTTTTCATCTCCTTTTGGCGGAACTCCGTAATTGCCGATAAGCGGATAAGTTGAAACTAAGATTTGTCCCGAATAAGAAGGGTCTGTCAAACTTTCGGGATAGCCTGTCATCGCAGTGTTGAATACGACTTCGCCGGCTGTAGACTTTTCATAACCGAAAGACTTGCCGGTAAAAACCGTACCGTCCTCAAGGACAATTGTTGCCTTTTTAGTAGTTTGCATTACGATAGGATGTTATGTTGATTAAGAATATATACCTTACAGTGGTTTCCTATCGGAAAACCATGCAAAGATAAGAAAAATATATTTAATACGTTTTATTAATGGTGTTTTTAATAGAATATATGCAAATACGCCTGTCATGCAAACCGTGTTTGCCGGCATTGTAAATTGTAACTGAAGGCTTCGGTTTACTACTACAAAAGTACGAATAAAAAGTGATAAACAGAAAAATGTAGCAAAGTTATTGGCAGATAGGCGTTTTAGGAAGATG